>JBEKPG010000015.1:0-59258 GCA_049520955.1 Bathyarchaeia archaeon | reverse complement strand
TCTTGGCACACTCTCAATTGTAATAGGTGTCGTGCTGCTGGTCATTGCCGTCTTAAGGTATTATTATAAACGCCCACAATGAGTCTTACTCTAAGACTCAACCATTTTTTTATAATTATCTTGATCATTTCAAAGATGTATTTAATCTATGCAAGTATCTAATTAGATAAGATCAAAGTTCACCAATTGGCTTATCCAAGCCATTTTTGCAGAGTCTTATAATTAATGTGGAGAGAAAGTCAGGTTTACTTCCTCTTTGTCAAGTAACTTATCCCTGCCGAAAGTCGCAACTAAAGCAGAACGGAATTATCTGCATGGTCAGCAGCTATCTCAGGCTATTCGGGATGGCCTACTACGCTAAGGCAGATCGCGCCTTCTTCCATTCCATCTACACGTAGTATTGAGTTAATTTCATCGTCAAAGAAAGCTCCAACATGACAGGATCCGAATCTGATGCTTGTCGCCGCCAATGCTAAGTTCTGAGCTATGTGTCCGGCATCTAAATAGATGTATCTGTAGGCTCTCTGTGAGTATTTCCACTTTGACCTCCTAAAGATAGCTGTCCAGATGAAGACTGCGGACGCGGTTGCGCACATCTTTTGACCCAAAGCTGCGTGAGCTATGGCGTTACCAAAATTTCCCGTCGTTATTTCTTCTAGCATGTGGTTCTTTATGTTGTAATGATAAATGCCGCTCTCCAATTCTTCGATGTCGTTTGCAGCTATGTATGTCTCGATGGGGTATAATGCGCCAGCCGATGGAGCTGTACGAAACTCATAGCCGTTCTCAATTCTTTGTATTCCAGTTGATGCCCAAAGAAGAAAAGCCAACTCAAGTAGGCTCAAAGGTTTATCTGAGAAGGAGCGGATGCTTCTGCGTCTGCGAAGAACTTCGTTAAAGAGAATTGTTTCCTCTGGCAACTGTGTTGGTAGCTTAATAGTCTTGCTTGATGGATAGTTCTTGTAAGTTTCAGGCTTGTTCTTCCAGTCCAGGTTGCTACCGAGGCTTTTGTTACGGGTGTATTTTGTCTCCGCTTGGAAATCGTCTCCTACGGTTTTTCCCATTTTTCTGCACCTTCTAAAAGAGTGTTCTTCAGTATATCTAGTGCACCATTATTTCAGCTTTCCAGTTTAGACTGTAGGCTCAGCTTATTGCAGGGTTGATCAAACCATTGTTTATAAGTAACTAACAGTAGTTAGGCAAAGGCAAGATTCGGAAAAAAAAGAAATTGGAAGAAGGATTATTCTTCATCCTCGCAGTCTTCGCAATCACAGTCGTCGCAATCTTCCTCTTCTTCTCGGCCAAATATGTTCATTACCATTTTAAAACCAACAAACGTTGGAACTACCAACCTATAAGGCTTGTCCAAAAAGGATACTGTTAAGTTAAGTGACCCAACACTTGACTCATGATTCTTAGGCTAACCTTTTAAAGACTTTAGAGGAATAAGCCTACCTCAGAAGTGAGGCAACTTGCCTGAGAAGAAGGAACCATTGACAAAATATCTGACGCAAATTGAACATGCGATTTCTCCGCAACCACATACACCAATGTACCTTATGCACAAGTATTGGGCAAGAAAACCTCACAATGTAGTTGCAGAATATATTGAGCATTACTCTAAAAGGGGAGAAATTGTTCTTGACCCCTTTGTTGGTAGTGGTGTTACCGCAATCGAAGCGGTGAAAAGTGGCAGAAAGGCAGTAGCTATTGACTTAAACCCTTTCTCGATTTTTCTCACACATTTAACGATAACTACGGTTAAGATTGATGATTTAAAGGAAAAATTCCAGCAAATCGAACAAGCTGTAAAAAGCCAAATAGAATCCCTATATCAAACAGAGTGCCCAATTTGCAAGAAACAAGCAACAATTACCCATGCAATATGGTCTGACGTTGTAGAATGCAATCAATGCCATAAACAAACTATGGCAGTCAACCAAAAATATGAACCACTAGACACTTGTCAATGTGGCAATAAACTAGATGTTAACAACATTGTTAGAGAAGAACTTGTTGAAATAGGCTACGAATGCAAAGCGTGTATTAAGAAATCGAATAGAAGTGTTAGGTTTCTTGTAAAGAAACCAGATAGTGCTGATACTGCATTAATAGCTAAAATTCAAGAAATGGAGATACCTTTCTGGGTTCCAGAAGGAACACTCAAGTATCTTAATGGTAGCGACTTTCAAGAAGGCACACATAGAAAAGATATAGTAAGAATTGTTGATATTTTTACAAAAAGGAATCTTATAGCTCTCTCAATTTTATACAATCAGATTGAAGGCTTTCCTCAGTCAGATTCAAAAGATTTGTTAAAACTTGCTTTTAGTGGTAATCTTCACAATGTTTCAAAGCTAAATGTTGTTCACCACTTAAGGCTTAGAAATGGTGTTCATCCTTCAAGAGGATGGGTAATGCATAGATACTGGATTCCACCAGTTAGAATAGAACTTCCAGTTTGGTTTTATTTTGAGGAAAGGTTCAAGCATATTTTAAGAGGCAAAATTGAAAGCAACGCTGAAATTCCCTTTGCAAAAGAAGCCACTGATTTTGATTCTCTTTTAAATAAAAAATCAAATGCGCTACTTAAGGTACATAGCGCTCTTGAGCTATCTGATATTTTACCACCTGAAAGCGTGGATTATGCCTTTACAGACCCACCTTATGGTGGTTCTATCCAATACTTAGAACTCAGCTCACTTTGGATTTCATGGCTAAAAGGGAAAGATAACGATAAACGTTTTGACCTAAATTTTGAAAACGAAATAACAATAAATGATCCACAGAAAAAAGATTTTGACTATTACCACAAGATGCTCAAGGCTTCTTTTGAGCAAATATATAGGGTTTTAAAATCTGGAAAATGGCTAACGATTACTTTTCATAATACAGATGTCAAAATCTATAACTCAATTGTTAAAGCAGGAGTGCTTTCTGGTTTTGATTTAGAGAAAGTTATCTATCAATCTCCAGCGGTTGTTTCTCCAAAAGCGCTTCTTCAACCTTATGGAAGCGCAGTAGGGGATTATTATATACGTTTTAGAAAACCAGAAATTAAAGCAAATATCTTGTCGCCGTCTGAAATTGACAAGGAACGTTATGAAAGAATAGTCGTTGATACCGTCAAACATATAATAGCTGTACGCAGAGAACCAGTAACATACTCGATTATAATTAATAGTTATCCAATAATATTTAATGACCTAAAAAAGAATGGCTACCCATTTAGCGCTCCTGAAGGACTAGACGAAGTTTTGAAAAGGCACTTAGGCAAAGAATTTGTTCTTGTGGATTCCTTAAACGAAAAAGGCAAAGTTGTGGGAAAGAAGTGGTGGTTAAAAGAGAAACTGTTCCTTGAAACGTCATCACTGCATGAAAGAATTGAAGCCACCATAATTGGGGTACTCAATAGGAAGGTTATCGCTTCTTTTGATGACATTCTTGAAGAAATCTTCACTAAATTTCAGAACTCGCTTACTCCAGATACACAAAGTGTCAAAAGCATATTAGAAGAATACGCTGAGAAAACTCCTGATGGTAAATGGCAACTAAAGAAACAAATGAGGGTTAGGCAGTCACAGCACAACCAAATAATAGAAATGCTTGTTGATTTAGGACTAAAATCGGGCTTTGAAGTTTACGCAGACATTCCAGAATGGCGAAAAGACTTCAATCTGCCAGTTTCAAAAGATACTATGGATAGGATTAAAAGAATTGATGCTCTATGGCTTAAAGATGGCGAAATAGCATACGAGTTTGAAGTTGAGAACTCAACTGGAGTTTCGGATGCGATTATTAGAGGTTCAAACATACCATCGGATACAGTAAAACGCTTAATCTTAATTCCAGAAGAGAGAAAGAACTTGCTTATCATGAAAATATCAGAACCTATTGTTAAAGAAAGCTTGAATCAATACAAGTGGCAATTCATCTTCTATGATGCCTTCTTAGCTTTCTATGACAAAGCTAAACATAGAAAAACAATAGATGGCGCTGAAATTGAAAAACTGGTTAACATATCAACCCTTCCAAAGCATGAACAGCAAACATTAGGTCAATTCCCTAAGGAAGAAAAAAGTTGAGGCACCGGCAGCCATAACCCATACACTTCAGCGCCAACTACTGCTCACATTCTTTGGACTAAGCCTTGGTGTATAGGAGGCGTAGCTGGTGGAAACCTCGGCAATAGCGAACAATTCAGCAACTACTGGACAACTTCAGTACGACCCTAAATATGCACCAGTAATAATTGACGGCATAGAGTACTCTACTTGGTTTACAACGACCACAAGTAGCGAACAAGGAATCATAGCCATTAACTTATACAACGGACAAACCCTATGGGTAGCAAACACCACTAATGCATTGAGATGCGGTATGATAGTTGACTTCGAAAATATTAACCAATACGGCGATGTTGGTCCATACCTCTGGACCACAGGAACTCTTCCTGCGTCCCAAACGGGCGGAATTCTAGTACCTAACTCTGGGACTCAATGGAATATGTATGATGGCATGACTGGACAATATCTCTGCAGCATTGTCAACGGTACTGCACCTACCTGGCTTGGGCAGGATCCGAATGGAAACATAATCGGCTACGTTGTCAACGGCACTTCTGGCTCACAAATCGTCCAAGGCAAAGTTATGACTTATAATGTAACAGCAAACGGACCCCACCTTGAAATGTGGAACATGACACAGGCTATGCAACAAACTGGTTTGAACTGGGCTATTTCACTAAATCATGTGTATCTTTGGAGTAACGGATTAATGTGGGATGTTCAAACAATACCTAATAATATTTCAGGCGTTCCATTATCAGGCCTCGGTACTTCTGCCTTTGGATTTTCCGCCTGGTCAGGCAAATACAATAGTAATGACAGCTGGAGCCATTTCTGTCGAAGAAACGCTTGGATATTTAATTGAAGCTGGCTTCAATACACAAACTGGCGCACTGATGTGGATAGATAATCGGACAGGAGGCATATACACACCTTATACCAGGTGTTCTAATACCCCCTCTGCCGCAGACGGAGTCTACGTTGAAATAAACCAGGTTACGCTTGCAATGGCCGCTTACTCTCTAACTACAGGCAGTGTAGTATGGACAGGTAGTCTTAATGTGCCAATGGCTGATGGTAAGATGCCAAATACTTACGATACATATGATGTCGAAACTGTTCCTGACGCAACGACTGGTGTACTATACGTCTGGGCCTTAGGAGGAGATGTGTGGGCTGTTAACATGGCGAACGGCAACATTATGTGGTCGTGGTCTACTAGAGATAATCCGAACACTGGCGGAAGTGGAACTGAAACTCCCTATGGTATTTGGCCAATATGGGTTTTCCAAGATGAAGCACTTGCTGGTACTGGAACTGGCACAATTCTATATCTCTCTGAAGGTCACGAGTACAGTCCACCGCTATTCCACGGAGCACAGGTGTTAGCTTTAAACGCCACTAACGGGCAGCTAGTATGGAGCAATCTTGCTTTTGACGATACGGCAACAGCGGTAGCATACGGTGTCATTACAACGTTTAACGCCTATGACGGCCAGATATATGCTTATAGCCAGGGACCAAGCAAAACCACTGTTACAGCACCTGATCCAGTTGGAACTGTAGGCTCACCCATGGTTATAGATGGCACAGTTACTGACGTCTTTGCAGGCGCATCGCAAGAAGCAGTAGCCGCGAACTTCCCCAATGGTCTTCCATGCGTATCTGACTCAAGCATGACCCAGTGGATGGAGTACGTCTACGAGCAGCAGCCTCACCCATCTAACACGACTGGTGTGCCAGTTACTTTGACAGCTATTGATCCTAACGGCAACACTGTAACCCTCGGCACCGCTACCAGTAACGCACTCGGTACATATGGTCTCACTTGGACACCTCCCATTGCAGGCAACTATACTGTCATCGCTACCTTTGCAGGAACCGGAGGATACTACGGATCTTCTGCAGACACATACGTCTATGCAAGCTCACCACCCGCTACAACAGCACCAACCGCATCGCCAATATCTAATGTAGCAACAATGTCAGGTCTAACTATCGGTATCGTCGCAGCAGTAGTCGCCATAATCATCGCAATCGCCATAGTCGGCTTACTCTTACTAAGAAAAAAGCCATAAACCCCAAAACAACAAAACAACCCTCTTTCCTTTTTTTATTTTTAAACTTTAAGAAACAGATAAGTGCTGAGAAGCTGTGGTCGCATCACGAAAGTTTTCATTTGATGTATTTGAATTCTTTGCTTCTTCTTGACAAAACGACGATTGCTACGCCTCAGGCTTACGAGTAAATATTGATATGCCTAAAATAATTGATCCAATTCCTAAAATAATAAAAATTATTGGTACAAGTCCATTATTCATTGAATAGACGTTATCAACTAGCCCCCATATAGCGGATGAACTGAGGAGTAACCCTATTAGAGTAATTGCAAGTCCACCAAGCAAATTATCCCTATGTTCTTCCTCTGCATTTGACATTTATGGCAGGAACTTCTCTCAATTATATTATGTAAACTAATCTCAATTACATATATTGATATTCAGATAAAAATTCTTTCTGGGCGTTTAGTAAGTTCTGAAGGATGAGAATCAATGCTAACGGCACAAAATCTTCTTTACAGCAGTTGACATTGTCCGCATTGAGAAAAGGAAAAATCGCGCAACACTAGGACGTAAAGGATCTAAAAACTATGTTCAACCAAATGGTAATAAAATAAAAAGAGGTACGTCAAATCCTCCTTTTTGCGTTTCTCGCGCCTCTTTTCACATTAGCTGAAGGGTGTCGGTTACCATAAGCCTTTTAGGGTTTATTTGTCCTTATGGGGTCTATGCTGTTTTCAGATAGAGGGGCAGGATTATTTTCTGGGTTGTTTTGCAGTGTAATGTCTGTTGTTTTAGTGTTTAACGCGTTGATTTCTTTTTCTTGTTTAGGTTTCTGGAGGATTATTTAGGTGAGTGGGTCCAAGAAGGTTTTGGTTACTGGCGGAGCTGGCTTTATCGGCAGTCATTTGGTTGACAAGCTGGCGGCTGAAGGTTACGGTGTTAGGGTTCTTGATAATTTATCAGCCGGCAAACTTGAAAACATCTCTGCTTATTTGAAGGCTGGTTGCGTAGAATTTGTTAAGGGTGACATTTGCGATTCAGCAGTTGTTGCTAAGAGTTTAGAGAGTGTGGATGCAGTTGTTCATTTTGCGGCTTTGACAAGTGTGACTTTTTCGGTTGAGCACCCTGATCTAACTTTTAATGTGAATGCTGCTGGAACACAAAATTTGGTAAACGCCTGTGTGGAGAACGCCGTTAGTAAGTTCGTTTTTGCTTCTAGTTGTGCTGTTTATGGTGACCCTGAGTTTTTGCCCGTCAATGAAACGTGTAAACCTAATCCTATTTCGCCTTATGCAGAGTCCAAGTTTCTAGGCGAAGGTTACTGTTTGGGTGTTGACAAACGGCAGGCTTTGCGGTCGGTTGTTCTGCGGTTTTTTAATGTTTATGGTCCAAGACAAGGTTTGAACGATTATAGCGGGGTAATAACTCGTTTCATTGACCGCGTAAGACAGAACAAACCGTTGGTTGTTTATGGAGACGGTTCACAAACTAGAGATTTTGTCAGCGTGCACGATATTGTTGAAGCCGTTTTAGCGTCTATACGAAGTGTAAATGCGAACGGCCAGGTTCTCAATATTGGCTCTGGAAAGCCAACATCAATTAACGAGTTAGCAAAAACGATTCTAGAGTTGGCTCATGTCGAACTGGAAATTCGTCATGAAAAAATCCGAGCTGGTGACATCAAAGACAGTTATGCGGATATTTCTAAGGCTAAGAGCGTTTTGGGTTACAAGCCCCGTGTAGATTTGCGTTATGGTTTGCAGGCTTTAGTTTAGTTTTTGATAGGTTTGTCAATGACGTCGCAACGCGTCGGACAGACCGGGAATGAATAGAAAAGAGGCTCCTATGGCTGTAATGCTGCCATCATAACACTGAAAAGCATAGATAGCAGGCTGAAAACTGACTTCTCCTGGTTGAAAGTCTTCTGAATTCTAATCACTTTGAATAGAGAAGGTTTTAAATGCTGAATTAGCTCTCGTCTAATCTAGTTAAGGCTCTGTAGTCTGGGTGCGGAAGAAATAGGGGAGGAAAATAGAAATCGCAGGGGTAGCAATAAAGTGGAAAGTTGTGCAGAGACCTTTTAAGATTTTAATAATTGCGGTGATGGCCTTGATAATGCTGGCTAATGGAGTGCTTTTTACGGGAAATCTGGCAAAGGCACAGCCAACATCGGGAGTTGTCACCATAGCTTTTGATGATGGAACGAGTAGTCAGATCAGTAATGCTTTTCCCTTAATGCAGCAACATGGGTTTGTCGGAACATACTACATTATCACAAATAATATTGGAGCGGCTGGCTGCATGAACATCTCAAACCTCCAGACGCTACAAAATGCTGGAAACGAAATTGGAAGCCACAGTGTAGATCATCCATCGTTTTTGGGTTTAACTGACGCGCAGATAAACTACGAGTGCAATGCTTCTCAGCAATTACTCCAAGCCAACGGTTTTCCAGCTATGAACTTCGCTTATCCCTATGGTGGTTCAAACAGCCACATTAACAGCATCGTTCTCCAATATTACCGGTCAGCAAGAAATGCATACGGTCCAGGATTTCTCGCGCCAATACCCCCAAACGCCACACAGATGAGCACTCCAATGGGGTGGCCCGGTGAAACAGGAAACTCGAGCGCTTTGCCTCAGGATGAAGCAGTTGTTAATCAGGCGCACGCAACTAACAGCTGGGTTATAATTTTTTTCCATAACATTCTCACCACTCCATTAACGGCGCAGTCACAAATCACACAGAGCGACTTCGCAGCTTTCCTAAATTATGTGGCAAGCAGTGGGGTCCAAGTAATGACCGTGAACCAAGCATTGAACCTGTGGTCACCTTCCTACAGCGCCAGTATCGTCCCTTCATCGGCTACTCTGGATGTTGGTCAGAATCAGACTTTCAACGCGTCTGCTGCATTGGGTGGATCAACTCCTTACAAGTATCAGTGGTACTTGAACGGCAGTGCAGTCGGCACTAATAGCTCAAATTACACATTTAACGCCTCATCCGTAGGTTCATTCTCACTGTACGTTAATGTGACTAACTCTGCAACTAGTTTGATGACAATTAGGTCTAACACTACGTCGATTACCGTAAATTCTGCTTTGGTAGCTTCGGCTGTGACGCCTGCTCCTGGCACGGTTAATCAGGGACAGAATAGCAGTTTGACCTCATCCCTTATTACTACGAGTTCTTCACCATACACCTACCAGTGGTTTGAAAAGGCTCCAGGTGGAAGTTATGTTACGGTGGGGTCAAACTCGGCAAGTTTCAGTTTTGCAACTTCAAGTGCCACGGCTACTGGTAATTGGAGTTTCATCCTACAGGTAAAAGATAATGCAGGTGAAGCGACGAATTCCTCTGCCGTTGTCGTTACGGTGAATACTACTTTGCTTGCTCCGGTAGCCTCGGCAAGTCCGTCTATGATAGCTCAAGGCCAAACCTCAGCATTGACTTCGGCTGCAGTTACTACGGGTACCGGTCCGTACTCGTATCAGTGGTTTGAGGAGCCTTATTCAGGAGTTTACGCCACAGAGACTGCAAACACATCGAGTTTCGATTTTGTAACTTCAAGTGCGACGGCTGCTGGTTCATGGAGTTTTATTCTGCAGGTGATAGATGCCACTGGTGCAACAGTAAATTCTTCTGTTGTTTCAGTTTCGTTGAATCCCTCTATTTCCGCTTCCTCTAGTGATGGTGGTTATATTAGTCCAACTGGAAATGTAACCGTCAACTATGGCGATAGCCAAACCTTTAATGTGACAGCCTACGCTGGCTATAACTTAGTTGACGTTAACGTAGATGGAAGTTCAGTTGGAATTGCTAGCTCCTACAATTTCAGCAATGTTGAGGCTTCGCACATAATTTATGCTGAGTTTGCGCCAGTCCCTACTCCAATGCCCGCATCTGCTCCCACTTCAATACCTACTTCTTATCCAACACAAGCGCCAATGCCCTCATCAACTGCCGCTCCGACTAGTATACCAACTCCTTCGCCAAAGAGTGCGTTGACAACGATAAGTGGGGGAGCAACAGTCGCCATTGAAATCAGCGGAAACGAAACCAACTTGCTAATTTCTAACGTTACAATTGCAACAAATCAATCCGCTACATCAACAACAGTGTTTTTCACAGCCACAAGCGAAAGCGGCACGACAAATTTCAATAACGTAACGATCCCGAAAAGTGCAGTACTCTATGGAACAAGACCTACAATCTATATAGACAGCCAACTTGCTCAAAACCAAAGCTATACACAAGATACAAACAACTACTACGCATGGTACACGACACATTCCAACACAAATAAAATATCGATAGTATTCACTACATCTCCAAATAACACATCAGCGCTTTTTCAAAATGCAATAGCAGCGCCTAATCGAATTCGCTCTCAAAGTTTAACTAATTTCCCAAGCTATGCAGAAACGGCTGCAATAGCCATCATCGCAATCATTGCAGCTGCGCTTGCCATAAGAAAAAAACGGGGAAGGCAAAATCTGAAAGAAAAAGCCGACTTAGCAAATAAGAAGATAATTATAAAAAAATGGTTGAGTCTTAGAGTAAGACTCATTGTGGGCGTTTATAATAATACCTTAAGACGGCAATGACCAGCAGCACGACACCTATTAAGCATGCATGTTGCGGTTGTCCTTAGCTTTTGCCTTTTCCTCCATATCGAAATCCTCGCTATTCCTCATCGTTTCTTTTCATATATAAGCTTATAACAAACACAATCAACCATTAAACTCTCTGAGAGTAAAACCGCGTTTGGTTATCGACATAAATGCCGCTTTATCATCTTCTTTTTCAGCGAGATATTCTTAATCTTGTTCACGTAGTATCCTAAGAGGGAACCAAATTTCTCACAGAAAGAAACGCTTAGCGTGCGACGAACCTTGATCTTAGTTTTCAATCTATTTCTAAATATCAATAAAATGCCAGCGATCCCTATAACGACCGCTGTCGCCAACACAATTATGATGAATAATGTGTTAGACGATGGAGACGAGGCGCCCAAAGCGTAAATGTTGTTGTCATCGGACCCTATGTAGATTATGCCGTTTACGACGGCAGGAGACGACCAAACCTCGTTGCCAGTTTTGTAATTCCAAAGTTTGTTACCGCCTGTAGCGTTTAGAGCGTAAACGTTTCCGTCTTCAGCGCCTATGTAGACGACGTTGCCGACAACAGCTGGAGACGAAGCAACATCATAATTCGTAGGGTAACTCCAAAGTTTTTCACCGTTGGCAGCGTTCAAAGCGTAAACGTTGCCATCGTAGGAGCCTATGTAGACGACGCCGTTGACAACAGCTGGAGATGAGCCAACCTCGTTGCCAGTGGTGTAGTTCCAGAGTTTATTGCCTCTTGTAGCGTTTAAAGCATAAACATTGTCGTCCCACGAGCCTACGTAGACTACGCCGTTGACGACAGCCGGAGACGAATAAACTGCACTCCCAGTGGTGTAGTTCCAGAGTTTGTGACCGTTGGTTGCGTTCAAAGCGTAAACGTTGCCATCGTAGGAGCCTACATAGACTATTCCGTTGTCAAATGCAGGAGACGAGGTAGCTATCCATCCACCTGTTGTATAACTCCATATTTTGCTGCCCGTTGTAGCGTTCAAGGCATAAACGTTATCGTCATATGAGCCTATGTAGACGACGCCGTTGACTACCGTCGGAGAGGAATTAACTTGACCAGCAGAGGTGTAATTCCAGATTTGGATCCCGCTTTTGGCGTTCAAAGCATAAATGTTGCCGTCGTCTGAGCCAATGTAGACGACGCCGTTGGCAACAGCTGGAGACGAATCAATTGGGTAGCTGGTGGCGTAACTCCATAGTTTATCGCCGCTTTTTCCGTTTAAAGCATAAATATTGCCATCATAGGAACCTACGTAGACTACGCCGTTGACGACAGCCGGAGACGAATAAACCCAATAGCTAGCGGCATATTTCCAGAGCAGGACGGGGCTAAAATGTGGATTGCCTGTTCCTGCACCGCTATGAGAAGGGTTGGCATGAAACATTATCCAATCAGCATTAGCAAACGGAATCAAAACTAAACTGAAAACGAAAATTATGCAAATACCTACTGCTAACAAACGAAACATGTTCATGTACATTAGCACAAGATAGTCCTTAGCTAAAAAGAACTATTAAAAAACTTGCCATTGGTGCTTCAAAAAGTAATTACTGAAGCCCACGAATGGAACGCAGTGACAAGCCAGCTATCTTCTTGTGAGAACTAATGTCACCATTGAGTGCGCTGCGTTTAAAGTTCAAAGTCAAAGGCATGCTGAGTATTTCTTCAAGCTAATTGATAAATAAAGGTCTAAAACATAAGAGTGAATTGGAAGACACAGTGGATGTTCGGCAGACTGCGGCTTGAACTAGAAGGAAGCCAGGAAGAAAGTTATAGAGAATTTCACATTCGTAAGGACATAAGGCAAGCAGAGTAGCAATATTGCTCTTTGCTCTTCCATTGTTCGGTTTTGTCTTTGATGATTACCAGTTTTTTGGTTTGTCCTCGGAATTAAGAGTTGGGAACAACGTAGCCTTCAGCTTCGCAGATGCGGGTGTGGGAATGAGTGAAGATACTTTGCAGAAACTTTGGACACCACTTTTCACAACCAAGCCCGGAGGAATGGGCTTGGGTCTACCAATTTGCAAACGCTTCGTTGAAGCACATGGGAGAACTATTACTGTCAACAGCATACTCACGAAAGGATCCACGCTCGTCGTGACTATGACGATTAGAAATTAAAATAGGAAGAATAAGATGAATTTTAAAGGATTACTTAATTCGCTATTGGCTTTTGTCTGATAGTTTGTATCATCTTTATGTGGCCAAATTACTTCAGGATTATTTTCGCAGTATGCCAGTCGAAGGAAATCTCTGAATGGATAATGCCCAAATTGGTGGAATAGGAGTTTAAGCCTGACAAATTATTGGAAAACCATTTCTTCATGTTGAAGCTTATGCATGCACTTACTTTAGTTGCTCTTTCAAAGTGGCGAGATAGAGTAATTAACTTTTTTCCTTATGACTTGTTAAAGACCAAATAGCCTTTGTTCTCTTCTAAATAGAACCTATCCTTTACAAACATTTCAATTTCTTGCAGGTTATAAATGCCTTTAATCTGCAATTGATATGCGTCGGGGCTTCTTTGTTCGATAAGAACAAGAGACGGTTGGATTAACTGCTGTGCAAATAATTCCTTCAGTAGAGTCACTGCTTCCGCTCTTTTCATTTGCTCTCCCAGTTTACTTTGAACGTAAAAGGCTAATAACACTTTGCTATGAAATCATCGGGGGTCTTATAGGCATATATAGATAAGTTATCGAAATTGAACAGGAAGCCTTCACCACCAAAACGTTAGAAATGACTTTTGTGCTCACTTAGTTAATCTCAGTTGTTTAGTTCCAAATCCAAAAATTTTAATTAACTGAATTTAACCATATCTATAAGAATAACTTTGTCAACTTTAAAAAGCGCGTTTTTTACATTAAATAGAAAATTTGATAGTTTTACTAGAAAAATATATCAAGGTATTTGACTATCTAATGAGAAAACGCGTTCGGAGAAGGATTATTTGAAGAATATGGTAGAGTTCAGATGGCATGGTAGAGGAGGACAGGGAGCATGGACAGCCAGCGAACTATTGGCACGAACAGCCCTTGATGAAGGCAAATACATTCAATCATTCCCAGAATTTGGGCCTGAACGAATGGGTGCTCCAGTGACTGCCTTTACAAGAATAAGTACTGAACCGATAAGATTGCATTGTGCGATTTACCAACCAGATGTTGTTGTTGTTTTAGATAACACGCTGCTGAAAACTGTTCCAGTTACAGCAGGATTAAACGATGATGAGGACATACTAATCATTAATTCTTCAGAAGAACCGGCTGCCCTCAAAGAGAAGCTCAAGGTAGCAAAATGCAAGGTGTGGACTGTTCCAGCAACCGAAATTGCACTAAGAATTTTGGGAGCGCCAATAACCAACACGGCACTGCTTGGCTGTGTTGCAAAGGCTACTGGAATAGTAACTTTAGAGGGGATAGAAAAAACGTTGAAAGGACGTTTCAGACTGGACTTAGCAGAGAAAAACTTTGCAATTATCACGGAATCATATAGGGAGGCAAAATCCGAGTGAGCCAAGAAAAAAGCTGGAAAGAAATCTCCATAGCTGGAGTATGCTCAAAATCCAGCATTGGATTCAAGACTGGCGATTGGAAAACTTACATGCCAGTACGAGATTTGGAAAAATGCACTCTTTGCTTAACATGCGTAATGTTTTGCCCTGAAGGAGCAATTAAATGGGTTCCAAACAAGGGTCAAATCTGGTTTGACATGAGTTTCTGCAAAGGCTGCGGAATATGCGCTAACGAATGTCCAACTAAAGCAATAACCATGAAAATACAAAAGGGATAAAACAATATGGAAAAACAAGCTAAACAAGAAACTATGGCTTTTAACGGAGATGAAGCAGTTGCCTTCGCCGTTAAACAATGCGATGTTGACGTAGTTGCAGCTTACCCAATTACACCTCAAACAATTATAGTTGAAAAATTCAGTGAATACGTCGCCAACGGAGAAGTTCAAACAGAATTTGTCTGCACTGAATCCGAACATAGCGCTATGACCGCTTGTCTTGCTGCTTCGGTTACTGGTGCAAGAACTTTCACTGCTAGCGCTTCTGCAGGCTTAGCGTTAATGCATGAGATGCTTTTCGTTACGTCTGGATCACGTGCTCCCGTTGTTATGGCGATTGCTAATCGTGCTTTGTCTGCACCGCTCAACATTCACGGAGATCACTCGGACAGCATGAGTGAGAGAGACAGCGGCTGGATTCACATTTACGTTGAGAACGCTCAGGAAGCTTACGACTCAATTATTCAAGCTTTCAAGATAGCTGAAGATATTAGTGTTTCGTTGCCAATCATTGTGGGTTTAGATGGCTTCACAATTAGCCATACTCTGGAAAGAGTAGATGTCCTTCCTGAAGAAGCGGTAAAGCAGTACATTGGAGAACGACAACTACCAACTGTGCTTACTCATGAGGGAAAAATGGTTCCTTTCAAACTTGATCCTGATAATCCGATGACTATGGGACCAAATGCACTGCAAAACTACTATTTTGAGTTTAAGCGGCAACAGGAAGAAGGCATGAAGAACGCGTTGAAGAAGATACAGGAAGTTAACAGTGAATACGGTAAAATCAGCGGCAGAAGCTACGGCAACGGACTAATAGATGCTTACCAGCTTGAGGACGCTGAAGTTGCAATTGTTTG
The DNA here is from genome assembly GCA_049520955.1 of Bathyarchaeia archaeon. Taxonomy (GTDB): domain Archaea; phylum Thermoproteota; class Bathyarchaeia; order Bathyarchaeales; family Bathycorpusculaceae; genus Bathycorpusculum. Next base: position 43,837 of record JBEKPG010000015.1, on the reverse strand, counting down.
CATTGGCTCAACTGCTGGAACATTAAAGGTAATAGTTGACCAGCTAAGGCAAGAAGGAGTTAAAGCTGGGGTTCTACGACTGCGTACGTTTAGGCCATTGCCAGTCGAAGAACTTCGAAATGCACTAAAAAACGTTAAGGCTATTGCAGTTATGGATAAAAGCATGAGTTTCGGCGGCTTCGGCGGTCCAGTTTTCAACGAAATCCGACACGTACTGTATGATGTAAAGGAGCATCCGCCAATTGTCAATTACATTTTCGGTTTAGGCGGTAGAGACACGAGCCCACGTGACTTGCGAAGAATCTTCGAAGACCTAGCACAGATCTCCACAACAGGGCAGGTAGAAACTCAAGTGCATTATTATGGATTAAGAGAATAAGGAGGAAAAATATTTGACCACTCAAGAATGGAAATTCACGGCAAAAGATATTGCATCTAAACCAGACCTTTTTCTTTCAGGTCACAGAGCATGTGCAGGCTGCGGACCAGCAGCGATGCTGCGAATGATAATGAAAGCTACGCGGGGACCCACAATTGTGACTCAAGCAACTGGCTGTATGGAAATAGTTGGGTCAATTTACCCGTACACATCTTGGGGTCTACCATGGCTCCACACGGCTTTTGAGAACGCCGCTGCGAACGCTTCGGGTATCGACGCGGCATTGAAAGCTATGCGCAAGAAAGGCAAAGTGAAACAAGAGCAGATTGATATTATTGCGTTGGCTGGTGACGGAGGAACTTGCGATATTGGCTTGCAAGCTTTGTCTGGCGCTGTTGAACGGGGACATGACTTCCTCTTTATCTTGTATGATAATGAAGGTTACATGAACACGGGAATACAAAGAAGCAGCTCAACGCCAACTGGAGCAGCAACAACAACTACTCCTGCTGGCTCAGCAATTCCAGGCAAACTTGAGAAGAAAAAACCAATCACCGAAATCATGTTGGCTCATGACATGGAATATGTAGCCACTGCAACACCCTACTACTGGAAAGACATGCTGACAAAAGTCCGCAAAGGCATAGAAGTCAACGGACCAGCCTTCCTACACATATTTGCACCTTGTCCAAGAGGTTGGCGAACTGAACCAGCCAAAACTATGGAGTACTCCAAGTTAGCGGTTGAATCATGTGTTTTCCCACTTTGGGAAGCGGTAAACGGCAAACGGCAGCTTTCAATACCAAGCAAACTAATTGCTTTGGCACCGCAAAAGAAGAAGCCTGTTAAAGATTACATTGCCGGTCAAGGCAGGTTCAGGCATCTCTTTACCCCGCAAAACCAACATGTGCTCGCTGAGATGCAACGTTACACAGATGAACATTGGGAAAGGCTTACACAAAAGTGCGAGCCAAGCAGCTAAATTGCTTTTTCTTGTTTCTATAGTATTTTTTTAGCAAGATATTTCTGTTTGCTTAGCTGTTGCTGGGTATTTAGTGGTTGTTTTCTGGGAGTATTTTTAGTATGCGGAGGATTTTTTTGAATTCTTCCTCTTTTAACGATGCTCTTCTTCCGTTGGCATAGATGTCTTTTACTTTTTCCACCACTGTAGCTACGGTTTGGTCGTCTGGAGTGTTTCCTGACAGCTCGGTTATTTTGTGTTTGATTATGCCTTTTCCTGATTGCTTTCCAATTGTTAAGCGGCGTTCGTTGCCGACTAGTTCAGGCGGATAAGGCTCATACGTCCACGGATCTACTAAGACGCCGTGTGTGTGGATTCCTGACTCATGAGCGAATCCGTAGTCGCCGACAATTGCCTTGTTAGGCGGAACCACGTAGCCAGTTGCTTTTCCTATGTAGTCGGCGGTTTGCTTTAGCTTCTGGGTTTTGCCCTCGTACTTCTTAACGCCGTAATGTAAGTACAGGTTCAAAAGTACTTTTTCTGTTTCCGCGTTGCCTGCGCGCTCACCTATGCCAAGATACGTGGTGCTAGCGTAAACTTTGTCCCAAACGCCTGATGCTGCCTTAATTGCTGCCATGGTATTTTCTACTGCGTTCCCGAAGTCGTCGTGTGCATGAATTTCTATGTTGGTGATTTTGGTTTCTTTTTTGATGGCTACCACTTTGGCCGGTATGCCAATGGGCAATGGTGCAGTTGGATCGGATAAGCCGATGCCCACTGTGTCGCAGATACGGTAACATTCTGCGCCTGCGTCTGCAACTGCGTTAATTAGTCTTTTCTCAAAGTTCCAGTCTGCACGTGTGCTGTCTTCGCCATGAACAAAAGTTCTCAGTCCGCAGGTTTTAGCTGCGTATTCAACTACGTTAACGATGTTGGCTAAGATTTGCTCTTGGGTTTTTTCAGGCCATTTGGCTCTAAAATGTAAGTCGGAGACGGGGTGAGAAATGCCGACTTCTTTAAATCCGCATGCCACGGCGCTGTCAATGTCCTCTCTTAAGGCTCTGCACCAAGCGGCGACGCGCAAGTCCAGGTTCATGTCTGCGATGAGTTTTGCTGCTTTCTTGTCGGACTGTTGATAATGGAATAGTTCAATGCGTTCGACTCCTATTTCTGATAGGAACTGAGCTATTTTTGCGGAGTCTTTTGGTCCAGCGGCTAAGCCGGGCATTTGAATGCCATCTCGTAATGTGGAATCGTCTAGGATTGGTTCGGTTTTTAACGGCATTTTGAAATAGAAGTCTCGTAATTCCAATATTTTTCACTTTTCTGTCTTTTTTTGATGCTCTATCAAAGCATTTTTGTAATGTTGATTAACGGTTCTATGGTAATTGATAAACGTTTCTGAGCTAGTTTTGTAAATTTGTTCAAGCAAATATGAGACTTAGCTATGAAATGGTTTGTCAAAAATAAACAAAAACTTTACACAAAAAACTGGCAAATGCTATTTTCTGTTTGAATACAGGGCCTTAAGCGTACCTGAAACCGACAGCACATGCACCGCTGCATCCTTGCTTGAAATGTTGGTAATTGTAGCCAAAGAAGCTTTCATTATGCTTAGCGTAGCTAACGAGACCCTGAGCACAGCAACTTTGCGTTCCCCATCGAAACTTATCAAGGCTAAACCTGTTAAGCTTGCACCAACCTCGCCATAAAGCTTGGTTACGGCTGCCCAAACAGCATCAATCAATTCGCGTTCTGTGGGTATGCCTTCGTATTCCAGTTGCAGGGCTAGGTAACGCCGTTTAGCCCGTTTCAAATTGGCTTGCCCTCCTTGAGCAAACTGATGCCGGGTGCAACAAATCGGCTGCTGAGTTTTTCACGGTTGCGCGCAACGATTGCTGCTGGAGTAGTTGAGGTTGCGTCTAAAGCCTGAGCCTCATCTAGACCGAATAGGAAAGCTAAACTTGCCATGTCCTTTGGCAATCGCATAAGCCGCTCTTCGCCAACGCCGCTTGAAACAACTATGGGAACTTTGAATTCGCGTGCAATGGTGACTTCTCGGCGTAAACTCATGAGCAATCTAACTCGGGTTGGGCCTTCCAAAATTATAAGTGGCTTAACATCCACTTCCAACGCCGATAAGCTGCAACTGGCTAATTCGGCTTCCGCACGGTCAAAAAACCGTTTACGGTAGTCAAGGCTGGGAAAGTTTAGGAGGTCTACGCGTCTGTCTTTTGCCGCTTGCCTTGCTACTTCTTTGCTGTCGCATGTGATGCATATGACTTCGAATCGGCGCCTGAACTTTCGCAGAAAATGGGTTAGGTCATTTTCCGATCTTGGGTAGAAATCTGCTCGGGAAACAAAATCTAAGCCTGCTTCGCGACAGGTTGCTTTGAGTTTGGCTGATTCTTCTTCGCTTAGTTTTGAAGTGAAGGGGATAGAAACTTGGCTGTAGCCGAAGCGCGCGGCTTTGGTGATTAATTGCTGTGTTGCTTGCTGGTCTTTAGGGTTAACGCGTAAATGCAAATCCGAGAAAGCTCGAGTCATGGCAACAACCCAGCACTTTTGCATAGATCCGTTATTTCTTGGGGCGATTTGTTTTTGAAGTGTATTTTGAAGTGGACGGGGTCGTTTTGCGTAAACTTTATAGTTCCTAGATAGGCTGATTGCTTGTTGAACCTCAGATACAAGTTTCCTTTTTCTAAGTGCAGTTTTAAGTCCCGGCTTAATTCTTCTTTATCTATTGAATTTAAACCTGAGCCGATTTTCCCAAGTGCTGTGGGAAGCAGTTTTTTGTCGGTTAGTTTGGCTGTTAAAATAGTGATTGGGTTTCCATAATGCCCTGTTAAACTTGTTGTTTGAAAAATAAGGGTTTCCGCCAGTTCTTCTGGCAACAGGTTGCGTACAGCGGCTAGGACTTTATCTGTATCCTCGGTTGCATGCGCAAATACTCGAATGTCGATGTAAGCTATTGGCGGTTTAGAAGACATTGGACACCGATTTGTTTCTGGGCTTCTAGCTTTTAGCTTTTTTCTTCGGTTTAGGTTCAGTTTTTTGCGGTTTAGGTTTTGCTGCTGCTTTTGCTTTTGCTTTTGCTTTTGCTTTTGCTTTTGCTTTTGCTTTTGCTTTTGCTTTTTCCGCGTGTTCTTTTATCGTTACGACGTTTTGCTCGTGTGCTGTTTTTCTTTTAACGTCAACTGGTAAGCCGATTCGTTTAGCTTGCTGTTTGTTTACGCCTGCTTTCTTCAGTTCTGTTGGGCTAAATCCTTTGCCGATGTTTTGTTTTTTGTTGTGCCTAATTATTACTGCTTTGATATGATGCATGAAATTTATCTCCCCGGGTTTGGCTTTCTGCCAGTAGGTGCTGCTCTTTTTCTTGCTCCTCTACGGTGGCTTGGTCTGACTTTTTCTGCTCCCGCTCCGCGGTGGTGTAAGCCCCTGACGTTTTTGCCTGCGCTTGTTAAGCTTCTAAAGACTCTGCTGGCATGCTGTTTCTCGGTTATCCAGTTAACGTCTTTGTCTGTTTTTATGACTGGGCTCTTGGGGTCAAGCAGTATGACTTCGAACCATTTGTGCCTTCCGTCTTCGCCTACCCAGTAACTGTTTAAAACTTCCATGTTTGGGAAATGCTTTGCTGTGCGCTCTTCAGCTATGAGTTTTAGGCTTTTGGCTGGTTTAAATTTGGCGACTCCCATGCGTTTGGGTCGTCTACCTGAGCGCGGGCGCTTCTTTCGCAGTCCGCCTCTGCGCACTTTCGTGCGTGCCACTACGAAGCCTTGTTTGGCTTTGTAGCCTAGTTTTCTTGCACGGTCAAGCCTTGTCGGATGCTCAATGCGAAGCGTTGATGGTTGCTTTCGCCACTGCACTAATCTTTCCCGCATGAGTTCTTCAACGAAGGATTTTTCCGGCTGAGACCACTCTTCCGCAATGTACTTGTATGCCATCTATCTAATTTTCCTCCTAAATGTTTATTTTTGCTTACGGTTCAGCCTTTCGGCCACATCCCAACGGACAATGATTATCCGCCTGCAATTTCACATCATAGTGCCATGCCATGAAATAAACCTTTCCAGCAAACTATAGAGGGTTGAAGTTTACGGTCTCATACTAACAGGTGCTAACACCAAACCCAAACTTTTAGAGGTTTAAATTTCGGTGGCCTATTCAATTTTCTCGCACAAACTTTACAACGAATAAGAAATTGGCCAAACCTTAGGTCCTTGGCTTAGTTATCGTAGGAATTTATTGCGTTGTAAACCTGTTTAGCAAGGACTTCTGCTCCTTGGCTGTTAGGATGCACTCCATCTGTGAAATAATCGGTGTGATTGCCAAATGCACTGTTCACATCAATTGTGGTCAATTTAAGTTTGTTTGCTAGGTCTTGAATTTGCGGAATTATGTTCTCCATGAAATACGCGTTGTTCAAATCTGAAGTGTTGCTGAAAATCGGAGGCGGCTTTACAAGCCAAATTTGTGGGTTGCTTTCAAGCCCTTGAAATGAGGTAATAAGTGCTGTGTAATCATGTTCAAAACTGTCATTGTACTGATAAGCCCAACTGTGGTCATCGTTAGTTCCAAGCATAATAATTACAATTTCAGGCTGAAATTCCATGGCTGCTTCAAATTCAGATTGGTTCATGTATGGGCACCAAGTGTTTAGTGATACTGTGGCTCCACTGTGGCCAAAATTGCCCACTCTGTAGTTAGCACCAAGCAATGACTGAAGGTCAGAAGGATACTCGGTAATCTCGGTGATGCTGTCACCAACGCAAGCAACTCGAATTGGGTCAGGAACGTTACTTTGCAAACTTACTGGTGAAAATCTAGCAATTATCAACATTGACATCATTAAAGCGATTAAGATTGCAATCAGCTTCAGTTTCTTCTTCATGCGTTCCCTTTCAATCCGAACAGGCTTTCCGCGTCAACTACATTGATTTTGCTCGATGCGCTCTTTCGCCAATGTATTATCAGCGTAATGAAGCCCAAGAAACTGGTTATGAAACGTATAAACCTTGCTTAATAGGCAAACAAAATTTCTATTCTTTTCGGCATCTTTTTTAGTTAAGAAAGGGGAAGATTAGAAATCTTCTCTAAGGTTTCTTCATAAAAAACGACCTATCTTAGGCGCTACTTACTTCTCTTAAACACTCTCACTACGTCGTCAAGTTTTGAGCCTACGATTTCTATGTTGTCGATGTTTCCTAATCCTTTCTGGGCAGCTGTTCGAATGTGAGAAATTTCCGCAGGGTCGAACCCCATGACTCTGGCTGCGGTTGCATCAGTGGCAACGACATCCTTTCCTGCAATTATCAAGTCCATTTTGACCGGTGTGCCGTTGGTTGGTCCGCGTCCTTCCATTGCGACAAAGCCATCTATTACTGTCAGTGCCGGTTTGATTACTGTGTTGATGTCTACAATGACTTTGCTTATGCCTTTCGCATGATATTTCATTTTTAACTTGTCGGGCAAAAGACCAAACATATTCTTCATACCCAAAGTTACTTTGGTAGACATGTGAGTTTTCATTTTTGCAGCACTGATTATGGCGGATTCTCTAACGATGCGTGGGACGGTTATGCTGCCTAAAGTTTCACAATTTGGAATAGCAATTTTGACTTTGTCTTTTTGATATCGTAAATTAAGGAACTCCACGCCGTTTCGTTGGCACATCTCTTTCATTCCTGTGACTTCGAAGGCTTTGTCAGCGTTAGTCATGGTTGCATCCGACTCGACAACGAAGATTTCAAGAGGCAAGTCTCTTAGCTTCTTTATTATAGCTTCAACCATTATCGGGTCGGTTGTTGCTCCTTCATCCCATGTCTTAGTGGTTATGAAATTGACTTTTATGAGGGCTTTCTTGTAACCCGACAAGCATGATTTGTAATCAATCAAGTCCAGCGCTTTGAAAACGGGTTCGTGTCCCCTTTCGCCTTTTACAATTGCTACAATCGATTTCTCCGTATGCGACACCGATTCCTATTGGTAGAATTAGGCTTTAAACCTTTATCAATAGTGCAACAACCCACTTTGGAATTCTTCAAACCACAAAATACAAAACCCTGGTGAAATGTAGAGGATTAAGATCATTCAGCGATGCGTTGATTCTTATTTCAAGCATATCAAGCACATATGGCTGATTCGAGGTTTGATTGAGCACACACAGAGCTGCGGTCGCGATCAGCGGCAAAACACGCTTCAAAAACTAAGAAAAATATGGGTAAAAGCATAAAAAGCAGTATTTTTCATCGTTAGGAACTTATGGTGAAGAGTCAGAACGTTATTCTGGTTATCGTCGTCTTGGGAACGTTGATGGGTGCCTTAGACAGCACCATTGTATTGCTAGCTTTTCCCGCAATAACTGACGGTTTACACTCTGACTTCATCACAACAATATGGATAATACTAACTTACCTGCTGGTAATTGCTGTTACAACAACCCAGCTAGGGCGAATAGGCGACATCTACGGACGAACAACCATGTTCAACGCCGGCTTCGGCATTTTCACAGTCGGCTCCGCCCTCTGCGGATTTTCACCAGACATTTACTTTCTAATCGGCTCCCGAGTAGTGCAGGCGCTAGGCGGTGCATTAATGCAATCCAACAGCGGCGCCATAATCGCCGACACTTTCCCCCCAAACGCACGCGGCAAAGCCTACGGTTTCAGCTCCCTAGGCTGGACAATAGGATCAATGCTGGGCATAGTCCTTGGCGGAATAGTCACAACATTCATCGGGTGGCAATTCATCTTCTTCATCAACATCCCAATAGGCGCAATCGCCTTAATCCTTGGCTTCAGATATCTTAAGCAAGCCCCCAAATTAAAAGCAAAACTGGACTTAGGCGGGATGATACTCCTTGCAGCAAGTCTTCTGCTCATCTCTTACGGTGCAACCAGCTTCGCTTCACAAGGGGTAGCTCTCCCAAACATGGCTTCACTGCTGTTGGGCGCTTTTCTTATTCCGCTGTTCGTCACTTACGAAAAACGTTTAGAAACACCGATGGTTGACTTCAAAGCCTTCAAAGACAGAGTTTTGAGGAACTCGTGCTTAGCCACATTCTTCGTCAGCGTCGGCTACATATCCGTCATCTTTCTGATAATAATGTATCTGCAAGGCGTACGCGGCTTAACTCCTCTAAATGCATCACTTCTCCTAATACCTGGCTACGTAATTGGAAGCTTCTTTAGCCCCTTAATGGGCAGACACTCAGACAAAATAGGCGCCCGAACAATCGCCACCCTAGGCATCATCTTCCTAGCAGTAGCAACCCTAATCTACACTCTTCTCAACCAAAACTCATCCCTCAACATAATCCTAGTAGCTTCCGCCGTTTCAGGCTTTGGCACATCTATGTTTTTCCCTGCCAACAACTCCGCTGTCATGGCAAAAGCCCGACAAGGCAACTACGGCAGCATCTCTGGCCTGCTAAGAACATTGCAGAATGTAGGCATTTTAGGAAGCTTTGTAGTAGCAATATCCGTTGCTTCTGCTTCCATTCCGCGACAATTAGCCTTTCAAGTATTCATCAGCACAGTAAAACTCTCAGGCGGCTTAAGCGCATCCTTCATCACAGGCATAGATGCAGCACTCTACGCTTCCGTAGCTATCTTAGCAATTGCGGCAATTCTCTCCGCAACCCGCGGAAAAGAAGATCGAACCCAACACCCCAACTAGCAGCACACTGCCTTGATCAGGTAAAGCATTTAAATCGGCAAAATTATAAGCTCAGAACAGCAACCGAATGATCTGTCTCGCAATTTTATAAGGGTAATTATTGGCTAGAATAATTAGCGAACACAAACAAAACAATTAAACAAAAAAGAAACGAAAAGACTTAGGTGCTTAAAGAAGCGGAAGAATTACAAGACCCGTTATTAATCCGCCTGCTAACCCTAGCATGATGGGGAAGGGTAGGCCTGGAAAGATTCCTTTTTTCTCGAGTATGAAGAAAGTTATGACGGAACCTGCCATAATGCCGACTATTGAAACTAAGCCCGGTAGAATACTATTGTTGAAGCTGAAGAACATCGCTCCAGTTAGCATTGAGTAGAATACTAGGTCGCCGAGCCCCATCTCAATATCTTTAAACGCGAAGCTCAAACCCTGAAGTTGCTCCATTCCTGCTGAGGATTGAGCAATTTTACCTACTGGCCCCCGATAAACAGCAAAAATATCATACACCGCCAAAAAGACTAGAATCAGTACCGCACTCCATAGTCCGCTATACATTGAAATTGAGAAGCCAAAGAAGATGCCCAGTGCACCGCCAATGCCGACTACAGCAACGTTTCGGGGTATGCTGCCTAAACGGAAAATTGCAAGGTCAAACAGACCTGTAATGGCTACCGACAGGATTATAATTACGAACAGCACGTCCAAGCTTGGAAAATAGGCAAGAAGGGCGTTCAAGTAAACCAGAGACAGCAACAAAGACGCAAGCGTCATAGCAACAACGATTAATCCTTTGATGATTTTCTTGCTTCGCCGCTTAATCAAAAGATAAAATACCCCTGCACTTATCGCGATAATGACGAGAAAGTAAAGAGCATTGTCTAATGGAGCTGCGGGAGTATTATTGGAAAAAGGCGTACTTTGTGGAACAACCGTTGACTGAGACTGTCTCATCAGCAAGGATGCGCAGCCTAAACCGAAAACCAGGCTTGCCAGTATGGGAAACAAATAAACGATTTGAAACTTGAACTTATCTATCTTATCTTGCTCAGTCAAGGTTGCTTACCCTAAATTATTTATAGCTAATGCCGCTTGCAAATAACATTGGTCACACAATAAGCTTTGCTTTTTATCCGTGTCAAAAATAGAATTAGAAAAATGCATAACGCAAAAGCTTCTCGGGCAATGCGGCAAACCCAATGTATGACCCAACTCGTGAATAGACTCTTTAAGTGCCCGCAACACAAAAACATCCGAGTCAGCACTTTCACCGTTAAACTTTGGCTTAAGCCTCCACAACGAAATCAAAGCAGCCCGTCCAGGAGTGTCCGCTTGACCAAACACATAGTTCAATTCAGGCACAAAAATGTCAACATCAACCACACCCAAAAGCCTGTGGTACTTTTCGCTTTTAGAGACTTGAACCCTGATTTCATTAAGAATAACACTTGATCTGTACTGGTTACGTTTCTTATCAAAAGCCTCCTTGGGAACAGGCAAAACTCTCTTAATAATCGTGCATGAGGTATCAGGAAAAGTTTTAACTAAACCCTTATGAAGCGCAACCAATACATCAGGGGCTATTTCCCCAACAGGCAAAATACCTATCTTCATAACAGACAGCCTATATGTCGTAGGTTTCTCCAGTCTTCGGTGCCACAGCATCCAGCCCTAACTCAGTTTTCGCCCAATTCGCCAAGAGCTCACAGTTACCCTCGGCGCCATGGACAGCGAAAACTTTAGGCTTACCCCCAAGCCGCCGCAGCCCCTCTTTAAGTTGACTTGCACCACAATGAGAAGAGAAATCAAAATGACGATACTGCGCCTTAACTTTACTCACTTTCCCATCGATGGTGGTGATCCCTTTATCTAACAGCTGTTTTCCCGGTGTCCCAGGAATCTGATAACTAACCAAGAAAATAGAATTTCCGGCCTTTTTAGCTATCTTGGAGATATAAAACTGTGATGGACCGCCCTTTAACATGCCCGCTGGAGAAATAATCACCCCTGGATCCTTAGCCGCTCTTCGCCGGTCTCGCCAACCATCAACCCAGTCCAACGAGTGTATAGCATTCACAAAAAGCCTCGGATCCCTAAGAAACTCTTTGTAGTTCATTATTATTCTGCTAGCTTCCCGAGCCATCCCATCCAAAACAACAGGATACTCAAAATGATTCGCCGCTAAAACGCAAGCAATTTCCTGTGCACGCCCCACACCAAACGCCGGTACCAGAACAGTTCCTCCTCTCTCAACCACTTCAGTAGCCGCCTCAACAAAACTTCTCTCAAGCTCGGGTCGCAATGTATGGTCCTCACTTGCGTAGGTGCTCTCAGTGACAACTGCGTCTAAATCTCCATAATCCATCGTTGCACCCCTTAACAACTTGCTGTCTTCCATGTTGTAGTCGCCGGTAAAAAGAATCTTCTTGCCATCCGCTTCAATAAGCACCTGAGCACTTCCAGGCGTGTGACCGGCATCAAACAATTTAATCTTCATGTCGCCGACGGTTTCTTCAACCCCAAAATCTAGATGCCTATTGTTATGCATCATAGCGTCAAGCTCAAGATACTCAAAAGGCAAATAGTAACCGGACAAATGTATAAAATCCTGGATAAGAACCTGCGTTAACTCCAAATTAAGCCTGTTAGTGTACAACGGCTTCTTATCGTTTATGTAAAACATCGGTATAGCGCCTGAATGATCAAGGTGACTATGAGTTAAAACAACCGCAGTAACCTCTTTCGGCGGAACATGCATCGGAAAACCTGGCTCATGATCAAGCATGACACCATAATCTAACACAACCATACTTTTCTCAGACTTAACAGTTATGCCAATCCTGCCAACTTCTCTGGCGCCGCCTAAAAATCCAACCCGCAATCAAACCAATCCTTGTTCTAAATTTATCAACGACTAAAATGAACTGCGCTGTTTTAAATATGTATTGACGCTCTTGACGCCTGCGCTGATATTGACCCCTTCTTAATCGCCTTCATAACAGATTCAACATTTAAAGAAGCATCAATCTTAGTGCAGACGCAAAATAACTCTGACACTTGATGAGCATCGCTGCCGGCCGTTCCAGGTAACCCCATATTTTTAGCAAGCTCTTTAGCTTGGCTATTTGCTGCCGTCGTAGAGCCTCCGTTGAGGGTTTCAATTGCGTCAACTTTGTAGTTTCTTGCTAAATCACGCATCCCATACTCTCGATAAGGATGCGCCACAATGGAGACCCCGCCTTCGGTTCTTGCGTAATTGACCACATTTTCAGGGGTCCAGGGTCTTGGCGGCAACTCTTCAGCGCCCAAAATCAACATGTCGCCATATGGCGTGCTAATTTCAACGCCTGGAATAATCAAAATGTCAGGATAAGCCGAAGCCAACTCAACTGTAGCCTTGCAGCCTCTTATGCTGTCATGGTCTGTTATGGCTGCAACCTTAATGAAACTGTGAGCTAACAACTGATCGACCAAAGTTTTCGGTTGAATTAGTGAATCACTAGAATAAACAGTGTGAATATGTAAGTCAGCATAAATGGGTTCTATATTTACATCTCCATTCTCCATTAACCAGCAATTGTTCAGTTGAATGCATTTTAGTGTCTATAAATGGCTACGGAGTAAAAAAGTTTACCACAAATCGTCCCGTCAGAAACTGAAAAGGCGGAACTCTTTGTTTCTCTTTATTCCCAATAAATCATCTAAGGATTTCTCAGCAGACTGTTAAATGAGGATTTTCTCTTTGATTAGTTGATTTCGCCGTAATCATCGGAGCTGCTTGTATTCGGTTTTCGCTGTCGGTTACCATATTTTTGCAGATAAGGTTGAGTGAGCTTTCGGTGAAACTCAAAACATTTTTTCCCTCGTTTGTAAGTTTGTAAACTTTTCGAGGCCTTTCTGATTGCATGTCCCAGGCGCTCTTTACGTAGCCTTTTTTCTCCATTAGCCCTAGTAGTGGGTAGACAGTGCTGGGTCCGAAGTAGACGCCGAATCCTTTGCGGATTTTGGTGATGAGTTGGTATCCGTGCATTGATTCTTTGTCTAAGTATTGAAGGATAATCATGTCTAAGAGTCCTTTGGTGAGTTTTGTTTGGGTTTCTTTTTGGTAGTTGTTGATCATTTTAAGTTTTTCTCCTGTTGTTATGTTCTGTTACAGACTATGTCTTTCTAAGACACATTTCTTATGTCTTCATAGTACGTAAATCAGCCAAATAAACCCTCCCACATAACGCAGGCATATCACATCATACTTCGAAACCCAATTGTCGAACACAAAAACAAGTCAATACGTAAAGTATGCTTTAGAAATGAATCTTTCAAAAGTCTACTTGGCCTAAATGGAGTTGTACAACATATCAACAGAAAAAACTAGCAAGCTCCATAAACTTCGAAACAAATCAGATACATATCTTGAATATTATTTTGGCTTTCATAAGTGAATTAAGCACCTTGAATCTTATTTATTCAGCAACAACGATCGGTGGAAAACATTTGAACCAAGAGTTTGAAGTCAAAGGTAGGGAAGAGTTGGAAGCCAAGATGGCTACGGTTTTCGGAGAAGAGATTAAAGGACTTTCTATGGAACTTCAGGAAATGTTGTTAGATGACATGGTTACCGCATTTGAGAACAGGCTTATCGTGTTCAAGCATGCTAAGGTGAAATGATGAGGCGGTCTAAAATAGAAACGTATATAGATATTCTGGAAGTCTTGGACCACAGTTGTCCCTTAAAACTGACGCACGTCATGCATAAAACTAATGTCAATTGCAGCGTGCTGAAAGAATGCCTTGACTTTTTAAATAAGCAAGGGCTAGTTGAAGAGAAAACAATTAGAAAAGATAGAAAAGCCTACTTGATCACTCAGCTCGGCCTAAGAGTGCGCAAGCAGTTCAGAGAACTCAAAGAAGTACTCCCCCTAGTTGAAGAAACGGGAAACCAAGAAAGAAACCATGAAGCCTACATGTTTTAACCTGTCCCAAAGAATTAAGCAATGTAATACTATTAGTTTTAGTGGATTTAATTTATCACTTTGAGTTCCTTTCGCAAAGTCGCATAACCCAAGGTTACTCACTCAACTGACTGCTCAAAATGTTTTCTAAACGAACCAAAATCTCTTTGTTTCCCTCAACATCAGCGTTAATGCAATCAAACATTAAACCCTTCTTTTTGCAGGTTGACCTACAGGCTTTTTTAACTATGTCTTTCCAAATTTTAGCATCATTAAGCAAAACAACACCAACATATTCGGTACGATTAATGTATTCGCGGGTTCGTTCCGCAACATAATTCACCGTTTCCAAGTCAAGCGGCAAAGCACACTCGTGCTGGCTTAGCGGGTAAATCTCATCAAGTTCCAATGGAATAGCCCCAAATGGAGCAGCGTAAACGCAAACATGAATTTTCGACGCTAGCTCTGCGCCTAAACATCGGAAGATATGCCTGATCTTCTTAAACTCAGGAGCTCTGTGAAATGGTTTATTCTTTGTTTGCGGCAGAAGCAAAAGAACCCTTGCGTTCTTAGGGGGGTCATATCGTTGGTTTAACCGTTTGCGGTAATGAATTATTTCTGGACGGGCAAGTCCTACTGAATCGAAATAGAAGAATCCGTTTTCCTTCACAGTTGGACTGTACATTTCAAGGAAATCAGAATGATTTCTCAATCGCTTTAATGCTGAAAGCAATGCTGGATGACTATGGACCCGCATTTCTGTGTGCTCCCAAAGCCTGCCGTTCCTTATGGCTTGTTTTATACGTTTAAGCTCAGCTTGGCAGACGTAGAGATTATGTTCTGCCAGCATAACTTCCCGTTCTTTTTTCGACCTTCTTTCAAGTCCTTTTGGTGTTTCCTTGGAGCATCTGGGGCAGCAACATGGGAAGTAATCCATTTCTTCAAGTCGCAATGTGCCGTTTTCAGTCATGTAACGGTTTTCCCTAGCGTACAATGCGTAAGCTGCTGAATCGAAAAGGTCGCAGCCAAGCGCCACAGCCAGTGAGAACATTGCCGGATGCCCAGCGCCAAACAGGTGCAATGGACGCTCTACAGGCAAGCCTTTTTTTGCTGTTAAGATCATGTCAGCTAGTACATCGTAGCGGTAGCTTTCCATTACTTCAGTTGGGCTTCCCAACGCGTGGATTTGGAATGGCAGTTTCCCCATTTCAGCCGCCGAAGTAGCAACTAGATCCAAATGCCTTCCCCCTTGTATTGGCCCTACCCATAAGATGTCATCTCGCGTTTTAGTTTTAAAGAAAGCCTTTGCCCTGTTCAATGTTTCAGCTACAGTGCTCTGGGCTTGTTCTTTGGTTACTTTCCAGCCCGTGGGTATGTCAAGCATTGTAGCGATATCGCTGCCGATGCCTTGTTGGTATTCAACGATTTCTTTTTGGGTAACATCTACTTCTCCGTAAACAAGGATTTGGTAGGCTCCTGAATCTGTCATTATTGCACCATCAAAGTCCAGAAATTTATGCAAACCCTCGACGACTGGTTTATCCTCGTAGCGTTTCTTGAGTATGTAAGCGTTAGTTATGACTGCTTCAAAACCAAACGTTTCTTTAAGACTTCTAGGCGAGACAAGCTGAATAGTTGGGTTAATTACTGGGAATAGAAGGGGCGTTTCCACTGTTCCACTTTTAGTTTTAAGTTTACCTATTCTGCCAAGCAAATCTTTTTCTTTTATTTCGAAACTCAAAGATGAAGCCTAAACAAGAATCTCTATTCACTTATAAAAAACATTACTTCGCAAAGCCTCGAAAGGCAAGGCAAGCAGAAACTACTTTTTGCGCATTTTCTGTTTACGCCAACTATTTTTTTTCCACTGAGGTTGAACATTACCCTTTTCGCTTGTGGACGAAAATTTACTTTTTATTGGTGAAAATTAAGAAAGCTTAATTACCAAATCACCTGATAAACATCTAGTCTCAATTTAAGGAGAATGAAAATCATGAGTTGGGATAGTGAATTTTTCACTCATAGGCAAGATATTTTTGGAAATCAACCAAGTGGAATAAAAGCTAAAGGGGAAAACAAACCTAGGCATTGCTCAAGTTGCAATCAACCGATTGGCACAGTATCAACTACGCTTTATAAAATCGACGAAAAGAATTACTGTTCAGAATGCTATTTTCGAACGATAGTTAATCAGGCTATCGAAAGGGACCATTCTGACATAAAACTCAAAAAAGAAGCATCAAAACAAGCTATAACATAATTGCGAAAATGCGGGTGCTACTCTCGTTCTAGTTTGCCGCAAGGATCTTTAGCCCTAAAAAAACATATATGCTTTTTCTTGGGAGGATTCGTCCCACATGATTTTTGGAGTTGTCTTTTTATAGGCTACCACGCCAACATAGCTTTATCTTAAGCTAAAAGAACAAAAAAATAGTTTCATGTCGGTGGCGGCGGTCTTGACCCAAGAACAACAGTTACCTGTATCTGCGAGGTTCCTCTAATAACGGTAATGACAAGATTGTCGCCTGGCAATGTATTTTCTTCCAAATAACTCGCTAAATTGTCGTTGTTTATTATTGTTTGGTTGTTAAATGCAATTATGATGTCGTTTATGTTTAGTTTGCCACTTGAGGGTCCTCCGCTTACTACTGCCTCAATCCTACAGCCATAAGTAACTTTGGCGTTGGTTTGCTGGGCCAGGCTATAGCTCATGTCCTCTTCTTCAACTCCTAAGTAAGAGTGACCGTTGTACGAGCCCGTTGTTATCAAATCATTTATTTCTCTTAGAATTGTATCTGATGGAATTGCAAAGCCTAATCCTTGTGAATTAGAAACTATTGCAGTTGTAATGCCAACAACATTTCCCGCTGCGTTTAGCAGAGGCCCTCCTGAATTCCCAGGGTTTATAGGTGTGCTTGTTTGAATGATGTTAGCTATTGCATATCCCCCAGCTGTCTCTGGCTCTGTTATTGTTCTTCCTTGTGCGCTTACGACACCCGTTGTTAAGGAACCCACAAGTCCATAGGGATTTCCAATAGCGATTACAGACTCGCCCACAACTAACGTGGAGGAACTTACGATATCGAGCGGTTTAAACTCTGATGCAGGTGCTTTAACTGAAAGAACTGCTAAGTCAGAGTAAGGATCCGTTCCCAGAACTGTTGCTGAGTAGCCGTTTCCATCTGAGAATGTTACGCTTAAACCTGTTGTGCCTTTAACAACATGATAATTCGTTAATACAACTGTTCTGCCTGAAAAAGAGTAGACGAAGCCTGATCCCTGTTGGATACCGCCGCTAATATCGCCTTCTATTAAAACAATAGAGCTTCCTACGCTTTCATACAAAGCGGTTAGTGACGTGCCATTTTGAAGAACAGTAATATTTTGGTAAGTGGCGTTTTGGAAGCCTTTGAGGTCCGAAACTTGACTTTCCAAATTTGTAACTTGAGTGCTTAGGCTATTCACTTGCTTGTAAGTTATATAAAAACTTGCTAATGCTCCAAATAGTAAACCTGCTGCAAAGAGGAGTATTAGAAAGCTTGCTAAAACTTTACTTAGTCCCTTGAACGTCATTATTACATTGCGCCTTGCAAGAGAATTTACATGTGAGAAAATAAAAGTTCCTATTTCCTTCGGTCAATGATCTCCATAGCCTCAGGTCCAGTGCCAATTAAAACTATTGGCACTCCTGTTTTGCCTTCAACTTCTTCTATGAAATCTATCGCTTCCTTGCTCAAGTCTCCATATTGTTTGGCGCCTCTGCAGTTGGGGAAAAGGCTATCTATCTTTGTCATTGCCGCTTGCGTAGCGCCGTTTATCCTAGCGGTTTTCTTTGCTAACTCAAAGTCGAATGGTGCTGAGCGTCTGTTTCTGCCTGTTCCAGCAGCGACTTCGAACCAGCCTCTTTTCTGTGCTTCTTCTTTTGTTATTTCTCCAGGTAATGGTCCTGCGCCAACTCTTGTTATGAATGATTTGTAAACTAATAGAACGTCGTCAACTCTTGTTGGTCCGACACCCGCTTCTGAGGCGATGGCTGATGCTCCTGTGTCTCTTCCAGTTACGTACGGATAACCGCCGCTCAAAAACAGTGATAACATGAAACCTTGTGTGCCTTCAAGAAGCACTTTTTTGCCTTCGTCTAAGCCATCGTTAACTTCCTTCACTTGATCAACAACGTACGGCTTCAACTCAGGTATGTCTTTAGCTAATTTTGCTGTCCGTCGAACGCGTTCTTCGATTGCTGGTCCAACTCCCCAACCTGTGGTTCCAATGCCTTTATTGACAGTGCTTGCCTTGTCTTGAGCGCTGTGCTTTTCCTCAATTATTGAGGCATTAAGATCTACGCCTATTCTGTCTTCTACTTTTGTGAGTTCTACTTCTTCAAACAATTTCTGAACATGGACGTTTGCGCCTGCCGCTATGAGCAACCGCGTTTTAGGGTTTAAGAATGCAGCTGGAACCATGTGTAAAGCATATTTTTTGCCTTCGTACCAGACGGTATGTGCTGCGTTTACTGAACCGGTTCTGACGCAGAAATCAAGTTTATCTTTGAGGGCTAAGTAAGAGATTATTTTTCCTTTGCCTTCGTCTCCCCAGAAGGCACCGACAATTACCGTGCAAGGCATTTCAATTTCACCGTTGACAAGTCATCTCATGAATTATTTAAAGATGAGGGGCTTCTACCCCCGCTTATTTTCACTTTTATGTTTCTTTTCTTTATTTATTAGTTGAGCTAAAGTGTAGGTTATGTAGGCTGAGAAGCTGTGAATGCCTTTCTTAATTGCGTATTCTTCTCTGATCTTCAGCCACTCGTTAAAAAAGTAATCGTAAACCTCAGCCTTTACAGTGATGCTCTTGAAGCCTTTTTTCGGCGTTTTGTTTCCCCCTCAAGCTATTTAGCGAACGTACATTTATATAAGGTTTCACAATATATCTGTGTTTCACCACTATGTTTCACCGTTAAATATATATTAATCGTACCGTAAAGTACGGAATGGAGATTGGTAGTTTTGCCACGTAAAGGATACAAATGCGTAACGGTAACCGACAAAGTACACGAAGACATCAAAAAAAGAGTCCGGGAAAACACCCTAACGATTAGAGGATATGTCGAATATTTGCTTGCTGAGGATAAGGTTGTTAAAGAAGGAAAATAAATCCGCCCATTAAGATTCTTCAATCTAACAACCGCGTTGCTGAGGTCCAATTTATCTGTGATTGCTGTCGCAAACTAGCAAGAACCAGCCTAATAACAAAAGAGAAGAAGTCGAAATAGACACAAAAATAACTTGTTGCCAATGCAAACTTGCCAAAAGCAGCAAAGAGGGAAAATTCAAGGGCGCCTGTTTGCCGCTTCATAATCGATTTTTTCTAGAAGCTTAATTACTCTTTTTCCCTTAAGGTTTTTTTCTTTTTCTGTAATTGTATTTCGGAAATGACAGATGTCGTCTAAAATTATTCCTTTCTCTTCATCTAGTATAACAGGATATATCCGACAGCCCGTAGGCTTGTCAACATAAACGCTACATTGGTGATTTTTGCGGTCGTAAAAAACGCAGTATCCTTCTCGGTTCTTGAGTTGAGCATAGCCTTGCTCGTCGTATTTTACGAAGTAGGTTTCGCTAAAGCCTTTCTGAACTAAACGGTTTATATCTTTTTTGGAAAGAAGCATTTCAGTTTCGGTACAACAAACGCCACAATTTGAGCAACGCATAAGCATGAAGTATTTTAGTTATATTTTTGCTTTTATCTAAAATTCAATATTTTAGGCGGCTCTTCGTAGAAAATTTGAATTTAGCAATTCGGCCCAAGCAACATTCCTTAATGGTATGCGGGTTGTTCTGTGCTTTCTGTCTGGAGCATACTCGATAAGGCTGTTTTTTCCTGAGTCCTTACGAATTCCTTTTAGTTGCACATTTATTATCACGGCGCCATCCTTTAAGTGTAGGTTAACATTTTTTCCAATGTAAGATTTGGCGCTATTAATGCTAAAATTCTCCATTACTTTTCACCATTCTTGTTCTTGGTCAGCTATTTTATTCCAGCATTGCTGGCAGATAGGCAATTTTTCGCCCTTCATCTCAATGTATAGTTTGATGTTTTCGCTTTTACATTCGTCTTTCCAAGGATTTTTACAATGCTCCATGTATCTTACCTCTGAAATATCGCTTTAGCACTTAGCGCATTTAAATTGGGTGCAGAAAGTACTGTTTGTGGCAGGGGAGGGGTGAGTGAAAGTAAAAGCTTTATACGTTTGTCATTTAAACTACTTAGCCGTAGAGTTTCATGTCTCTTCTAAATAACCCTTTTGCGCTCATTGCCACCGCTAGTTTAACTATTCAAATCGTTGTTTTGTTTCTGCTTTCATATGGTTATTTACTGAAGAGGCATTTGAGGTTTAGGGAGCATGGAAAAGCTATGTTCATCGCTGTTGTCTTGCATCTATCAACGGTATTTACTGTCATGATTCCTTCTTTTGTTCTTGCGATTGTCCCCAACTTTATTCTTCCAAATAGCAATGGAATAACATCTGTGGTAACTTTGGTTATGTTAGTCACTGGAACTTTAGCAGTTTCGCTCGGTGTTTGGCTAGTTGTTTCTTGGCGCTTTCACGACTGGGAGGATTGCGTTAAGAGGAAAAGAATTATGATTACAACAATGGCAGCATGGCTTGTTTCATTGTCTTTTGGAATAGTCTTGTATTCTATTCTTTACTGGGCTGCTCTGACGGGTTAAAGGTTAATTATTTGGGGCGATATGGTTTGCTTTGTTATTTTTAGCAATCCTACCGATGGCTTATTTATGAAAGATGCTGGATCAGTCGGGCTTCCAGGGTTAACAAAGAGATTTTTTCCTTCCCAGGTTATTTTAGAAGCATGCGTGTGTCCATAAACAAGAACATTGAAACCATTCTTTTTAGCTATTTCCACCATCTTATTAGAACCTTGAAGATCGTTTGGGTCATGCATTACGCCTATTTTCCAATCGAAAATTTTTAAAGAGTTAAGTTCAGGTAAAGCACTACTGACATCTTGACCATCCATGTTGCCATGAACCGCTAAAACGGGTGCTATCTGCTCTAATTCGTCAATTACTGATAATTCTACCAGGTCACCAGCATGTATGATGAAATCTGCGTCCTTTAAGGTCTTAAAGACCTTTTGGGGAATGCACATGGCTCTTTTAGGAACATGTGTATCAGAGATTAACCCGATGATTTTAGCTGCTTCGAAGTTTGTCTTCTCTTGATTAGTTATTGTTTGTATGCTGGTCATTTTTGCGTTGACACCAATGGTTATATCTTGTTTGTTAGAATATTCATGTAAGTATAAAAATTTTGCATTCTATTGGATTTTGAGCCTTTAATGTTTGAGAGAGCCCAATTATGGTAAAATCAAAAAGAAGTGAAGAATAAATTGGGCTTTGTCAGCCCATGAACCTTTTCACGGTTTCATAGAGTATGCTTGTTCCGTAAACAAGGTTTTCTATAGTTATCCGCTCGTCAATCCCATGTATCCGCTTTTCCAATTCATCGTTCGGTTCATCAGGAATCATCGGTTGGAAACCATAGCATACGCTACCGTTTTCCCTAAAGAAGCGTGAATCAGTTCCACCAGTGGTTAATGTTGGTGTTACTCCACAGTTGGGTTCAAACTCTCTTAGAACGTTTGCAATAGTTCTGTAAAGTGATGTGTCTGTGGTTGACTCTGACCCGCCATGCGCTTGTATAAACTCAAAACTTAACTTATCCAGACCCACATCTTTAAGCAAACCTTTGATCAAATCCACCGTTTCAGCCACGCTTTGCCCAGGCAGAATTCTACAGTCAAACACTGCTTCGCATTCCGAGGGGATAATGTTCTCTTTAACTCCTCCACGAATCATAGTTGGCGCGATGGTCATTTTGGTTCGAGGTCTGATTTCCTCAGCTAAAGGTCTGTGTTTTTTTGCCAGCTCATCTAGTATTTGTTCACTCTTCTCTGGACTGGAAAGCAAAAGTGAGAAAGTTTCTTCAAGTTCTGGATCATGCTTCGCCATTTCAGATAGGAACTGTTTAAGCGTAGGCACGTAGATGGTTTGTGGTTTGTAGTTTCCAAGCTTATCTATGACTTTATTCATGCGCATCACTGCATTGTCTGCCATATTAGGTGTAGAGCCATGGCCTGGGATTCCTTTTGCCTTTATTTTGAGCCACAGAATCCCTTTTTCGGCAGTTTGCACTGGGAAAACATAGCTTTCTTTCGATGGAATAGCTAATCCGCCGCCTTCATTGATTACATATGGGCACCAAACTTTTTCTCGATGATGTTGCAGAAGGTAACCTGCCCCATTTTCGCCGCCTTGTTCCTCGTCGGCAGTAGCTGCCAAGACGACATCGCCTTTAAGGTTGATCTTGTTTTTCTTCAAAAGTTTGATAACCATGATTTCGATGGCTGTCATGCATTTCATGTCAATGGCGCCCCTGCCATAAACGTAACCATTCTTAATTGCGCCTGCAAACGGGTCAACGGTCCATTCGTTTGGGTTAGCTGCAACAACATCTAGATGAGATAGCAAAAGTAAGCTAGGTTTTTCACCTATTCCCTTAAGCCGTGTGACTACGCTGCCTCTTCCAGGCGATGATTCGATAATTTCTGTCTTGAACCCTTCATTAGCTAAATACTGTGATAAGTAAGTGGCTGCTTCTATTTCGTTTCCCGGAGGATTGGTTGTATCTATTTGTATTAACTCGCTAAGCAATTGAGTGACTTCTTGCTTTACGTTATTCAGCATCTGAGGTGACACTATTTTCAAAGCTCCTGCATGCTTTCTAGATGTTTTTTTCTCTTAAGAGTATCTATTACCATGTTTAACTGTTGCCCCGATAAACTGTAACGATTTCTTGTTTGTTCAACAATGATGTTTATATATGATGCCAAAAAAACTATTGAATGATAAAGTTGGTTGCAATGAAAGAACTAAAACCTATTGATTACAAAATACTGTTCGAGCTAATGAAGGATTCTCACAGAAGTGATAGGCAACTAGCAAAATCTCTGGGTGTTTCCCAACCTACAGTAACCCGACGAAGAGCTATGCTTGAAGAAAACTTCATAGAGGGATACACTGTGATCCCAAAGTTTGGACAAATCGGGTTTGAAATAGCGGCATTCACGTTTTTGAAAAGCAAACTAAAGTTTGAAAATGGCGAAGAGAAAAATCATTCATTACAGAAAATGCGAGAATGGTACATGAACCAACCCAATGTGATTCTAGTCTTGGATGGAAGAGGGATGGGTTGGGATGCTGTCTGTATTTCGCTTCATGAAAACTTTTCAAATTTCACTGAGTTCATAAGAGCGCATGATTCAGAACTATCTGAATGGGTAATTGAAAGCCAAACTTTCCATGCTGATTTGAAAGCTGGAATCGTAATTAAGCCATTGCACCTTAAATATTTGACAACGCCGAAATAAACCAGCTAATAAACTGCCACACTTAAGTCGGTTAACATTCGATCGTTAACGCTGTTTCTTCAAAATATTAGCCGAATTGCTACTTCGTGATCGAAAAATGTTAGACTTCCGTTTTACAACCTAACTACCCAAAAAATAGCCATTCAGGTTAGCAAGATTTCCAAAAATGCCTTTGAATGCTTCTAAAATTTATGGTTAAAAAGGCATTAGCTCACCTAAACTTTTAAAAAAAATTGAACCACGCGAAGCTTATCAATAGTTATCTTTGTCTTATTTTCTTTAGTAACCGCTTCTTAGGAAGCTTCGGTTTCTTTGTTCTTGAGACGTCGACAGCCAAATCAAGCAACCCGCACATCTCTAATATTAATGATTATTGCATATAAGCTTTGAATAACTTCTCTTGATACTTGAAAGATCTGCATAACCTCTGCTCAAGTAACTGTTGAGTTTATTTTGCCATTCACAGCTAAAGGCCAAACTAGCAAAATTTGGATGGGCTGGGAAGGGTTCTCCCCTTCCGCACCAGAGTGGACTGGGCGGGATTTGAATTCGCGAGTTCAGCCATTATTTGCTGAGCTTCCCGCGACCTCCACGATGCCAACGTGGCGATCATACCAGACTGATCTACCAGCCCTCAGCCACACTAAGCACGAACAGAAAACATTTAAGCATTATGCAATCCTGATACTGCTAACTTATTTGTCATGATAATATTATTGAAGAACCGTAATAGGTATTTGAACTATCCCATCTATTGCACCAAACCCTTTATCCATAGTAACAAATTTTGTACAGCCTAAGGTTTGAGCGATTTGAACATGCAATAAATCTGGTGCGTTTATTGCCTTGTAGGCAATCGAACTGCTGGTTTTACAGGTTTGGCAAGGATTATATTGTTCGCATTTATCGCAACGGAATCTGTAAACTCTGAATATGCCAAAAAGTCCTGACAATAATGCCAAAAAATTCTGAAAAATAACACCGTCATATTTAGTGTTCTCTTCAAACTTAAAATGTTGCGCATCTTTTGTCATCAGGTCAACAACGTTCGAAAAAGACGTCATACTTTCTTCAGCAACAACTTTTTTAAATTCCACAGAATCAGCCATTGCTATTAACGCAGTCTGAGTTACACCATGCACCAAACTTTGATATTTGTCTTCAGTAATTACGTTTCTCAACGTGTTTAGTGCTTCAGTCAACATAAAATTGGAAACCATTATAATATGATTTTCTCTGATTGCTTGGTCAAAAACGTTTTTTGCTCTAAGATAATCGTCATCGTTAGGTCCCAAGGCATAAGATACAAGTATGTTAGTGTCTATGTAGACTTTTTCGACTGGTTGATTAGTACCCATCGTAATCACGCATATTTCTAATAAGACGTGTTACGTTTGTTTTGCGGTTTGTTGCCCGTTTTACAGACCCACTTAATTGTTCGATTGCTTTTGGATTATCTTCAAATGAAGCAGATAATCCAAGAATTGCCCTTAAATTCAGTCTTGAATTAAATGTCTCAGTTCCGAAGGAACCCCCTAAAACTTGCCTTTGGATTTCCTCTGTTTGGATAAACATTGATCCTATCGAGAATTGCTCTAAAGGCTTTGTTATCTTTCCATAAACATCATTAAGCAAATTCCCTATCAACTGACCAAAATTAGCCATTATTTGAAGAAAAGAACTAGGTTGAGGAACCAGACTATCAAGTTTACAGTTTAAGGAAGACAAACTAAAAGCCTCTAACTTTCTTCATTAATTCACCCAATTCTTGAGAGATTTGAACCATCTCAGTGCCGACCTCAATTTTTTCTTGAGGAGGCAAAGTCATAATATCTTTTATCTGAGAGATTCTAGCAAAGCGCATCAAGGTTTTAAATAGAATTGCCAATACGTCTTGCGGAATCTTATCGATAAATTCGCTTAAAACTTCTGGAGAACTTAATTTCTTGACTTGCTCAAACAAGTCTGGGTGCTTGAGTTCAGTTTTGCCCATTGTTGTTACAAAATTACCCATTTGTCCGAGAAGAAAAACATAGTCTTCAATAAATTTAGCAAAGTCATTCTGAACTAATATTTGAGGGGTTTCTGGTGTTTGGGTTTTTTCGATAGACATCTCAATTTTTCCCTCCATAATTTAACACCAATGATGAAATTCGTGATACGAAATCATGTCGGTAGCTCTTATAAGTCTTCTTTGTATTTATATTTTTTACCAATATTTCACTTCGCTACTCTGTAGTAGCTCCGTAAGCTTTCTGCAATCTTCACAATTTAACATATATGAAGACCAAATATTGACTTATAATCTGCTTTCTACTAGACAGTCTGTTTGTCTTACTTTAAAAGATTCTTCTATCTTGAGATTATTCCAGATCTCTGAAACTTTGGGAATGTTTAGCTGTATGCTCAATTTTAGCCTTAATTTTTTGTTCCCATTCTTCTGTTGTCATGATACCTTTTTCTTCCAAAGTTTCAACAAGTGCATCAAGCATGTGGTAAGATTTCAATTTCTTGTTTTACTTCTTGGATTTCGTTTTTCTTTTTGCTCATACTTCTACCTTCATTATTTTGGGAGGTCGTCAATAAAGCCTTTCATTCGACCATCTTTCTCCAAGTATCCTTTTTCGCTTAAAAAACTAATAACCATAGTACGAATAACCTCAGAGTCACTTTCTCCAAGAGAACCTTTCAAACTGTGAATTTGATTAAAAATGCCTTCGGGAAGGCTAACGAGAACTTTCTTCATTTGACTCTAATCTCCATTAGTTGTCGTGGGGGTGGTTGATCCTTCTTAGTTGCTTGTTCTTTCGTGGCATCCTTAACTAGGTTGTGCCAATCAGCTTTTACATTCAAACCTGAAGCTTGAGCTGGAGTCATTTTCAAAGTCTGGTGCTTGCGAACATAGTTATAGTGAACTACCCAACCTTCCAACAGAGTTCTAACAGTCTCTTCACCTTTCAAACCCCTTGTCGGTTTTAATCTGTCTTTTAATGTGCTGTGTACTCTTTCAATCCTGTTCTGGTTATGAACGTTCAGTATGCCTACCCTTCTTATTAGCTCTGGTCTGCCTTCCTTTTTCACTGTTCGGAAAAGCTTGTTGTAGGCGTCAACGTAAGCGGGTAAACCATCGCAATAAATTGAAACTGGTTTTCTTTTTGCAACTTTGAGGCTTTTCTCAAAAACGGTTAAAGCTTCTTCTGTTGTGCGTGAACCTGAAAGGTGACCTGCAACTAAGAACCTTGTTTGTTCATCTATCATTTCCCAGAACCATTTTTGAACCCTTGAACATTTAATCGCTGTCTCATCAATGTGGTAAATGCCTAAAACTTGAGGCGAAAGAGTTTCAACATACTTAGAAACTAAGCTGGAATACTTCATTATCCATTTCCAGATTGAAACATTGCTAACATGAACTCCGTAAAGCTTCTCAATCTGAGCAGAAATCTTCCGTATGCTTAACCCTTCAAAATAAAAATCAATACTTGAAGAGATAATGTGACTTTCAGTTCTCAATTTTGGAAAGCTTGAGCCATCGATAAATCTGTGACCACAGTCTTTGCACTTGTAAACTTGCTGTCCCTTTATTGAACCATTCTTAACGACTCTTTCTGAGTCACAATATTTACAGTTTATTACTTATCACTATCTTACGTATATCCTATAAGCCATACATATTATAAGAGTTGTGCTTGTTTACCAATCCTTTTTTTGGGTGCTTTGGGAAATGGTAAGAGATCTCTCGGATTTGCTTCCCGTTCATTTTGGTTAGATTTGTTTTTAGCTAAGACTTCTCTCATTTCTTTTTCATTCTTACACTCAACTTCTTCTATAATACCTCTATCAATCATATCAACAACGTAATTAGGTGCGCGATAATACTGTTTTGTAGCCAAGTTTTCAACATAATAAAACCATACATGAAGTGGTGCTGCAACAGAAAAAGAGTAACCTCTAAGATGACTGGTTTTTTCTACTGAGTCCAATATGTTTGCAAATTCTTCCGTTTTCCCTCTTCTTCTCTCCCCTAGTAGATAATACAAAATTAAAGTAATGCTCACTTCACCCAGCACCACAGAAATAAGTGTTTTCACATCTAGCAAACCTGATGAAAGAAGGTAAGCGACTAGAAGGAGAATTGCTAGTTCGCCTATTACGATTGACCCTACCATTTTGAAATTTTGCCAAAGAGCTTCGAGGCGACGATTTTTGAAAGGCAGGGAGAACACCCATTACACAAATATCTTTAGATTTACATTTAAGATATATCCTTCGCATCCATGACAAATAAGTTAGCAGTATCTGCAATCCTACATGGGAGATAGACAATTGTGTTGAACTGAAAATATAAATTTAGTTCTCTGCCCCTTCTTGAAGAGTGCCAATAAATGGCACCCTATTCTCCTTTTGTACTTTCCTAACCATAATAATGATTGAATTTAAGGATTTTAGATCTAAAAGCTTGGCAGGCGTAAGTCTTAAGTTATGCAAAACAGTGGTGGCTTAAGGAATGAAGGCACATGGACGCGGCTAACTTAGCTTTGAGTTTGGCTAGTATAGTAAATTTTACCGCATTGATGCTAATGCTGAGAGCAGTAATAAAAAACAGAAAAGTATTACGTGGTTATAGCATTCTGGGCTCTTTCTTAACGTTTGTGTCTATCGTTGGTTTCGAAGTAGCATACTACTTGCTTGGGAACTTCGTTGGTTTCGCCTTAGGTTGGGCAACCGTTGCTTTTTGGTTCATCGCATTTCTCTATACCTTAAGGCAGAAATTGAAAGGGACAGAAGAACAGAAGGAAATGGTTGAGCCTTAACTGGTTGGAAACTGAATTGTGAATTTTGTGCCTCTGCCCTCTTGGCTCTCAAAATTGATAAAGCCGCCGTGCGCTTCTATTACCCGTTTACAGACGGCTAAGCCGAAGCCTTGCCCCCTTGGTTTAGTTGTAAACAAAGGTGTAAAGATTTGAGATTTAATTCTTTCAGGGATTCCCTCGCCAGTATCTTCCACTTTTATAACTACTTGATCTTGGGTGTTAACTTCTGCCCTTATGGTTATCTTTCCTCCGCATGGCATAGCCTGCAACGCATTGGTCACTAGATTTATGAGAACACTCTTCAGCAGTTGCGTGTCAGCTTTCACTTGTGGAAAATCTGGTTTCACGCCCAAACTAACGTTAATATTTTCTGGAATGGCAACGGACGCCAAGACGTCGTTGATAAGCTCTGTAAAGCTGATTGGCTGTTTATCTATCCAATTTGGTCGCACGAAGGCCTGCAAGTCAGAAACAATCTTGTCCATATAGACTGCTTGTTCTCCTATCACTCGCATGCTCTCCTGTAAATTGCTCTTGAGTTCGCCTTGAGGAAGCGATTCCACTTCGCCTTCAGCTAGATATAATTCACCGGTAATTGACTGCAGGGGATTGCGAAGGTCATGTCCAACCATACCCGCAGTTTGACCAATAGCTGCTAAACGCTCAGAATCTCTAAGCTGCTTCGTTCTATCCTCAATGATTTTTTCTAAAATTCCAGCGTGTTCTATTAGATTTTTTTGAAAATCCTTCTGCTCGGTAATATCTCGAACTATGGACCAAATTCCTATCACTTTTCCTTTTCCATCGGTTGAGCGCCACGTTCTAACAGAAGCTGGAAAAACCGTTCCATCTTTACGCTTGTATTCTCTTTCAAAAACAATAGAGCGTCCAGTTTGTAGCACTTTGTTAACGATTTTTTCTCTTTGTTCCTGCCACTTCTCAGGTAACAACTGCTTTACACTCATGTGTCTCAGTTCTTTTTTTGAGTAACCAAGCATTTTTGCGTAAGCTTTGTTGCAATCAACCATTTGTCCCTGCAGGTCTCGTGCCATAATTCCGTCTTGAGATGTCTCGTAGAGCCTGCGGTACTTTTTTTCTGAAATAACAAGTTGTCGCTCCCATCTCTTTTGTTCCTCATGTTCTCTTTTATTTTTCTTTTTTTGCTCAGTTATGTCTATGAATACTGAAATAAAATAGGTCTCTTTGGGACTGTAAACGTAGACTTGATACCAGTTTTTCTTGGGCTTATAATAAGTTTCAAATTGCTCTGGCACACCCGTGGTGGCAACCTTGCCGTAAATGCCTATCCAGTCTACGTATTCATTTTTTGTTTTAGGATTAAACTCTGTTGCTTTTTTACCAATTCGTTCTCTTTTAAAAGAATGAATATCCTCATATGCCTTGTTATATTCAAGGAGAATGAAGTCAACAGGCGCGCCGTCTTTGCCGAAAATTATTTTATACAAAGCCACGCCTTGAGGAAGATTATCAAACAAAATTTTGAACTGTTGACTGCTTACACCTAACTGTTCATGAAAATCCTTGCTGACATCGTCGTTATCTATGTTTTGGGAAGAAGGTATTTTTGAAGAAGATGTTGATGGATAAGTCTGCTTTTCGAGTTTTGATTGAGCAAAATCGATAGAATTATCTATCTTATTTACTCCCCCAATAATCAATTATCTATATTGAGTGCATAAAAAACTTTCCAATATATCACTTTTCGCTAAATTAGGTGACTTGCCTTTATGATTCTAATTTAATTGAATAATTGAAAATATCCGGATAAGACTGAAGGGAGTAACTTAATCCAGCCCATGAGAAGCGGTTTCTTGTTTTTTCATAGCCTCTAAACAATGTGGCTCCGCTGATTTTTGAAAGACTAAAGAATAGTTGTTTCTTTGTGTTCAGCATTGATGCGCGAGTCGCGCTTACGGCATCCCATGCTCCTATTTTATTGCCAGTCAGTTTTAAGCCACTGGTGTCAGTGTATTCTCTAAATATAGATGAGCCTTGTTCGTTTAAAACCAAGATTTCGTGGCAAGAGCTTAAGATTAAATTTGAAAAGTCAACACTTACATTAATGATGGAAGGTTGAATTAGGTAATTTACAGTTACTGTGCCCCTGGATTTTACTTTTAGAAACTCGGTTTTTACTTTTGCGATATCACGTAATTCCATAAACTTGTTTAAAAGCGGTGAAAGCCCCCGATGGTTTAGGTATAATTTTGCGAATCTTTTGCGACAAACTGAGTAAAATTCATCATCAATATACGAGTTTCCCCAAAGCTTTTTTGAAATTGTGTCCAAAGCGAAAGTTTTTTCTACTTTGTACACTGAACGGTTTTTTTGAACTGTAACTTTGGCTGAAGTGGAAAAGTAAGTCTTATCCTCATATTTAACAACCGGAACCCCAAAGCCAATTCCTTCTTCGATTAACTCTTCATTGTCAAATATTAGTACAAGCCCTTTTTGCAGGGTTGCTGTTTCCATGCAATGAGGCCGAGAGTCTCCGTATAATCTCACTGATAACCTGTTGGTAAGAGGAATAGTAATAGGCTCCTGAACATTAATTGAATACAACTCTGGGATGCATTCTTGAGTATTCACGTTTATAGCCTTTCAACATTTTTTTGAAATAACAATAAAGATTTTGATTGAATTAATTCTCATTTTCTTAGATAGCTCAATATTTAATAGTATGATGACTTTAACTATTTGTTAACATTGTGTTGCAAAATCAGGCTGCTACTAAGTCACGTATAAGTGATTAGTAACAGACGGAGTTAAAGCTTGTGTTTTGGGATTACCTGTGGGTAATATGGGTTCTGTCTTCTGTTTTGTTCATTAGGTTTTACCTTTACATTTTTGCTCATCATACGAAACTGATGGCGAAACCAGTAAAAGAAAAGTTTGGAACACCGAAAATACTCTTTCAAGTAACCACTAAAGGCAATATCGGAATTGTTCAAGACACAATTGACCGAATAAACGTCGTTTGTAAAGAAATCGGCTACACAAAATGTGACATATGGGCTGTTACTGACGCCCAAGAAAAATTTGAAGGTTGCCGAACCCTCATTGTTCCCCAAAATTATTCTTGCAACGCTGTTCATAAAGCTAGAGCACTACAGTATGCAGTTGAAATTCGCAGAAAAGAACAATTAACTAGCAAGGATGTTTACATTTTTCATCTTGATGATGAAAGTTTAATCACAAAACAAACTCTATGCAGCATTCTATCATATTTGGAGGGTAATCCTAAACCAATAAGTGAAGGCTTAATTGTTTATCCAGTACGAGAAAAAGAAGATATCAAAATATCAAATCTCATGGATACTCTTAGACCGTTTTGTTGCTTTGAATGCGTGAAGTTGATGATCCGTGGAAATCCTGCTTATATTCATGGATCAAACCTTCTCGTTAGAAGTGACATTGAGGAAGAGGTCAGTTGGGAACATGGAAAAACCATGGCTGAAGATTCACTCTTCGCCATTAAAGCCAGAATCAAATATGGACCAGAAGCTTTTGGTTGGCACGGTGGAGTAATCGAAGAAAAAAGTCCATTAAATCTTAAGGATTTGTTTAAGCAGCGCAGAAGATGGTTTTACGGTTTAATTCAGAATTTCAAATATTTTTGTTTCAAAGAAAGAATTAGGCAAAGTGTTAGGGCTTTAATTTGGGTTTCTGGTCTAATTTCAGGAATAAACTCTATTTTCGCATTTTTCTATCCTCAAGCAATTCCCCTCAGCTTCCACCTACCCCTGCTCAGAATCTTCTTTTCCACAACTAGCCTCATGTGGCTGTTTTCTTATCAAATTGGTGCTTTTCTAAATGGAAAATATCTTCCTTTGAAAAAAAGAATTAGTTTCCATTTCTTAGCTTTAATATCTTCAATTGTAATAGGTTTATTGGAATGTTCGACTCCGATAATTGCCATAATTAGAAGACCCAAAACATTTGAGGTAATTCAAAAGTAGTTCTCTATGGTAAAGGTTTGCTGTTTGAATTTTTTCTTCGATTGAGCATTTTAATAACTAATCTCCAGGCAAAAACCTGCCAAACTACAGCGATTAAAAATTGCGCAATAAGTCTCCAGTTCCTAATGTTATGTTCGACTTGAAGTCCTGCTGAAACAAGAGATTGGGGCGAAACAAGGAAAAAAAGCTGAAAAAAATTAGTTGAAAGAAACATAAAAATGAGCGGAATTACCCATAGAAAGTGAAAGTTGCGGAAATTCACTTTTGTAAACGGCAACGCTAAAAGAGCTAAAGCAATTACCACGTTGAGGTATGGTTCAGACAGCCAAGAGTATGTAAGGAAAAAGATAAGCATTATACCAATTGCTTTCTGGGTTAATTCATTGAATGTTTTAGGGGGATCGCGATAAACCAAGTAATAACCAAATAGCAGCCCCGGTATCCAAATATAGCCTAAAAAATCAAGGCCTGATGGAAGCGTCGCTCTATCTTGCAAGATTTCCATTATGTTAAATGGTGAAAGACCGCCAGCCCTTGTGAAATACGATGTCAACTTATTACTCGATGACGGCAATGTCCAACCAAACAGGTAGAAGGGTAAAATCCACAAAATTACAATTATCGCAACAGAAATTACGATGTACTGTAATATTTTAGGCCAATCCTTTTTTGCCGAAAAAAAAAGCGGCAAACCAAGTAATGGAAAAGAAATAGGTTTTAAAACAACACTTAACGAAAGTAAAACTGCATTTTTTTTAACCATGTTTTTGCTTAAAAAGTAGATTGAAGCTACACATAACAATGCTATCAGATTGTCAAATTGACCCCAAGCAGTGGTCGTTAGTAGAATGAAGGGATTGAACAACAAGAAAAGCCATGCGAATTTGATGTTTTTTTCGGATGCGCCTTGCTTCCGCAGTATATTTTTAATGCTGTAAGCTAAGACTATGTTGGTGGCGATAACTGGAATTTTTATTGCAAAGTTGTACAGAAAAATGTTCGGTGTAATATTGTAAGAAAGTTTGTAGATCGCACCTAAGAGTAGAGGCCAAAGCGGCGGATCCCCTATAATAGGGTTAAATCCAATCAAGGAAGGGGTAGAGGAAAAAACTGTGATTAAATGCGCTTGGTAAGGATTTAAGCCTGCACTTACCAGATAACCTGCATCTAAGAATGATCTTTCGTCATAGTAATGCCCAAGAAAAATGGCTAACGGTATCTGCACTACGACGCTTAACAGTAAAAGCAGAATATCACGATTAACGCAAACCTTAACCATAAATTTTCCAAACTTGACTATTTACTAAAACTCAATATTATTCAATAAACAGTTAATCAATTAAACATATTTAAAATAGAATGTCGACAGTTTTAGCCAGTAATTGAAAAATTGGATAAATAACAAGCAAATTGAGAATAAAGTCGCTGCTCAACCATGGATGCAAGCTACCGCAGCCTCATTATTCTGCTTACTTGTCTAAAGTAAATCATTCTTGAATGCGCGTTTTTTCAACAACACACACAAAAGAGTTATATTAAGTTAGCTTGAAAGGTGTAAGTTATTGCGGGCGAAGGGAATGGTAAAATATATTTTCGTAACGGGCGGAGTGTTAAGTTCGGTCGGCAAAGGTATATTGACTTCTTCCATCGGAAAAATGCTTCAGGTTCGAGGATTAAAGCCAACAGTAGTAAAAATTGACCCTTACGTCAATGTTGATGCTGGAACGATGAATCCCTATATGCATGGAGAAGTTTTCGTTACAGACGACGGAGGCGAAACAGACCTAGATTTAGGATGGTACGAACGATTCTTAGATTTAAGCCTCAAACAGGAAAACAACTTAACCACAGGCATGGTCTATAAATCGGTAATTGAGAAAGAGCGAAGAGGCGACTTTTTAGGGAGATGTGTCCAAATAGTGCCACATGTCACTAATGAAATTAAGAATCGCATTAAAATCGTTGGCAAAGCTACCTGTGCCGACGTTGTTTTGACTGAAGTTGGCGGAACGGTTGGCGACATTGAAGGCTTGCCGTTTTTGGAAGCTATTCGCCAGATGCGTATGGAGGAAGGCTATGAGAATACGCTTTATGTACATTTAGCTTTGGTACCAATTTTAGATGTTACCGGCGAAATGAAAACTAAACCCTTACAACACAGCATTAACTCGTTAAGAGGCATCGGCATTCAACCAGACACAATAGTGGCTAGAAGCCCTAAGATGATTGATGCTGAAGCCCTCAGAAAAATAGCACTGTTCGGTACCATTCCTGAAAGCGCCGTTTTCTGTTCTTATAACGCCGAATCAGTTTATCAGTTGCCGCTTATCTTAGACAAGCAGGGCATGGGCGATTTTATCTGTCAAAGATTAGCTATTAAATGTGAGACTAAAGATTTCGGTTCTTGGCAGCAATTCGTTAACGGTCTGGTAAATCCAGAAAACGAAGTAAAGATAGCGTTAGTAGGTAAATATGCTGGGTTAACTGACAGCTACGTTAGCATGACCGAGGC
This sequence comes from Bathyarchaeia archaeon, assembly GCA_049520955.1. Lineage (GTDB taxonomy): Archaea > Thermoproteota > Bathyarchaeia > Bathyarchaeales > Bathycorpusculaceae > Bathycorpusculum. The sequence continues at coordinate 9,113 of JBEKPG010000015.1, read as the reverse complement.
ACTTCGGCACGCTGGCGGAGCCTGCAAGACTAAGGTGTGCATTTCTTATTTAGAAGCTGAGAAACTTGAACATGAACCTCAATGTGTAAAAGACCTCGCCAATTTTGACGGAATTTTTGTTCCTTACGGATTTGGTCCACGAGGAACAGAAGGCAAAATTGCAGCTGTCCAATTTGCCAGAGAAAATGATATTCCATTCTTAGGTATTTGTTATGGTTTCCAATTAGCAGTTATCGAGTTCGCTCGAAACGTTTGCGGCTTAAAGGATGCAAACAGCACCGAAATTAATCCTGAATCTCCGCATCCCGTCATAGACCTTATGCCTGAACAGCGTGGAATAGAAATTAAGGGCGCAACAATGCGCTTAGGTGCCCACAAAGTGGTTTTGCAAAAAGGCACGCTTGCCTACAGCATGTATGGGGAAGATGAAATTTACGAGCGCCACAGACACCGCTTTGAGGTTAACTTGGATTACCAAGAAACCCTAAAAAGCAATGGTTTATTCTTCACCGGCAAAAGCGCTGACGGCAGAAGAATGGAAACTTTAGAATTACCAAAAAACTATTTCTTCTTTGCTTCACAGTTCCACGGAGAATTCAAGAGCCGACCTGGAAGACCTTCACCAGAATACTTTGGGTTTATCCAAGCATGCATTAAAAAGAAGCTTGGAAAACCAAAAGCCACTATTTCTTAGCAACTAAATAAGAGGTAATTAGTAGAAAAAGCTATAATGCATGATTGATATCAAACCGTAAGGAATGTTTAAAAAATGACTGAAGAAGGAAAATGGGATTCAAACAGTTTTGACAAGCTAATGAAAAATAGCAAGAACGAACTTTCAGATTTACAGGATCAACAACAAAAATTAATGATAAAGTTTTGTTTGCGTGCCCTAAGAGTTTATCAAGCTACAAGACCAGAACCTCTAAGACCTAATGAAGTCTCTTTGTTGATTAAGAATGAACTAAACAACGTGATTGCCGATCTCACAGCGCAACCAAACCTTGATAACATTACTAAACTTGTAAAAGAAGAGTGGAATAAACAGCCTAATCTATAGGTCATGCTTTGACACTATTTTTTCTGCGACACTTAACTACATACAAAAGCTTTTTGAGCTAATGCACACAAAAAATTGGGTTTAGTGAGCAGTTTCTTTATAGTTTGTGGTTCATAAGAAACGTTAAAAGGATTAGAATGCACCTAATCTTATAACTATGAATCGTTGGTGACGTATTGAGCGACCATTATGCCCCCCTAGTAGGAGACAACTATGCTCCTGAAAAGATTAGAGTAATCATTCCAGTAGGAGGAAAAGCAAAACGCCTCTTGCCGTTGACGGCTGAAACTAGCAAAGCCTGCCTGCGCTTTTTGAACAGGCCTCTGGTAGAGTTTTCTCTTTTGTCGCTGGCAAGCCAGGGCATACGCAACTTTATCTTCGGAGTTAAAGGTTACACCAACTACCGTGACCTGTATGATTATTTTGAATCAGGATACGGATTCTCAGCACGTTATGAAATAAAGCCACGCATCCACATCAAATACCAGCCTAACGTTGATGATTTGGGAAGCGCTGATTCAGCCAGAATAAACATGGAGTACTATGAACTTAACAACCTAGTTTTTGCGGTACAAGGCGACAACATTTTTGACATAAAAGTTAAGAGCTTAATTGATTATCACAAGGAAAAATGCGCCGCCTTAACCATAGTACTACGGGAAGTTGATAACGTTGAAGGCTTAGGCATAGCTGACATAGACAAAAACGGTCGAATACAAAGATTTGTCGAAAAGCCACTGCCTAAAGACGCTCCCAGTAACCTTGCCAACACAGGCTTGTATGTTTTATCACCTGAAGTGAAAAAGATTTTCAAGGAAAAAGGCGTTCACCAAATCATAAAAGAAAGAAACAGATTAGACTTCGGTTACGACTTCATTCCCTACGTCATTCAAACTGGTCGCCCAGTGTATGGTTACACGTTGAAAGGCAGCTGGTTTGACGTGGGCACACCTAAAAGCTATTTAGAAGCCATGAAGAACATGCTGCACGGCGGCTTCTCAACCCTAAATGATTTTGGCGGAAGATTAAAAGAGGAAGACCTAATTTGGGTTCAAGGTGAAAGTAATGATTCAGAAAAATGCCGTCTAGAAATTATCCATAAATTAAAACAAAAGAAAATCACTATTGAGGGCGCTGTTTTGATTGGAAGACATTGCCAAATTGAAGATGGCGCAAGAATTGTGGATTCATGCATTGACAATTTCACTAGAATAGGCAAAAACGCTGTAGTATCCAATTCAGCAGTGATGGACAGGGTGATTATTGGAGAACACGCTGAAGTATACGACAGCATAATCGGTAGACACGTAGTTGTTAACTCAAGTCAGCGTAACCCAACAAAAATAACTGCCGTTTCAGTAATCGCAGACGACGTAAAGCTTGAAGAAGGCTGCTCCCTTTCAGCTTCAAAAATTTACCCTCACCAAACCATCCAAGGAGAATTCCAAAACCAAACAATAATTGCAAACTAGCCATTTAGTAACAATGGGTTATGCTAAAATTAGTAAACAAAATGTTCAACGAAAGGAACTATTTTTTGACTAAAGGTTAAGGAACTATTGAAGCTAGAGCTAATATAGGCTTTAGCAGCATGATTCGAAAAAAATAATTACAGTCTAAGCGACAAAATCTGGCAAGGCTACAGATGCCTTAAGCTTTGAACCATTTGAAAATCAAATATTTAATTTTGCCGGAGTCTATGTCTGGCACCGCGATAATGAACCGTTTCCGTACGGTTGTTGCTAGTCGTCCTGCCTTGACGATTTCTGTAGCTGAAATGTTTGAGCCCGTCTTTTTTACCGAGACCATATAAGGAGCATGTTCAACACCTGGACCGTACTTATAAACGGCGAAGTCGCAACCAAACTTTATTCCAGGAGTGACTATTAAGCCGCTATCTCGAAGATCATGGTAAACAGCGTATTTTTCTTCAAATTCATCGTATAGCTGTTTAGTTTTTTGCTTCAGCTTTTTGAGGGTAACTTTGCTCTCGTTTGGATTCTCGTAAATTTCTATCTTCTTGTTCTCGACAAGATATAACCCTTCCATCAAATCCAAAATTAGTGGAGCATCAAACTCCGGAATTTTAGGTTTAGGAATCCCAACAGGCTTGCCATAATATCCTGCTCTGTATAGTTGGGAGCCTTCAGCAGAATCCCATACAACTAAGAAGTTATCGATAAGTTCCACTTTAGTTTTTGGCATTGAAGTCGACTCTTGTTACATAATGAACGAAAGCATTCGTGCTGCGTCGGCGGCGTCTTCAGCTTTGTCAGCAGAGTTTTCCAACAACTGAAGGATTTCCCTTAGAAGCAGAAGCGCCGGAACATCAAGTTTGCCATTGAGAACTTTTATGGTTAACGCTCGGTACTGGTCGTCAACTATTCGTTCAGCGATTTCTACATCTTTGGCTCTTTCTAAAGTTTTTTGTGAACCATAGTTTAGAACCATCATTGTTTCCCTGAGCTTAAGCACCGTATCCAAGACAGCTAAAGAAAGTTTTAGCAGATCTTTTTTGACATCTGCTGAAATGTTCCAGTTATGCTCCATAATTTCAACTAAATAAAAAGCAATTCCTTCTGAGAAGTCGGCTATTTCGCTTGACAAATTTGTGAATCTTAAGAAGTCTTCACGAGCTATCAAAATTGCGCCTATCTCGGCGAGCTCTTGGGAAACCATGCGTCTTGCCTTAATAACCTCTTCTTCGCCCGTTCTGATTTCGCTGAGAAGCTTTCGGGCGTTTTCCTTGTCGCCGCTTGCAAAATATTCAGCAAGTTGAGGAATCTTTCTCGAGACATCTACAACCTTACGTAGATTATCTTGGCAAGCGTCTAGGGCTCTCCGTTTTACCCGTTCTTCTGTTTCTGATGGAAGTACCACTTGTTCCCCCGCCTATAACTATCCCTATTTTATAATGTTACTACCAAGTATCTGTTAAAAAAGTTAGCTACTTAGTTTCAATTAAGAGGCCTAAATGTCCGAAGTTTATTTTTCCTTGGAAGTAACTGCGCAAAAGTTTTGGCAGGTCTTGAAGTGGGGTTCGAACTTGTTGCCAACTATCGCGGTCCCGTATGGTTACTGTGTTATCTCTAAGTGTATCGTAGTCTATGGTTATTCCTAATTGTATGCCTGCTTCGTCAGCCCTTGCATAACGGCGACCGATGGAGCCTGTTTCATCTAACTCAACCATGAAACCCTCTTCCGCCAGCATCTTTTGCACTTGTACCGATTTAATGTCTAAGCCATCTTTACTCATTAAAGGATAAACGCCAACTTGAACCGGTGCAATACTTCTTGGAAAGCTCATGACAACGCGGTCCTCCTTTATGCTGTAAGCATACTCTAATGCTGCGTAAAAGAGTCTGTCTGCGCCAAAGCTTGGTTCCACCACGTGTGGTATAAAACGTGTGCCGCGAACAATCGTTTTTTGTTTGCTAATATCTACTTGTTCAGGTTTGACTTCATAGTTCTCAACCCTGAAATAACCTTGCTTTTGCATAGCGTCAGCAACTTCCTGCGCTGGCACCTTAGCGAGCAGCGCAGCTACTTTTGAAGCTTCATTCTTGTAGACTGGACCAAGCTTAGCCATAATTGGCTTTACAGTGAGCTCTTCTTTTTCGAGTGGATTAGCGTATTCTTTGTAAACGGTCATGTCAACTCCGCTTGCTTTCATGTGGCAAGACAAATCGTAATCTGTCCGGTATGCATGTCCAGAGACTTCCACCCAGCCCCAACGATCAACTAAGACTTCTTGGTCAAAGCTTTGACTTGAGTAATGCGCTTTTTCCCACGTGAGTTTTTCGATAAACCGCTGTTTCTCTGCGGGGACGCCAAGTTCCATTAAAAGCTTCTTCGCCATCGCCATGAAAAACGCTTGCCATTCTGAGCGAATTATTTTCCGGTTAAGCGCTTCTCTAACCGTGAATTCTGTTGTGTCCTCGCATTCCTTCAGCCTTGTTTCGCATAGTAGAATAGGCAATACTTCGTTTTCTACTTCAGGAAGCAAATGGCAGCATGGTTCTTCAGGGTCAAAGAAGAACTCTAAATCAGCAATTGTGAACTCTCTCAACCTAATCAAGCCTTGTCTAGGCGAAATCTCATTACGCAGGGCGTGACCAATTTGGATAACTCCGAAAGGAAGCTTTTCCCGCGCGACGGTGTAGAGGCGATTAAATTCAACAAAAATATTTTGTGCAGCTTCCGGTCTTCCATAACCAACAGCGCCCGAGTAAGGACCAATATTGGTTTGGAACATGGTTAAGAATTGTTGTGGCTCACCAAATTTGCCCCCGCAGTCGGGGCACATTATTCCGAGTCGCTCAATTTCTTCTTTTATATCGTTTAAACTCATTTTTTCGGCTTCAGCCGAACTAATGCCTTTTGACTCAAGCAAATGATCCGCTCGGAAACGACTATGACAGTTTTGACATTCTACCATTGGCTCCTTAAAATGGTCCACATGGCCTGATGCTTCAAAGACTTTAGCGGGTGCAATTACGGATGATTCCATTTCGTAAATGCCGATTTTTTTAATAAAAAGCTCTCTAAGCTTTGCTTCAATATTCTGTTTCAACCGTGCCCCAAGCGGACCATAAGTTACAAAACCGCCGCTTCCGCCATAAATCTCAAATGATGGCCAGAAAAATCCTCTGCGGCGTGCCAACTCGTTTATAGCTGTGAACTTGTCACATTGCGGTTTTGAACATTTTGCTTCGTCGTTCAATTCTGGTTACCTTTTTAGCTTAGAGTATCGAGTAGATTAAAAGGTTACTAAACAATTACCTTTGTTATTCACGCAATAGAAACCAAACTTTTGGGCCTTTTAGACAAGCTATTTTAAGTAAAAGATTGAACGTTTACATGAAGTCCTCTCAGCTGAAAAGGCTGACAATCATGCTTTGTGGAAACGCTTAAAACTATCAGTTGATATTTTAGCGGTTGAATAGGAGAAAAATCTTTTGGTTTCATCAGAAAACGTTAAGCCAACCGTTGATGAGCTGCTTGCGAAAGCTAAGAAGCCTTCACAGTTATCCTCTCCAATGCATAAATTTTATCAGGGAAAAATGCAGGTTATTCCTAAATGTGCCATTAGAAGCGTTGAAGATTTTGCTGTTTGGTATACTCCAGGCGTGGCTACACCATGTAGAGAAATTCAAGCGGACCCTGATAAATCGTTTGAATTAACTAACCGCTGGAATTACGTAGCAGTAGTTTCAGATGGAACACGTGTTTTAGGTTTAGGCGATATAGGTCCTGAAGCTGCGTTGCCTGTAATGGAAGGAAAAGCGCTTTTGTTCAAGTACTTAGGCGGGGTTGACGCGTTTCCAATTTGCTTAAGAACCAAAGATCCGGATGAAATAGTTAGGATTTGCGAAGCTCTTGAGCCGTCTTTCGGCGGCATTAATCTTGAAGATATTGAGAAACCGAAATGTTTCCACGTTCTTGAGAAATCTTGCGAACAACTACGTATTCCTGTTTGGCATGATGACCAACAGGGAACCGCCACTGTAATTTTAGCTGGGCTTATTAACTCTTTTAAAATCGTGGGGAAAAAACCGCAAGAAAGCTTAATCACATTGGTCGGGTCGGGAGCAGCAAATATTCGAACAGCTTATGTGCTAATGAAGTGGGGCGTTAAACCAGGAAACATTATACTAGCAGACAGCAAGGGTGTTGTTCATAACAGCAGAAAAGATATCGTCAAAGAAGACGATCCTTGGAAATATGATGTTACACAGAAAACTAACGCTGAAGGCAGAACCGGAGACGTAGCTGAAGCATTTAAGGGTGTGGATGCCGTTGTTGCTGCTTCAAAATCAGGCCCAGGCACCATTAAGAAGGAGTGGATTAAAACAATGGCTAAAGATCCAATAATCTTCGCGTGCGCTAACCCAATACCTGAAATTTGGCCTTGGGAAGCAGAGGAAGCAGGAGCGCGAATTGTAGCAACAGGCAGAAGCGATTTTCCTAACCAAGTAAACAACAGCTTAGGGTTTCCCGGTATTTTTCGAGGAGTTTTAGACGTTAAGGCGAAAACTATCACAGACGACATGTGTATTGCGGCAGCGCAGGAACTGGCAAATTATGCTGAAGAACGGGGAATAAGCGAGAAGAATATCTTGCCAAAAATGGATGAGTGGGAAGTCTTTCCGAGAGAAGCTGTCGCCTGCGCTTTAAAATCAATCGAGCAAGGCGTTGCAAGAGTAAAACCCAGCAAACAAGAACTATACGAACGGGCTTCTGCCATAATCCAAAACGCTAGGCAATCAACTGAACTTTTAATGAAGCATGGCTTAATTAAGCAACCTCCAACTGAAAGTGAACTTTTGAAATCACATTAGAAGTCCTCCAGTTTGCTTGAAAGGTTAGCGGTTGCATGGGTAGGTGTTTGAGTAAAATCGGCAGTATTAGTCAAATGTATAAAAAAGCAAGAAATCTAATAAAAATAGAAAATTTGGTTTGAATTAAAGTGGTGTAATTTTCACAATATTTCTTTTTTCAAGCCTTCGCAGCGCGTCTAAGCACTCATCTTTTTTCTCGCCAGTTATATTTAGGTTGAGCATTATATCCCTGACTGAAACTTCTGCTTTACCGAAATTTTCATGTCGTTTGTAAAGATGTCTGACAATGGATTTTTCAAGTTTCCCGCATCGCCAAGTAGTGTTGCGAATTAAAACAACGATAGTTCGGACAAGTGTCTGCTCTTTTGATTTTCTGCCTCGTGGATCTCCCATCTCCCCACCAACAAATTAAGTCGCATCAGGGTTTTTAAACGTTTGTTCCCATTGGAATAAAGCCTTGGATTTGGAAAACGGGTCGTTACAGTGTTTTTTTGAGGTACAAACCATGTTTTTTGCCATAGTATTTTTCTAGTTTACTGATTTTTTGGTACCCGCTGTTTAGATAGAGTTTTAATGCGGCTGAGTTGTCTTCGCGGACTTCTAAGTGGCATTCACCTATACTCTTTTGTTTGAGAATGTCTTCTGTTTCTTTTAGCATTCTGCGTGCTATGCCTTTTCGTCGGTAGGGTAATGCAACATTTATTGTTATTATATGAGCAAAAAGCGTATTGTTTTCTATTTCTACTTGTGATATTATAAATCCTGCAATGTCACTGTCAGCTTTGGCTACTAATGCGATTGTATTGTAATCTGCAAGCAAGTAAGCTATTTGTCGCTTTGTGAAGGCTTCTTGGTCAAAACATTGCTCTTCAATTTCACAGAGCTTATCTAGTAGCCTGATGGAAGCGGTTTCAATCTTTATTTCCATTTTATTCTCTTAAGAGTAATTAGGGTAGAGGTCGATTTTAATTTTTTCTGTGTGTCCCGCCTTAGATATTGCTGGTTTCAGTTCTAGCCATTGCTGAGCTCCAAAGCCTATGATGAAGAATAACCACAATGTTATAATTCTTGCAAGTATAGTGGCTGTGGCGCTTATTGCTCCAGGGACACCCATTGAAATGTAAAGAGTAGTCATTACAGCCTCTGGAAGTCCAACTTCAAAGGGGATGCCTACAGGTATCGATTTGACAGCCAAGAATATGGCTGAAGTGACAAGAATTACGCTCCATGAAACTGGATGTCCAAGCGACATAAAGACAAGGAATGGTATGCTTAGACTAAAAAACCAAGATATAATCAAATAGCACATTGAGTAACCTATTGCCTGTGGACTATGCCGAAATTCTTTCATTGAATCGTGAAAGTGCTCAGTAATTTCAACAGCTTCTTCCTTTAACTTTGTAAGTTTCATTTTTCCAAAACTGATTTTTTGAACAAAACTTGTTATCCAATTAATTACTCTAAGCGTCCATTGCTGCTTGAAAGACAAAACAACCATTACAACAATTATTGCCACTATCACTGTCGCGACTAATATAATCAAGTTAAAGACCAAGGGGTTAACGTTGCCCCCAAAGGAAAGTAACACTAGTCCTATAATTAATGCAAAAGCGTTTATTGTGGTGCCAAGAAGTCTATGAGTATAAAGTGATGCTACAACTTTTCCGAAGGAGCCACATCCATCTCTTGTAAGCAGATAAGTTCGGGTCACT
>JBEKPG010000014.1:0-49308 GCA_049520955.1 Bathyarchaeia archaeon | reverse complement strand
AACCAGAGTCATCTTAGAAGTAAAAAAAGTTGAGGCAACAAGAAGATATCCTCAAGTTCACTGCCGAGCAATGGATGCAACAATTGAAGCAATTATACATGCAACCCGCGTGAAAGCTTTTGTAAACTCTGAGGAGAAACAAGAACAAGTTAGCAAACTCTTGAAACTGATTGATAACTGCAACGGGGTTGTAAATCGGGTAGCTCCAAACTCTGTTTACTCTTTAGTTATGGCTGATTTGACGAAAACAATAGATTCTTGGAGATCAAAAACTGAAGATTAATGTTAAATCTTCGGGGAGAAGCAATTAAACTTGTCAACTAAAAACGCGGGCAAGAATTTGAAGATACTCTTGATTACAGGTTCACTTGCAAAGGACACGGTTAAACGTTATGCACAAGAAAGCAGCTTAGCCACCGAAACGGTTGCCCTTCAGATTCCAGTTGCGGCCCTGTTAACTCCTGAAACTATCGTCAAAGGCCTAAAAGATGTTGATGTTAAGGGTTTTGACGTGATTTTGGTGCCTGGGCTTGTCAGAGGAAACACATCTGTAGTTACAAAAGCCTTTGGTGTCCAGACCTTTAAAGGCCCAAGGTATGCTGCTGATTTGCCAACGGTGTTGGATTCTCTTGGAGAAGTTCCACTTTCTACAATAGTCCCAGCTTGCGATTTGTTGCGGGATAAGCTTCAGAAAAAAGCATTGCATGAGATAGAGACGGCAGAACAAAACCGTGAAGCGTTGCTTAAGAAACCTGGCAACATGCTGATCAGGAGCTTGGCTGTTGGCAAAGCCTTCCCTATGCGTGTCTTAGCTGAAATAGTTGATGCACCATTGAAGGATAAGGAAACAATTCAGAGGTTAGCAAAACACTTCGTCAAAGCTGGCGCGAACATTATCGATGTCGGTATGGTTGCAGGTGAATCACGACCTTCAGATGCAAGACGTATTGTTCAGACGGTTAAAGAGATTGTAGATGTGCCTGTGAGCATAGATTCGCTTGATCCAGCAGAGATTCGAGAGGCGGTTCACTCTGGCGCAGACCTCGTCTTGAGTGCAGATGCAGGAAACATTGAAGCGATTGCATCCTGTGTCTCTAATGTTGCTGTGGTTGTTATCCCGACAAATCAGCTCCAAGGTTATTTTCCTAAAAAAGCTAAAGAACGTGTTCGGTTCCTAGAGCAAATAATTCAGCAAGCAAAAAGATTAGGCGTTACAAGGTGCTTTGCGGATTTGATTCTTGAACCTTCGGATGTTTTGGAGTCATTTATTGCTTTTCGCCAATTCGCCGATAGAAACCCTGATGTGCCGTTGTTTGTTGGTGTTTCGAATGTTACTGAATTGATGGATGCCGACTCGGTTGGCGTTAATGCTTTGTTAGCTCTTTTGTCATCTGAGGTAGGCGCAAGCATCCTGTTGGCGACCGAAAAAAGTGACAAAGCGAAGGGGACTGTGCGTGAGGAGGTTATTGCGGCTAACATGATGTTTCTGGCAAAAAAACGTTGTTCAGTACCTAAAGATCTCGGCGTAGATTTGCTGTTACTTAAGGACAAGAGGAAACGGGAAGAACTGTATGATAAGGTGTTTGAAAAAAACGTGGGGGTAATTGTTACCGAAAAACCGAAGCCAACAGAATTGGATTCAACAGGATCTTTCACAATAGTGGTGGACCGCGTTAATGAATACGTAGTGGCATTGCATTATTCTCTTGCAAATATGGACAAACCGGACAAGATAATCAAGGGCAAAACCGCTGACGCCATCTACTCAAAAATTTTTGAATTAGGCTTGGTTTCAACAAAAGATCACGCGGCATACTTGGGAAGCGAATTGGAAAAAGCCGAAATTGCCCTGCTGACTGGAAAAGAGTACATTCAAGATAGAGCAATGTTTACAAAGTAATGGTTTAAGAGGGAAACTTTTTTTGTTTGATTTTGCTTCAAGAAATCTTCCCCAAAAAACAACACTTCGATATTGACACATAAATGTAAATTCTAACCAACTAAAAAAGCATGGAAAAAACCATAGATTAGTAGCCTGATTTAAGCTTATTTTGATTATAGCGCCTATTTTTGAAACCTTTTATTAGTCACGTCAGAATGTTTAGCCTTTAACAAATTTTAAATATAAATTGAAGTCAATTCTATTTTTGAGGTTATTAAAGTGGCTAAGGCTCCAAAGAAAGAAGATAAAAAGGCTAAAAAGAAGAAATAAGGCGCTTTCAAAGTTTGCCTAAACCTTCATTTTCTTTTTTCACAACAAATACTAGTTTCCTTCAATGATGTGGCAAATTAGACACAAAAAGTGTTATAAAATAGCACTTAGCTTTTTCTTGATGGTTGAGTTATTTGGCTAAGAAGCTTTATCTTTTCAAAAGTAAATAATTAGATTGAACGGAGATAACAGAATTTGGAAAGCAATCCGTTAAATATATGCCTTGCAGGCTTGGCGCTGGAAAACCCAACTATTCTGGCATCTGGAATAATGGGTTACTCTGCTGAATCGCTTCACCGCGTTGCCAAGGGCGGCGCAGGAGCCGTAATCACAAAATCCATCGGTTTAGAACCAAGAGTAGGTTATGCGAACCCAACTATGGTTCAGGCAGAAAGCGGGTTAATCAACGCTGTGGGGTTGCCGAACCCTGGCATTGACTTGTACGCTCAAGAAATAACTTATTCTAAAATCATTCTGCGCCTTCCACTTATTGTTAGCGTGTTTGGTTACACAGCAGAGGAATACGCGATAGTTGCCAAAAAAGCCGTCAACGCAGGCGCAGATGCTGTTGAGCTTAATGTTTCGTGTCCACATGTTAAGCAAACTGGCTCAGAAATCGGACAAAACCCAAATCTCCTGGCTGAAGTGGTTGAGAAAGTGAAGGGGACTGTTAGCAAACCTGTAATTGTAAAGCTATCCCCAAACGTTGCAGATATAACCTCAACAGCTCGAGCGGCAGTTAAGGCTGGAGCAGACGCTCTTACAGCCGTTAACACACTTAAGGCAATGGCGATTGATGCTGAAACAATGCGTCCAATCTTAAGCAATATAAAAGGCGGCTTGTCGGGTCCAGCCATAAAACCCACAGCTCTACGATGTGTTTATGAAATTCGCGAGGCGTTGCCTGATGTACCAATTATAGGCTGTGGCGGAATAGCAGGTTGGCGTGATGCTATTGAATTTTTCTTGGCTGGCGCTTCTGCCGTTCAAGTTGGTAGTGCGATTGCGTTGGAGAACATAGAGGTTTTCCAAGCCATAACTAAAGGGATGGAAGTTTACTTGAGAAAAAAACATTTTGGGAGTGTGAAAGAGATTGTCGGCCTCGCTCATCGCAGCTAACACGCTTAGAACGACGGAAATTGTGCAGGTTAGAGCAGAGAGTCCAACCGTTAAAACTTTCATCATGTCGGATAGATTATGCTCTAAAGCTAAACCGGGGCAATTCCTAATGCTTTGGATTCCAGGCATAGACGAAATCCCACTAAGCATAATGAACGCAAGCAACGGGCTGGTCTACGTGTCGGTAAAACAGGTTGGCGACGCAACACAGCATTTACACACGATGACTGCAGGCGAAAACGTCGGCATACGTGGGCCTTTCGGTAACAGTTTCACTGAAAGTAGAGGAAGAGTCCTTTTGGTTAGCGGCGGAACTGGGACGGCGCCTTTGCTGTTTTTAGCCAAGCAACTTTCAGCTAAAACTGAACGGTTATCCTTTGTTGAAGGAGCAAAAACCAAAGACGAGCTGCTCTTTATTCGAGAGCTTAAAGGTGTCTGTAATGAGAAAAGCTTGATTACAACAACCGAAGACGGCACTTATGGTTTTCAATGCTTTGTAACTGAGCCTTTAAACAGCTTGTTGGATAAAGAAAAATTCGACATGATCTACACTTGTGGTCCAGAAGTTATGGTGAAAAAAGTCTTTGAGTTAACAGAACAACGCAAACTGCCCATAGAAGCAAGTCTTGAGCGGCTGATGCGATGCGGCATTGGCTTATGCGGAAGCTGCGTGATTGGCAAATATCGCGTTTGCAGAGATGGTCCAGTTTTTACCGCTGCACAGCTAAGGGAAGTTAGAGATGAGTTGGGTATTTCAAAAATGGGCTTTGACGGCTCAAGAATACCGTTCTAATCAACTTTGATAAGGAATGTTGACCAAGTTAGAACTAGCAAGAAGAGGGTCGGGAAAAGGATTTTTAGTCTTCTTCTTGCGGTAACCCAATTTTTCTTAAGTAATCTTTCGCGTATCTGGGGTTGTAAGCTAGTAGTTCTTTGCTTCGCAGTAGTCTTCTTTCGAGTCTCTCTAATGCTACCTTGAAAGTTGATTCGATGCCCCAGCCTTCGCTTGCGCTGAAGAAGGTTCCCCTCACTGTTCTGAATTGTAGGCGACAATGAATAAGTGGCGTTCCCCTTAGGTTTGTATTGCCGTGGCTTTTCATGTATACGAAAAGTGTCCCTAGCTGAAAGGCGTCTTGGTATTTGTGAGTGAAAGAGTCAAATTCATCCATCATGAATCCTTGTTGGTCGGGAGATATATCTACGTCTTTGACCCCGAACTGCACTGATAATTTCTTTTCAGTCGTTTCTAATTGTGAGATTGGTTCTAGAAAGTCGCGTTTTGTTACGATGCCAACTAGTTTTTCGTTCGATGTAACTGCTATACAAGAAATATTGCGGTCATGCATTAGTTTCTCAGTAATTCGCAGGCTCGTTTCAGGTTCAACCGTGATGGCGGGCTTATTCATTATGCCTTTAGCTGGCACGCTTAGGGTTTCAATTTTTTCACCGACTATATCTCCGGTTGTCTGGCGTTTCTGTGGCCAATAAATATTCTCCAAAATATTTTGAATGCTTATCATACCTACGAGTTTGCCGTTGTCAGTGACAGGAACATGTGAAATACCATGCTCTCTCATTAAACTGAGAACTGCTCCCACTGATCGGTTTGCTTCAATGGTTTGTGGCGCTCGCGTCATGATTTTCTCTATGGTATTGTTACCCCATTCTTGAAGAACTGCTGCGTGAATGATGTTCTCGTCGGTGACAAACCCTACCAGCTTGTTTTTTTCGAAAACTGGGAGTTGTCTCATTTCACTTTCAATCATTAACTTGGCCATTTTGCTGAGTGAAGAATCAAGAGTGACGGGGGGTGCAACTTTCATTAGGTTTTTGACTTTGGTTGTTGTGGGATCAAGTCTTGACCTTAAAATCGTGCGTCTAGTAATCATGCCTTCATATTTGCCCTTATCATTTAGAACAGCTAAAACCGGAGGTTTCCCTGTTTCAAATGCTTCTAAACATCGGGATAATGTATCACTTTCTCGAACAGTATTAAATCCATTTGAATAGACATCTTTAGCAAAAATTGGGCTTGCCATAACAATTCCTTCAAAATAAATAGTAAAAGTAGAATTTAAACATTGCAAACCCCAAAAATCTAATAACCAAAAGATGCTTTGACCAAAAACTTTTATTGATTTTGGGGTTTAGAGGAATTTGTTTTTTTTGTTTGTGCATGCTTGTGCCGTTCCAGCCGGTCTTTACGTAATTTTTGTCTGTTACGATAAAAGGAAAAAGAAGAAGGTAATCAGGTTTAAGAGTGGCTTGAAAAGGACTTTTGGATATGATAGAAACCGTTGGTTTTCTTCTGGATAATTAATATAGATGAACTATACGTTAATGTTAATAGAGTGCTTGGTTAAAAGAGAGAAATAGGAGCAATCAAAAATCACTACACGCTCAATAAACTGTCGTATCTGCTTTGGTCCGGAGGGGATTTGTAAAGATGTCTGTTGATCCAAAAGAGGTAGTTGAAGGACTTAAAGTTGAGTGGAAACGGTTGTGGCTTGAGCGATTGGATGATAAAGTTAGAGCTGAAGGCATAGCGGTTCATGATTATTCCTCGTTGTTTGTTGATAAGGGAACTGTAATTCATGCGACGCGAAATTTTAGGGCTTTGAATTTTAAGGAGATTTTGGAGCGACATCAAATTGACAATACAGATCGATACGTCCATCCTACGCCGCAAGTCGGCGGATGGAACAAATTCATTAAACAACACGTTACGAGCCAAAATCATTCTAATAAGAAGCGTGCAGAACTATTCGAAGAGATGAAAGGAGAAAAACAGCAACCAAAAAAAGGCGGCCGAGGTTGGCTGCACATCTAATGTTATAGAAGTTTTTCATCTGAATTTTTAAGGAATCAGTTTTCTTTCTCCTCTATCATTTTCTCATCAGTGTGTTTACCTCATGCTTAGAAAAATGTAAAAACAATTGATAACAGTCGTCAATATCATGGAACGAACCTTGTGCGAAGAAGCACAACAAAGAATCTGGTTATTACAATTTTATGCATTGGTCTCGTTCTTCTTCAGCTTTTCTTTCCACACTTTTATAATATGTATCAAATCGATAAAATGGTTCATTTAGGATGTTTTGGGAAAAGAATAAATCAACCTTGTTGAGGGAGTTTTCTGGAATCTCGTATCTCTTCGATGTTAACCTCAAATTTTTACGAGATTCAACTAATTTAAATTTAATAAATTTGTAACACGTATACGCCATCGCTATCGTTGTTTGAAGTTGGACATTCTTAATTGGATTTCAGCTAAATAATGTCCCTGATGTTATCATAGTTCGTTTTAAGCCATAGTTCGGTAAACATTATAGACCAAATCATGTTACTCATCTGCTGTGAACAGCGGTTTTTGCTAAGCAAATAAAATGTCTTTTTTAGGTTTTCATTTGGAACGATGTTTTTGACAAATTTGCCTTCTTTAATTATCACTCTTTCGAAAAACTTTAAGACTTGCGGGTTTTCCAAATATTTTAACGTAGGGGGTGCAAACGCGGATTTTTTCCTGTAAACAAACTCTTTAGGCATACGTTGTTCCAACAGTTTTTTTAGCGGATACTTGTTAACTCCACTTACTTTTTTACACTTGAGCCTGCCTTGTTCAACTAATATATCTCTCCATAAATACGGGTAAATGGTCTCAATTCTACTCGGATAAACTCCATAGGATTTCATTGCAAATGACCTAACAAGTTGAACAAGGTCCATCGTTGTGCTCTTTGAAGCAAAGGACTTTCTATTACTTTTGTCGACGCATGAATCACAAATATATTCAAAGTGTCGAGCTAGTTTTGCGGTTACACTCCGTTGCTCTTTAGTAAAAAAATTATCGTAAAGAAAAAGCGCATCAAAAGTCTGATTAACTTCTGGTTCATCCATCTTTAAAATCAAATAATTGAGTAGATTGGTTGCTTTTATGTTCACTCGGCTAAACAGACTCACATTTTTGATCATAGTGCTTCGAGTTGCAGGAACCGTTTCGGTTGCATATAGATCAGTCTCTTAAAGTAACTTGACTCGTTGCTAACACTGAAACAACCGTCTGTACCAAGCCCATCAAGTAAAATCGTTTTATTTCGTTTACTTTCATTTTGTATTTTGCTGACCAAGAAAAATGTTGGTAAAGCTGAATCATCGGAAAAAGGATGCATGTACTAGCTGATCATTTCCTTGATTGTCGGTATGACATGTTCTGATTCCATTCTGTAAATGTTTAAAGGAATTCCAGTTTTTTCAGACGCAAGTTTTGCATAGTTTTCCTTAGGGTCATCATGCCCGAAAGCCAAATAGTAGGCTCTAATTCCATCAATTCTTTCGGTTAATGATAAGTAATTTGCAAGAAGAGTTGAATCTACGCCCCCACTCAGCATTATTGCTGGGGTGAAGGAACTAATGAAATTCATAGACTACTTAAGAGCCCTCTCTTTATTTGTCAAATCAACGCTATTTTCTTGATACCTAAGTTGAAAGAAGGGTTCAATTATTTCATGCAAGTTAGGTGTATTTACTTGCAGGTAATGTGAGACAGGAACACTCTCTATGTCTTTTATTATTGTTAGCGGGTCTGGGAGGTTGCGTATTTAATTATAGATATGTATGCATCATAATTGATATTAAACTTAGTGAATGCTGCTAAAGGTTTAAAGTCATTGCAGAAAATAAGTTGGCCCTTCTTGCTTTTTGTATACCAAATTCTTCCGCAGCTAATGTTGTTTGAAGCTAAATTAAGTGTCAAATATTCATATTTTTGAACCAAATTAACAATATTTACATTAGAAACAATGTGTTTTAAACAAAAAATCCAAATTTATTTAAGCCCTCATTTAAATCACTGTTTGGAGAAAAAAGCTTATAGCCGTCATTCAGGTTACCGAAAACTGGCACTCCATCAAGTATCAGGAGCTCCCTGCTATCAAGACAAACATTTTATGATCGATTAGGATAATCATGAAAAACCCAATGTTACCTCATTGGTTATTCCTGAATATCCTTTAAATTTTTCTTCAATTTTTTGATCTCGTTTCTTACCTAAATACCCGCCGATCATGAAAAGTAAACCATGGAAATTGACTTAAATATTTTTGCAAATGTTGCAAGTTCGAATTGTTAACTCGCACGTGATACAACACAAACTTGTCAATAGTTCTGAGGTAGGTGAGTTTCTTAAGCAATTCCGTCATCTTCATGTGCGCGATGTTGGAGCGCAGAAGTTATTTAGGTTTTTTTGGTTCTGAATGGAGTTAGCTGGTTTTGCACCTGTGATTGTCCACGTGCAGTAACAAAAGTATTTAGGGAGTAGGCGCTGAATAAAAGTTAACGTGTTGGCATTGTTGA
This sequence comes from Bathyarchaeia archaeon, assembly GCA_049520955.1. Taxonomy (GTDB): domain Archaea; phylum Thermoproteota; class Bathyarchaeia; order Bathyarchaeales; family Bathycorpusculaceae; genus Bathycorpusculum. Next base: position 40,625 of record JBEKPG010000014.1, on the reverse strand, counting down.
TATATTTCCATTTTTGCAATATCGTCTTAAATAAGAGTTGAACTACCAGATATGATTGATAATGGAAGTTGATCTTAAGTGAAGAAAGGAGAAGTACACGATGTCCATTCGATGCAAGCTATCAAAGCCAAAATGAACGAGAGATACGAATATGTGCTTACACAAATAAAGGATGAAAATCTGTGTGTTGCCCTTAGAACTAATTCTTTCACCGAGTGACCAGCATGTTGGATATACAACTTCCTCAAAAATCTATTCGTTTAGGGTTGATTATGAATGGTAGTTAGGTACAGGGGTTCCACATCAATTTCAACTGCGGAAGATTTTAGCAAGCTTCCACGCTTTAAGCCTCTAAATGTCAGAATTGTTATCCCTGCTCTTAATGAGGAGAAAAATATCGAAGACGTCCTTTGTCGGTTGAATGATCTTGGCTTTGATAATGTTTTGGTTATTGATGGTCGGTCAAAAGACAATACTGCTAAAGTGGCAGAAAAGTATGGTGCAAAAGTTGTTTTGCAGGCAGGTAAAGGAAAGGGTGATGCCGTTCGGCAGGTTCTAAGCAACCGCTATTTGGAGTTTGACGCTTTGGTTTTGATGGATGCTGATGGTTCTATGGACCCTGTGGAAATACCCGCGCTCATTGAAGCTTTGGATTCTGGCGCTGATGTAGTTAAAGGCTCTCGCTTCATGAAAGGCGGTCGTACTCACGACATGGGTGCAGCAAGACGATTTGGAAATTCGATACTGCTGTTTGTTGTGAATTTCCTCTGGTCAGTAAAATATACCGACTTATGCTACGGCTACGTAGTTTTTAGTAAGCGTGCAGTTGAGAAGTTGGCTCCGGTTTTGGAGTCTGATGGCTTTGAGATTGAAACTGAGATTTTCGTCAAGGCTTTAGATTTAGGGTTGGTGGTTAAAGAGGTTCCAAGTGTAGAATATGAACGAAAATACGGAACATCTAACCTTCATGCATTCAAAGATGGCTTCCGAATCCTTAAAACAATTACTAAAGAGTTTATTCGTAATTCCTAATATTAATATATCAGATATCGATTAAGTTTTTTTACCTATGCGTTTATTGAGGAATCTTAAAACTATTGACATTGGGATGGTGTAGAGTAAACTGTTCAAATTAAGCACCATTGTTGCTTTTCTAATGCTGCATGCACACGCTCAAGCACGCGGTTCAGATTAAAGAAAAGTACAAGGAAGACGTGGAGGTCTACGTTTTCTATATGGATATTCGCAGCCCAGGTAAAGGTTACGAGGAATTCTTTGACCGCGCGAGAGAACGAGGGGTAAACTTTATCCGCGGACGAGTAAGCCGCATTGACGAAGACCCAGTTACTCACAATTTAACCATACACTCGGAAGATTCATTGCTTGGCACACAGCAATTATGCTTTTTTTCTTTTTTAAACCTTAATGTTTGGCTATCTTTCTAAACCATCTTAACCCTAATCCAGTTACTGTTAAAGCTGCTATCATGGCTACTGGGTTAATGCTTTGAAATGTTAGACGAGTTTCTACTAGTAAGGTTACGACAGTTATTATTGAAACTACGATTACCGCGCTGATAGCGATGTTTTTAGTGCTCAATCTTGAGCCTCCTGCTTACGATAGAGTTAGCGGTTTTTTGATTTAATGCTAAGCTTTGGAACAGCCTGTTCAGAGAATGGACAGCAAGCTAGCGCTTTTTATTATCGTGGAAAAATAAAAAATTAACTAAGTTGAGGGAAAGGGCTTGTTAATCTTCTTCTTCAAGTTTTCTCTCTTTAATTTTGAGTGTGTTCTCTTCTGGGCTTATTATTCTGAAAAGCTCTGAAAGCTCGTTTTTGTGTAGGAACTTTTTCAAAGTTATGCGCACGTATTTTTTGCTTAGCCCTTCGCCTTCGCCTTTCACTGTTAAGATTTTTGAGTCTGTCGCTACTTCTCCGCCTGTTTTCTCTTTAAGGAAATCCGCTAGCTTATCGATTAATTTAGCTTCGTTACCTTTAAGCTCTGAAGTATCGACTTTCATTTCAACCATTTTCTTATTCACCTCGTTTTAGGTCACGCCAATTCCTTGTGTTTAGCTTAATTTTTCACGGCTACATTATTGATTAAGTTTTCCGCTTAAACATGTCAGTTCGCCCGTCGAGTCATATCACTGCATATGCTCTGTGACTCTAGTGCTCATCATCCAAAACAGTATTCGGCAACAAAACTTAAGACTCTTGTGGCAAAGACACCTAAATAAAAACTGCTTTAATAAAAGCAACAAAGTTTAAAAGCCGCCTTTGGAGCTCTGCTTAGCTTTATCAGAGGCAAGATACACATTTACGAACCGGTAGGTGCCAGTTCAGCAAACATTCGCTATTGCCCGATAAAAAAATCATAATAACAAACAGGAGGAAAAGAAATGTTATCAAGAGATTGTGACGGATGCTCCCAAATGAAATCGTGCAATAGACGCTACTTTGTCGTTGAAAAAGGCAACTGCGTCTACTGCCCCGATGGAACAGCCCATCTAGTAGATGGACTATAAAATCAAGCGAAAAAATCATTAAAGATTTTTTCATTGGCTTTTTTTATTTGCTTAAGTTTTTTCAAATAAATAACTAAGTGATAAATGAAGAACTATTGATTTTTTTAAAGAACAAATGCACTCTCAGTAAATCCTTTGGACATATTGCGGTTAATGGCGAGAAATTTCTTGAGAATTCTATGGCTCAGCAAAATTCACATAAATTAAGCCGATTTACCTAACGATTTGCCCATAAAATTATTAGAGACTTATGCGTAAGGGCGGCTACAACTCCTTCAAAATTTTTGGATTTCCTGTTCTGAATGCAGAACTTTGTGAGAATGACTTCGCTTCAAACATAATGCCTTACCTAAAATCCAGTATTAGTTGGTTTTGCGTCTTCTATCAATCAAAAGGAAGGCAGCGTTTGCTCCGACAAAAATTACGAGTAAAACTCCGAGAAATTCCAGATAAGTGAAGATTCTAGCCAGCATGAGGCACAAGTTCAATATTAGAATAACAGTGGCGATGATGAAGATTGCAACCTTCTCTTTAACGACAATCTTAGGAGACATAGATTTGTTGGTCCAATTAAACGCAGTACTTGATCTTGCTAATCTCTTTTCCGTTCCTTTTTGAAATTCTTCTTCTCCATCTTAAAACAAGCATGAAGCTTCAAATGAAGGCCAAATGAAAAATGAGTACCCAGTTCAAAAAGCTTAAAAAAAGAAAAGAGGTTATGTGGTGGTTCCTGCGGCATACATGATTTTGCTTTTACCTCAAATCTTAATTCACACTTCTCCATTGGTCAATTTTGACTAATTTTGGGGGGGATCCACCTCTTTTGAAAAAGTCTTGGTTTTGGTCGTTTTTAGTCAGTGGTCTTTTTTTTGCGGCTTATTTGGTTTCCAGATCTTGGTGTTTTGCAGTATTTTTTGTGCAATGAATTATCGCGTGCTTTTCGGTGACTAGAAGAAACCATTGGTTTGATTACTTAGGAATTGACGGTACGATTTTTGGCATTAAGTCAATTTCGTTGAGTTGAAGTGCAGGGGGTTAGATCTAAACACAACCTCTGGGACCCAAACCCAGGTCAGAGAGTGTGAAAACTCAAGTTTAGTTTTTGAAAGTTTTTTGAATTGTTTTGTATTTGTGTAGTGCACTTTTACTGTGTAGCTTTTCAGTAAGTAATGTTTATTAATACTTAAGACTATTTATTAATACTTAAGACTAACTCAACTATACACTGAGGGGTTAAGATCATAATAGCATTCAAGAAACTCGGAACTGGAACACTAATTGTAATCGGCATAGTTGGCCTGATGTTAGTCATAGTCACTGCGGGTTTGTTGTCTGCAACTCAAAACGTGCCCGCAGGTGGAACGATATCAGCGATAAACCTTGGCGTCTACAGCGACTCCGGTTGCACAGTACCCTTAACCTCAATAACCTTCGGAACAGTAACTCCAGGCACTCAAGCTACACAAACGCTCTACGTCAAAAACACTGGGAACATCGCAGAAAACCTAACCATGACCGTAAACAGTTGGAGCCCCGCAAACGCTGGCACGTATCTCACGTTGACTTGGTCGCCAACATCATCGACTTTAGCCGCGGGAGCATCCACCTCAGCAACGTTGACTCTTACCGCATCCTCAAGCGCAGGTGCACTCTCAACATTCAACGTCAACATAGCTTTCACCGGCACACAGTAGTCAACGGTAAAATCTCTCCTCTCCTTTTTTCTCGTTTCTCTTGAGCCCGTTTGATTTTCAAAGATTTTTCATCACTTATTTGCGCGTCTTGCTTTAGCGAAAAAAGAATTTGATTTTTTATGGGATATTTAGAATAACTAAGAGGTTGTTTGCTACGACTGCCGTCATTACGAAACAGGAGGCGAGTGAGGCTGAGGTCACGAAGTATTTTCCAACGATATTACTGCTTGACGCGTTGGCGATTCTTGAGGCTCCCAGAAAAATGACGCCCGTAAACAACACTGCAAGGAATTTTAGGCCTATGAAGGCTATGATGTTTGCTTGGGTGAGTGCTGCAAACAGAGGGTTGACTTCGATTGCGCCTTTGGCTGTCACGCCGACTACTGTGGTCAGCAAATCTGCTACTCCGAGAAGAAATAGAGCGGAACAGATTATAGCTTGTATTTTGACCATGCAGTCCACTTCGATTTTTTAGTTACAATATGAAGTAATGCTCTCTGTCTTCATAGCAGTTTTGAATGGTGGTTCGTATTAACAGATATACGTGTGAACAAGAAAATTGATCAAAATTGTGCAATAATTGAAGATACGACCTTTCGGATTTGATAGCTATTGATCCATCTGTGTTGTGTTTGTGTCGTACAGGGAGTCTTGAGTTGTGTGACTTTTATTGTTTGTTTTAGGAGCCAACGAGAGCCACCTGATAACATAGTCACGACTAACCAGCAGAAGAATTACAAAAAATTGTCGGCAATAAAAGCGTGTTTTGAGTTGCGGCTTCATGATTGAAGGTGGAAAAAATAGCAGGCGGTTTTGTCAATTCCCTTTTCGTTTAAGAACTAGCGCTGATTTTAACGACTTGAGCTTTTGATAGATATTCGCGTAAGATGGCGGCTGTTGCAAAAACTGTGGTTAATGCGAGTAAGCTGAGGTTATGGGTGTTAATTGCATATTGTTATTGAGTTTTTGAAGGTTTGTTTCAATTTTGGGGGGTGGTGTGGTTTGGGTGTGGTTTTTTTGGGGTTGAAATTGTTTTTGCTGGTGGGTTGGGCTTTTTTTTGGGTTGTTGGGTTGTGCACGTTTTTGGCGTTGGTGACTGCTTTTATTATGAGTTGATCTTGCGGTGGAAGTTTTCGGTGGAGGTTTAAGCAGGTTTTACGAAAAAACGGTGCCTTTGGATTTAAAAAAAGGTAGGTTTGGTACATGCAGTCGGGTTAACATATTCTTTGGGTTAAGCCGTCGAACTCGCAGTCGAAGCTCATTATTTGTTTTATCCCATGTTTCTCTGTTAGTGCTATGGATGTACAGTCGGTAAAGCTGAGGCCTTTGTCCTCATATGCTTTGAATTTTGTCCATGCTGCCTTGAAAGTGTCTTGGTCGATGACGAGCTTTATGATTCGGGGCGATTCAATTATATACGTGCCTAAGTCTACGGCTATGTCATGTTTTTTTGTTCTTACCAGGGCGGTTGTGATGGCTTCGTCTATGATGTAGTCCGAGGTGTATATTCTGCCAAGGTTTCCTGTTAAGGCGTTTTTTATGAGCTCTTTGCTTCTTTGGTGGTAGTGGTCATCGGCATTGTGCAAGGCTACGAATATGCCTGTGTCGATGAATACGGCCATGGGTTTAGCTTCCATAGACGCATTCGTCTATTCGTGTTGAGGCGTCTTTAATGCCCCAGTGTTTCGGGTTTTCAAGCATTTTCCAAGCAGGGTCTTCTTCTATCGGGGGGAGTGCTTTGAAGTTTTGGATGAATGTATCTTCGTTTTCGAGTGCATAGTTGATCATTAAGCCAACTGCTTCCTGCAGAGTTACTTTTTTGCCTTCTCGAAGCAGAAGTTGAGCTAGGAAACGATCGAGTTTTTGTTTTTTTAAATCGTCTATTTTTATGCTTACCGTCATTTAGAATCAAAGTGTAAAAGTGTAAAATTACACTTAAATACTTATTGCTTGTTCCACCTAAAACTGAAATCAAAATCCGCGCGTAAGGAGAACCTGACTGGCAACATTACCTGCATAGTCATGACTAACCAGAAATAAAGGTTACAAAAAAAATTGTCACGCTGCAAACGGTTTTTGATTGTGCCTCGTGATAGTGGAGAAATCTTGTGGTTCTTCAACAAAATATGGACCTAAACAAGGGGGTCAGTTGGAGGCTAGTTTTTGTTTTGGGTTTGTTCGAAGTGTTCGAGGTAGAACACTTAGGAGCCTTGTTTGTTAGTTGTTTTTGTGGGTGATATGTCTTTGTCTTTCTGGCTGGAGTCTGTTTTGTTTTGAGCATCTTTCTTCTAAGTGTTTTGTTTTGTCGAGTCGGTGTGTTTAAGTGTATGTTTAAACATTGTTTTGGTTGTGGTTTGATATGGTGAAAACTATCACTATTAGAGATGAAGTTTATGGGAAACTGCTAACCATAAAAGGAAAAGAGGAAAGCTTTAGTGAACTATTTGATAGACTAGTTGAGTGTACATCACCTGTGGAAACGCTAAAGAAACTCAGAGGCAAAGTTGAATTCAACGACCAAGAAAAAGAAACATTGCTCTCTGAGCTTTATTCTAAAAGGGCTGAAAAAAGAATTTGATCGTCATCGATTCTGATGTCCTGATTGAACTTTTAGATCGAAAATCCGAGAAGGGCGACCAAGCCCTAAAGCAAACTATTGAAAGCAAAGAAGAAGTAGCAACGGCAGTCATTAGTTTGCATGAAGTTCTATATGGCTTACACAAATACGGCAAAACCGTCCAAGAGCTTCTTTCACTTCCAATTCTAAGCTACACCAAAAAAGATGCGGTGCTATCTAGCAAAATTGAACTTGAAGCAGAAAAGAAAGGAAAACCCGTCTGCAGAACCGACGCAATGATTGCAGCCATAACAATTAACAATAACGCAAAACTATACACATTCAATCTAAGACACTTTGAAGCTCTTCAAAACCTCGGGCTAGAACTCTACCCGTGAATATACCCATCCAAAAGTCAATAGGATTACCTGCAGTACTTTGCTGTTTCTTTGATGTAATCTTTAACTTCTTGAAGCACCCAGAATGGCGCCGGCGATGGATAAGTGAGGCAGAGAAGTGGCAAGACAAGATTCCAGAGGCAAAAGCGTTCTTGAAAAAACTTTGCAAGTGAAGCGCCTTTTTAGGTTAGTGGCGGTCGCTTCCGTTTTTTAGTGAAGAATATTAACAGATTAGGATTAAAATAAGAATTTAAAGTTGAGAATTATAATCCCTAATTCCACAGGGTCCAATCATTTCTTGACTGTTGTATTTTAGGTTTACAATGGATGACGTTTTAGTTCTTTTATTTTGTCAAAATGCGGATCCGTTGACACTATATACTCTGCTTTTTCTGTTATAGCTGTGGCTGCATGAATGGCGTCTCGTGGGTCAAGACGGTATTTTCTTATTAATGAAAGAGCAAAAGCTACCAGCTCGCCGGTGACGTATGCTAACTCTAAATGTGGGAAATTAAGAAAGGCCTCTGCGGCGTCAATGGCGTCGTCTACGTTTCTGTGTTTTTTTACATTCCATAGAATTTCGTCTATGGTCAACGCGGAGGTTTTTGCTTGTTCTTCGCCTTGGCGTATTCTCTGAAGTAGAGATCTTGCTTTGTCTCCAGGTGCTTCCGTGTTTAAAGTGGCATATAGAAAGACGTTGGAGTCCAAATAAAGCGTCATTGATTTCTCTCTTCAAGTTCCTCTTCATAAGCATGAGAGTCTATTTTTGTTATTGAGGGGCCTTTTTTGGCGATTTTCTCAAAAACAGCGACTGCATCGAAGTTAGGTTTTTCCAAGATCAGTTTGTTAACGTCTAGTCGAAAGATAACTTTTGAGCCGGGTCGAATTTTTAGAGCTTTGCGCATGCTTTGTGGAATGACGACTTGGCCTTTTGGGCCGACTTTCATTTCTTCCTCAATCATTGTCTAACCTTCAGTTATACATTGGTATAACTTTTATTTATACTAAACAGGTATTTTGAAACATCTTAATCACGGAGCGACATTTTGGTGCGGAGGGATGTTTAGGTGCTCGTTATCTCCGTTTTAGGGAGAATGATAACGGCACAAAATTAAAATAAGAATTAAATAGAAATAAAATATTAAGATACTACTTTTTGACAGCTTTATTTTCGATTTCAGCTTCGGTTGTGATGTCTTGGATTGGTTTTGGAGGTGGCGTTGTTGCCATTGTAAGGCCTATCCATGCGCCGATTGCTAGAATGGCGATAAATGCTGCGGAAACAAGAACCAGAACCGCATCTAGCCTCACACTGGTTGCATTAAGGTTAAACAAACCTGGATCAACCACTAAAACGACAAAACCTATAGCAACTATAACACAGACAGCAAGAATTGCCCCACCTATTCCTTGATCTTTGTCAACCATTCAAGTCACCACTTAATATCCATGCTTCCGTGCTCTTTTAATCCTTAAACAAAGATAAACCGCAAAAAGCAAAAGGCATATTTCCAAAAACGTAACATACCAAAAAGATACATAACGAAAGATTAAACCTGAGTTATCTTTCAAAGCGTTATTACGGCATCACATTTTTGCTATTTTTTTGAACAAGTTGTTTTGGGTTGCTTTTTTGATTTAGGGTTTGGAATGTTTGCAGGTTGCGTCAAGGAAATGAAGGAAAGTGAAGGAAAGTGAAGGAAAGTGAAGGAAAGTGAAGGAAAGTGAAGGAAAGTGAAGGAAAGTGAAGGAAAGTCAAGAAAAGTTATAAAAAGTCAAAATTAGTCGAGGTTAGTTTAATTTAGTCACTAGAAACAGCTTTTCGATCATAAAATTTCATAATTATTCCCAATTGGACAATCCTAACATTGGATAATTATTTATAGTTTATGCGTTCTCCACTTTGGGAAATTACCTGGAAGTACGGTAGCAAAAAGGTTCAACGTGTTTTTAAGAGTAAACTGGCATAGTCACGACTAATCGAAATAAAGGATTCAAAAAATGTCGGGGATGCAAAGCGTGTTTTGGACTGCAAAAGCTCTAAACGATATTAAAATATATTTTCAAGAGTAAGATTGTGCTCAAGCAGCTCAGGGTCAGGTCGTACGCTTAATTTTTGCATTGTTTAGTAAACTTAAGTTTCCATAATCACTAATTCAACAACTTTTCCATGTTCATCTAAAGATGCGGTGACAAGTCCTTTATCGTCAAGAAGGTCATTGTCGACGATTTTTGCGTGCTTAAATTTTACATGCAGAATGTCTGCTTCATCGTCGTAGTCGACGGAAACCGTTGTCTGGGGCAATTTTAGCTTTTTGACACAAGATGAGGCTTTTCCTACGGTACTGAATGGATCTATGGCCATTCTTACGTTAATCTCTGCCATAGTCTAAACTTCTTCTTAAGCCTCTTATCAGAAATTACAAAGGCGGTTAATATAAGTCCATTGGGACATGTGACTTTCATCGTGCATCCTGAAAGGTGGGGTTTGCTCTCGAAAAGTTAAAATATATTTATTCATTTATTGAATTATTCAGTAGGTGAATATAATGAGGTTCATTGATCGGGAGACGGAGCTTAATGAGCTGAAAGGTCTTGAGGAGTTGTCGCATAAAAAGCTGTTTGTAATAGCTGTATATGGGCTTCGAAGGGTTGGAAAGACCAGATTGCTGCTTGAATTCCTGAAAGATCGAGGTCTGTATTTTTTTGTCAACAAAAACAAGACTTCAGAGGATTTATTGTTGGAATTTCAGGAGATACTGAAAGCAAATAGAGTTCTCGGAGAGTTAGAGATTTTGCCTTCCTGGGACAAATTCTTTGAGATATGTACAACTAGGAACTTGCCACCTCTTGTGTTCGACGAATTCCAGAATTTTATTGAGGTTGAACCGTCTGTCTTTGGAATACTGCAAAAGAACATTGACTTGCACGAGAACAATCATGGTTTGATAATCTTCGCTGGGTCTCTAATTGGTCTAATGAAAAAACTGTTCCAGGGATCGAAGGAGCCGCTATATGGTAGAATAAAACGAGGAAACAAGATAAATCCGCTAAGTCTTTCATCTTGCTTTGAAATTGGAAAAGAACTGAACCTGAAGAAGGAGGAACTGTTAAAGCTGTACTTCTTATTCGGCGGATATCCAAAGTACTATATTGCAATAGAAGATTTTGGCCTCAAAAGCAGAACTGCATTGGAGATTATAGATGCATTATTTTTGTGCAGTGGCGCTCCGCTTGAAGAGGAGGTCAATATGATCTTGTCTCAGGAATTCGGTGGAAGAAGCGGAGTTTATTACTCCATTCTTGAAGCCGTAGCAATGGGAAACAATAGGCTGTCATCAATAGCTGGTTACCTGAATGTTCCTGCGACATCAATAACCCGACAATTGAACGAGCTCAAAAACCATTTTGAACTGATTGAAGTTGAAATGCCATATTGCGGCAAGAGGGGTATTTATGTAATAAAACACCCGCTTCTCGAATTCTGGTTCTCTCAGATCTACAAGAACTTCTCTGATTATGCTTCAAGAAATCTAGTGTTCATTAACAAAATGAAGGAAAATCTCAATTCCTTTTATGGAAGAGCTTTTGAGAGAGTCGCAAGGGAGTTTTTGATCTCAAAGCTGGGGTTGTCCAGAGCACAGCGTCAGTGGGGGAAGATACCCGTAGCAGGCGAAGGAAAGAACGAATATGAAATTGACCTCATAGGAAGCAGCAAGGAGGTTTCCTACATCTTTGAGTTCAAGTGGTCCGAGCTTGACTACATTGAAGCCATTAAAGTATTGGATCATTTGGTCGTGAAAGCCACTTTCGTCCAAAGATTGCCGGCAAACCTGCACTTTGGTATTGTAGCCAAGAAGATTGTAGAAAAAGACAAGCTGAGAGCCGCCAACTACCTTGCTTATGATTTGGATGATCTAAGCATGCAATCGTAAGGAAAACACTGACAAATGCGATTACCAGCATAGTCACCACTAACCAGCATAAAGGTTACAAAAAAATTTGTCAGCGAATCGAAGAGGCGCTTATTGCTAAGCACTAAAAAGCATTTCCAAAAAGACTGCTGTTTGGGGGAACCATGGCTCCCTAAAACATAATAACGCTCTTCAAGACCTCGGACAGAACTCTACTCATAGCTTCTCCACGCAAGAAGACGCCAACACGTTAGATTGCCATTAATCACTGCTATGACGAATACATAAATGATGCAATTTTAATTTCAAGAAAAATTGCAAGGCTACTTAATGTTCCAGTAATCCAAAAACTGTCTAGGCGTAAGTATTTTTGTTTTCTTAAATTTGCCTAGTGTTAGAAGGTGACTGTCTCCAGTTACGATGATGTCTGCTCCAGCCGCCAGGGCGCATTCAAGTATTTTGTTATCTTCAAAATCTTCCTCTATAACATGAAACTTCAGTTTAGGCTTAACCACCTTTGAGTTTGCCGAGATGGCGCGCAGTATTTCCTTTTCATGAATTCTTGACTCTCGCAGAATTTCTGCTATTTTGGGGTACATTAAAACTTTTGATATTTCCAGGATAATATCTTTACTAATATAGACATCTATTTTCTCATTTATTTGAGCGAACTCTTCGCTAAGAACCTTTTTCATAAAGATTGAAATCCAAACATTAGTATCAAAGACTACTTTGATCTTCTTGCCCACTCAATGGCCTCATCCAGAATTTTATCAACGTCGATGCATTCTTCTTTAGCTACCTTGCCAATCCTTTCAGCTATTTCCTGAATTGAGGGTTCCTCAGCCTTTCTCAACAATATATCTCCGTCTCGCGTAAACACCAAAAGTTTAGCGCCGCTCCTCATTCCCAATTTTTCACGAATTTCTTTGGGGATCACTATTTGACCCTTAGGCGAAACTTTTATTACGTCTTCAATCTGTTCGGTCATAAATTCTAACAAAGCATACTAGTAAATAAATTTTTACTTTTCTAATTTATCTTAATTTTTCGACCAGTGAGGTCTCTTATGATAATCATTCTTCTGGTCTTCAGGCCCATATTTTCTAAACTTCTTATCCACCCGCAAAACGGCTTCAACGTCTTTTGACTTCATCGCTGGCTCTCCCATGAAAAAACACCCTACCCCCTACCCTATTTTCAATTTGATGCGGCTGCCCCACGTCATAGGCGAATCATAACATAAAATTATTATTGTCCACGAACGCTAACCTTGATACTGGGCGCGCCAACACTAATTTGGCACTTTACACTACGTAGCTGTTTGGGTTCTAAAAGCCGTTGGAAGTTGGGCATTGAAGGCGGTACTGCCGAATTGTTTTGTTGCAACCTCGGTCTATGGAACTCCGATGGCTGTTTGAGATTGATGTTCTTCGCAGTTTTAGAGATAGAAAGATGGAAAGAAAAAGCAAGTCATTTACAAACTAACGCTGCCTTGTTCTTCACTAAATAGTCTAAACGTTTAATCAATTTAATACCCGTGTGGTCTATTCCGAACTGTTCTATTTGCTTTTTTTGCTCTAGGATTGACACAAAGAATAAGTTGAGGCATTATAGTAGAGTTTTAGGGGTCTAATTGCCAAAGGACAAAGTTTTTTCGAATGATAAACCACGAGGCAGCGATTTTGAGTTCAACGATGCAGTTGCGAAAGTTTTTGATGACATGCTGGTTCGAAGTGTGCCTTTTTACCTTGAGCAGCAATCGTTGGTTGCCGATGTAGTCAGGAAGTTTTGGGTCAAGGGAACGAACATCTGTGATCTTGGATGTTCCACAGGCAAAACCCTGATAAACCTTAGTAATGTGGTCCCAGCATCAGCTCGGTTAGTTGGTTTCGACAATTCTAAATCAATGGTTCAGCTTGCTGAACTAAATATTAGCCGAGCTGGTCTGAAAGATAGAATCGAAATATTATGCGGCGACCTCAATGGCGACCTTAATAAACTGAAAATTGAGAATTCCAGCGTTGTGACGATGCTTTGGACCCTGCAATTTATTCGTCCTCTGTTTCGAGACAAACTTGTCCAATGGATTTACGAAGGACTGATTGAAAACGGCGTTCTCATAGTGACAGAAAAAATCTTGACAAATAACAGTAACATGAACAGATTCTTCATCGATTTCTACTATGATTTCAAGAGAAAGAACGGATACCTAGAAGGTGAAATCCAACGAAAAAGAGAAGCTCTTGAAAACGTTCTGATTCCTTATCGGTTAGAAGAAAACATGGAATTATTCAAACGAAATGGATTTGAAATCGTAGAAACTTTCTTCCAATGGTTCAATTTTGTAGGTCTGTTATGCGTAAAAACCAAAGCCGAGAAACCATAAGAACAACCAGCGCGATAACCTTTGTGATTCAATTCAAAAACAGAGGCTCGAATATTCGAGCAATTTCTTTGCGAGGATTTTGAACCCGAAAACTTAATTTTTCAGGTTCATTCTCTTAACTGCTGAGTATACTTGCCGATCTTCAGCTTCTTAAAGTACAACTTAAGAGTTGTCCGAAACATCGCAGCGAGGGGCCAATTTTCAGGTAAAATGTTAGCTGACGATAACGAAATAAATTATGAAAAAGAAGAGGTTGTACAAATTATTTCTCAGCGCGCTTTTCTCTTTAAACCTGAACGAATAGCGCTAAACATCCTCAGAAATCAACTGCCCAACATGAAGATGCTTGACATCGGTATAGGAGGAGGAAGAACCACTGCTTACTTCGCCGCGTTAACTAAAGAGTATATTGGAATAGATTACTCGCAAGAAATGATACGTACTTGCCAAAGAAAGTTCAAAGAGTATCCTAAGAAAATAATCTTTGCACGAGTCGATGCCAGGAACATGACATTATTCAGAGATGGAGAATTCGACTTTGTGCTCTTCAGTTTCAATGGTATAGATTGTGTTGATCACGCAGATAGAATCAAAATTTTACGTGAAATCCAACGGGTCACAAAAAACCGCGGTTACTTTCTCTTTTCGTCGCACAACTTGAACTCCTTACAAGGCGTCTGCTCAGTTTCCCTGTCAAGCAAACCATCTAAATTTGCTCAGAACATAAATGAAATTAGCCGTCTTTTGTTCCTGCGTTTAACAAATAAGTGTACATGGAAAATTATTCGAACAAATCCAAAAAAACTTCAATATGTTATATTCAATGATGGATCGTATGAGTTCGGATTGGAACTGCACTATATCGACCCTGAAGAACAATTAAAAGATCTAAAAGCGTTAGGATTTAAAAACGTCAAAGTCTACGGCATGAACGACGATTGCGAAGTTCAGAATCCGACAAGCAGTAATGACTATGGTTTGCATTATTTCTGCGAAGTGCAGAAAACTTGAGCTCTTCTTTTATTGGTTTTAATGCTACTGTTCTTACATCGATGCTCTTTAAAACCGAGTGAAATATTTCTAAAACTGAACATAGTTCATCAGCTGCAGGAATGTCGGTCGCATTATTCAATTTACATCTATCATATTAAAGTGAATTAGCACAAAAAGCTTTCTTGACTATGGTGTAATAGCGCTTTAGGTGAGCTGTTTCTTTATGGGCTCTCTCACAATAACCTTTAATTATGAATTCAAAAGCAATTAAGCCCAACATGAGTTTGAAATCACGGAAAAGCCTGGAAAAGTGGAAGAGGAGCGATATTTTGTTTCAGTTTATGCCTCACGTAACCTTTCCTCTTTTTTGGTTTTCAATGCGCCTTTTTCTTACTAACTGTTAGTTGAGCTCATACCGCGGTGCGCAGAAAAGAAGTTATTCTATAGTTATCTGATAGAGTTTCTTAATATGCTGGTGTTTCCCTGTTTAAGATGTTCAGGGTTTTACTCTATGCTCACTAATGTTGAAAGCGTTAAGAGAAAGATGACAAAAAAAGACAATGAAAAAAAGAAAAACTAATAGTAAACTTCATAGACAGTTACTCGCGACCGCGCGCTAAAACAAAATGCGGAATTCCCTAGCATTAACAATTGTTGGCAGAAGTTGCCCAATTAAAAGAGTATAAGGGTGAATGAACTGAGATTATCAATTCATGCTATTTCAGATCCAAGAAAAATATCCGAAATCGAAGAAGAGTTAGACGCCTTCATAATCAAAAATAGTAGAAACCCGTTTATGTTTAGTGTATTTATCAAAAAAACAATGAAATCAACTTTACAGAAAGATTCTATTCCAATAGTTTTAGTTCTCATGGCTGATGGAAAAATCATAGGTGTAGTGCCGCTATCACTTAGGAAAAAATTTGGGATCCGATTTGCCAGTTTCCTTTTTGGTTACGATTATTCGCCTGATTTTATCTTTGATAGAGAGTACAGCGGAGTCTGCATGCAAAATTCTCTCAATTTTATATTTGAAAATCTTGGATGCCGATTTACAACCTTAAATTTGCCGGCTGAGTCCCTAAATTTGCAGATTTTAGAGCGAATGCGCGAAACTAACCGCATATTCATTCGCAAGGAAAATGATGCATATCTGAATCACAACATAATTCCTGTTAATCGTACCTGGAATGACTTTCAAAAATGGCAAGGCAAAAATTTCAGACATAGGTTTAAGCAAATTGAACGACGCCTTAGCAGTGCTGGCCAATGGCAGATTCTTTTATTCGAAAACAAGGATCATGAGCAAGAGGTGATTCAAAAAATAATGGATATTGAAAAAACAAGTTGGAAGCAAAATTGGCGGCTTCAGCATCACGCTTTAGTTGACGAGAGCTTGATGAAGTTTTGGTGGGAAGGATCTAGTTTAGCTATTAGAACCTACCCAAATTTAAAGCGGAGCACTTGGTTCCTTGAATTAAATGGTTACGCTATCGCCTATAGTTTAGTTTTTCAGTACAAAGGAACCGCATATGTAGGAAAAACATCCTACAATAATCAATATCGAAAAATCTATCCCGGTATTTATATAAACAATGCAGCTATACAAAATATATTCAATTGTGGCAGGATTAAGACAATCGATTTTATGACGAATTTACCTTTTCAGGAAATATGGAAATCTAAAAATCTGTTAAGATCCAGGCTTTTACTATGCAAAGGTTCTTTGCCAAATTTAGAGTTAACTATTCAACTACCGCAAATAAGAAGGGTTATGCGGCGTTTGATCCCAGAGTTGGTGAAACAACTGGTACTAGAATAAACGGAAATACCGATCAATGCTGGGTAACAAAAGCTGAGGATATCATTTGAATGAACTTACATCTTAATTAGGATTAGCGAATCAAAGATTATATCTTTGACGATATGACAGAAAGATTAGGACAAACTTTGTTTCAATAGCAAACTAGAAATACAAAAGACATGAAGACACAATGTTATTTCGGAACCAAGACGATAAAGCCATTCTTGTGTTTTAAGGGTAATTGCACGTTAATTATCCTAAGCCGCGCGCGAAAAATCTCGATATTTCCGTCAAATCAATCTCTTTAAATATGTAGCGAATTGGTTCTTCTGTTACCGCAGGCTCAAATCTCGCGATAACCCAAGTTTTTGGCCCAGACTGTTGACGGTTTTGCTCCAAGTTACCCAATTGTAGACCCTGCTTGAAAAATCTTTTCGGATAAATCTAACTTCGTAGTTTGTTACGAATTTATCAGTCCAGTAAAATTTGTAAGCTTCGTCGCCCCGCATCAGGTCATACTCATTGAACCCTTCTATGATGCATTCACGCAGCAGGAACATGGTGATGAGGTTGCCTACAGAATACTCGGAATAAGCTGGATCAAAACCCTGAAGGTAACAGAGCACTTTCCGATTGTGCTTAAACGTATATTGAGCAGCTATTGCCTCATTGTTTGCCATGAGAAAGTAAAGTCCAAGCCACCCCTTGTCCGCGAAAGACTGTGCGACATCCAAATGGAAGTTAAGGAAATTGTGCCTGCCTTCTCCGAAGTTCCCAGGAAAGCCTTCTGATTCCCATTTTTTCTGATGAAGTGAAACAAAGGTTTTCATGCCTGTTTCTACTGTGAAGCCTGCGTCATCGTACTTTTTCAATTTGACATCGTATTTTTGGTTGATTTTTCTCATGTATCGGTTGAGGTTTTTTCTCTTTTTTTTGGTAAGCGATTTCATCAGGGATTCGAATGAGTTGGGCAATGTCATGTAAGGACAGATGCTGCAGGTGCGCTCTTCAATTTTGAGGCCCTTCAATAATTCAGGCGTCAAGTATCGGAAATTGTCCATTGTTCCAGAGGTTTCTTTGACTTCTTTTAGTTCAATCCAGTTCCAGTGTGGAATATTGGTCTTCAGGTAAGCGAGTATTAGCTTAAGACATTCTGTTTCCTTGTCTATAACTATAAAATCATTGTAGTCAGAGGCAGGGGATCCTATGAACTCCACTCTTTGCGTTTTTCCTATGAGGGGTAGTTTGTATTCGGAAAGCATTAATGGAGCTGCCGCTAAGACCTTCTGTTCATCTTCGACGAGCAGAATCAGCGGTTTTCTTCCTTTTCCAAAGTGCTTCCACCAAGTGGATAGCCACTCCCAAGTTAAGAAAATATTAGTATTAACCCGACTTCTCTCTAGAAGGATATCCCAGCTATCTTTCATTTCTACAAAATCAGTAAGTTCTCTTACCTTCAACATAGACTATGCAGCTCCTAAAACAGGCTATTTTGAACACTCGAAAAATTTGAAGATACTGATTTCGCAGGAACATTGGTTTGTAGCCAAAAAGGTCGGTTGCGATTGATTGACTGTACAGCGCGCGCGTAAAGTTCAATATTAAACCAACTATGGGCAAAAGTGCTAGGCTCATTCCGAAACTAAGCGCCACGCGTTTTATCGTATCCATGTTCTCTGAGAAAGTTTTGATTGGCACTTTAGCCGGAAACAAGGCCTTTGTGAACATGAAACCGGGCAAAAACAGAACGAAAATAATGCCGAGCGAGAACCGCAGGTAGGAGAGTGGCACGTCACCTTCAGGAATGGCAAACACGGCGATTGCCGTTACTGTAGCAAACGCTATGGTTGTCCAGTACCATGCGGCTTGTTTTGAGAAAATATACTCTTTTGCAGATGCTAGTGTAGACGGTTCCTGCCATATGAAGTGTAAACGGTCTTCGTTTTCCAGTTCAATAATCAGGCTGGTTGTTTGCTCGGGCGGTATAGTGTAGCGTTCTTGCATTAAGGCGATTAGTTGTTTTTCAGTTTTGGGTTTATCTTTCTTGACCGTTTGGATGATGAGATCTTTGATCTGGTCTTTTCTGTCTTGGCTTAGGTTTTTTGTCACTTTTATCAGCCTTCATTGTTTATTATTTTGGGCAACTGGTAATTATATTGATTACTCTGATAGCCTCTGTTACAAAAACAATAGACCCTATAGTAAGGACTGCGTTTCGGATTTTTTTCTTCTTTATGGTGAGTGCACGCTAAAGGAACTCAAGGAGAAAAACAAGGGAAAAGCAAAAACTGGATTTTACTTAGGAATCGCGCCGCCACTCACTGCGTCATTAT
This sequence comes from Bathyarchaeia archaeon, assembly GCA_049520955.1. Classification (GTDB taxonomy): domain Archaea; phylum Thermoproteota; class Bathyarchaeia; order Bathyarchaeales; family Bathycorpusculaceae; genus Bathycorpusculum. The sequence goes on along the minus strand of JBEKPG010000014.1, from coordinate 22,016 downwards.
CAATTATTGGGTAGTCAACTAATTCGATTTTTTAATGAGATCATTGAATAAACCTTGGCGTCTACAGCGACTCTGGTTGCACAGTACCTTTAACTTCAATATCCTTCGGAGCGGTAACTCCAGGCACTCAAGTTACGCAAACGCTCTATCTCAAAAACACTGGGAACATCGCTGAAAACTTAACCATGGCAGTAAACAGTTGGAGCCCCTCAAACGCTGGCACATATTTAACAATAACTTGGTCACCAACATCCTCGACTTTAGCTGCGGGAGCATCCACCTCAGCAACGTTGACTCTTGCTGCATCATCAAGAGCAGGTGCAATCTCAGCATTCAACTTCAACGTAGCATTCACTGGAACACAGTAGACAACTGTAAAATCGTGCTCACTAATCTATAGCAAGCATGAGCTAGCGTCAGTGTTGTTTTGATTAGCCAAATTGTTTTTCACAGAGGAAACCCCCACGGGCTAAGCTAATAATTTTTATACTCACTTTTGGGTATCGGGCAGCAGTCAGAATAAGTTTCTGACAGAATGGGTGTCGATACTTCGTGGAGGGAGTTCATTCAATTAGTAAACAAAGGCTTAGTCAAGGCGATAGATTACGGAAATCCATGCGTATATCTTAATAATGAGATTCATCGAACTTATGTTTATTAATTAGTAATACATAATACATAATAGACAATTAATGGATAAATTTGTTAGATGACGAAAAATTGGGCAATACATCCTTAAGATTATTTTCAGTAGTCTTCATTATTTTAGCATTTTTCGCGTCTTTGGTAGTACCTGCATTTTCATCTCTAACTGTAACTCAGCAAATTCAAGCAGCAGGACAAATAGCTTCCCCGCCTAATTTAGCTCTAATTCCCAATGATTGGACATACGGATATTATGCTGATGTCCCACAATATGTATTTGTAGATTATAACGTTACGTATAATGGCGATCCTAGTTTGAGACTGCAACCCGGAGGCGGTATCGATGACTTCAACTTATCTGACAGAGCAGCATGGATGAACTGTCCCTTTGGAGTATCTGTAAACCCGGGTGACAACATTTCATGTAGTGCCTACTTGGAAACAGGCATTTCAAACGACTCGGGCTTGTACGGTTTCAGAATTGGAATAGATATGTGGAGCAGCGGTTTCAGCTACGACCTCGGAGGCCCCCACTCAAATTACGTTCCTTGGAACAGCACTTGGACCTTAGTAACAATCAATTTCACTGTTCCGACAACAAACTTTACGGAGAACGAAGTGGGTAATTCTATTCCTTCATGCCAAGCCTCTTACATAGAAATGTGGTGCCAAGCAAACAATGCAAACGACTCCGGAAACGTTTGGATCAGTGACGCACAACTTTACATCAATTCGTGAGACTGTTGGAAACGAGCACAAGTATCTCCGTTGAATTTGAGTAACGGTTTCTGGAGTTTGCTATGGTTTCTTCATCAAGTCGTTTCCAGTAACATTAGCGAGATAATCTGAAATTGATTATTGGGCATGCTGGATTGCGCGACGCGCAATTTTGCCTCAAAGCTTAACGAGCCATTGTAAAGGAAATCCAACCGCAGATTCTTGAGATTATTTAGGTCAGTTTTTAGTTAAAGCCTTTTCTGCTTAATATTAACATATTTTTGTCTATATTTTTCTCATAGCTAGCCGGTCAATTGTTTCTTGCATAAGACTTGGCCAAAGAAGATAGTGCAAACCCCGCTTAACTATCAAACTGAGTTTGGATGTTCAAAGCTAATACTGTGTTTAGCATCTCAAATACTTTCATTATAAATGAATAAGAATTTAAATTGGTTAATAGCGAGCGTCGACCTTGTGTACTCTTTTTCAAGCCGACCTTTTCTTCTATAGACTTAATTGACTTGGCCCTTCTTATTTATGTAAACTCTGATAAAGTGAAATGTATTTCGACGCCACGTCCGTCCAGCTATATGTCTTGGCTGTCTCCAGCCCTTGAAATACTAACTCTTTCCTAAGAAGTCTGTTCTCATACAATGTTACAATTGCTTCTGACAATGCATCGGCGTTGCCTACCGGGAAAAGAAGCCCATTTGTACCATTCGATATCAGTTCCTGAAATGATTCTATATTAGATGCGATGACAGGCACTCCAGATGCCATCGCCTCAAGAATCACTATTCCAAAACCTTCGTGTCTTGATGCAGAAACTAATATATCGGAACCTTTCAAATAACGCAGAACATTTGTGTGCTCCTTTATTTCACCGTGAAAAACTGTATACTCTTCCACACTCGGGCTTCTTGAAAGTTGCAGATATTCCGGAGCAACTTTACCTATTATATGCAGTTTAGCCGTTGGTAGTTTCGTACGAACTTTAGCAACTGCTTCAATTAAAGTAGGGGTACCTTTTAGAAAGGAAAACCTTCCTATATTGATAATTGCCGGTTCACCATCTAGTTTCTGCTTACTATTGCGGTTACTGAAATCCTCTATATTTATGCCATTAGGTATTACAATGACTTTATCTCGTCTAACTCCATAGTAAATGGGAACAATCTTTTTCATATACTCACTATTCACTACTATCCTGTCTACTAATCCAGATGCATTCAATTGGCTCCTTAGTTGATAACCTGACAAAGGGGATACACCAGGATCTTGAGTATGTTCATATTGTACAATAGCGTGAATATTCATAATGGTTGGAATTTGTGCAAGTTTCGCACATTTTAATATTACATAACTACCATTAATCCACACAGGAGAGATATTAAAATGGATAATATCGAAATCACCAATAATGAGTTTTTTATATATATCGATGAGTTTTAGCGGATACCTATTCGATGTAATCCTGGGATAGTAGATGACGCCCACTTCTCTTGATAACGCTTTCGGTAAGAATAAAGCAACATTGCCTACACCTCCTCGAATTTCCTCCTGTTTAGGTTCGCTATAGTATAATACCTTCAAGTAAATCACCCGCATTACATACACAAACGTTATTTCCTGTCTGTAACGTTCAAAATAGCTGAGTTACTATCATATTCAGATAAGCTGGCGTATGCCTCTTGTGATATGATACAGACAATCTATATTGTGTAGCTAGTCATGCAGAATTTTGATTCAAATATATGTTGACACTTGGAGAGCGAAAAATGTAACTTCTTCCGATACATCATAGACGCTTGGCACACTGGCAGGCTATTTCCACAGCCTCTTCTTGCACCATCTTGATTAGCTGGGGGTCGTGTTGGTTTCTTGATTTTTTCATTAGTTCTAATATAATTTCTTGACCTGGTCCTTCGTTTGAAAATTATTTAGTGGATTCTCGGCTATTTCAAAAGCCTCATTGAGCAAGAGAAACACTACCGTTCCGAGAGTAAACGTTCTAATTCAGATTTGACTTTGCGTCTGTCTTTGTTTGCGAGATACCATTCAATTGTTTTTCTAAATCCCTCGCGGTAGCTAATTTTTGGTTCCCAATTAAATATTGACCGCGCACGCGTTAAGTCAGCTGCTCTTGATGCCACACCTTGAGGCTTTGATAAATCATGGTAAACCTTTTTTGGTCTCCAATTGATTATGTCAAATACAATTTCAGCTGCTGCGTTTAGGGTCAATCTATCGTCCCTACCAGCATTAATAGGTGAACCATTTTCAATTTTTTCTGACGCGAGTATTCGAGCATCTACTATGTCTTGAACATAGGTGAAGTTCCTGTCTTGAGTTCCTGTGCCCCAAATTACATATGGGTCCATCTCAACAAAAGCTTTGGCGATTAGTGCGATAATGGCATGCGTTTCGTTTTCTCTTGGACCATAAGCAGTAAATATTCGCACTGCCGAAGTCTTTAGGCTGTACTGCTTGTGGTACGCATTTAAAGCCATTTCACCCATAAGCTTAGCCCAGCCATATTCTAAGTCAGCAAAGGCCTTGTCTCTTACAAATGGGTTAGCGTCATCTTCCTTGAGTAGGTATAAAGAACCAGTATTTTCCTGAAGATATGAAGGATAAACGCATGCAGAACTTGCAAAACAAACTCGGTCAACGTCGCCTTTGCAAGCTTCCTCGAAAACAAGTTGATCTAATATCATGTTACTGCAGCATTGAGCAGGATGCGTATCAATATATCCTCTGCCACCGTGCAAAGCAGCCAGATGAAAAACAATATCGATATCCTTCATCATTTGCCTTGTAAATGATTGGTTTTTCAAATCGCCTTCATAAACAGTTAGTTTCTTCGAAGCCCAAACATGCGCATTGGTTTCTTTGAGGGGATATTCTAAATTCTCAGGTTTGCCGCTTGAAAAATCATCAGCTACTCGGACGACTGAACCATTTTTCAAAATGGTATCGACTAAATGGCTTCCTATGAAGGAGGCCCCACCGGTTACTAAAACTTGTTTGTTTTTCAACATTTACATCAACTCCAAATTACTATACTTCTACAAAGGTCCTTAATGTTTGATTTAGTTTGCGCATCCTGTCTTTCCAATCGCACAATGGATGAATACAACCAACTAATTGAGAGTTTTAATATTAAAATTACTTTTCACGTTTTAACTCTTTCCATCAAAAATTAATTTAAAATGCCTTTTTCAGCGCCGAGCGTGCTTTTTCCAAATGAAGCTTGTTCCAAGTCCTTTGCGCTGTGTTCTTAATTTTCCATCTAAATGAAAGCCTTTCCATTAAAAAACTGTGGCTCCATATCGATGGGGGCATTGTAGCGAAAGGTTTTCCGAATTTTTGCATTGCTTTTTTGTTTTGCGTCCAATCTTTATCTAATAATCTGTTAAGAATTGCTTTACAATTAGGATCTTCACTAGTAAGTAGTGGGATATATCCGTCAGGGAAGTAAGGTGGGGCGAGAGCGCTTAAAAACTTGGACGCGGCTATTCTATATGCCTCAATTTTTGGATTGAGTACCTTTGCGAATCCGGACAGCGCGGATTGATTTTTAATAAGATACTTGCATCTCGACAATAATAAGCAATCAAGGACAGCGTGGTCTGCTTTTGCAAAATTATTCGTTTTTTCAAGGTCTTTCCAAAAAACCGACTCACCACTATCAATAACTCTTTTATCTTTGTAATTGTGCTTTATAGCCTGTTTTATAGGAAACTCGTCGGACGCGACAAAAATTGTATCGATATCTTCATGGTTACTGATAAAGTCATTTATTAAAGTCAGAAAATCATCATGTGAAACAGGATTCGTCTGTTTGGAATCCGTGTTTTTGTCCTTACCTCTGTAGTGCAAACCAATTGCGTGGCTCAAGTCGCCAAACGCATTTGCGCGTTTTACGGTACGTGAAGGAATATTAAAATACGCAGTCCATATTTCATGGAGAGTTTCCCACTGATTACCCAATATTACACAATTCGCTTTAAGATCCGCTAGATTCACATCCGTAGTGTGAGTATTCGGTGTGTAACTTAGATCAAATACTCCAGGTATTACTGTGAAATCCGGCTCGAATCCATACACTAAAGAGGTTATTTGCCACTCAGGAAAAACTCGGTTCGAATATAGTTTTGGGAGAACCTCAAATACATATAAGACAATTTGACCAAAGAGTCCTTCTGTCAAGAAAGATGGACTCGTAGTAATTCGCCATTTTTCTGGTGCCATTACTAACAGACCTTAATGTAAATCTCACTTTTTAGTTGTGCGCGTGCTTTTACATTGCGCTCACGAAAAAAAGACTCTGTTAATCTATCCATTCCGGCTAATAAGGACAAAACATTTTTGGTATTGTTTCGAACCTTTTTTCTTGCCCATCCAGAACCTAGAATATTGAAATTTTGCTTTCGCTCTATGGAACTCTGGGCAAGCTTTACTAAACGTATTGTTTCAGTCTTTTCAATAACAGATTTGATTAAGGGCAAATGATGTAATCCTGTCAACATCATCCACATAGCTTTTGAAGGAGCATTTACAATTTGCAAGTCCAAGACTCCCCTTTGACGATGGTTATTATAATATGATTGGGTTCATAAAACTAACTGTAAATCATTTTCACGGATTAAATTTAGTACTGCATCACTGTTCCAGACTTTTATAGAATCGTTCGCAGCATTCGTTTGAATCTCATTTCGAAATAGTTTGCATCGCATGGTGGAATAATATTGCAAGTTTGGTCTTGTTTAAAAAGCTCATGAAAAGTTACGATTATTGGGATTAGAGAAGTTCTTAAGGATCTAAAATCATATATTGCTCTAATGGCTACTATGACGAAGGGTTCTGTTATTGTGTTCTCGCCACACCCTGATGACGAGACGTTTGGTTGCGGCGGAACTATAGCGAGGAGGATCAGCGAAGGTTTTGAAGTTTCTATTGTTGAACTAACCGATGGGAGGTTTTCTCTCAGGATGTATGGAATACTGTCAGATCCTACGCCAGAAGAGATGAAAAAGGTTAGGAGACGAGAAGTTCAAAACGTAACGAAGATTTTGGGAGTTAAGGAACAAAATCTTGTTTTTTTGGATTTTGAAGACGGTTCTCTTACATTAAATGAGATTTCTGCGGAGGCAAAGATTTCGTCGATTTTTAGGCATATGCAACCAAGCGAGGTTTTTTTTCCTTCTTCTAAGGACGTGCATCCTGATCATCAAGTAACGAACAGGTTGGTTCGAAGCGCAATAGCAAAGTCAGGGAAAATAATGTCGAAATACGAGTATTCGATTAATTCGTCGTTTCCCAGAATTAACCTAATGCTTGATTCTTTTATGAATTTATTTACACACAGAACCCTTAGAGTTGATATTTCGGAGTTTTTGGACTTGAAGAAGACAGCACTTAATGAGTACAGAAGTCAAATTGCCTTAATTTCGAGCAAACAGAAGAAACCGGCGCTTAGTTCATCTTTTTTAAATATGCATTTGAAGGAACATGAGCTATTTTACAAAGCATAGACTGATTAAAATTGTTTGCCATGCAGATCGCATCTCTTCGATCTTATTCATTTGAAATGAGCGAATTCAACTATTATTTTCGCGCGCTAAAAGTCTTTTGACAAGATTATTATACCAGCAGACGTCAAGTCTTAGCATTTGCTTCAGACAAAAGATTAATTAGCCTCTATAAAAGATCTGAACTTTTTTTCATATTCTCTGAGTTGAACCAGATAGTTACCTATTTCGGGAAGCAATAGCCGATGGTTGTGTCGTTATCGAATATTGATGTCTGCGATATTTCAGAAGCTACCATTAACTGAGAAACTTGCATGTTGCTGAAAACAAGAGATCCAAAAAATAATTACAGGGAATATTCGCCTACTGTAACAAGACACTTCCGTATTGAATAAAATGCAGAAAGCAGCTATAAATAATTACGTAAAACATGGAACATAGAACAAAGTCTGCTAGAAGATAATTACTCAATTTTCAGAAGTTCCTGATTTAGGGTTTTCTCATATAACAAGATAGAGAGCTAATTAAGAAACGCAACAATTTGGAAACTTTATACATTTTGTTTCGCAAACCGTCAATATCCGCTAAACTTCTATGAAGCAAGCTCTCTATAAAGAGAAATGTATTTTTCGGCTATATTCTTCCAGTCGTATTTTTTCGATGTTTTTAGCCCATTATCGGAGAAATGTCTTCTCAGAATTGGATTCTGGTGCAATTCAAAAATTGCGTTCGACAAATTAACGGAATTCTCATTTTGAAACAGAATTCCATTTGTTCCATTTGAAATGATTTCGCTAAGACTTCCGATGTTAGAAGCTACCACAGGAAGCCCCGATGCCATTGCTTCAATTAAAGCTAAGGAAAAACCTTCAGTTCTCGAAGCTATTACCAAAATGTCTGCGGAGGCATAGTATCTGTTAATCATAGAGTGTTCAACCTCTCCATGAAAAACAATTGAATCTTCAAGTCCTGATGCCTTGGCAAGATTAATATACTGCTTGGCTGCTTGACCGACAAAATGTACCTTCATTTTTGGAAGCTTATGTTTGAGCATAGCTGTAGATCGAATCAAGATATCAAAACCCTTCACAAAAGAAACCAAGCCAACACTCAATATTGCAGGGTCACCGTCGAGTTCAATCTTGGCATTATTTTTTTTAAATTCTCTTAAATCTATGCCGTTAGGTATTACAACTATTTTGTCGCGGTTTAATCTATACGAAACGGCTACTCTTTTTTTCATATATTCGCTATTGACAACTATTCTATCTACCAAATTACTAGAATTCGAATAATTTAGCAATTGCAAGTACGATATTGGTCGAACTTTCGGGTCAAAAGCATGTTCTAACTGGACCAATCCGTGAATATTCAAGACAGTTGGGATTCCACACCGCCTTGCAGATTTGAGCATTATATAGCTTCCATTTATCCATGTTGGGGGCACATTAAAATGAATAACATCAAATTTGCCCAGCACATATTTCCAGTATACATTGAAGATGTTTAAAATGCCTTTTTTGGAAACAATACGTGGAAAATAAGTAACATTAGCCTTTCTCGACAAGGCTTTAGGTAAGTATGAAGCGACGTTGCTTACTCCACCTTCGCCTCGCTTTGGTTCGATATAGTATAAAATGTTCAATTAATCGCCCTTACCTATCCTTGGCATACCACACTACTACCAGTTTTTTTAACCAAAATGTTTCATGTTTAACTTTTTCCAAAAGCTGTAGAATTTGTCTTAAATCATTGTTATCGGTAAACTTGCAATCGATTTTAAGTTCTTAACTTTTTGTGATAAGTCTAATATATGGGATTTCGACGTAGAATGTTCATTTTGTTAGATTGGAAAAAAACAGCTAAAAAGTTCAAGCCTTAAAGGCAAAGTTACGATTTTAGAAAAATCAATTTGCTTGGAAAAGTTGAGGCTACCAATTAATCCGTTTCCTTTAGAAATAATTGTTAGAGCTGGGCCTAATGTTTGGAGGCGGATTTATTACCTTCGCAGGTAAACACAATATTTACTAGCGGCAATATGATTTGTTGAAGGTTTTTCTGATATCACTTTTTCAGTGCCATAAAAATCTATCTATATCAAAATCTTTCGAGTTTCGATAGGTCAATAGATCTCCACAAGATTGATCATATGCACATTTTCTTTTATAGCGATTTTTCCCATATTAACAAAGATGTCCCAATCTCCTTTTATTGCAAAATGCCTAAACAATTTTAACCCAAGCGCCAGTTTCTTGGTTGTAGAGAGTTTTGTAGCATTGTTTGCAAACTCCTGAAGTTCAATGAGTTTACTTGGTTCACATTTATTCCAAGCAGACCCTATCGCCATCGCCATTTCATTATCATTATACTGGAGACCTTTCCCGTCGGGTGGAATTATTCCTTTTTGTACTGCTGTTTTACCCATTACTGATCCTGGATTTGGAACTGGATGATAAAAGTGAATTGGAATGTCGGGTTCTGCTTCTTTTATGAGTTTCACAGATTCCTGAATAGTCTCTTGGTTTTCTCCTTCAAAACCCACAAGCATATTCGCCTTTGTGAATATTCCTGCCTTTTTTGTTCTTTCGATATTTGGTTTTATTTTTTCTATGTATCGTTCGCATTCGCTATTATTTCTTGCTTTTTTCATTGTTTCAACCATCTTCAGGCAACCTGACTCAACGCCAAATTGAATTGTGAAGCAACCTGTTTTTTCCATGTATCTTAAAGTATTATCAGAAGGAAGCGTGTCTATCCTTGAATTTGTAAGCCACCTTATGTTCAATCTTCGGCTCGACAATTCTTTGCAGAATTCAACGATTTTCTTATCACCCCATAAAGTGAAGTTATCGGCATAAAAAAATATCGTTCTGATTTTAAATTTGTGGACGATTTCTTCTATTTCTTCTGCAACTAACACTGGCTGTCTTGCTCTTAGGATACTTCCATCTATCAAATGAGTTGAACAGTAAATGCAGGGATATGGACATCCTCTGGCTGCAACGACAGTTGTTATCTGACCAAGAGGAACGGCAAAGTATTTTTCAAGTGGGAAAAGGTCGCGAGCAGGTATTGGAAGCTCATCTATATTCTTCAAAAGCGGTCTTGACTCATTGTGCTTAATTACTCCGTTTTCCTTAAATGACAATCCTTTTACATCATCCAGTTTCTTGCCTTGTTCTAGTGAATTTACTAGCTCTTCCAAAGTTTTTTCAGGTTCGCCTCTTACTGCAAAATCAATACTATTGTTATTGAGAACATCAATAGGTCTTGCGGAGGGTTGCCACCCGTAATAGATAGAGTAAATTTCTTTGTCGACTTGTCTCGATAGCTCGGCGATTAGCTTATCTCCCTCAAAAGTGTGTGGAATGCTTTCAACAATTAGCGCATTAGGCGAAAACGATTTTATTCTTTGCTGCACTGTTGAGAGAGTCAATTCTTCAGCCGTTGCATCAATTACTGCTACCGAATGACCACTTTCCCTTAGAATAGAAGCAGCGTAAGCCATAAAAATTGGAAATTCCATTCTAACGCGTGGCGTAGCAAATATAATACATCTCCCCTGCCTAACCCATCTAGCGCCTTTAAAAGGTGGCGGATGAATTAACAGTACCTTCATATTTTTTCCTTCGTTCGTGGGCTGATTAATAGTTTGAAACCATTCTTCTAAGGATTGCGAAGAGCGTTATAGATTTCACATATCATGGAGAATGTTGTATTTTTTCGAAGATGTACGAGGATCCATCGTCGTAAACGACATTGAACCCATTTGGTGTCAGGGGAAACGAAATATTTTTTTCATCGAAGGTTATGCCCAAGCCGATGTTATAAAATATGCAATCGTATTTCGTGAAATTTGAAGTATAGTCTGCAGAGGCTTCAGATATGATTTCTGTCTTGGTGTTGATTTGAGGAGAAATGTACCCCGCAGTTCCAGAATACATGAGTATGGTAGTGGGTGATGCCCAATCGTACTTTTCAATTAAGAAATTTGACGCTGTTTGGTCTGCCGTTGACTGAAATAAAATGGGGTAAGTTGTGAAAGAGTTATGGAGAGGAATGAAAACGACACATACTAACAAGATTAAGAAAATTGCCTTAAAATATGGTCTTAGTTTTCCATTAAAAAAGAATACTGCGCCTAAAGAAAGAGGGAGAAAGATTAAGGGGAGCGTTCGGTATCCAATAGTGTTTAAAACGATACCTAGACCAGAGTATACAATTCCAGTTAGAAGAATGCCTATGTCGAGAGGTCTTAACTTTCTTTTTGATACCAAAAAGATAAACCCTACGACACATATCAGCCCAAGCGAAATTGTTACTCCCCGTGAAAACTGCTGAGCGACAACATCAATCGGAACTTTGGCTGGCAATAGTCGACTACTAATTATGGAAGAATAAGCAGAGTAATCTGAGGGCAGGCTAATTAATTGCTTAATAAATATTCCAAAACTGTATGAAACAAAAGTAACTTGAAAAGTGAGGTAAACACCTACAAATAGAATGAATAGATTTCTGTAATAGGCGCTTTTTGTAAGAATGCTCTGAATTAGTAAATAGAGAATGAAAATTGCTGGAACAAATTCGTGCATTATGCAAATACCGAAAAACAGTAGAAACGTCGTGATTAGCGAAGATTTGCTTCTTGGTTGTGTTTCTAACATAAATAATATAAGAAGAATTGCAAAAGAAAGCGAAAAAGGCGCAAATTGGTAATTTAAGAAGGAAAACATAACTATTGTAAAGGCGACAACTGCTACGGTCCCTCCGCGCTTGCAAAATTTTGAAGCGTAAATGTAAACGGTCGTTGTAATTAAGAAACCTATTATTCCGTAAAGTAAGAATGCGTATTTTTCTAAGTTAATACCAGTTACGGAAATCATTACTTTAGCTAAAATGAAAAAGGAAGGCCATTGATAATAGTAACGGCTCAGAACATTTGGAGTAAGATTATTTGTTGTCAAAAAGTATTTGATTAGCCCTGCAAAACTTGATGAGTCTGCTCCCGGCACCATTGCGTAGAAGTAGGATATTGAATAAATGACTGTGAATAAGCCCACAGAAATGATCCAGTTTGAATAGTGGTTTTCATGGATTACCGCTATAAGAAACATTGATGTTAACAATATAGCCAGACTGATCCAGTAAAAAACGGAAATATGGTTGAAAACAGTGTCGCTTGGAGAATTGAGGGTCAAAGGATAACTTAGAAACCATGAATAAATCATGAGCACTAATCCAGCAATGAAAAGCACCAAAAGAAGGCAAGTTTTCTTTATTCGGGTCACCTCGTGCTAATTCGAATTTTCATTGTCGTTAAACAATTTAGCTAGCCGTAACAGGTGTGACGAGAAAAAAAAGAAAGTACCGAAAAACTTTACTGTAAAGATTGACTGAGTGAAGAATGTTTAACGGGCGAAGCTGATCGTGCAAATAATGAGTGAAGTTTCGAGGCTGCGTACTTGATTAAGCCAAAATAGAAACCCAGAATCCTAGCTATTGTAAGAAAAATCGCTAACGGGAAATAAAAAATCTTTCGATTATACGTCTTTGTTTTTACAGCCGTAAATATGGTATACCCCACCAAAAGTAAAAGAAACAACACGACAAAAAAAATTTGAGAAATGAATAGAATAACAAGAAGCAAAATAAAAAGCAAATTCGTAGCATAGAATTGCGCAAAAAGAGGTTCGTACCTTACCAGTTTGAAAGTTTTCCAAGACAAGTAGAATGGTGCTAGTTTCGAACTATTTTGGAAAAGATGCTTTAGCCCCTGTCTATGATGTAAGACCCAAATATCTGGATCAAAGCGCAAACTACATCTATTTTCCACCAATCGCCTATTAAACTCCCAATCTTCGCAGGTTTTTAAATTCTCGTTCAAGTAACCTATATCCTGAAAGACAGATCTTTTGTAGGTCACGTTGCAACCTGCAATCTTCCCAATGGCTGATTTGTCGAAATAGGTATTTTGCAAATGAGCTTCCAAAAATGAGCCCTCAACTAACTTTAGCGGGTTCTTTTCTGATTCATCTTGAGGAGTAAAATGTGGTCCCCCTAAACAACACAACGAGGGAAAACGAGAAAAAGTCATAGATATCTTATCAAGCCAGTCTGCCGATGCTTCGGCATCATCGTCTATAAAAGAAACCAATTTTCCTTTGGCGTTCATAACACCCAAATTTCTGGCCGCCCCCAAGGTCGACCCTTTTTCCTCGAGAAATCTAATATGTTCGCTTTCAAACAGGTCATCAAGTTGTTTAGGAAACTTTTTAGAAACAACTATGATTTCGAAGTTTCTAAACTTCTGCTTTTTCAGTGACTCTATGCAATTTTTCAAAAATTCTGCCTTGTCGCCTCTTGTTGCTAAAATAACGCTAATTGCTGGGGGTTCAACAATATTAACTATATTCTCACCCATAACTCATGACCTACTCAGTTACAATAATATCGGAATTTGGAAATAATGCTGTTTTTGAACACATATGGCACCGCGCGTCATCAAATGCACTGTATTAACTATTAGAGTTTTTCAACATTCTGCTAATTGAACGATTAGCCTCAGTTGGTGAGGACTTCACATCTTCTTTATTGCATTAATATACTTATGAACATAAACTTCGGGGGAAAAGTTTTCCTCATAAACGCTTTTTATTTTTTTAGATGAAAATCCCTTTCTTGAAAAGCCTTGAAGTAGACCTTTAAGTTCGTTTAATTGGTTAAAAACGAGTTTCGTGTCAACTTTGTTAATTATTTCTGGCAACCCTCCTTTATTTGAGCCTATAACTGGAGTACCAACTGACAGGGCTTCCAAAGCGATCAAAGGATTGTTTTCTTCCCACTTTGATGGCATTACTAGAGCTGTAGCATCACTTAACAATCGCGTTAACATGCTACCTTCCACCCAACCTAGAAAAATAATTCTGTTTTCAAGGCAGTTTTTCCTCACATATTCGGCTATGTGCGATCTTAAACTTCCATTTCCGGCAATCAGAAGTTTTGAACTAATTTTAGTATTTCTGAAAAGCTCAAGCAGATCTAGTATTCCTTTGTGTTTTTCCAGAACGCCAGCATAAAGAAAAAAGTCCGAGAATCCAGAAGAAGTTATTTCGACTTGAGGGCGCGGAACAAAATTGGACAAAGTAATACCGTTAATACTCACCTTTTCGAAGATCTTGTTTTTGACGTAATTACTTGGTGAGATAAGAAAATCGACATTTGCTATTGCGTTTGCAAATTCTCGCCTTTTTCTCCAGATTTGAGGTGGTTTTAGTTGTCTTAGAGAGCATGAAAAACATGAATTGCTTACGCATATCTCTTTGCCATTTTTCAATAAGTTGTTTTCTTGGCAAATCAACCAGTAATCGTGGGCCGTGTATAAATTTGAGTATTGTCCTTGTTTCTTTAGTATATCGTAACCGAGCAACGAAATATTGTGATGATGAACTACATCGGGTTCAATTTCTTCCACAATAGCTCTGAATTTTCTGGTCGTTGACCTTGATTTCCCTGAAAAATATGCTGTATAAGCACTTAAATTAAAGGGCGTGTGAATGGGATACAAATGAACTTTATTATCAATTTCCTCTTTCGGCGCGCTTTTTCTTTTAAGCTGATAAGCGTCTATACTATGTAAAACATGCACTTCATGTCCGAGTCTCGCTAATTCATCGGCTAGATATTTGACATGAACAGCGTCTCCGCCTAAATGATACGGAGGATAAAACGTTGTTGTGAAAATAAATCGCAAAAGTTTCCATGAGCCCCTGAAAATATTGTCAAAAGAAAATAGAAATCGAACTAGTGCGCATGAACCATCTTATGAAAAACATAGTTATTAATAATTTTAATCGAGTATCTTAATGCCAATTGAAAATCGTCTGGCTCTTTAAAGACATGCCACAAATTCTGAAGCCACCACCTTGAATTAAAATATAATGCACGATAACCCATTTTCCGTGCTTTGTTTAATTCTTCTGAGGTTAACTCATCAGTTCTCATGGCTGACTCGTGCTGATACATTGTGCTCCAATCAATTCCCGCCTTTATCCAGCCCTTTTTCAATGCAATTTGATAAAGTTCTGTGCCTGGATATGGAACAGCAACATTAAACTGAGCGCCAGTAGGCAAGGTTCGCCTCACAAATTTTATGGTTTCATTAACAGTGTTCCAGTTTTCCCCTGGCAAACCAAATATAAAGCTACAATAAACCTTCATGCCAACCTCTTTTGTCAGGTTTATTGCGTCTTCAGCTTGTTTGACTGTGACGCCCTTCTGAGCATTGTCAAGAATCGTTTGACTTCCTGACTCTATCCCGAAGGATATTCCTCTACACCCTCCGTTATACATAATTTTCAGTAAACTTTTGTCAACGAGGTTCACGCGAGTATTGCAGTACCAAAGAATTTTTAGATTTTCTCGATTAATTCCTTCCGCAATTGCTATTGCTCTTTCCCTATCGATTGTAAATGTCTCGTCAAAGAAGGAGACTGTTTTTATATTGAACTTTTCTTTAATATATTTTAACTCTCTTAAGATTCTCTCGGCTGAGCGATTCTTAACTTTGGTGTTTCTCTCCGTGCAGTAGATACATGAAAATGGACAACCCTTCCCCGCATACATTATCATAAATGGAGCCCCATGATGAGTATTAATAAAATAATTTTTTATGGATGGAAGAAGGTCGTAAGCTGGCAACGGCAGAGAATCCCAATTTTCAATTGGTTTGGACATCGCATTTACTTGAATTCGGTCTCCACCTCGATAGGCAATTCCGGGCACAGTTGAAAGATTCTTGCCAAAGGAAATCGCTGAAACGACCGCAGGCGTTACCACCTCATAGTCATGCATGACATAAATGTCCAGATCTGGCGCATTGCTCAATACACTTTCTGGAACGGTTCTTAGGGTCCAACAGATTCCTATGGTCCAAGCTTTCGGATGCGCCATTTTTGAAAACGAAGCAATTTTCATATCCCAGTGATATGTAGTTGGCGTAAATCTAAATATTATAACATCAAAATTGGAGTTTTGAATTATGCTATTTACTTGATCCGAGCTCAAATTAATTCCGTTAGCATCCACCAACTCAACACTGTGTTTATCAGCTCTTAGAATAGACGCGATTTGAAGAAGGCTATACGGAGGAAGGATAGAATACCTTTCAGTTATTTCGCAACGTTCTTCTCTGATAACAGGCACACCTTGGAATCGTGGAGGATTTACAAGCAAAACACGCATTTAATCAACCTAATGATTTTATCAATTACTAACCGCTTGAGACCTGCTCGTAGATATTAGCGATTTTTGTGGCACTAACGCGCCAATCGAATTCGTTCAGTATTGTCGCCCTAGCATTTTGACCTAATTTCAGGA
Source organism: Bathyarchaeia archaeon (assembly GCA_049520955.1). Lineage (GTDB taxonomy): Archaea > Thermoproteota > Bathyarchaeia > Bathyarchaeales > Bathycorpusculaceae > Bathycorpusculum. The sequence continues at coordinate 5,745 of JBEKPG010000014.1, read as the reverse complement.
GATAGCCCGAATCACCTAGAAGACGACAGATCCCGTTAGCAAGTTGCTTAGTTGACCCTGGCTGTACAAGCAAGCCATTTTCCCCATCATGCACCGCTTCCGGGATTCCACAAACATTTGATGCAATGGTTGGAGTCCCACAGGCCATGGCTTCTAACACACGAGTAGGGAGATTTTCATACATAGTGGGTGCCACATAAATACTCGATTCTTGGTAATATTTCACAAGGTCATTTGATTCCTTTAAATAACCTAGAAACTTGTAATTTTCTTGTGGTATTTCTAAGTCTTTTAGCTTTCTTTCATATGGTGATGCATCTCCAGACCCTATAAACAGAAAATAAGTCTTAGGAAAACTTCGAAGAACCGAAGGAATTGCATCTACTATATGTCTGATTCCTTTTGCACTTATCAAACGACCCGTAAAAAGAACAGTTTTGCGGTCGGAACGCCTTTGACCTGGAGAGAAACGGGTAGTATCGATTGCATTATGAACGACTCTAATACTATTTTTTAGCAAAGGATATTTTTTCTCTACCTGATTCTTCATCCAATAGGATACCGTGATATAATTACGTCTTTTTAGGAAGTAAGTAATTTCTGCTAATCTTAGAAACGGGTATGTCAAATAAGTCCATCTTTCAGATGCTTCCAAACCTGAAAAGGGCAAACCTGAATTTTTAGCTCCTTCCCTTTGACCTTCAATAGTTGTATGAATAGTAGTCACTATTGGAATTTTCATTTTTCTGAACTGCAACATCAAATCTGACATATGAGCAGTATGCGAATGTAGAAGGTCGATCCCTTCTTCTTTTACCAACTTAGGAACAACGCGTGCGCAGGCATACTGAAAACTAAAATTATAAACAAAAGTGTCACTTGCCTTTGAGATGAAATGAACCCGAACATTAGGCCCAAAGTATTGTGAAAAATCATAATCAGAAGTTGAAATGGTGCTACTTCCTAAACAAGTTCGCCAAGGGGTCAAGACATGAATTTCAGTTTCCTTAGGCAAATGGCGGACTAATTCTACGATGTACGCCCCGACCCCGCCCCATGTAGGTAAGAACTCTGGGGCCAACATACAGATTTTCATAGAGATCAGCACCTTTTTTAAGTTTAAACGAAAGTTTTTGAGCCCCAACAAATAACCTTTCAGGTCAATTAGGCAGACAACAGTTTAGTTTTTTGATTGGAAAAAGTCGATTTACATTTGATTATTTAACAAACGACTTTCTGACAGCACCGTTCATGCGTGCTGAAAAAACGGTTTTAACAGTTAGAATGTGCGTTTAATACGTTGTTTCTGACAATATGCGCCTCAGAATTTCGACGCCATGCTTAACTTTTAGTTTCTTCTTGCCCAATCTATCTCGATATTTAATTGGAACTTCCACGATTCCAAAACCTTTCCGTTCAACATGATGATTAAGCTCAACCTCGACGTCGAAGCCTTTGGATTTCACTTTCCAGTTTCGAAGAATTTTCGCACGCACCACACGCAACCCTGTGAGCGGATCAGTTAATGCGACTCCGTTTAGAACGTTGTGGGTAAAGGCTATGAATCGGTTACCTACATAAAAAAAGTCATGCAACCTGTTCAGGTCCATGTGTGAATCGAACCTGTTTCCGCAGACCATGCCCACGTCAGGGTTTTCCTCTAAAATTCGAATCATTTCAGGAACGCATTTAGCTGGGTACGTGTGGTCTGCGTCTGTGATGACAGCGTAATCAACTGTTAAATTCAAATGTTCAATTGCCTTCGCTACTGCATTACCTTTTCCTGATCCATCCTGGACATGGATTTCGGCGCCCATGTCTTTAGCTATCTCGACGGTTCGATCAGTGCTTCTGCCGTCAATTACCAAAACAGGTGGAGAGCCTAGGATAGCATTAAACTCAGAGATGGTAAGTCCTATGCCTTCTTCCTCATTCAAAGCAGCTATGATAACCTGCATCGAAAGGGAACCCTGATTTTCCCTGTCGATTCTCGAAGTAACTCGCCTCCCCAACGGTATCCTTTAATTAACCAGCTATTTAAGATAACATGGAAAAGAATGGAAAGATATCAATATTTCAACCTAAATTGTTTATTCCGATTCAACAAAAGACCAAAAATAACTAAACCGCTAACCCGAATCTTCACACATCAAAGCCAGCTTCTTCCGTTCACCATCCAAAGCTTCAAGCAACTTCTGCACCCCAACATAACCATTACGAAAATGCCTATACTCCCTAAGAAACTGATGACCCCGCAAAGTCAACTCGTACCTAGAATCCTCAACACGAACAAAACCTGCACCCACAACAACATCTAAGTACTTCTCCAAAAGACTAAAACTCAAATTCGCCCCAACCATAATATGAGTCTTAGCCGCACCCGAATTAGCAGCCTCCAAAATAGCCGCAACAATACAGAGGCGATCACGATTCTTACCCAACAAAACCACCCACAAACACTCCCAAAATCAAACCAGAGAAGCTAAAGTCCCCCTCTAAAACGGAATTTGGATTCAACACTACTAAATCCCCTCCTGACAGAGGTGGACATGAAACAAAGGAAACTCTAACTAAACGTTAAGACCCTGCTCTCCATTCTCCAAAGTAAGCACGTACTCTCAACGCAACGTCGCTTAAATAGTTCACAAAATCCACCGAAAAACACTCCTCTTCCCGAAGCAAAATTAAAACCTCCCTAAATCTCCCAGCACCTTCTCTCCCGCGCTGGTTTGTCCCTTTATTGGTGTAAAATGGTCATAACTCTTATTTTCTGATTTTGGGGCAAATTTGAGCTGTTTAGCCTCTTACGGAATGTTCGCACTTTACCAACGAATTGGGCACCATGGAAAACAAACCTTCAGACCAAGCCGTGCTATGTTCTCAAGAATTAGTCTATCACTCGAGCACCCCAAAAAGACGACTTTTAACTATTCTTAACCATTTTAGGGACAGGCAGCGCGCTTTGTTTTTCATGCCTTCAAAATCTCCCAAACAGTTTTAGCAAACCAAATAAACATTATTAAACTCAGAATTAAGCAAAAAATTACTTCAAAAGGCATAAAGAAATCTGCTATCTCTAACGGAGAAGCCACAAGAAAATAGTAAAATGGCAACGTTAACAAATAAACGCCAGTGCTAAAGAACAAAAAAACTTTTAGAAGTTTAAGAAAAACGTAACGAGCTCTCTTAGTAGGGAAAAAGGAAGAGAAGCGAAAGCGTTTAAAATGCATGATTAATCATTATCCCAGCTGATTTAAGAAACACTAAGTGCAAGCTATGATATTTTTTTGGAAAATATCGTTCAATGCCCTATCCTCTTCGAAAACGTCCTAAAAATGACGATGGTTATTAAGAACGGAAAAACGCGCACTTTTGTTAAATGTTGTCTGGGTTTCGTCTTAAACGTCTGACGGCTACAACTGTGAAGATTAAAATGATTTCAGGGACTGCTATGCCGACGGCAAGCAAAGGTCCCAATGATGATGCTGGCGACGTTGAAGGTACTAAAAATTGCACTGTCACTTCTGAAACACCATTTACGAGATTTGTGTCAAAGCGCGTTGTGTACCATACGTAGAAGTTATTGGCGTTTTGCGTGTAGCCCTGATTTGGAGCCTGCTGGTCGTCTATGTATACGACTGGGCTTGTTCCGTAGGATATTGCTGTTTTTGGTATAGTCATGATGCCAAGGCCTGATGTTCCGATTGGCCCAGTTATTGTGAAGGACACTGTAGTTGTTTTTGACGGTTGGTATGACGTGATTGCTGCATTGGATATCTGTGAGCTGGTTACGTTTCCTCCTATGGCAAGATCAACTGTTGCGCCACTATCCGTCGTTGCTGGCACAGTTGTTGCTGACGGAGTTGGAGTCGGTGATGGCGTAGGAGCAGGAGTAGCTGTAGGTTTAGGTGTTGCAGTAGGGGTCGGAGTGGCAGTTGGTGAGGGTGATGACGTCGGAGTTGGAGTTGCCGTTGGAGTAGGAGTTGGAGTGGGAGTTGGTGCAAACGTTGCTGAGAGGGTATTTGAAGCTTGAACATTGGTGAAGGTGTAGGAGCTGACTGCGCCAACTGAACTTCCATTCACTGAAACATCAACTATATAGTAACCAGTATTCGCTGTTATGGTGAAAGTTTGATTGTCACCATAGTTAACGCTTACAGATCCATTTGGACTGATTGAACCGCCGGCTCCCGCAGAAGCAGAAATATTAAAGGTGTTAATCGCAAAGTCAGCAATGATCGTGTGAGCAGCCTGGACATCTGTGAAGGTGTAAGATGAAAGGGCACCCAGAGAAACGTTATCCGCAACGACATCGGCAATTTGGTAGCCAGCGTTCGCTGTTATATTGAAGCTTTGACTGCCGCCATAGTTGACCGAAACACTTCCAGTTGGAGTGATGGAACCACCAGCATCAGCAGAAGCAGAAATAGTAGGATTCACCGTAAACGAGTTACTTGTCCCTGTATGAGTGCCATCAGTAGCTGTAATTGTAACGCCTGAACCAGCACCAGTCATTGTAACTGTGCCAGTCCAAACACCATTCGAGAAGGCACTAGTGAGAGTTGGGCTAATAGTTCCGGTTGAAACACTCAAAGTCGGCGTACCACTATAACTCGTAACCGTGTTCCCAGAAGCGTCCTCAGCATTAACCGTTATGCTGAACGGTGCACCAGCAGTCTGAGGACTACTAATAGTACTAAAAGTGAAGTGGTCGAGAACACCAGGATTAACCGTGAAGCTGCCACTCGTTCCAGACTTGCCAGAACCAGACGTGGAAAGCGTAACGCCTGAACCAGCGCCAGTCACTTTCACTGAACCAGTCCAAACACCATTCGAGAATGCACCAGTGAGAGTTGGACTAATAGTTCCCGCGGAAACACTCAAAGTGTTTGTTCCAGTATAGCTTGCAACTGTGTTGCCGTTTGAATCTTTAGCCGTTATCGTTATACTGAAAGCAGAACCAGCAGTCTGCGGACTGCTAATAACATTAAAGACAAAATGGTCAAGAACGAGCGCATTAACAGTGAATGCATTGCTCGTTCCAGACTTTGAAGAACCAGACGTACCGATTGTAATTCCTGAACCAGATACAGAAAGCGTCACCGAACCCGTCCAAACACCTGATAAGAAACCCCCCGTGCTTGTCGGACTTATGGTTCCTAAAGACACAGATAGAGTGTTAGTTCCAGTATAACTCGTAACCGTATTGCCACTCGAATCTTTAGCAGTAATGGTTATGCTGAAAGCAGAACCCACCGTCTGTGCGCCAATGTTGCTAAAAACGAAATGATCAAGAGCACCCGAATTAACAGTAAACGAATTGCTCGTTCCAGACTTTGAAGAACCAGACGTACCGATTGTAATTCCTAAACCAGATACAGAAAGCGTCGCTGAACCCGTCCAAACACCTGATGAGAACAACCCAGTGCTTGTTGGGCTTAATGTTCCTGAAGACACCGTTAAGGTGTTTGTTCCAGTATAGCTTGTAACTGTGTTGCCGTTTGAATCTTTAGCCGTTATCGTTATACTGAAAGCTTTACCTGCGGTTTGTGGACTGCTAATAGCATTAAAGACGAAGTGGTCAAGAGCAGCCGGATTAACAATGAGCGTGTTGCTTGTTCCAGATTTGCCGCTGCCAGTGGTTGAGATTGAAATGCCTGTTCCTGCTTGAGAGAGCGTTACTTGACCTGTCCATACTCCTGATGCGAATGCGGTTGTGCTTGTTGGGCTAATCGTTCCTGAAGA
>JBEKPG010000013.1:0-49815 GCA_049520955.1 Bathyarchaeia archaeon | reverse complement strand
CCTCTTTGGTGTGGGCGGATAGGTGTTTGCCTTCGTCGTCGACTAGTGAAAGATTAGAGTGAAATTAGGGGAGAAATGAGGAGAAGAAAGACCCAAATAGTCAAACTTCACATAGGTGTTCTCTTAAAGACAATCTCCACCAAGTATTGAAGTTAAATACATACCTGCCTTTAATTTCTAAATTTAGCCGCGCGATTTGCAATCAATGTAGCCACAGCACCCGCAGCGACTCCAGCGTCAATGTTAACAACTGCCAAACCAAGTGAACAGGACTGAAGCATAGCCATCAACGTGCTGACGCCTTTTTCGCCAAAACCGTAACTGTTAGAAGTTGGAACCGCAATCACCGGAACATTAACCATGCCAGCAACAACCGAAGACAGGGCGCCTTCTCTGCCTGCAACCACAATGATAACGTCAACGTCCTTTATGATTAGGTCTTTTAGGGGTTGAAGAATCCGGTGGATTCCAGCCACACCTAAATCGTAGGATGCGTAGACTTGGCAGCCCATTTCTTCCGCAATCACTTTTGCTTCTTCAGCCACTGGGATGTCAGAAGTACCCGCGGTTAATAGCCCAATCTTTCCACCTGTGGCTTTTACTGCAAGGTTTTTCTTTTTTAACACGACCATTCGTGCTTTTTCGTTAATCTGGCAAGTTGCATCGTCAGGCAGCACCTGGTTAAGGGCTTTGATTTGTTCCGGGTTGCATCTGCTCACTATTACTCTCCCGTTTTCACTAAGCATCAGCAGTGTGATTTCAACGAGGTCTTTTGTTGTTTTGCTGTCAGCCAAAATTATTTCAGGTATGCCTTTTCTGTGTTCCCTATTAGAGTCAATTTTTGCTATGCCTTCAACTTCAGCAATAGCTAACAAACGCACCAGTTTTTCTGCTTCTTCAACTGTCAACTCGTTCTTAACGGTTTTTTCAAGAATCTCTTTCAATGTGAACATGATCTCGATCACTTCCTCAAGAACCAGAAGCAATATATCGTTTTTGCTTTTTTAATATTAGCAAACGGTCGAATCAGAATGACTGAATTCTGCAGAATAGTTATGATTGATTGTCAAGTCGCTGGAGTTTCTGGAGACATGATCCTGGGGGCACTGCTGGATCTTGGAGCAAACGTAAACAAGGTTTCTTCAGCCATAAAAAGCCTTGAAAACACGGATCATGGCTACGTGAACGTAGTGGTTGACATCAAACAGGTTATGCGAAAAGAATTCAGAGCCACCAAAGTTGACGTTACAGCAGAAGGAAAAACCAGAAAAGACGGAAAAGTATTAGTTGAAATAGTTGAAAAAACAGCAGAAAACCTCAATCTTTCTGCAAAAGCAAAGCAGTTTGCCTCAAATGTCATCCACACGTTGGTTGACACAGAAGCTAAACTTCATGGACACCATTTAGCTGATGCTCATCTGCATGAGGTTGGTTTGGTCGATACTGCCGCGGAAATTATTGGTTCAGCAGTCGCCATGGAAGACCTTGGTTTCTTTAACGCTAAAATCGTTTCGACACCAGTCTCCGTTGGCGGAGGATTATTCCAGTTCTCACATGGTACTGTGTCAAGTCCATCGCCAGCGGCGCTAGCTATTTTTCAGTCAAAGAATTTTCCGATTAAGGGTGGACCGGTCGAGTCGGAACTAGCTACGCCCACTGGAGCAGCAATACTGGTTAATCTAGCTGATGAAGTAAGCAGGTTTTATCCTGAGATGGCCCCCTTGAAGGTTGGTTATGGTGCAGGCGACAAAGAGTTTTCTGAGATGCCTAACGTTCTTCGAATAACCATGGGTAGAGCTTTAGATAACTACTTGACTAAGGATCAGATTGCCGTGTTGGAAACCAATATTGATGATGTTTCTGGAGAAATCGTGGGGCACACCTTTGAGAGGCTTCTTGCGGAAGGCGCAAAAGACGTAAGCATCATACCCATGTTCACTAAAAAGAATAGACCTGGACAAATTATCAAGGTGATTGCTGATCAAAAAGATACTCAACGCCTCTCAAATGTACTGATTAATGAAACAGGCACGCTGGGAGTCAGAGTTTACCTCTGTGAAAGACACATTGTTAACCGCGAAGTTTGTGCAGTCGATTTGCTAATTGACGGCGTTAAAGAACCAGTAAAACTTAAAGTTTCTAAAAACAGCAACGGAGAAATCATCCGCATAAAACCAGAATACGAAGATCTGAAAAGGTTGGCGGAAAAAACTAACAAACCTCTCAGAGAACTTTCAGAACTTGTAATTTCGAAGGCAAAAGAAGTTATTATGTAAACAAAGTGATTTGCATGGAAGAAATAAATCGTAAACTTGAAGAACTCAAAGTTTTCATCAGGGAAAAAGGAAAAGACGGCGTGGTAATTGCTTTTTCTGGAGGTGTGGACAGTTCAACATTAGCGGCGGTGAGCCATGCGGTTTTAGGTGAGAAGGCTGTGGCTGTTATAGCTCAATCTCCAACATATACGTCCGAAGAGTTAAAGGACGCGAAAAAAACAGCAATGGAAATTGGCATCAAATTATTTGTGATTGAAACTAACGAGTTATCAGATGAGAATTTTAGCAAAAACCCTGAAAACCGCTGCTATTACTGCAAAAAAGAATTACTCAAATCCCTAGTCGACTTCGCTCATGAACTCGGGTTCAAAGCGGTTTTTGAAGGTACAAACTTCACTGATTTAAGCGATCACAGACCCGGGTTCAAAGCAGTCCAAGAAGCAAAAGGGGTGTATAGTCCATGGATGATTAACAAGTTTAGTAAGGATGAGATTCGCCAAGTGGCCAAAACAATGGGACTTAGCGTTCATGACAAACCTGCTTTAGCGTGCTTGGCTTCAAGGATACCGTTTAATGAGAGAATTACAGCTGAGAAGCTACTTAGAATCGACAAGGCAGAGCAAGCCGTAAAGGCGATAACTGGGGTTAAGCAGATACGAGTTAGAGACCATAACGGGTTGGCAAGAATAGAAGTCGGAAAAACTGAAAGAGCACTCTTTGGCAGAGTCGATGTTTTGGACAGGGTAGCAGATAATTTAAAAAAGTTAGGATTCAAGTACGTTACAATTGATTTGGAAGGCTACCGATCAGGAAGCATGCTAAAAATGCTGGATACATCAGAACAAGAACTTGGCAAACAGTAAAATTCTTCGATGAAGAATTAGCTTATTATGTTGCGTATTGGTCATAGGGGCGCTAGAGCTTATGCGCCTGAAAATACCATAACGAGTTTTAGAAAGGCAATTGAAATCGGCGTAGACGCAATTGAATTGGATGTTAGAAAGACCAAAGATAACCAACTTGTCGTTATTCACGATGCAGATGTGAAGCGGACAACTGACGGCGAAGGCTTAGTGAGCGATTTTACCGTTAAAGAAATCAAAAGCTTTTCCGCTGAAGGTAGCGAGAAGGTCCCGACTTTGGTTGACGTATTGGATTTTTTGGATAAAAAGGTGAAGGTGTTTATCGAGCTTAAGGAAACGGGCATTGAAGGGCAAGTGCTTTCGATAGTGCATGAGAAAAAATTAGCGAAGAACGTTGTTATCGTTTCTTTCCTTGAAGATGCTCTCAGGAAAGTTAGGGAATTAGACAAGGACATAGAGACAGGCTTGATTTATGCAAAGCATAAAAACCCGGTTAAAGCAGCGTTAGAACTTAAAGCGAACTATCTTCTTGCGCTCTACAGATTCACGCATACGGCTGACGTTGAGAAAGCGCACGAAAACGGGTTAAAAGTGGTAGTTTGGACTATAAACACTCCGGAAGAAGTCGAGGAATACTCTAAGAAAGGCGTAGATGGCATAGCAAGCGACAAACCAGACATTCTTATGCGGATTAATTCGTAGCAACCTGCTTTTTAAGAACCTGCTCGATTAGCTCTGCGTCAACTCGGCTTTCATCATTTAAAGGCGTCAACTTTATTTCAGCGGCCGATTTGACTCCCAAACCCAGCTCTGCCGCACGCTTAAGTTGGTCCTGCTCAAATATGTCTGCTTCGCCAACTTTACCCTTAGCTCCGTACATTTTTAGAATTGCGACTCCGACTGCATCTATAGCCACTCGGTCCCGGCTTGCAAGCAAAAGGTTAGGCTCAACTAACGTGCCCCGGTCAGGACCACCCGTTGTGAATGCTTTTATTCCATCCATCAAAACAAAATCCACGGTGTAATGTTTGTTTATTTCTGCAATCATCTGCCGCTGATAAGGGGATCCATGCAGTTCCCACATGTAATCGTACACTCCGCCCGGAACCTTCTTCGCAACTAAACCCACAGAATTCTTCAATGAAAGTGTAAAGTGACCTCCGAACCTGTGAGTTTTTAAACAGCATGTCTGAACAACTTTATCTGCGTCGTGGAATACTTTTGCCATGTAGAATCCTTTGACCCAATGGGTGCCTCCTCGTTCAACTTTAAGCCACTCGTCCCTGCCCACATCATTTAAGACAATAGCCTTGAAGCCCAGTTCCTTTGATAGAGCTAAAACGCCCATTTGCTCCAGAACCTGCTCAGTGTCACCCATGCCGCTTCGCTCCGCCAATGTTATGCCGCTTGCCCCAGCATTTTTTAGGTTTTCAACTATGGCTCTTAACGTGTCAAGGTGAGTAGATGCTGGAAACGGGTCAGCACTGTTAAAATTTGCTTTCAAAGCCACCTGTTTCCCAGAATAATCGTCTAAACCAAACTTTTTGAGTAGTGCAGGTACGCCTGCTGTTCTATTAATCGTTTTTAGAATGAAGACTTCGCCAAAAGAATTCCTCATAAAAAACTGCTCCAATAGACTAAAGGTGCTTCTTTGTTATTAGTTTTTCACTGCATCGAGCTGCAACAACAACCGTAAGCTCTATATTATTCAGTGGAACCTTTTTCAAAAGCGAAGCTATGCGGGCCCGTGGCTCAGTCAGGCTAGAGCGGCGGACTCTTAATCCGTAGGTCGCGGGTTCAATTCCCGTCGGGCCCGCTTTTTGCTCTATACTGAGCGTTTTTTTCAAGGTATTTGGAGGTTTTCGGTTTTGGTAGGATCTTTCGCAAACAAGAACAAAACTGCCGCAGCTGCAACGGCGGCAACACCAAAGATGACCATTACGATATGAAAGTTGTCGGAGTAAAGGTTCAGCACCAATCCGCTTAGGCTTATTCCCAAAATTAGGCCAAGAGACCGAAACGATTGGTTTAGAGACATCATAGTCCCTCGAAAAACCGGAACCTGCTCAAGAATCAAACTTGTAAAACTTGCGGCATTCACACCCACAAAGAAGGTTGCTGCCAACCAAAATGCTAAGGAACCAGACACGTAGGGTACAAAAGTGAAAAAAATATGTAAAATGCCTGCAAGTAAAGCTGCTGAAATGGCGAGAAGCCACCTGCCAGCTCGGTTTATCAATCTTGCTGCAACTAGACCGCCAAAAAATCCCGATGCAGAAGCCATCAAACCAAAAGCCGCACCAGTGCTTAATGACACTGAGAACTCTATTCTAAAGAAAGTAACAGCATATACGACCAAAGAAGAATTAATCCCTATAAGCACTGCACCAATTATGCATGCTATTGCAGATTTATTTGTCAAAATTCGTTTGAAAACCTTTACGTATTCGGGCTTCGCGAAAAACTGATCTTGGTGCGGTTTTGACGGAATAGTGAGAAAACAAACGAGCAAGCTAACCATGGAAATTGGAAGGATAAACCATAACAGAACCGCACGCCATCCCGCTACAGGCGCAATAATGCTAGTGACCGGAGACATAACAAGATTGGTAAAGAATTGACTCGATACCACCAAGCCTATTGCCCAGCCTCTTTTTTGTAATGGCAAAACCTCTCCGATTAATGTAAAAATCATTGTGTCAACCATACCGCTTCCTATTCCTTCAAATACAGGAGAGAACAGCACTATGGCAAAATTCGCGGCGAAATAGTAAACTAATGTTCCCGCTCCATAACTCGTGATTCCCAACAGCAATAATGACTTAGGCTTGAATCTAACAGCCAAAAAGCCCAATATCAAACCAATTATCAGACCTGTCAAATAGCTAACTGTGGCGAGCTGGCTCATGGTTCCAACTGAAACTCTGAATGTTTTGGCTACGTCTATGAGAACTATATTCTGAAAATAAGTAGTTGTATATATCGATAAGTTAGCTAAGAATAGAGCAGTCACAAACATTGGGAGTTTAAAATTTTTTTTGACTTTGGGCTCTTGGTCTCTCATGCTTTATAAGTTTCTATTCAATCAATATATTAAATTAATGTCATAATGTTTAATGCTTGTCAAAAACTCACAAAATTGGTGTATAATTCTAATGTTTATTCTTTATTTTAAAATATCAAAAAAACTTCAATAATACAACAACTGTGATGCCAACCCTGAAGGGTCGACAAAGAAAAACAGGAAAAAACAAGTTACAGCTGGCCAGTTCTGATGGACTACGTTTAGGTTGCAGTAAAATAATATCCAAATAGCTACCTCAAGTTTGATAAAGTTTTATTTAATTTTCAAGAAAGAAAAAAGGAAATAGGGAAAATTTCGACCGTCCTGTTGATAATTCTGGTGCTATTAGGTTGGTATCAAACAGTAACCTGTCCATTCAGCGGTTTTAACCGATGGTCCATCGTAAGATAGCATCAATGTCTGCCCTTTAAATTCACCAAAGCCCTGCAATATTAAGTGCACTGAATAGGAAGTAGCTCCGAGGGGAGCTCCGGTAGAGGAAAGAGAGGTTACGCCAACATACCTAATATTTACGATTCCTGAAAATCCGTCGCTCGAACCTAAAGTCGGTACATACCATACTGCATCGGAAAGACGGTCAGCTATGCCAGTTTTACTGTTATAAACTAAATTTGAAACGGAATGAGAGTAAATATTGTAGGTATTACTTCCTATACCAAGCTTGCCAACGACATCAGATTGGTATCCGATCTCAATCGTTATGCCACCAGCAGTGGTCCATGAATATTTAGGAGGAACTGGTGGGTTTCCAAGACCGGTTGTTGTGTTCCATGCTGTAACTTTTTGGGAGTGTGTCGGACAAGCCATTACCGGAGCCACAGCAAGTAGCATCAACAAAACTATTATCGGAGCCAAAATCATTTTTTTGTTCATCTTTTCACCTCCTCAAATTATCTTTGTCATATTCTTTACCTCGAAAAATACATAATCATTTTTCTAGCAGCAAAGCGCCGAAAAAATAAGTTAGAAACCTAAAATGTCAGATTATAATAAGAATCAACGTTAAATCAATCCATTAGCGCCATTAAATAATTTATTGTGCCTAATAATTGCTGATTCAACTGTTTGGAGGTCAAAATAGCCTTATTCTTTTTTCTTGTTCATTATTCGGTTATCAATTAAGCGTTTTATTATTTCTTTTTCGTATGCGACTTTCAGTTTTAAGATTTTGCCTCCGCGGCCCCTTTCGCCTGGGAAGAATCGAGCTTCGACTAGACCGCGACTTTCCAACTCGATCAATGCTCGTCCCTTTCGTCCTCTAAAGCCATACATACTGGACTTTGACAATTTTCCTTCATTAACAATCTTCATTAGAGATCTCCAACCAGCCTTTTCCTGCGCAATTCTACGCCGCATGTAATCTTCCACAAAAGCACTAACCAGATAATCAAAAGCCATCTTTGCTGTCTCAATCGCGAATTCAAAATTTTGATCCAAAATGACAGCTCGTGGTGATGAAACTTTCTCACTTTCGGCGGTTTTGATTAGTGGTTTGCTTGATGTCTCGGCTGCAATTAAATCTTGCTTTTCAACTATTCGGTGTTCCGGTTCAACAATGATATTGTGTTGGGTCGGTATGCATATTTTATTCCTTCCTGAATCATCTAGGTAAACTACATTTAAATTGAGGTTGAAAACACCCGCTTTTGTAGCTTCCAGATTAACTTTGAGGGTCATAACTTGGAACGGTTCGAGCTTCCTTTTCTTTAAATCAAAAAACTCGCTTTGATTAGTATACTTTTGCAGAAGATTCGTAACCTTAAATTCAAGGGGCAGATCTTTTTCAACTCTAACCAGCAAGCCGTTTTTCCTGGAAGTATTGACAATGTCTAGGCGAGCTTCAAATGTTTGACCAACCTCGACTTTAATTGGAATCATCAAATTTGCTTGGACATTAACATGTGCAAATATTTCCTCAGCTTCACGGTAATCTCTCTGTCTCTCTTCAACTTGAACGTTAGATTCCTCAACGCGTCCTTGGCTTTCAAGAGCCCACGCATAAAATAATTTCACACGTGATTCGAACTCGGGTTGAGGCGAAGATCTAAGTGAATCAAAGCATTCTGCGAAGTATCTATTTGATTTCTTCCACTGACTTTTGCCGGCGAAGAACACAGCCTTAGCTATATCTCCATTCACTAATGGATGCAAAAGAATGTCGGGCGGTAGCTTCTTGAGTTTCTCGAAGTATTTCTCTGCACTTTCCAAGTCTCCAAGTCTAGCATAAATCACAGTTAGATTGGAGTCAACAATTCCATTTATTGCGAGTGAATCTGTCTTCTCAGATATCTCCAATGCTTTCAAGCCATATGACAGTGCCTTCTCAAAATCGCCTGTGCGTTCAAAGACTTGTGAGCTAAATGTATAAGCGTAAACCAATCTGAGGTAATTGCCCAATTTCAGTTTCTCGTCGATTTCAATGATCTTTAAGTACGTGTTTAGCTCTTCATGTTCGAGCAAGCAGTTGCCAAAGGCTCGACCTGCAAAAGAGAGTGCGCCCATTTGCCAATTAGCATCTCCGAGTTCAGTAAACAGTGCAATTGAGCGCAAAGAATCCGCGATTCCTTGCTGAGGCTTACCAAGTCTGACACGGTATATTCCAACTCCAATCAGAGACAGTGCCACGTCCCAAAGAGAGTACTCCTCTTCAAAAACGCGTAGACCTGCTGCGTGATTCTCCAAAGCGGAAACTAACATGTTCTTGTTTTGGAATACCCTTCCTTTGTTTATTAAAATTCTTGCGCTCTCCAAGCGGTCAGCTGTTGCATAAGGTTCAGCTTTCTTTACGAGGTACATCAAGTGGGAAGTGTCTCCATGTTGGAAAGATGCGTCCATAGCCTTTCTGAACGCTCGCAACCTCAAAATGTCAGAAAGGGCGGTTGTAGCCAGTTTCTCGAATGTTTTCATTGCCTCACCGAACATAGAGTTGGCATAGTATGCGTCGCCTAGCCCTTCCAAGGCGTTTGTGTTTTCATTCAGGTTGTTAGAGTCTTCGCCGATTGAGTTCACCACGTAAGTAAAGTGTTTTATGGCTTCTACGTTGCTAAATCGCGAAAGAGCAACTCTGCCTGCCTGCAAGGAGTATTTTACGGCATTTTCTTTATTTCCTGCTTGAGCATAATGAAACGCCAAATCATTTATGGAGAAACCATCAGTTTCTTGGTCAGCCTCAATTCTCTGTGCAATCCTCGAATGGTACTCTTTTCTTAGAAGTGGAGGGATTTCCTGGTAGAGCATTTCTCGAGATTTTGCGTGACCAAACCTGCAGCAGTTTTCATCACAATGTATCATCAGTGTAGTTTTTGCAATCTCGTTTAGTGCTCTAAGAACTTCTGCATCGTCTTGGTAGACGGCGGCAGCGATCAACTTGGGGTCAAATTTTTCTCCCACCACAGAGGCAGCATCCAAAATTATTCGTTGCTCGGATTTTAGGGCGTCTAATCTTCGCAGTATGACATCCTTAACTTTTGTTGGAATCGCGAAGTTATCAACGCATAAACTCCATTGACCATTCGTTTTGGAGAGGTTTCCTTGTTGATGCAGCATTCTTAGAGATTCCACTACAAAAAGAGGATTACCCATTGAATAGGCTTCTAACTTTTCAACGAGGTCTGAGGTTACCAATCCACCTAACATGTTCTCAGCGACTCTTCGAACGTCGTCTCGGCTGAGGCCAGAAAGTTTGATTCCTTGATAAAGACCTTCACGCCCCATTAGAAGCAAAACTTTGGATAGTGGATTCGGGTGATCTTTAAGAGGTGTATTTAGTTCCTCGCTTCTGAAAGTGGCTAAGATGAGAATTCTCTCAGAACTTGCTTGGCGTGCGAGATAATGAAGCAATGAAAGAGAAGCTGAATCGGCCCAATGAATGTCCTCCAAAACCAAAATCAAGGGTTTTTTCGTAGATAAAAATAGCAGTTCTTTAGCGACTGCCACAAACGCTTGATCTTTCAACACCTGAGGAGAGGCGTTTCCAAGTGTCTCGTTTGCCTCGGCTTGATTTCCGATAAGCCAAGTCTTCAAATTTAATTGCTGACTGGCAATGGTTACTCCATTTTCTTCATTGCTTGATATGTAGGAGTCGAAGGCTTCTATGAAGGGGAAGTAGGGGACTGCGACGTCGCTTAGGCACCAGCCAGTTAAGATAATTACTTGCTTTTTTTCTGCGATGTTTAGGAATTCTTTTGTGAGCCTTGTCTTTCCTGCTCCGGCTTCTCCAGAGATAAAGATGGTTGCTCCTTTTCCCGATAAGGCTTCAACTAAACATCGTTTCAGCTCTGCAAATTCTTTTTCTCTTCCCACCAGAATTGGCTCGGCTAAGATTTCAGGAGACAATTTTTGATTTTGCGCCCTTTTCAAACTCTTATTTACGATATATGCAATATTATATTAGTGCTATTTCAAATTTAGTAATAATTCAAAAACTGGCCCATGACAATCATAGAATTTAACATATTTACATTTTTTTTGCATTACAGGCTGACATCCTGACAGACAGACATTAGGCACGCGTGGGCATGCGTGGGAGAGAGTGAACGTACGTAAGTGAGAGTAGGGAGGAGAGAAAGAGAAAGATTAATTTTAATCCACCCGAGGGTTCAAACGCGGGTTCAAACCTATACGGACCCGCTTTTTGCTCCAAACTTGCTTGTTTTTTGCAAGCTTTTGGCCAGAATTTTGAAGAAGCCCCTTGTTTGCGAAGTATCTGAGAGGCGAAAAGAAAGATTGGTTTCCAAGAGCCGCAATAGTTAAACTATCATAAGTTTATTAGCGTGTTACTTAACTTTCCAGAAAGAAAAAAGAGAAAATTGGGTTAATTGTCGGTCTCTCAATCCAGACTTGTTTACAGAGGTTCATCTTGTTAAAAGAACCAGTAGGTCCAAGTTTCGACAGCGATGGTATACATGGGTGCGTGGGTTGTCGGATTACTTACGGTTACTCCAGTAGATGATTCAGTTATCGCGTATAGTCCTTTCATTGTTCCGCTCGTGCCGAACTGCGTTGCGACAGCCGAAGATAGTAATCCGTAGTATGTTGCTCCTTTAGTTGCTGTGTATCCATAGGCGCTTACACTTGGTCCATCGCAGGTGAACAGGCCAAGCCCGCTGAATTTAATGAATGCGACGCCATTAGTAACTCCTGCCCCTGGGTAGGTCCATACTTGAGGCGTAACATCGTTTCCGGTGAATGTGTTCAAATTAAGGGTAAGATATTCTGTGTCTGTAGCTGTAGGCGCTCCCGTACCCCATGGTGCTGCAGAGTATGTCCATTCTGCAGTTGATCCCGTTACATGCTGAACACCATTTGTCACAGAGACGGTTCCGGGACTGGTTCCAACGCCTATTCCTGTCCATGTGAAAGTCTCATGATGGGGTCCGCATGCTAAAGCGGGCGTAGACGCAGCAAACACCATAACCAAAGCCAATGAGAAAACCAAAATCATCATTCTTTTCATCTTCATTTTTTTCACCTCCCCTTCTCAGGGTTGTCTAATTGTTTGGTAGTCGGAAAATTATTAGAGTATTTTTCCCTGATTTTTCCGAAAAGAGATTTATTTGCCTCATTCCAAGAAAATATCTAAACCATATATTACATCAAAAAAGATACCCAAAACTCAACCCTGAATCCTGTTAAGAGCACTGGTCAATATGACGCTTTACGTTTTCTTTTTCGTATGCGATTCTGAGTTTGAGAATTTTTCCTCCGCGACCCCTCTCAGATTGAAACAATCGTACCTCAACTGCACCAAGCTGTTCCAATTCGGACAACGCTGGTCCACGATAGCTGGCAGCACCATACAAACTGTATTTGGATATCCGCTCCTGTTTCACGATATCCATTAACGTTCTCCATCCGGATTGTTCCTGAGTCAATCTTCGGCGAACATAATCTTCCACAAAAGCTTTGGCCAAAAAATCAAAAGCTTTCTGAGTAACTTCAGACTTGAACTCAAAGCTAGCTGACGTGGTTGCTGCTACTCTTTCTTCGTCCAGTTTGGAAGATACAGGTTCAACAGATATTTTTCTTGACTCGAGTCCGTTTGTTTTGGTCTTTCCCAATTCATCCAAGTAAAAAACTTTCGGACTTAAAGCGAAAGCCCCAGCTTTCACTGCCCGCAAAGTAAGCTTGACCGTCACGACTTGAAAAGCGCCGATTTCTCTGTTTTTCATCTCAATGCAATCGTTTTGAAGGCTGCACCAAGGCGGCAGAGCGGTGACTTTGAACCCCTCGGAAGGAATTACGCCTTCAACTTTAACGAGCAAACCCGGTTTCCTCGAGGCGTTCACCAAGTCGAGACGCATCTCCAAATCTTCGCCAACCCTAACTTCTCTGCGAACCATCAAATTCGCTTCCAGACTAACATGTGCAAACCTTTCTTCAATTTCTCTAATAGCTTTCTGTACCTCTTCAAGTTGAATTCTGGCCTCATCAAATAGTCCCTGCTTCTCAAGAGCCCAAGCATAAAATACTCTTCCATAAATTTCAGCTCCGACGGGTGTCGGCGTCATCGGCATCGCAACCTTGTCAAATAAACGTTCTTTGAAGTACTGGTTTGACTCTTTCCACTTACTCTTTCCTGCAAAAAAG
Source organism: Bathyarchaeia archaeon (assembly GCA_049520955.1). Taxonomy (GTDB): domain Archaea; phylum Thermoproteota; class Bathyarchaeia; order Bathyarchaeales; family Bathycorpusculaceae; genus Bathycorpusculum. Next base: position 37,003 of record JBEKPG010000013.1, on the reverse strand, counting down.
ACCGCTTTAGATAATGACCCATCCACAAACACGTTCATCTGAACTTCTGATGGCAATTTCATGAATTTGTCAAAATATTCTTCTGCATGCTTCAAATCTCCAAGTCTAACATATACCCTAGAAAGGTTAGCATAAACAATCCCTGGAGCTATGAGGTTATCCGTCTTCTTCGACTCCTCAAGAGCTTTCAGACAGTAAGACAGCGCCTCTTCCCAATCATTCATAAGCTCATACGGCCGAGCTGAAAAAGCATTCGCATAAACCAACCTATTATAATCACCCATTTTCAATTTCTCATCAAGTTCTATAACCTTTGCGAATATCCCCAACGCTTCATGATTAAGTCCCAAGTTGCAGAAATTTTCGCCTGCGGTCCAGCAGGCTTCCATTTGAAAGCGGAAATCCCGTAGCTCTTCAAACAGAGTAATTGATCGCAACGACTCCGCTATTCCTTTATGTGGTTCGCCCAGCAAAGAATGGTACATTCCCATTCCAACCAAGGCCAAAGCGGCGTCCCAAAAAGAATTCTCCTCCTCAAAAATACGCAAAGCAATTGCCATATCTTCAAGGGCAAGCTTTACATTCCTATGGCCGAAAAAGCTGACCCTTCCTCGGTTAATTAGAACTCTGGCACTTTCTAACCGGTCGCATCCAGAATACGGCTCAGCTTCCTTCACCAGTTCCATCAAATGAGGAATATCCATGCATTGGAAGGCGGCTTCCATTGCCTTTCTGAGCGCCCGCAACTTACCAACACCTATTTCGCTTTTACCCAGTTCCTCGAATGTTCTCATTGCTTCTTTGAACATGCTATTGGCGTAGTAAGCGTCGCCTAACCCCTCCCAGACCTTTCTTCTCGTTTCAACGTTTTCAGAATTTTCTGCAGCGCTCTCCAAAACGTATGTGAAGTGTTTGATGGCTTCCCCGTTGCTCCACCTCGCTAGCGCGTCTTCTCCAGCGGCTAATGCGTATTTCACTGCTTTTTCATTATCTCCAGCTTGAGCATAATGAAACGCCAAGTCATCTATAGAGAAACTATCCGCTTCTTGGATGCCCGCCTCAATTCTCTCTGCAATCCTCGAATGGTACTCCTTTCTTAGAAGTGGAGGGATTTCCTCGTAGATCATTTCTCGAGACTTTGCATGACCAAAACTGCAGCAGTTTGCGTCACAATGTATCATCAAGGTAGTTTTTCCAATCTCGTTTAGTGCTCTAAGAACGCTCGCATTGTCTTGGGAAACAACTGCAGCGATCAACTTAGTATCAAATTTTTCTCCAACAACGGAAGCTACATCTAAGATTAGTCTTTGATCTGATTTTAAGGCTTCTAATCTTTGTAGTATCACGTCTTTAACTTTTTTTGGGATTTCAAATTTATCAACGCGCAAACTCCATTTACCGTTACTTTTGGAGAGGCTTCCTTGTTGATACATCATTCTTAGAGATTCGACCACAAAAAGAGGATTGCCCATAGTGTTGGCTGCTAATTTTTCCCCAAGGTCTGGCTGCACCGATCCCCCTAACATGTTCTCAGCAACTCTCTGAACATCATCCCGAGTGAGATTGGAAAGTTTCACTTCTCGGTATAGATCCTCACGCCCCATTAGAAGTAGTTCTTTGGATAGGGAATTAGGGTGACCTTCAACACGTACATTAAGTTCCTCGGATCTGAAAGTTGCTATGATGAGAATTCTCTCAGAAACCGCTTGGCGTGCAAGATAATGAAGCAACGAAAGAGAGGCTGAATCCGCCCAGTGTATGTCTTCCAAAACCAAAATCAAGGGTTTTTTCGTAGATAAGAACAGCAGTTCTTTAGCGACTGCCACAAACACTTGATCTTTCCACACCTGCGGAGAGGTGTTTCGAATTGTCTCGTTTGCTTCAAATTGGTTCTTAATAAGCCACGATTTCAAACTTAATTGTTGGTTAGCAATCGTTACTTCATTGTCTTCTATGCTTGATATGTAAGAGTCAAAGGCTTCCATGAAGGGGAAGTAGGGGACTGCGACATCGCTTAGGCACCAGCCATTTAAAACAGTTACTTGTTTTTTCTTGGCGATGTTCAGGAATTCAGTGGTAAGTCTAGTTTTTCCTGCTCCCGCCTCTCCAGAAATAAAAACGGTCACTCCCTTTCCAGACGAAGCTTGGGCTAAGCAGCGTTTCAACTCTTCGAGTTCTTTTTCTCTTCCCACTAGAATTGGCTCGGCTAAGATTTCAGAATGCAATTTTTGATTTTGCGCCCATTTTACTTAATTACTGATCTGTAATATGGTATAAGAGTGCTATTTCAAATTTAGGAATAACTCAAGAATTAACCTATTTCAATCACAACACTAAATGTATATTCACTTAGGCTCATGCAACAACACGAGAATCATGCGCCAATTTTAACAAGAAATCTAAAAAGTACCAAACATAATTGTTATAATCTGATATATTAGTTACATAAATAATAGAAAACATGAGCTTTCCACAGTCTGCTGTTAAGAAAAGTCTTAAAAGCCAATTGTTCGTGCCTGCCTTACTTTTGGGAATGTTCTTAACCTTCACATTTGAGGTTTTCTTAAGCAATGCCATGGTAAACGTGGCCTCGTCGCTAAAAGTTACTGTGGGAACTGCAAGCCAGATTTTGACCATCAGCTCGTTTGTGGGTTTTATTGTAGGTTTAGCCATGGGTTTTTTGACAGTCAGGTTCAAACATAAATCGTTGTTCACGCTTGGTATTGCACTTTTTGGCGTCGGAGCTTTAGGTACGTTTTTCGCCCCAGATTTTGCCTCTATTCTTTTCTTCAGTATCTTTTTTGGAATAGGCGCAGCAATGATTGGCATTGTGGTTCTCGCTTTAATCGGAGATTTTTTGCCTTTGGAGAAAAAAGGAATGGCAATTGGATTAGTAATGGGAGGTGTATTTATTGCGAACTTGGTCATGCCTCAAATGACGAGCCTAATTACGAACGCTGCGGGATGGCGCGCCGTTCTTTTGTGGGTTATCCTTCCAATATCCATAGTTAGTTTGCTCTTTGGCTTTATTGCTCTTCCCTCGAAACCGCAGAAAGAACAGATTGTGAACAAGCCTCAATACTTGGAGGCTTTCAAACAAATCTTGTCAAATAAATCCGCGCTTGCATGCCAAATCGGAACCGCGTTTGCTAACTTCGCATTCTTAGCGCCTGTGTATGCGGTGTCGTTTTACAGATTGTATTTTGATCAGTCTTTGAGCACGGGGGCGATTTTCTATTCCATTGCTTCAGCAATGGGGATTATGGGAGTTATAGTTGGGGGGCGATTGATTAATAAAATCGGAAGGAAAACTCTTGCTGTCGTGGCAAGTGTAATTTCGGGAGTATTCGCTGTTTTGATCGCGTTTATGCCTAATGCGTGGGCTTCTGCGGCAATGTGGATGGTATCAGCAGGTTTTGCCAGTATGTCGATTGTGGGTCTTAACAGTTTGGCTCTCGAACAGGTTCCGAGTTTTCGAGGTACGATGATGTCTTTGAACGGATCGTTTCGGAGCGTTGGCGTTATTGTGGGATTAATTTTAAGCGGTTTGTTGCTTAACCTTTACGCTAACAACTTTCAAAGCCTGTATGTCATGTTTGGAATTTGCGGCGTGGCCTCAGCCGCCGTTGTGTTCTTGTTTGCAAATGATCCCTGCAAAAATCAATTATTTCCAACTGCCTAATTGACAACCACCTAATCTTGAACCAACGCCATAGTAGAGAGAGAAAGATTAATTTTTATCCACCCGAGGGTTCAAACCTAGTCGGGCCCGCTCCAGCTTATGGACAAGCTATTCTTGAATTAGGTTTCTTCTTGAGTTAGGACGTCGAAGCCTAAATGTTCCGCATTTGTTATAAATTATGTATTACATCAATGAGGACAATCTGCACGAGAATTACAGAAGAAGAAAAACCCCAATTAAATAAGTACGGGACTTTTTCACATACTTTAAGAGAAGCTATGAAACTCTACCTGAACACCAAAAAAACTGAGAAAGTCCTTTCTAATTTGGGGGAACTGCAGGAAAAGAATCCAGCAAAAACATCGACGAAAGAAATAGTTAGGTTAATCATGGAGGATAGACGCCGCTGATAGTTGCTGACAGCAGCTATCTTGTGGAAGGGTTGCAATTAATGCAGCGCCAAACTTACTGTCAAAACAATGAGCACAAAGAGAGTTATCAACACGTAATTGCGGTTCTTCTCCCAAGCAAAATAGACGACAGAAGAAATTGCTCGGATGTATGGGGTCAAAATCAGTATTATCAGCCCAAGCGTCATAAACATGATGGCGGTCTGTGATCCGAATAAGTGTTGAAACTGGTCAAGAATGAAAGCGAAAAAGTTTTGTCCGCTGATAAACACAGTTTTACTTTGGGAAATCTGCACACTACCGTATGTTTGGTAAAAGAGACTTATTCCAATAATTTCGAGCAAAACGCTGATGACCACCCCGATTATCAGAATGTAACTTACAACGGTCTCCAATTTTGATTCGCCGCTGCCTAAACTATTGGAAGTCATAGGGTGGTTACTCCTTTGTAGAGCATCTGAATAATTAGCAACGTAACAATCACAAGAAAGAGAATTCTGAGGTTTCTGTCACGAATTCTACATAGAGCTCTTCCGCCAACTACTGCGCCGATTGTTGTGCCCACGGCCATTGGCGCCATTAAGGTTAGGTCCAAGAGTCCGGAAAAAAGGTAAACGCTTACTCCCGCCAGTGCAGTCATGCCTATGATGAAGCTGCTTGAAGCGCTGGATACTTTTGAAGGTATTTTTAGGACTTTCTCATGAACAATGACTTTGAAGGCTCCTGCACCTATTCCAAGCATCCCCGCGGCAATTCCCGCTATAAACATTCCTAAGCCGCCTAGAAGAGAATTGGTTGCTTTGTATTTTACGACTTTGTTTTTTGATTTGTCAAAGTAGCTTCCCTCAAGACCCAACCGCTTGGAAATTTTGTCTTGTTTCTCAGGCTGGGTATAATCTTCTTTGAATGAGCTTCGGAAGTTAATGAATGATGTGAGCAGGAAAGCTGCGAATAAGAAATAAAGGAAAACTGGGGCAATTATTACAGTTATTGTTGCTCCTACGATGGCACCGGTGATGGTAAACATTTCAAGGTACATAGCGAGTCTTATGTTTGTTATTCTCTCTTTGACGAAGGATGAGGCGGACCCGCTGGAGGTAGCGATTATAGCCACCATTCCGCAAGCCACTGCCTCTTTAACGGGGATACCCAACAAAACCAAGATGGGCGTTAGGATGCTGGCGCCGCCAAGACCAGTGAGTGAACCGACTAAGCCAACTGCAATGGACATTAGTAGCAATGTAACCATGTCAAGCATGCTTTTCTCCGCCATTGATAATTAATAAGTTATTTAATAACATAATTGAGGAGCTACCAACAGGCTTTCTAAACCCCCTTGTATTAAAGACCCGGAAAAGAAATGATTGGAAAAATGACCCAAATTAACTATTGAAAAAGAAAGATTTTTGTCAACCATGTTTCTGAAAACTAACTACAAACTGCAACAACGGAAAAAAGAAAGTTAAGAGTTATCGAATTACATTCAGACGATAGGTACCAAGCGCCATTTAGGTACTTGACCTTAACCATCCTCTTCTTTTGAAAATCAGCGTAAGGGCCAAAGCTACTGTAACCATTATTACAATCATAATGTAGAAGCCGTAAGGATTGTTTGCTTCCGGGAGGAATCCTGTCTTGAAGTTTGTTCCGTAAATTCCAGCAATCAAAGTTAGTGGAAGAAAAATAGCTGAAATTATCGTGAGAACCCTAATTATATTGTTAGTAGTTACCGTTTGAGCGTTGACCAAAATGTCTCGGATGTTGCTCATTTCTTCCCTATGAGCATCAACAACCTCTACCAACTGGATAGTTCGGTCATAGAGGTCTCCGAAACGGGAAAGGTGAACCCCTTGCACTAGCGCAAATTCGCCTCTTGTTATTCTTCCCATAATATCGCGAAACGGACTCAAACTCTGTCTAAGAGCTACCAAACGCTCCCTTACCGAAACAATTTGCATCCCAAAACCGCTTCCTGCCAGGCTTGATCCTTCTCTGAAAAATCCCAAAGCTTCTCGACTCAATGCTTCAATCTTTTCAAAGACCAAATCTGAAACCGGGTAGTATTCACTCGTGACTAAATCTAAGAAAATATACAACATAATATCAGTGGAGGGCACAAGTGAGAGCGAGAAGTAACCGTGGGCACTTATTTTTTTATAAACAGCACAAGTCAGTTCTGAGTAGCCCTTATGCATTGTTATTATCCATCTTGAACAAATAAGCATAGCCAGGCGTTCCATTTTCCCATCTGAAACAAAACTTTCCCGATTTGGGAAATTAAGAAGACAGAACACGCGATCTTCATGTTCATCAATTCGTGATCGCACTCCTTCCTGAGTAAGCTCTTGAAGATTGTGTTCATCTATGCTAAAATAGTTCTTTAACTCTTCCATGTCGGACTCGGTTGGGTCTTGGGCATCTACCCACAGAACTTCATTTTTAAAAATTTCTTCAGGCAAAACCTCTAAATTTTCTGATTGCCATCTGCCTTCCTCTTGTTCCTTGAGCAAAGTTATTGTAAGCAGCAGTTCCACCAAATAAACTATGAAAAATCTCATTTGTAAACCTAACTGTACTTTGTGAAGACGAACAGACATCTTTAGGTTCTTTTCAAGAGCGACAAGCGAAGCCGGTGGCCTTTACTGCTTAGAAACATGCGCTAGTTAATCACTTAAACTCCACTGGTAGAGATTATTCAGTTCGACAGAGAAAATCCATTAAAAAGACGCTCAATGAAATCAAGATTGAAAACCTTCATTTGTTTTTCAACCTTCAAAGAAAGGCGCGAACTTGAAGGTTTATTGATGCTTGAATTCTTCCCTGATTTTCATCTGCCGTCTTTTAAGGTTGTAACTTAGCGAAAAGTCATGTGCAGCGTCACGGATCTTCCTTAGGAGAAGCATCATTCGGCTGTTCTTATCAAACTTTCTTGGCTCAGAATTTTCGGGCAAATAAATTTCCTCATGTTCCTTAGCTAATCCGATGATTGGAATCTGCAGTCCAAGCCTTTGCAAGGCTGCTTTTGCAGCGCTTACCTGACCCGGTCCGCCATCAATCATGACTAAGTCTGGAAATTGGCTTCTTTCTTCTACCAAACGTTTGTACCGTCTCGTAACAACCTCGTTTACGGAGGCAAAATCGTCTTGCCCAATGAAAGTTTTGATTTTGAATTTGCGGTAGTTCTTCTTGTCAGCTTTTGCGTCTCTGAAAGTCACCATACCTGAAACAACATGTTCCTGTCCCAAGTTGGAAACATCGAAGCACTCAATCACACGCGGCAGCACCGGAAGATTAAGCGCAGCCTGCAAGTCAACCAATGCACTATCAACTTCCAACGTGGATTCCAAGTTTTTCTCCGCCAACTTGACAAGCGCAAGCTTATCTGCTCGCCTGGGAATAGTCAACGAAACAGGAGCGCATCTTTTTGTTGAAAGGAATTCTTCGAGGGCTCTTTTCTCTTCAGTTTCCTGCCAACAAGGCTTATTTAGCAATATTTCGCGGGGGATTTGGTTGGTTGTGTAGAAAGCTTTTAGAAATTCTTGTTCTATCTGTGGCTGAAGGTCAACGGTGAATTGATTTTTGCCGCGCAATACGCCCCTGCGTACACCCATCTGAATCGCAAGCATTTTCTCTCCAACTTGCTTGAACGCCATAATATCTTGGTCAAACCGCCGTTCATTGTCAACAATCTGATGTTGTGTCAAAAGCCTAATGGAAGCAATTTGGTTGCGGAGATCAAGCGCGGCTTCATATTGCTTTTGTGCCGCGGCACTTTGCATTTGCGAGTTGAGTTGTTCGATTGTTTGCTGGTAATTGCCGTTTAGAAAAGAGCGTGCCTCCCTGACCTGTTCAGCGTACTGTTTAGGGGTGACTTTTTCGATGCATGGTGCAGTGCAAATGTGGATATGAAAGTTTAGGCACGCTCGTCTATGCATTGTTTTGCATGTGCGCAGTTTGAACACTCGCACCACTAGACGCTGGAGGTCCTGTCGTATGAACCCTTCAGTGTATGGTCCAAACGATTCGAGTTTGCGTGATACTTTGCGGCTGGTCAGTATTCTTGGATAGGACTCTCTTGTGAGTGAGATATACGCGAAAGTTTTAGCATCCTTAAGGTCAATATTGTACTTGGGCGTGTGCTGCTTAACCAGCTTATTTTCCAAAAGCAAAGCTTCAACTTCATTGTTTACGATAATCCAATCTATATTTCGAATTCTTGAAACTAGCTGCCGTGTTTTCGCAGGCTGGTCTGTGGTTGAAAAGTAGCTTTTTACGCGCGACCGAAGGCTTTTCGCCTTGCCGATATATAGGATTTCGCCTTGTTCGCTTTTGAATAGGTAAACTCCCGGGTTTGTCGGCATATCTGAGCTTTTGAAGTTCGCGGGACATGTTATTTGAATCATGCAGACTGTTTCACTGCCAAACTAATTTCTTGCTGCGAACGGTTAAGTATTTTCTTCAAAAACACGCCCGTGTAAGACGCAGCATTTTGTGCGACTTGTTCAGGCGTTCCTTGTGCCAGCAGTTCGCCACCAGCAGCCCCACCTTCAGGACCCAAATCAATGAGGTAATCGCAGCTTTTAATCACGTCCAAGTTATGTTCGATGATGTAGACGGTGTTCCCGTTATCAACCAGCCGATTTAACACTTTTATTAATCGTTTAGTATCATCAAAATGCAGGCCCGTTGTGGGTTCATCCAGCATGTAGACAACGTGCCCAGACTTGTGCTTGCTGAGTTCACGGGTGATTTTGATCCGTTGGCTTTCCCCTCCTGAGAGTGTGGTTGAGCTTTGCCCCAGTTTGATGTACCCCAATCCAACGTCTAGTAGCGTGGTTAGTTTGCGTGAGATTCTAGGAGTGTTTTCAAAGAATTTTGCAGCTTCCTCCACAGTCATGTCCAATACTTCAGCAATATTTTTGCCTTTGAACAGAACACTCAGAGTTTCCTTATTGTATCGTTTACCTTTACAGTCGCTGCATTGCACGTAAACGTCAGGTAGGAAATTCATTTCTATCCGCAGGACCCCGTCGCCTTGACAAGTTTCACATCTTCCTCCTTTCACGTTAAAACTGAACCTTCCTTCCTTGTATCCACGTGCTTTTGCCTCTTTAGTTGAAGCAAAAATGCGCCGAATCTCATCAAAAAGTTTAGTATAAGTTGCAGGATTGCTTCTTGGAGTTCGACCAATTGGATCTTGGTCAATAACTATGACGTTCCTAACGAAGTGTGGAACCTCGATTGATTCGTGTTTGCCTACTTTGTCGATGTGTTCACCGAACATTTGCCGCAAAACGGGAATAACTGTCAAATTCATCAGCGTACTTTTGCCTGAACCAGAGACGCCTGTAACTCCGCACAGTACTCCCAGCGGCAGTTGCAGGGTGAGATTTTTGAGGTTGTTTTCTTGTGCTCCTTTGACCAATATGTGGTCGAGAGGTGTGCGCCTTGTTTCTGGCACTTCAATTTTATATTCACCCGAGAGATACTTGCCGGTGAGGCTTCGCTTATTTATCATTATTTCATCTGGTGTGCCTTCGGCGACAACGTGTCCTCCGTGAACACCCGCGCCGGGTCCCATGTCAACAATGTAATCAGCGTTCCGTATCGTTTCCTCGTCATGTTCTACAACAATGAGCGTATTCCCTAAATCGCGTAAACGGTGTAGGGTACTTATGAGTTTAGCATTGTCTCTTTGATGTAAGCCAATGCTTGGCTCGTCAAGAATGTAGAGGACACCCATTAAATTGCTTCCAATCTGGGTAGCTAAGCGAATTCTTTGGGCTTCGCCGCCTGAGAGGGTTTTTGCCGCACGGGAAAGTGAAAGATAGCCCAAGCCAACATTCTTAAGAAAACACAGTCGCTCGTTGATTTCCTTTAGGACCTGCTTGGCAATAGCTAATTCTTTCTCGTTTAGCTGGGCAGATAGATTGCTGAAGAAGTTAACGGATTCTTCAATTGAAAGGTCGGTCGCGTCAATGATGCTTTTGTCCAAGATTTTTACGGCGAGAACTACGGGTTGCAATTTTTTGCCCTTGCATGCGTTGCAGGGTCTTGAGGTCATGAATTTTTCAATATCTTCTTTCCGCCATGCGCTCTCAGTTTGACGGTAAAGTCTCATTGTTTGCGGGATTATGCCTTCCCAACCTTCACGCATCCACATGCTTGCCCCGTTAGACCATTGACCAGTCAAGGGTTCTCTGTCGCCATACAATAGCACATGAAGTTGCTGTTCCGTAAAATCCTTTATCGGGGTGAAAACATCGAATCCGTGTCTTTTGCCCACTGTCGCAAGCTGCTGAGCCCGCCAGCTAAGATCCATACTGCCGTAAATGGCTAATGCTCCATCCATTATGGAGAGATTTTTGTCTGGGATAACTTTGTCCTGAGATATTTCTGTTATTTCGCCGAGACCATGACAGGTTGAGCAGGCTCCAAAGGGAGAGTTAAATGAGAACATGCGGGGCTCGAGACTTTCAAACACTATTTCGGGGTGATTGGGGCAGGCGCCGAAAGTGCTAAACATCGTTTCGTCTTGGAAACGTTCAAGCTCCTTCTTTTTTTCCACGTCAGCTTTTTGAGCGTCGATGACAATCATGGTTCCTTTTCCAACTTGAAGTGCCTGTTCCACAGCTTCAGAAATTCGTGAGTGCTCTTCATCAACAATTTTTACTGTGTCAATAACCGCTTCAATCCAGTGCTTCTCATAGCGCACAAGCTTTACATCTTCTTTGATTGTTTCCGAAGCGCAAATTTTTTGATCTGCCCGAATTTTTGTGTAGCCTTGCTTTTTGAGGTCTTCAAAAACTTGCTCATGAGTTCCTTTTATGCCCCGAATTATCGGTGCTAAGAACGTCAGCGTTTTTCCTTCTTCAGCCATAACTAGGCGGGTTATGTTTTCGGCGCTTTGAGGATGAATTGAGCTGCCGCATTTTGGACAATGATGAGTACCAATACGTGCGAAAAGCAACCTTAGGTAATCGTATATTTCGGTGACTGTGCCAACGGTTGAGCGGGGATTTTTGCTGGTGCTTTTCTGTTCGATGGAGATAGCTGGGGATAACCCGTCAATCGAGTCAACATCAGGCTTATCCATTAAGCCGAGGAATTGTCTAGCGTAGGCAGAGAGGCTTTCAACATAACGTCTTTGACCTTCGGCATAAAGAGTGTCAAAGGCAAGAGTGGATTTGCCCGAGCCTGAGAGCCCAGTAATCACTATAAACTTGTTCCTTGGCAAGTCTACATCTATGTTTTTGAGGTTATGTTCTCTTGCACCTTTAATTGAAATGGTATCTCTCATAACGTAAGCCAGTTCCCTACTCCGCATCCGTAAATTATAACCAATTTAATTATGAAAGATTTCAACCTTTTTGCTTCAAATCCTATTTTTTCTAGGTTATTAGTTCCCTTTCCACCTTCTTAGACAAGGCATTGTTCAATTCTGCTATCGCGTCCCGAAGCTCAATAGCCCGCTCAAAATCCAGTTTTTCCGCAGCTTCCCTCATTTGTGCGTCGAGTTCAATCATCTGACGCTTAATATCCGTTTTAGCAAGGTGTTTGATGCCTTTGATTGTTCCCTCTTTTAGAGAGACACTCTTGACTATCGTCGTCGGCGTGATGTGATGGATTTGGTTGAAGCGTTTCTGGAAGGAGCGTCTGCGCTTGGTGATTTCCATGGCTCGTTTAATTGACGCTGTTTCCACGTCAGCGTAGAGTATTACTCTGCCGTTTACGTTTCTTGAAGCTCGTCCGATCGTTTGTATGAGGCTTCGCTCGTCGCGCAGGAAACCTTCCTTATCTGCGTCAAGAATGAAGATTGTTGCAACTTCAGGGATGTCTAAGCCTTCACGTAGCAGGTTAATACCGACTAGAATGTCGAATTCGCCAACTCGCAGTTGCCGAACAAGCTCTATGCGGTCTAAGCTTTCGATTTCCGAATGCATGTACCTCACGCGGAAGCCTTCCTTAACAAGGTAATCCGCGAGGTCTTCAGCCATACGCTTAGTTAACGTTGTGACTAGGATTCGGTCGCCTCGTTCAATAGTTTTCTTAGCTTCAGCCATTAGATGCTGCATTTGTCCAGCTATTGGGTGAATTTCAACTTCAGGGTCCAAAAGACCAGTGGGTCTTGTAATTAACTCCACTGGTGGGCCACTCTTTTCCAATTCGTATCCTGCGGGAGTGGCAGAGACAAAGAGGGTCTTGCCCATTTTCCCCTCGAACTCTTCAAACTTTAGCGGCCTGTTGTCTAGCGCGCTGGGAAGCCTGAAGCCAAAGTCTACAAGATTCTGCTTTCTTGAGTAATCACCGTTGTACATGGCGCGTGATTGAGGAATCGTTTGGTGGCTCTCATCAATAATTAGAAGATAATCTTTAGGGAAATAGTCCATCAGGGTAAAGGGTGGTTCTCCAGCGTTGCGTCCGTCAAAGTGTCTGCTGTAATTTTCCATGCCTGCGCAGAAGCCGACTTCCCTTATCATTTCCAAATCATAATTAGTTCGTTGTTTTAGCCGTTGAGCCTCAAGCGGAGCAAGAGTGGGCAATCTGTCTTCTAATTCTTGTTTAATCGCCTCGAGGGCAAGTGCATGTTTCTCTTCAGGCACCACGTACTGGCGTGCAGGGTAAAGGGTAAGTTTGTCAAGTGTCCCTTTAACATCGCCGGTTATCAGGTGGACTTCTTTGATTTTGCTAATTTCGTTTCCTGCAAGTTCAATGCGTATAATGTCATTCTCATAGGAGGGTACAACATCTAGCACGTCGCCTCTTACGCGGAACCTGCCTGGCTCAAGCACCATGTCGTTACGCTCATACTGCATGTCCACCAGCGCGTGAATGAGTTGCTGCCTTGTCGATTGTTTTCCAACCTCTAATTCGACAGCCATGCTTTTGAAGTCAGCGGGGTTTCCAAGGCTGTAGATGCAGCTTATGCTGGCAACTATTATGGTGTCATTTCGGCTTACAATGCTCGATACTGCGTGCATACGCATTTTTTCTATTTGCTCATTAACCGTTGAATCCTTCTCAATGTACATGTCTTGAGCTGGCAAATATGATTCAGGCTGGTAGTAATCGTAAAAAGAAATAAAGTACTCCACTCGGTTGGGAGGAAAAAGCTCTTTCAGTTCGGCGTAGAGCTGAGCAGCCAAAATTTTGTTGTGCGCAATGATTAGAGTTGGCTTTTGGAGCCTGTTTATTACGTTCGCCATCACAAAAGTTTTACCGCTTCCAGTTATGCCTAAAAGGGTCTGCTTTTCTTTTTTGGAGAAGTTAGCCACTAACTGGTTGACAGCTTCTTCCTGCCCAGGGGACATTTGGAACGGCGCAATAAGTTGAAACTGCATGCTGCTTCTCCACAACTAAAGAGAAATGACCCAAAGAAGAATTGATTTAATAAGTATTTTCCAAAAAAATGAAACTTTAAGCCTGATATCTTTCCAGGTGAAAATAAAATAGAAAGTCGTTAGGATACGGCTATTTTTTGCCCTGCTCTCTTTCCTAACAAGAATGCTCCGATGGCGACTGCAACTATTACTATTGCCGCTATCCCGGTAACTGTTAGATCCGTTTGTATTGACGATGCCTTGTTTGCTTGTGGTGATGCTGTTGGGTTCTGAGATGGAGAAGCCGAAGAATGTGAGCTTGATGTCGTTGCGGGAGGCGGGCTCGGCGATTGGGTTGATGTTTGGTTAGTAAATGGACTTATTGACTGCGTTGGAGTTGAAGCTGGGGTTGGTATTGTCTCATTTGGGTTCGGAGTGGTTTGAGGGTTTGGAGCGGTCAAATATGGCACAAAGTTTACTGTGCCTAATGTAAAATCATTTTTGTAATCGTAGATTGTCTGGTTTATCGCTTGAGGATCACTTGTTCCCCACCAATTATAAGTCACATCGACGCTGTTGGGTGCGGCTAAGTCAAAGTTGTAGTTGGAGTTGTTTTGCAGATTATTATTTTGAATGGTTGGTGTTGAGTTGTAATAACTCTCAGATAGGTATATTCCAACCGAATTCCCGGAAATTGTGTTATTAAGAATTGTGGGGCATACGGTGCCGGGTCCAAAAACAGAAGCAAGATCAATGTCGATGCCTTGAGTGTTATCGACTATCAAGTTGTTTTCGACTGTCGCATCGCAGGGAAGGTCACCGCCGAAACCTCTGGGGGTGGATATGCTTATACCATCTGGGCAACCGTAAATGATATTGTCAAAAATGGAGCCATCGCCAGCAACTCTGATTCCACCGTTAGTAACGGTGTTATTGTATATTTCAGGTGAGCCTTCACCGCTAATTGTACTGATCGATCCATTAACAGTGTTATTGAAAACTGTAGACGAATCTCCAGAAACGGCTAAGCCGTTGAAAAAACCAATATTGATGTTGCCAGTGACTATGTTGTTTGAAACTACTGAAGATTCGCTCGGGGTCGGGTAAGCACCTGTGGTTGAGCTGACTTGCGTGGTCATATCGCCTTTGACAACGTTGTTTGAGATTGTTGAGTTGGCTCCATAGATTTCACTCGTGACGATATTGTTCGAGATTATGGACGAAGTAACTGAGACTTGACCATTGATGTTACTGCTGTCGATCTTTAACTGGTTGCTACTGTTTATTGAAGTCTGATTGATATTTGTATTCTCGATTAAGGAGCCTGAATCGGTTTGTTCATTCCAACCGTTGCTGAAAGATGTGAAGGTAATTTGTCCTCCGTTGAAGGTTATCTTATCGGATGGACTGCCTCTTGCACTCAAGGTGCCGTTTACTTCGATATAGTAGCTTCCAAGATTCACTGTGACGCCTGGCTGGATAGTTAATGTTACGCCTTGATACACCAGAGTATTTCCTGTAAGCGTGTATGGACTGTTTGAAGCCGTCCATACAGTAGATGTGCCAATTATGCCTGTGACGTTTGTGCCGCTTTGAGCCGCCCCAAAATGCATGCTGCCAACGACAGCTATTCCGCTGATCATAAGTGCTATCAGGAATGCGCTCAAAAAAGCCTTCGTCTTTGCCATAGCAATCAATTAGCAATACCGTGCAAGCTCTTAAGAGAGTTTTTGTAAAAATTTATTGCCACAAGATTTCTTTACTAATTCAGAGCGATTTTGCAGTCTAAACAGCCGGTGTCTTCAAACATTTGAAAAACTAAAAAACCGTATAGAATAGAAAAAGATGCGTTCTTAATAGAACGTTTACCCGACGGCTAATTTGCCGAATTTGCCTACGTTAAGTTGGATTTCACCTTTGAAGCTGGTTACGTAGCCGTTGTCAATTTTGACGTTGTCGCCAACGTTAACTTGGTCAATTTGCTCATTCCATAGTGTCAGCTTTACGCTGCCTGTCTCGTCCGCAACTACAGCGTCAACTATCTTGTAAGTCTCATCTTTAAAACGTGATTTGACTTCTCGTGGGTCTCCTTTTTCAACAACTTTTGCTTCAACGCTAACTCGTTTCATTCCATTCTGCAAATCCTTGATTGCCGTCACATTAAGTCACCCAAACTTTGAATTCCCGAAGAGGGTTTTCACTTGCAAAAGTGATCTTCAATCATATAAATCTTGCCTAACTATATAATGCGCCAGCAGGTAAAGAAGAAAAAACCACAAAAAGATAAGGCTTAGACGATTTAGCACCAGTTTAGACAATGCCTACCAGAAACAGCAGGAGCAAAACTGAAAGTCCTATGCTGACAGCGGAAATAACTATTCTCTTTATCAGGGTAAACTCTGGTTTTAATGTTCCCACGATAATTGTGCCTAAGGCGCCTAACCAAACGTACGCAACAATGAATACTGCTGAAGTTACAAATCTGAAAGTCGCCGTCGCCGAGTTAATACTGTTGAAGATGACTTGAGCCTGCGCTGATAAGGTGCCCACTGCTTCAGGAGGATAAAATATTGCGCCATATGCATCAAAGCGCACGCCTAGCGATACATCAAAAGGATAATAAAGCGGGGGCAAAGTAGCTGCTGCAACAAGATTTATTAAAGCACGAATAACCAGAATGAACATAGCGAAACCTACTGCAACAAACAGAGGTTTCCAAAGAACACTGGCTTTCAACCCTTTAAAGAACAGGTAAATGAACCCCGTTATCAGGAACCAACCTAAAATGAACTGCAGGGAAAACTCTTGCAAAAACTGCAGAAGGAGTCCAAAATTATTGTATTGTATTGGCGTTTGATATTGACCTCGGAAGAACAAAGCGCCTATGCGAATCGTTACGTTAGAGCTGGCTGGGTAGTTAAGGGTTAATTGCAGAGCTGTCAAATTCCCCCACGAAGGTGAACCGCTACTTGTCCAGCCTTGAACATTTTGTCCAACGGGGATGGTTATGTTATTCCAAAGATCAATTGCAGACGTATTTGACAAATCAGAAGTTAAATCATACGTGTAAAAGTTTGAGTCGCTAAACGAGTACAGAGTCAAAGTTGCATTTTGAGGCGCTACCGTAGGCTGCACCTGTTTTATTACCATTGAAAGATTTTGGAAACCTGAGGGCGAACTGCAGTCCACGCTGGAAACTTTATTGTTGCTACTGGCGAGTAAAGCTGCTTGCACGTTTAAAGCTGCTGCTGACATACCACCTGTACCATTAATATTCATCTCCAAGCTGCTGTTTCCAAACACACTATAATACCCGTTCGGATCTGTTGGCGTGGTTCCAAGCGCCGCCACATAAATGCTATAGTTGAAAGGGTCAGCGTAATTGCTGTCTAAAGCCAAATTTGACGTACTGTTCCAATAAGACATGTTAAGAAACGCTGGTAACTGATCAACGGCGGGCGAAGTGTTTTCTGTATAGGTTCTCGAAAACTGCACATACTCGTAGCCTATTTGCACGCCTATAAAAAGTAGCAGAATTATCAATGCGCCCAAGTATTTGGGGTTCTCAATTATTTTCTTGAACGCTTTAACAGGCGCATAAACAACTTGCGCAATGTCGTCGAATATCAATCTGTTGGCTCCGTGGCTACTTGAGATTCACAGTGATTTATTAAACTATTTGTTACATCCCAAGCTTAAGCCGACGATAAGTCGTGTAATCCACATACTCTATAAACGGGTTTTCAGCTTGAAATTTAACATTAACTTTTTGGCGTTTTCGCTTATCAACAAGCTGGCTTGTGGTTCGAAGCAAATACGCGTCGCTTCCAGCACCTGAACCGTAACTTACAACTAAGATACGTTCTTCGGGGTTTGCAACGTCTAATACTGCAGCTAAGCCCACAGGCGAGCAACCGGAGTAAGTGTTGCCAAACTTGTTAATTTGAAGAGAACATGAGTATTGCTCTTCCCTAAAACCAAGCTCCTTTGCGATCCTAACTGGGAACTGTGGGTTAGGCTGATGAGCCACAAAATAGTTCAAATCACTTGCCTTCAGATTAAAACGTTCCATAAGTTTACACGTTGCTTTGCGGACGTGCTTGAAATAGGCAGGGTCACCGGTGAATCGTCCACCGTGCATTGGGAAAGGTTCACCGTCTCGACGCCAAAAATCGGGCGTATCAGACGTACATGAGTACCATCCTTCAACTTCAGCGATAACATCGTGTTTTCCGAAGATAAACGCTGCACCACCATAGCCAACAAATGTGTCTAATTCGCCGCCGGCGCAGCCTCTGGGTGCTGCTTGAGCGTTATCTGCACCAATAACCATAGCATATTTTATGCCTGACCGCGGGTAGCTAACAAGGGATGCTGCATCTTTAAACATGCTTGAAGCTGCTTTACAAGCAAACTCTGTGTCCACTGCGTCAACGCCTTGAATGTCACCGTCCTCTTCGCCAAGTTTTAGGACTTGAGCGACCTTGGAGGCGATTGGTTTAACAGCGTACGGGTTTGATTCTGAGCCAACATAGACTTTGCCAACTAGCCTGCTGTCAACGCCTGAGTGAATCAGCGCTAGTTTTCCAGCCTCTACTGCGGCTGTTGCTGAGTCTTCATCGATGAAGGGAACAGAACGTTCGAGTCCGGTTTCTTTTATCCGAAATCTTGAAGTGTAAACCCCGTAGCCTACCACGCCGGGGATTTCGTATTCTTTGTTTGGCGCTATTATATTGTACTCTTGATGCGGATAGTACTCGTCGGCTAATGTGAAAGCCAAAGAGATTGTTGGAATTAAGTCGCTTTTGCCGACTGAATAGCGCCTTCTAAAGCGTGGAACGACTTCTCTTCCCTCAAGGCTTGAAAAATCAGCCGTGCTATCGTCAGCTATCAATTGGTCTGTTAGCCTTCCTGGAACACGGATTTTGCCGTTATGAAAAGAGATAATTCCATAAACGAAGCTGGAGAGTTTCATGAACTTGTTTGTAGGCTCATTGATGAAGGTGCATAATTCAAGTTTGCCTTTATCATAAAACAGGTCTATGTTATCCATTTTCCCGTAGCTTTTTCTGCCACAGTTGCTACAGTAATCTCTCACTTCAAAGTATTCTTTGCCGCAACTTTGACAGCGGCTTGCTCGCAACCTGTCACCTAAATATGAAACCCGTCGCTCTATCGGTTCACTACTCAATCTTTCTTCTCTCCCAGAATACTAACGTAAGCTTTAGTTCCAAAGCCCTCAAACTCTAGCACACAACCATTTTTAGGTGAACCATTACCAACATTAACTTGACGTTCGCCCGCCTCACCTTTTAACTGGCGATAGATTTCAAAAAGCTGCGCCCCGCCAGTAGCGCCTAACGGGTTTCCATCTGCCTTTAACCCGCCATCGGTATTAACGAAAAGCTGCCTGCCATTTATTTCGTAGCTGTTTTTGTTGTTTTGACAGCTTTCATAAACGTTTTTCCAAGCTGTTCCCGGCTCACAGAAGCCTAAATCTTCAAGGGAAACGAGCTCCATCATGGTCGACTGGTCATAAACTTCGATTACGTTCACGTCACTTAAAGCGGTTTTAGCCATTTGAGAAGCATTCTTCATTGCAAGTTTAGCAGCGACAAAATGAGACAAATCTTCTCGTGCTGAATAATTCAGGTAATCAGTGGCTGAAGTGCAGCCCAAAACGTAAACTGGTTTAGGCCGTAGCTTTTGGGCAACTGCGTCGCTTGTAAGGACCAAAGCCGATGCACCATCAGAAATTGGAGCAAAATCATAAAGTCCCAAGGATTTGTGCGCTGCTTGCCGTGCATTTAGGACTTGCTCAATAGTGATTGCTCTTTGAAACTGAGCATTCTTGTTTTTTGTTGCGTTTGCATGATTTTTAACTGAAATATGGGCAAGAGCCATGTTGAGTTCGTCTAGGTCTTTGCCAGTTATGTTGTGCTTTTTTATGTAAGCTCTTAGCATAAGTTCATGATTTGACTCTGGAGTTCCACCTGCATAGTAACTCCAGGGGTCCTCCAAAAGCATGAGGTCATCCCGTATTTTGTCCCAGCGGTCAGTCATTTTTTCTATACCGCCTACTAGAACCGTGCTGTAAATCCCTGCTTGGATTGCATGACAAGCAGTTAGCATTGCGGCGCTGAAAGAACGAGTTACTTCCATAGGCACATGAAGTTCAGTGAGTTCTGATAGAAAGCCTTCTTCAAGGCCTAGTTTATTCGTGATTGGGAGAAAACAATCGGACATGTAGCAGGCTTCTAGGTCTTTGCGCTCTATGCCGCATTCGTTTGATGCGGCGAGCCATGCTTCTTCAATTAGTTTTTCTGGTTCTTTGCCGTAATGCTCTCCAAACTTGGTTCTGCCAACAGCAACTATGGCTGGGCGATTTTGCATAATTATGTTCTTCCCTTTTTGAATAGCAATTATCCTTTTCTGAAAAGACTATTAAGTGTTTGCCATATTTCCCTCGAAAAAAGGCATATGTGTATTTAGCTGACCTTTCTTAGCTGAGAAAGAGTAAGTCCTTTCTCGTGACTTTGGCTTAACGTTGTGGTCGTCGGTTTATTGAACATTGTTCTGCACTGTTCTTGTTGAGACTGTTTTAGGTTGTTTTTTTGCTTCAAAGCTTGATTTTTTGCAAGTTGAGGGGTGTTATAGATCCACATGGTTAACCTGGGTTAAGGTTAATTGGCGTTTCAAAGTTTTGACCAAGTTCAGCAAGTTTCTGCTTAGTTCAACTGGATAAACAGGCGCAGCTGTCAACGCCTTATACTCCTCTGGAAGCTCAGACAGATTCTCAGCAGCGTTAGCTCGGATATTGTCAAGTGACGGAAGCTTGTAAATTAATTTGCCCTCCTTCACAACCTTAACAAGCAACGGTTCACCCTGCATTTTTTCATCATTCAAGGCAATAGTGTCTTTTTCAAAATTACCCTCGGCGTCTTTGAATCGATAAACTTGCTTTCGTCCCGGCAAAGTGATTTTGTCCTTGCTTAACTTCATTATAGGCAGAAAGCTACCGTCAGCCGCCATGGTTTCGCAGAGCTTGTAAATCACATCCAAATAAGGCCTGTCCGCCGAAGTGCCCATTTTTGTTCCTACCCCAAAAGAATCAATTCTTGCGCCCTCACTTAGCAATTCTGCGATTTTGTATTCGTCTAAGTCGCCGCTGACGAAAATCTTTACATATTTCAAGCCTTGGTCGTCGAGGATTCTTCTGACTTTTTTGCTGGTTTGAGCCAAATCGCCGCTGTCTAAGCGTACGCCTTCAAGCCTAAAGCCTTTAGCCTCAAGTTCTTTAGCTACAACTGCTGCTTTTTCTGCGCCCGAAATGTCATTGTAAGTGTCTATGAGAAGTGTGGACTTGTTTGGGAAAGTTTTGGCGAAAGCGCGAAACGCATCAATCTCTTTTGGATAAGACATAATAAAAGAGTGGGCCATGGTTCCGAAAACTGGAATGCCATAGGCTTTGCCTGCTAAAACGTTACTAGTGCCTTGGCACCCAGCGATGTAGCTGCTTCGCGCCACTTTCATTCCAGCGTCAATGCCGTGTTCTCTTCGAAGGCCAAACTCGATCACAGCTTTTCCCTTGGCCGTGTGTACCACTCGAGAAGCTTTAGTAGCTATCATAGTTTGCAGGTTGACACTGTTAAGCAGAAAAGTCTCAACTAGTTGAGCCTCAATAATTGGGGCGGTAACGCGGATTAAGGGTTCATTTGGAAAAGCAACTGTGCCCTCTGGAACCGCCCAAACGTCACCTGTAAACCTGAAACCGCTCAAATAACGAAGAAAATCCTCTTTGAACCCTTGTTTTTTAAGGTAAGCCAGATGCGCCTCTGTGAATTCGATGCTTTGCAAGTATTGCAGAGCTTCTTCCAATCCTGCGAATAAGAAGTAGGAGCGGTTTTCAGGCAAACGCCTAATAAAAAGGTCGAAAGTAGCAGACTCAAAGTTTTTATTGTCAAAGTAGCTTGCACACATGGTTAACTCGTAAAAATCAGTGAATAAACTCATGTTTCCCTCTTTGAGAAAACGGAGAAAACTTTTCATGCGTTAGTAGTAAAAAGGCTAGGAATTTAATACTTTCTAAGTTCGCGTGGAACTGGACGAGACATTAGCTCAACGCTTTGAAATTAGCGTTTAATCATAGAAATTATTGCGAATACTTTTTGTCTATCTAACCATCATAGATAGCCGTAAGTGAGATGTGTGCCGTTAATTTCAAGGTTTGACCCCTGGCGTTCCGGACTATGTACATGTCCGCCGAAACTTACTTTTAACCCCTATACAGGTTGCGACCACCAATGCATCTACTGCTACGCATCCAGTTACATTCCGAGCTTCAGCGATTGCAGACCCAAAAAAGACCTGCTCGTAACTTTGAAGCGAGAAGCGGCAAAACTCAACGGCGAAACCATTTCAATAGCTAACTCATCCGACCCTTACCCACGTGCCGAATTGTCCGCTGGGTTAACAAGGCGATGCCTTGAAATTTTAGCGGAGAGCAACTGCAAGATACAAATAATTACCAAAAGCAAGCTTGTGGTAAGAGATGATGACTTGCTAAGCAAGGTTCCATCAACGGTAGCTTTAACCATAACCACAGACGACGATACCATAGGAATGTTAATCGAACCACATGCGCCTCCGTCTTCTCAGCGTCTTAGAGCGGCGCAAGATTTAATCAAGGCAGGCATACCAGTCTCAGTTCGAGTAGACCCGATCATACCTTTCGTAAACGACCAACCCCAAAAACTCATCGCTACCCTGGCAAGTTTAGGCGTTAAACATTTAACATGCTCAACCTACAAGGCTAAACCGGACAATTGGATGCGACTCGCCCAAGCCATGCCTAAAGTAGCAGAGAAACTCAAACCTCTCTATTTTCAGCAGGGCGAAAAAATCGGCGGCAACACACTTTTGTCAAGAGAAATCAGGTTCAAACTTCTAAAAAGCGTTCGTGATTTGGCTGTTTCGAATAATATGAAGTTTGGTGTTTGCAGAGAAGGCCTCTCCGAGTTAAACACTGCAACATGTGACGGGTCTTGGCTTATGCCTAAAGATAAGGGAAAGTGATTGGATGCAAAACCGCGTCGTCATGCTGGTTGATTTCGACTATTTCTTTGCGCAATGCGAAGAGTTGCGAAACCCAACGTTGAAAGACAAACCGGTTGTCGTCGGCGTTTATTCGGGGCGAACAGAGGAAAGCGGTGCAGTTAGCACCAGCAACTATATTGCTAGAAAATATAGTGTTAAATCTGGTATGCCCTTGTTCCTTGCTAAGCGTAAGCTTGAGGGCACAG
This sequence comes from Bathyarchaeia archaeon, assembly GCA_049520955.1. Taxonomy (GTDB): domain Archaea; phylum Thermoproteota; class Bathyarchaeia; order Bathyarchaeales; family Bathycorpusculaceae; genus Bathycorpusculum. Next base: position 14,289 of record JBEKPG010000013.1, on the reverse strand, counting down.
ACGCAGTTTTTCTGCCAGTTGACCACGAATACTATGACCAGATAAGCAACAGGATAATGCAGATTCTTCGCAGCTACGCAAGCAGTTTGGAGCAAGTCAGTGTTGATGAAGCGTATTTGGATGTTACGGAGCAAGTTCAAGGCAGTTTTGAGAAAGCCAAAGATTACGCTCAAAAAATGAAAAATGAAGTCTGTAAACAGGTCAGCATTTCCTTCTCCGTTGGAGTTGGACCAAACAAACTTGTGGCAAAAATTGCCTGTGACAGCCAAAAGCCAAACGGCCTAACAATTGTAAAATCCGAAGAAGCCAAAAGTTTTCTTGCTTCATTGCCTGTTGACAGACTCTTAGGCGTAGGAAAGAAGACTTCAGCAAGAATGGATTCGTTCGGTATCAAAACAGTTGGCGATTTAGCAAGGTATAACATCCAAAAGCTCATTGACACATTCGGCAGAACTCTCGGTGCCTATTTCCACAACGCCGCTAACGCGGTTGATAATGAACCTGTTCAAGAACAGGGAGAAGCCGAATCCATAAGCAGAATCGGCACCCTAAAGCAAGACTCACACGATTTAGATTTTATCCTTCAGAAAACAGACGAGTTAACCGCAGACGTTTCAAAAGAGGTAGCTGAAAAGAACTTGAGCTTTAAGCAAGTTGCAATTTACGTGGTCCTAACAGATTTAAGCAGTAAGAGCAGGTCCATAACACTTGAGCAACCAGCCAAAGACTCAGAAACAATAAAGAAAAATGTGAAAGAACTTTTCGGAAAATTCCTAAGCGAAACCCAGCTTGAAGTTCGAAGAGTCGGCGTGAAAGTTTCAGGTTTCAGCAGAGAAGAACCGCGCCAAAAACAGCTGACAAGCTTTTTCCAAACAAGCTAAAAAGCAAAGCAAACTTTTTCTTTTTGAATAACTATTTTAGGTTGGGTCAAAAACTTTGTCTTGTGAACAGCCGAAAAAGAAAAAGTTGCCCCCGAATCAGGTGGCTACAGACCACATTTTACGCTGGGGCACGGACCATCCAGGCGTAACCTCAACTAACCCACATCTCAAACTCGAAACTTATACTTTAGCGATTGATGGCGAAGTGGAAAATCCAGCAAAGTTAAGCTGGAATGACTTTATGAAACTGCCCAAAACCGTCTCAATCAGCGATTTTCATTGTGTTGAGGGCTGGAGCGTTGTGGATTGTAAATGGGAAGGCGTACATATTCGCGAAATTGAGAAGCTTGTTAAGCCTAAAGATGTGGCTAAAAGTGTAACTTTCGAATGCGCCGACTCTTATACCACTTCGCTTTTCCGCGAGGAGCTTTATGGTAAGGATGTGCTCTTAGCTTTCAAGCTCAACGACAGAGTATTGGATGAGGGACTGGGTTTTCCAGTGCGCCTCATAGTTCCAAGCAAGTACGCGTATAAAAGCGCCTTGTGGGTTGTACGTTTACGGTTTACTCGTAACAAGGAACTTGGGTTTTGGGAACGACGCGGATACAATGATAATGCTGATGTGTGGAAAAATCAGCGTTTTTAATTATTGAAAAGCAAGAATTTAATTGTCTTTACCTCTATAGGATAGACCGTTCCCTTACGTATGGCTACCAAATCTCAAAATGAATGCCTATGTTTGAAAAAGACGGCATAAGAAAACGGCTAAGTGAAAATTACCCAATTTTAAGCATTCTAGTCGGGATTATGCTAGTTTCACTTTCAATAGGGCCCTATCAAAGCGGGGATACGTTATGGGAATACGAAGCTGCATCTGGAGTAATGAAGTGGGGTATGCCCTATGTGATAAGTTGGGGCAATTTCATGAATCAGCCGCCATTAGGCTTCTACATCGAAGCACTTTTCTTCAAAATCTTTGGTTCATCAACCGACATTGGCGTAATTTTAGTAACTTTGTTTGGGCTTGGATCCATTGTTTTGGTATATAAAATTGGCAAGGAAGTGTACAGCAAATCAATAGGATTGTTTGCAGCTGCCCTCTTTGCTTTAACACCATGGGAGCTTGTTCTTTCAAGAAGCTTCTTCATTGATACGCAGTGTCTATTCTTTAGCCTGCTTTGTTTATTTATAGGAATCATTTCTATCCGAAAAGATTCGCTTAAGCTTTTTATTGTGACAGGTGCTCTTTTTGCCGCTGCTTTTTTAACAAAATTTTTTGCCGTTTTCATATTGATTCCTCTGCTGTTGTTCTATTTTTATTATCGACCTAAGAATCTAAGACATACATTTGGCTGGTTTGTGGCGCTATTCTTACCCGTGCTAATATCATCTTTCTTGTGGTATCAAGTAATTTCAGGGCAAGGAGTTTTTTCCATTTTTAATCATAGTGACTTTGCGATCCGAAGCTCCAGTAACGTTACTCCTTCGTTCTTTTTTGTCTTCAATTTTCTTGCAAATTACGGGTTAGGATGGCTTTTCGTAGATGCAGCAGTATTATCATTCGTCGTTTACTTAACCTACAGAAAATTTCGAAAATCATTTGCTTTTGATTTGATTTGCGTTGTAACAATATTAAGTGTTGTAGGGGTCAACACTTTTTTGGGAGCTGTTCTTAATCTTAACGCGCCTTATCTTAACGCTATTAAGTATGATTACCAAGCCCTGCCTTTCTTTAGTTTGTTAGCAGCGTCAATGGTAGGCAAAGCCATTTCACTGCTTAGTTCTTTGAAATCAAGGGAGAAACTGAACAAGCTGCTCTTCTGTTTTGTTGCTTTAGGCGGGCTGGGTTTGGTGGCGGGATCAATGTTTTTCAACATGTCTTATGTGCATCTATTTTCTCCATGGCCATACTTGTTGTTTAGAGTTGAAATTGGCAAAAGTTTGGGTTATTCTCTTTTTAACCCCGACCCGGTTGGCAAATTTAGTCTTCTCATGAATATTCAATCTTTGGGTTTTGGTCTTCTGGTGTCTGGATTAGTATGGGCTAGTCGGTACAAGCTTTATGATTTCTTTAGAATCTCCTTCAAATTTTTTAGCTACTTGTTCAACCCGATGCGCCGTTGGATCGACGAAAAGAATGTTCTTGTACGTGCAAGATAAGAAGTCAATCTTAAATATGCTGGTAAAACATTCTATGCATCAAATGAGGGGCTGAACTATGGACTTTACTGAGGCTAAACTTGGAAGAATCTTCATACTTAGGCTTCATCAGGGCGAGCGGTTACATGAAGTTATAGAGAAATTCGCTTCTCAAAAACAGGTTTCCAGCGCGCTGTGCTTCTTTTTGGGAGGCGCAGACGACAAAAGCAAAGTTGTCGTGGGACCAAAAAACGGTGCCGCGCTTCCTCCCGAACCAATGGTGACGCTTTTGAGGGGAGTACATGAAGCATGCGGGGTGGGAACAATCTTTACTGATGAGCAAGGCAAGCCGAAACTGCATATGCACGCAAGCTTTGGAAGAAACGAAACAGCCATCACTGGATGCGTGCGCATGGGAGTTGACGTATGGCAAATAGGCGAAGTAGTCATTTTGGAACTAACTGGTTCTACAGCAAAAAGAACCAAAAACAAAGAAACAGGTTTTGAATTCTTAGAAACACACTAAGTGCCAGATTTAACAAGTTTCCATTCAGTCAAATTCAGACTGGAGTATTTCATTTTCCCATTTTCCAGTGGCTCGGGCATGTGCTATTAATGTAAGTGATTTTTTCATATTCTTGGAAGTTGATGGCTAACCTAAGAAAGTTAGGATGAAGATTCTACGGGGGTCAGTGCCAAAAGTAGGAATCAAACCTTGTTTAGCGAGGTCTTCTATCATTGCGTTACCTGAAAGATATTGAAATTTGCCAGATTCATACAGCATCGCATAAACTCCCATCGTGGTAAGCGTCGAGTTAAAGTAAGGCACGTCGCCGCCGTATTCATAGGTAAATACGAACTTAACATTATTTTGCCTGCATTCCTGCACAAACTCAGTTATGTTAAAATCAGGCGTGTAAACATCCACAGGCTCCTCGGGATATTGGACAACCGAGTTATTCTTTCCCTGCACATTGAGGTAAAACTGAACCATATCGCTACTGAACAGGTTTTGAGGACACATAACCATAATCGACTCATTCGGAGCAAGATGGACAGCTGCGTAATCTGTAGCTTCCTGAATCGGAATGTGATTTTGGTCTTTAGCAACCCAACTGTAAGCGTCACTGACACTGTAAGTTACACCCACCAAGGTAATAGCTACAAGAAGCCCACCGGCAACTTGCACTAGCCGTTTCTTGCTGACCCTCAGATGAGGAAGCTTCCAAGTTTTCTGCGCTTTGTCTAATGCAGACGTAATTAAGCTTGCCCCAGCTATGGCTAATACGGGAAAGACTGGTATCAAGTAGCGCCACTCCCTGTTCGGTATAGCGGTGAAAAAAACGTAGACCACTGCGAACCAGATAAGCAGGTACTTGTCTTCAGCTTTTCGCCGCAACGCCAACCAACCCAAACCCAACAATCCCACACCATATAGGATGAACGAAATCGGGTGCACATTCGAGTATGGATCTGTTATTTCTATGAAATAGAAAATCGACACTCGAATCCAACTGGGCAGCGGGTCAAACCACGCGGGAAACCGGTTAAGTCCAGTACTGTAGAGTGTCTTGTCAGGGTTACCTATGTTCATGGCGTATAGCCATTGGTTCAGGAATCCGGCTGAATAAAACCAATAAAGAAGCAAAACCAATGGTACCACAACAGCTACAACGGTTATGGCTAATCGAGGGACAGTGCGAAACTTTTTCTTCAAGAAGTCTCTGCCCAAAAATATCAAGCCAAAAACCGCTATGATAGCCACAATCACTGTCTGATACTTCGTCGATACGCCCAAAGCAAACGTTACAATGCTCAACAGCAAGAACTTGTTTTTGTGTTCTTTGAGCCACAAAAAGAAGAAAAGCGTCGAAACAGTGAAGAAAAACACCAACATAGTTTCAATCATAGCTACACGGCTAAGCCAAACGTAACCCGGCATTACTGCTAGAAGGATGCTAGCAAGCAACCCCGTTTTCGCCCCATAAATGCGATAAGCAAACTCGAAGACAGCGTACACGGAAAGCAGCGAAAACGCCACGGACACAAGCCGGGCTACAAACAAGCTCACGCCGCCTACAGCGAAGAAACCTGCAGTAAATATGTCGTACATAGGTGGGTAGAAAGAGTTCCAGGTTAGATACTGGTGAAAGTTTCCCTGCAGGAGAAATAAGCCGCCGTTAAGGTTGGTTACTTCATCCCATTGAGGGGACATATATGAGAGGTTAAAAAGCAGAAAGGCAACGTAGACCAGGGCAAAGATCAAGAAGGCTATTCGCCACTTGTTTAAGCCACCCTTAAACCATTTTAACAGCGAGTTTAAATTCAATCAATTCCCTCTCAGCGAAGAGCCCATCAGGTTAAATAATTACGGGTTATATCGGGTGAGCGAGACCTCGTCTTATTAACTAATATGCACAGGTCAATTCCCCCTCCCAGCCTTTTATTTGAGAACTTGGATTTAACTCTTCTTTTCTCCATATTCTAGGAAGACTTTCACACTAGTGTATCAAATTTTAGAAAAGATGCCTCCATCGAAGATTTTCAATTGTAACTCTTGTGTCTAAGCTTCTTAAGAACAGGTTTTTTAGCAGAATGAAAGTTGAATTATTTGTTTTGGGATGTATATTTTATGCAATACTAAAAAAAGTCCCTTTTTTCCATATTCTGGTTTATTCCAGATGGTGTAAGTTTAAACCTGAGAAATTGGCAGTTTTTGCTTAATTATCCTCGTGGCAAAAATAGAAAGTCTCTATACGGGTAACTTTCTCCTTTTTTACCAGCTTAAACTTAGCCGTTAAAATCCGGAGATTCTTCTTTTTATCAGTTTATATTGCTTTTCCAAATTCAAATAAAACGGTACCGGTTGCCCGAAAGGCTGACATTTCTTGTTGATAATTGCATTAGTTATCGCCTCAACGTTAGGTTCAGAGTCGATAATCGTGTAGGCGTAACCGATTGTTGGACCATAATGCGCATCGGTTCCGCCCACACAAGGAAGATTCAGTTTCTGCGCTATTTCTCCTGCCTTTTTCTTGCAACGGCTAAACGGAAACGCAGAAGCATTGAGAGTTTCCACAGCGTCAAATTTTGCATCCTCAACATGGGTATTTAGGCTACCTTTAAACCAAGCGTAGGGATGAACTGCAATAGCTATCCCGCCTGCTTCGTGGATTCGGTCAACTGTTTCCCCTGAACCTAAGCCTTTTGGAATTAACTCTTGAAGGTTCAAAGCAACTATATGTCCGTCTGCACTTGAAACCTCCATACCGGGAATAACAAGAAAGTCGGCTTCTTTAGCTATTTTATTGCTGCCTTCAATTTGGTTGTGGTCTGTGACAGCAACGGCGGTTAAGCCACGTTTTTTTGCATAAAAGACGAGTTCTTTTGGAGTTATTAATGAATCCTTTGAATAGTTTGAGTGCACGTGAAGGTCAGCGTTAATTTGCATTAATTCGCCCCATTTTTATTTAGTTTGACTTGCCAGCTTAGCTCTAATTTGAGCCAATTGTTCATCTAGTTGTGCTTCATCAGCTTCGATTTTGTGGAATAGCGGTTTTGGTTTAGTTATTTTATGCCCAGCCTCAAGTGGTTTTATTGCTTCGTTCCAGTTGCTTTCGTTAACGTGTCCCGGAAGGTTGAGTGTTTGCCAAAGCTGCTCCGCCGTATCAGGCATGAAGGGGGCTGAAACCAACGCGATAGCTTTCACAACTTGGGCGGAAACATAGAAAATGGTTGCTGCTTTTTCCCTATCAGTTTTCATTAGGTTCCAGGGTTCCTTGTTGTTAAGGTATTGGTTACCCAAGCGGCTTATTGAGATCAGTGTGTTGGCGGCAGACTGAAGCCATGATCTTTCGATTTCTTGGGCTTCAACTTGTACTTTCGCTTTGATTGCTTGCAATGTAGCTTCGTCGCTGCTGTCTAGTTTGTTTGGGTTTGGAATTTCTCCGTCAAACTTTGAGGAAATAAAGCTTAAGGTTCGGTGGATAAAGTTGCCGAAGGTGTCGTTTAGGTCAGCGTTGATTTTTTCGATGAAAGCACTCCATGTGAAATTGGTGTCTTTGCTTTCTGGTCTTGTTGCGATTAAAAAGAAACGCCAATAATCCACTGGAAACATCTCAAGCGCTTCATCTATCCAAATGCCGACTCGTTGGCTTTTTGAGGCTTTTTGCCCCTTGAACTGAAGGAATTCGGTGGCGGAGACGTTCCATGGGAGATTATAGTCTTCGCCTGAAGCCAACAGTAAAGCCGGCAGAATTATGGTGTGAAATGGGATGTTGTCTTTGCCTACGAAGTAAAGCGTTTTGGCTTGCTTGTTAAACCAAAACTCTCGCCATTTTTCTGGTTGCCCCATGCGTTGGCATTGCTCGATTGTTGCAGAAACGTAGCCTAAGACGGCGTCAACCCAAACGTAGATTGTTTTGCCCTCTGCACCTTTGAAAGGCGCGGGTATGCCCCATTCTACGTCTCGGGTGACGGCACGTGGTTTTAAGCCTTCTGTTATCCAGTTTAAGCTAAAGTTTTTAACGTTGGCTGGAAGCTGCTGATTATTCTGTAGATACTCAGTCAACGGCTCAGTAAGTTTGGATAAGTCGATGTACCAATGATGTGTGGTTTTTACGGCTGGCTTATTCTTGCAGATAACGCAATACGGCTCAACCAGCATTGTCGGCTCTAAGAGTCTTCCACACATGTCGCATTGGTCTCCGCGGGCTTTTTCGCAACCGCAGTACGGGCATTTGCCTTCCACAAACCGGTCAGGCAAGAAACGCTGGTCATGTTCACAGTAGAGCATCTGCGTGTCCTGCTCGAAAATGTAACCGTTCTTTTGAATTTCCAGCAACGTTTTTTGGACAAACTGCTTATGAATTGGACTCTCAGTGCTGGTGTAATTATCAAAGGAAGCATTCCATTTGCGGAAAAGTTCAGCTGCGCGAACATGGTTGCGGTCAGTTAAAGCTTTGGGCGTAATGTGTTGCTTTATCGCTTCAACCTCGATGGGTGTACCATGCGTATCTGAACCGCTCACCATCAAAACGTCGTCGCCCCTCAGCCTATAGTATCTGGCGGTAACGTCAGCGGATAGAACTGAGCCAACAAGGTTTCCTAAGTGTGGTGTAACGTTGATGTATGGCCAAGCAGATGTAACTAGAACTTTTTCTGCCAATTGATATCTCCAACAAACCGTTTAGTACCGCCCTTATTAAAATTACTAGGATTATGACAAGTAAATACATCAACTGGTTCTTCCTTATTCGCGTGATTTTACAGCGCCAATTTCGGGAGCTTTGTTGGGTTACGGGATAGGCAAGCTAAGAAATTCAAGCGACCAATACCAGAATGGAACGATTAGCGGGGTACAGTAAAAACAGCCACTTGCCATCAACTTTCGGCAACCCTTAAATTTTCCTTTTTGCACAATCCCTGACTTGAGGTTTCCTGTAAATTGCCTTACTGCCGAATATGTGGAACCAAACTGGAAGAAAATGCTCACTTCTGCCATAAATGCGGGACACCAGTAGCTGATATTACCGTTGCACCCCCACCAGTAAGGTCAATGGAGAAAAACCCGTTTCTGGTGCCAGTGATCGTTTTAATAGCCGTAGTGATCGTAGCGGTGGTTGTAGGCGCCTTCATTTTTTGGACATTTTATTCTATAAATTTTAATCAAACAAACGGCGGAAATCAAACAAACGGTAATGAGGTAAGCTTCAATTTTCATGGTCTAATAGCAAATGTAAACGTGATAGCCCAAGACTTGATGGGCAAAACCGTTCTCATCACCGTTTCCCCAATAATTTTACAACAGACTTACAGACAACAGGTCAAAGCATAAGAAATTAAGCGTAAACATTTTAAATGCAAGCGCTCCAAACTTAGCGTATAAGAAGTGATTTCTGTGACTGAGCAAAAAAAGATAACTATGCAAGAACTTGAAGAAAATAACGGGAAAAATGGTAAACCAGCCTATTTCGCCTATAAAGGAAAAGTCTACGATGTCTCGCAAAGCAGCTTCTGGCTTGACGGAGACCACTTGGGAATGCACCAAGCGGGCAAAGACTTAACAGAAGAATTAGAACTAGCTCCCCACAAGGAAGAAAATTTTCAAAGAGTCAAGCTTATAGGAGAATTAGTCTAAACCGAAAGCGCCACTATAAGATAAATTGAAGTACAGAGTCAATCCTGCGCAAATCATCTATTATACTTTCTATATCTTTGACGCTCAATGTCCCACGCTTCTTATGCAAGTCGCAGATTGTTTCGTATAAGCCATCAAAAACAGTTTTCACGTCTAAATCGTTATTCATTCCATTCTCGAATACAGAAACAAGAGTAGCATCGACCCAATCCGAAATTATATTGGAATTGGTTGGTTTTTGCTCTTGTAACTCTTTAACCATGCTTTTGAAGGAATCCAGTTTTCGACTAGTTTCAGCCAACTTTTCAAAGGTAAAGTTTAGCTTTTTTCTGTAAGCTCCATATATAAGAAAGAACCTTAGATGTTCGCCGCTAAAACCTTTCTCTAAAATGTCGTTTATGTAATACACGTGCCCGGTGCTCTTAGACATTTTCTTGCCGTCAACAAAAAGGTGACCGCCGTGAAGCCAGTAACGTGAGAACTCTTTGCCACTAACAGCTTCTGCAATTGCAAGCGTATAATCGTGATGCCTGACTAAATTGTCGATTCCTCCGCAAGCAACATCAATCGTAAAGCCAAGATGTTTGGTTACTATGGCTGCGTCTTGAATATTCCACGCGGGCCTGCCACTGCCAATCGGCGCCACATAACAAACGGCGTCTTGTTTGCAGCCATCCCAAATAATAAAATCACCCATATTCCAGGGTGTTCCAGGGTATGTGTCCTTGTGGAAGCGGCGTTTCTTTTTCGGCCACTTACTCATATCTAAATGTGATAGCTTTCCGAAACCTTTGAATTTTAAGGGGTCAAAATAAATGTTTTTTGCGTCCTCATACTCGAACCAGTACGCATAGCCTTTTTCTAGCAGCTGAACGATTATTTTTGCCGCTTGATCTACAGCTGAGGAAGCCCTTATGGCGAAGTCTGGCGTTTTGATTTTTAGCAGCTTGAAGCCTTGAAAGAAGACGGCTTCATTTTTTCTGGTCAGTTCCTCAATGGAGAGGTTTTCTTTTTTTGCCTCCGCTATGGCTTTGTCTTCTACATCTGTTAAGGTAATTAGCCGTGTAACCTTGTAACCTAAGTATTCCATGTAACGTTGAAGTATGTCTTCAAAGAGGAAGGTGCGGTAGTTTCCTATGTGCGCTTGCTGATATGTCGATGGACCGCAAGTGTACATTTTAACCTGCATGCCTTCAGCAGGTTCAAATGGCTCGATTCTTCGCGTGAGGGTATTGAATAAATTCAACAACTAGCCGGATACTCCATTGAGCAGCGATTTACGGTTCTTTTTCCAAGTCTTTTAGTGTGCTTTTTGCTTCTTCCACATGCCGTTGAGTTTGAGTTTGAGAAGAAAAAATGTGCCTGACAACACCTTTCTTATCAATTATGTAGGTGACTCGACCAGGAAGTATACCCATACTTGATGGAACACCGTAAAGTTTGCGCACCTTGTTATCCTCGTCGCTTAGCAATATAAAGGGCAAGCCATGATGAGTGGCAAAAGACTTATGTGATGCAACACTTTGCCCACTTACGCCCAGTACTTCAGCACCCAAATTTGTTAGTTCTTCATAGCTATCTCTGAAACTGCATGCCTCTCTTGTGCAACCGGGTGTTTCATCTTTTGGATAAAAGTATAAGACTATGTTCTTTTTGCCTAAGAATTCGGAAAGCGTCACATTGTCACCCATTTGAGAGGGAAGCGTAAAATCTGGAGCTTTATCGCCAACTTTAACAGACAAAAAATCACCAATTAACTACCTATAAGACAGCTATTATTCTTTTCGCCCCTTACTAGGCAGTCAACTGTTATTAGAAACGAAAACTAGTAGAAGTTATGGAAAAAACATTATCTGTTGCCGAGCATGAATGTCGGGCTTTTTACTTCGATGCTCCGGGCTTTCCGATTGTTTTTTTGCATGGATTATCTTATACAATAGATATTTGGCAGCGAATTGGAGTAACAGAAGTATTAATTGAGAAGCGGATCCCGTTTTTAACTTTAGATATGCCTTACGGTTTGAGAAGCGAGTGCCAACCTAGAACCAGAAATCCAGAAACTAATGTGGCGGTTGCGGCTGAGGCTGTCAAGAATCTGTTCGGTTCAGCAGTGCCTGTTCTTGTCGGCGCCAGCATAGGTGGTAACATAGCATTGAGGTATGCCACTCGGTTTCCAGTGAAAGGCTTACTTTTGATTGCGCCTGCCAGAGCACTAAACGAGGATTTATTGAAGTTTTATGGCAAGTTTAATTTTCCTATTAAGATAATTTGGGGTTCCCAAGATAACGTTGTATCAGGGGAAGAAATGAGAACTCTATCGGATAAACTGCCTAATGCAAAACTTTTAGTCTATAATGGCGCGGCTCATTCAGCATATAAAGATCATCCTGAACTGTTCAAACGAGACTTGCTAGAACTTTATGCTGTTGCTGAGCAAACATGATTTTATTAAGGCAAAGGTTTCGCCGTAACAACGTAATGGTAGCTTCCAACATCTTTAACGCCTTCAATTTGGAAGCCTGCCGTTTCAATTAAGCTTGAAGCGTACTCTTGACTAAATCTAATTTTGACTGGCGGCCCAAAAGGCATATCTTGTTTTTTCCAGTCCAAATCAACTAGGCGACCAGCAGGTTTTATCATCTGTTTCGCGTTTCGCAGCACTTTGGCTGGATCAGAGAAATCGTGGAGTACCATGCTGAAGAAAACAAAATCAGCGCATGCATGACAGAAAATTGTTTCTTCAGCTGTCGCCACTTTTACAGTAATGTTTTTCAAATCTTCAGTTTTGGCTTTGGAGCTTAGTTTTTCAATTGCTAAAGCGTCTGAATCAACAGCGTAAACTCTTCCTTTTTCGCTTATCTTTCGGGCTGCTAAAATGCTGAAGAAGCCATCTCCACAACCTATGTCTGTGAAAGTCATGCCTAAGTGCAAATCTTGCAGGATATCCTCTGGAGTATACCAAGAACGTCTAGTTGCTTCGTCAAGGGCGAAACCTCCGTGGCAGACCATAATTTAAAACCGTTGGATTATAGCTGAAGGAGTTCTCTTATTTGTTTCTCATGCGTTTGCCTTGTCGTTAGCGGGTAGATTTCACGTTCACAGTCAAAAAACAGGGGGTCTTGACCTATGATTTTTGAGAGTTTCTCGTCTGAATCAACGTTCACTATCAACATGCTGCCTTGCTGTCCGATAAGATGATAGTATACTTCAAGTGTCTTCTCCTTCGCCAAGTTATCGAAGTATTTGAATTGTAGTGGAAGCAGCTTAGCCCATTTCTCAAGAGGAACCTCACGTTTAACTTTTTGAATAACTAAAAACTTCATGTTCATCCTTAAAGAACAGTGCACGTTTGGGTATAAAATCTTTCTTTAAAAGACAAAAAAAATAAAACGTTTGAGCAAAATCTCTCATTCTTAGCGTTTAAACATGTATGAAAATGAAATCCTTACTTGTTCTTGAACGAAGCATAATATTTCCGTTTTCTGGATGACTATGCTAGAAATTAACATTGATGAACAAATATTGATAAACTTTTTTTTAGAAAAAAAGAAATTGGTTATTTCAAATTTGGAGCTTATTCTTTCTTTTCTCCGCCGTGCATCTTCCACATTTCCTGCATTCTCATAGGCATCTTAGATATTGCATCTTTAGCCAAATCCATCAGCTGCTCGTTTACTTCAACCTCTATTGTAACTTTCAATTTGCCTTTCTTTTCCATCATTTCAGTCATGGAACCACCTCCTGAATCGACTTAATTGTTTGGGGAATAAGTTAGCGAGAAGGTGAACCGCCTGCATGCCGGTTAAATCTAAATCTATTTCAATGCGGTAATGGAATTTTCCCAATCGTTTAGTTTTGGTTTTGTAATTTCCAATTCTGCCCGCATCCTTGAACTTGTGAAGCTGTTGATTCATCAATATAGTTATGGCTGTGGGCGCCAGAGGTTCAAAAACGAAAACCACTCTCAGAAGAACACGAACAACACTGTCAATAAGTGATTCAGATGCGGATTCTTCCTTAGTCATTTTTCATCCTTCGAAAATTTTAAGCTTCCTTTCGCTCCTATTAGAAGGAAGCAAGAACTTAATTATAAACTAAGGGGCACGATTTTTTTAAGGTTGTGTGACTGTCATTACCCAACAACAAGGCGATTGCTTTGGCGCTTGAAGATTTGAATTGGCAAATTTACAGTTGCAAAAAATGCAGGCTCTGGGAAGGAGCAAAGCATGGTGTGCCTGGCGAGGGCTCATTAAATGCTAGAGTTATGCTTGTAGGGCAGAACCCAGGGGCTGACGAGGATGAAACTGGCAGACCTTTTGTTGGGAGAGCAGGAAAATTTCTATCTAAGGTTTTATCCGAGAATGGCATAAACCGTGAAGACATCTTCATAACCAACATTGTTAAGCACATTTCACCCCAGAACAGAAAACCCTTCGCTGATGAGGTAGCGACTTGCTTGCCTTACTTAAGCATGCAAATAAGTGTTATTAAACCAAAAATAATAGTGTTGCTCGGTGAATCCGCAAAGGATGCCCCGCGGCTAGAGGGCATAGAATACATGCAAGTTATTCATCCTTCAGCAGCTATGCGTTTTACAAAAATGGGGGATAAGTTTAGAGAGCAAATTGCTGAGCTCGCAAAACGAACAAGAAAACTGAACATCGAACCAAAATAAAAGCGTAAGATGGAGCTTGTACCATTTTTGCGTTTTTGTTTGCGGCACGCCTGATTTCTCGGAAACCTTTGTGGCAGACTTAAGATGCGTATTTAATAATGCCAAATAAGTTTTAGCTTAGTACTCGGTTATATTAAAGCCGACTCGCTGGAGCTTCTCAAAGATGCTCGACATAACGCATCGATTATCATTAGGTATCAGAAAATAAATAATTAATGTAACTTCTGTCAGTTACAGTTAAGCTTCTCTAACAAAAGGGGTAAACTGCTAAAATGGAACTTCAGAAAAGTAACAGCTGGCCTCCATAAATAAGAAAGAAGAATTGATTTCGGGTTTTGTAAAGTCAACTTTCTAACGTTACTCTTATTTCTTTAGTGGTTGCATACTTGTTTGCCGGTGGATGGTGTGAGACTGTCTCCCGACATTAGAGGCGCCTTCAATAAGCTTGTTAAGAA
>JBEKPG010000012.1:0-53754 GCA_049520955.1 Bathyarchaeia archaeon | reverse complement strand
TCCAAAATAGTCGCATAAGTACTATCCTTATGCACATCCAACCCACAAACTAAGGCGCTCATGGTATGGCGTGAGCGCCGACGGCGTATAATACTTCCCATACCATCAACAACACTCATTTTGCATTTTTTGTCCAAGCCGTTTTGGATTGCTTTTCTGATTTGGGGCTTGAATTGTTTGCAGGTTGCGGTTAGAAATGTGTCGGGATGTGTCGGGATGTGTCGCAATGTGTCGCAATGTGTCGTACGCGAAAAAAGACCGGAGGCAACCAATTTGCAGCTCCTAGACAGAACATTAAACCTAAACCACAATGTATTTATTTTTAGAAAAAGCTTTACTGAAGCCACTTAAAAAGTAAACTAGGAGTGAAGCGAAGACGTGAGTGATGCCAGCGCTGTCTTAATCGGAAAAAAACCAATAATGAATTATGTACTCGCATGCATCACTTTCTTTCATGGCGGAGCAAAAGAAGTAAGCATAAAGGCACGGGGAAGATCGATCAGCCGAGCAATTGACGTAGCCGAAGTTGTTAGGCACAGATTCCTCCCAGACGTAAAGATCAAAAACATAGGAATCGGAACAGATAAGCTCCTACCAGAAGAAGAAGGCAATTCGACAGTTAACGTGAGCACAATAGAAATAACGTTAGAGAGATGAATCATGCAATAGCCCAACTCCTATTTGCAGGAAAAACGACACACAAATGAAAACGGAACTATGCAGTTTCTGCTTAAAAAGTGGCATTCTGTGCCAAAAATGCTCAGTAAAGGTAAAATCTGGCGAGATCAGTCAGATAGACCTGAAAATAGCCCGTTTACTGCTCGCCTTAGAAGAGAAATATTCTTCCTTGCAAAACGTCTGTTTCTACAAAGCAATTGAGGCAGAAAAAACCTTAGCAATCATCGTTGGACATGGAGACGTGCCAAGAATTTTAGGTTATAGTGGCAAGATTATCAAAGCAATTGGCGATGAAACAGGAAAAAATGTTAAGGTTTTAGAGAATGGGGTTGATGACCGCAAATTCCTAGAAGACCTATTCATACCCTTCAGCATACTGACAATCAATACGATTTGGCTTCCAGATGGAACCACCGAAACCAGAGTTATCCTGAAGCGAAAACGTGGCGCACAGTTACCTTTTGACCTAAAGGCTTTAAAGGAAATCGCCAGCAAAGTACGTAAAATGTCCTTACGCGTAGAGATCGCAGATTAGGATTGGCGATTAAACATGAACTTGGATTCTTTGGGTGACTGGACTAGAACTCATTATACCATTAAAGTTACACCTGAGTTTGATGGTCAAGAAGTTACTCTTTTCGGTTGGGTTCAAGAAATCCGCGATTTGGGTGGCATCCGCTTCATTATTCTTCAAGACCGAGAAGGAACCATCCAAATAACTATTCCCAAAAAACGAATAGCTCCTGAAGTGTTAGGCAAATCTGAACTTTTACAGAAAAGATTTAGCTTGGCAGTCAGGGGAACTGTCAAAAAAACTAACATGACGTCAAGAGGCATCGAAATAATCCCGAGAGAAATCAAAATATTCAGTACAGCCATAGAACAACTGCCTATTGACATAACGGGGAAAACGCCAGCCAGCATAGAAGCGCGCTTAGACGCAAGACCTTTGGATCTTTGCCAAGAAAAAAGCTTAGCCGTATTCAAAATCCAGCACACCGCCCTTGAAGCAATACGAAGCTTCCTATTTGAGAAAGGTTTCTTGGAGGTTCACACGCCGCGCATAATTGCTTCTGCAACCGAGGGTGGCGCAGAACTTTTCAGTGTTGATTATTTTGGTCAAAAAGCATACCTCGCTCAAAGTCCGCAACTCTACAAAGAAGAATTAACACTCAGCTTCGAGAAAGTCTTTGAAGTTGGGCCTTTCTTTAGGGCAGAAGAATCACACACCCGCAGGCACCTAAGCGAGTTCGTTTCAGTTGACATTGAGGAGGCTTTTGCGAACTCTCAAGACGTCATGCGACTGCTCGAACAGGTTATACATCATGCCTGCGTTACGGTAAGGACGAAGTGCGCAAGTGAGCTCTCGGTGCTCAAATACAAGTTTGAAGTTCCAGAGATTCCGTTTAAACGTTTAACTTACGACCAAGTTCTGGAAGCCCTCAACAAGCAGGGCGTATCGATTCCTTGGGGCGAAGATATACCCACGGAGGCCTTTAGAGAACTTGGCAAACTCTATCCATTCTTCTACTTCATAATCGACTGGCCGACGCACGCGAAGGCCTTCTACATTAAGCCAAACGAGAACAAACCTGAAGTTTGTGAAGGCTTCGATTTAATGTGGCGCTACATAGAACTGGTTTCAGGCGGAACGAGAATTTCTCAAAAAGACCAGCTAATCCAGAGGATGAAAGAGAAAGGACTCAATTCTGAATCGTTCAAGTATCATCTGCAAGCCTTCGATTATGGAATGCCACCCCACGCAGGGTGGGCAATTGGACTTGAGCGGTTAACGATGATTTTGACTGGAAAAAAGAACATTAGAGAAGTAACACTGTACCCACGTGACAGAGCTAGATTAACGCCCTAACGGGTTGACTTTCTTATCGCATTTTAATCGGATAATTCGATAATAAAATGGCCTATCAATAGGTTTAAGCCTTTAACAAGCTTTAGAAAGCTCAAACAGCTCGTTTATATATTCGTTGACTGTTTTTTGGTGTTTTTTCGCTACCCGTTTTATTGCGTTGTTTATGCCTGTGGAGTACTGCACCGCTTTTTTTGGCTTATCAACGACCGAACTGGGCATGCCAACGTTCAACGCAGCTTTTCTTAGTACAAGTTTTCTGAGGGTGTCGGGTTTCTGTTCCATTTTGCACTCAAGGGGTAAGCTTATGGCAAACTCTGCAAGGTCAAAAGAGGCAAAGGGCAAGCGCAGCTCGACATCGTGGAAACCTGTGATTTTGAGGTCGCGTTCAAGGTTGCTCTCATGAATCCTAGCCACGTCGTTGAACATTGTTTTTCGGACGGCTTCGCTTCCCTCTTTGCAGTATTGGTTGACGTAGCTTTGGTAGCCTCCAAACAGCTCATCTGCACCCTGCCCAGCCAACATCACGCGGTAACCCGCTTCAGAGGCTTCTTCTGCTGCCCAGTAAAACGGCAAGCCTACGCTGGCTTTAATTGGGTCAGCCTCCTCAATCAGCGCCACTGCTTTAGGCAAGGTCTTTTCTACGTCAGAATCCTTGAACAAATGAACCTGTAGGGGCAGATTCAATCCGTTTGATGCCTCAATTGCTTCTTCGGTTTCTGCTTGGTTTTCCATGCTCACATGGAGCAGGTTAACTTTCACTCCAAGCTTACTTGCCAAATAAGCCACCAAGCTGCTATCTAATCCCCCTGAAAACGCAACCGCAACTTCCCTCACACCACACGTGCGTCTTCGTATTGATTCTTCAAGAAGAACATGAAGCCTCTTTGCCGCCTCATCCAGCGTTATCGGCGTAGGCTCTGCAAAAGTCAACGTTTTGACGGGTTTGAATTGGAAGCCTTCACGGTTCACAAAGGCTATGTTTCCAGGCGGAAAAGAGGTTGGGTTTTCTATTCCTAGTTTCCAGAGGGCTTTTCGGTTTGTGGCAACGGCGGCAACGCTTTGGTTTTCTCCGTAATAAAGCGGTTGAACTCCTACGGGGTCTCTTCCAGCCGCAATCCAACCGTCCTTGAGCATCAGAAACGAATAATCCCCATCTGCATTCGCTATTAGCGTTTGCAGGAGTGCTTCGCAGTGGAGCGGTTCCTTGCTAAGCTGTTCCATGACAGCGGTTTTTGGTGTAGGCGAGTATACTCTGCCTTCAAAAACAAGTGCGGCGTCATCCAACTGCAAAAACTCGTAACCGCTCGCCGACTTAGGTTTCGAGGAAACATAGCCAACCAGAGTTGATGAAACTAAGCCTTGTCTACTCATGATGTCAAGGTTTTTGTCTAAAAGACTTTTCGTTGGGGAAACTAACCCAAAATTTGAAGTCCGCACATCACCGAGCGCTTGGAGTAATTCAAGAATCCGCTCAACTACGTTATTGCGCTGTTTATCTAATACTGCAACAGTTACCTTCATACTTCACACACCAAGCACAATGTACAATCTGAAATATATTGGTAAAACATTAATCTTTAATGTGTATATCCTTGATTTGAGGAAGCACCAACTTGCCCGTATTACCTATAGATACTGGTCGTTATGGAACACCAGAGATGCTAAAAATCTTCGAAGAAAAAACCCGAGTTCAAAAACTTCTTGATGTTGAAGCCGCCTTAGCTTTGGCACACGCTGAAGTCGGCAATATTCCAACGAAAGACGCGGAAAAAATCGCTTCTATGGCCTCCACCAAGTACGTTAAAGTTGAGCGTGTGAAAGCTATTGAAAAGGAGATTAAGCATGATATTGCCTCGCTTGTTCGTGCGTTCTCAGAGGTTTGTGGTCCAAGCAGCGCCTACGTGCATTTGGGTGCAACAAGCTACGACATTGTAGATACTGCAAACGCGTTGCAGCTAAAGGATGCTTTAGGGCTTATCGATGAAAAGCTAGCCGATTTGAAAGGAATATTGCAGAAGCAGGCGGCTCAGCATAAAGGAACGGTGATGATTGGCAGAACCCATGGGCAACATGCTTTGCCGATTACTTTGGGTTTTAAGTTTGCGGTTTGGGGCTACGAGGTTAACAGGCACATTGAACGGCTCGACGAGTGCAAAAAACGCGTCTTAGTGGGAAAAATAAGCGGTGCAGTGGGTACGCAGGCTGGTTTAGGTGAGCATGCCGAGGCGATTCAGGAGCTTGTAATGAAACGGCTTGGTCTTCATGCAGCTGAGATTTCAACGCAGATTGTTCAGAGAGACCGCTACGCTGAATTGGTGTGCATTTACGCGATGGCTGCTTCTTCGCTGGAGAATTTCGCAACTGAAATACGGGAGCTCCAAAGACCTGAAATCGGCGAACTTTTCGAAGCATTTGAAGCTAACAAGCAGGTCGGCAGCTCCACAATGCCACATAAACAGAACCCTGAGACATGTGAGAGAGTTTGCGGTTTAGCCAGAATTGTCCGAAGCCTTTGCGCTCCCGCATTGGAAGATATGATTACATGGCATGAAAGAGATTTAACGCAGTCTTCAGCTGAGCGGTTCATTCTGCCCGAAACAAACATTCTTCTGGATTACATGCTTAGCTTGATGAGCAATATTGTCGTTCATCTGAGAGTAGATGAGCAAAGGATGCTGCAGAACCTGAACCTAACGCAGGGACGGGCCATGTCCGAAGCTGTTATGATGGCGTTGGCAAAAAAAGGCATGAATAGGCAGGAAGCACACGAGTTACTAAGGAAACTAACCATCCAAAGTTCACTGGAAAAGCGCGATTTCAAGCAAATTCTACTACAAGATAAATTGGTAAGCAGCAAACTGAGCGAAAAAGAGATAGATGTGGCGTTAAACCCAAAGAATTATTTGGGCACGGCAGTTAAGCAAGCGGAAAAATTTGCTAAGAGTTAAAGACTAGAAATCTGAAATTGCTCTCTGCTTAAATTCTTGCTCTTTGTCGAGCTTTTCCCATGTATCTTTCTTTACGAATCCGCCGACTTGCTCCTTAATTTTCTTAGCTAGCCTTGGCCCAACAAGAGGCAAATTAGTTAATTCCTCAACTGAGGCATGTTTGATGTCTTCGATAGTTTGGAATCCTGCATTGTACATTATGCGTCCGCGTACTCTGCCGACGCCTTCCAGCTTGACGATGGGGAGTAGCTCCTTTTTTATGCCTTTAGAAACACGTTCAACCAACTCGTTAGTTAGCGGCAAAATTTCTTTTCCTACGAAAAGGGTAGCCAATTCATCAGTTGCATGAAGCAGCCACTTAGCATTCTCAATTGTCCGATACAAGTCGCCGGGCTGCACGTTGAATTGCTCGATCAGCTTTTCTTCGCTTACTTCTTCAATCCAACTCTTCATTACCAGTGCCGTTTTGATTTCGCCAAGGAACTCTTCGTATGAAAAGTGGTCACCCCACTCGTTTGGAACCTCAGTGAACAACTCGTCTTTGTGCTCTTCCAGTTGAATCGCCAATGCATCACACTCTCGGGTGTAGGGTCTCATAACGGGTCCCATGTCAGGTGTGTGAGAAATCAAATGAAGCAAACCGAAATCTGTCAGGTAAGAAGGCTTGTTTTTCAAAGCGTCGCGGATTACTACCGCTGAGAGCGGGTCAATGTAGAGTTCACTTACCCGTTTCCCAAACTTTGTGGCGTAGAGGTTGTCTCCGCTATAATCAATCATTTTTTCTTCATACAGGTACTCTAAAATTTTGCCGATAATTCCCTTGATTGCCTTCACGTCGTACTGGAAAGCGTAGAAAGTTTTTCCGAAGAACTCGAAAATCCCATTTTCGGAGTGAGCAAAATCTGACGCGATAGTTGCCAACACATGACCTCTGATTATTTTTTCAACACCCAGCCTAGACCAAATCCTCTCAGTTTTAGCCAAAACGTAACCCTCCATCAAATAGTCGGCTTCATCCGAGGTTTTGGCGATAAGGATTGATTCGCCGACCTTGTCGTATTTTGGTCTTCCAGCCCTCCCAGCCATTTGCTTATACTCCAAAACGCTGATTGGATAGTTGCCGTAGCCTGGCTCGAAACGCCTGTAATCCTGGATGATAACCGTTCGCGCAGGAAGGTTAACGCCAAACGCCAGTGTGGGTGTGGCGGCTAATACTTTGATCTTTCCCTCCTTAAACGAATCTTCGATCAGCTTACGATGTGCACCTGCCAAGCCAGCATGATGGAAAGCGGTACCGCACCGCACAAGTTCAGCGAGGGTTTCGCTGATTTGAGTCCGCTCGCCCGAGGAAAGGATTTTTTCTGCTTCATGCTCCAGCGTTCGCTTCATAGGCTTAGATAAAACATCCCCCGTATGCTGGGCAATGGTTTTTGCGGCTGAAACCGCGTTTTTCCTTGTTGAAGCAAAAACGAGCGCTTGCCCACCAGTCTTTAGAGTGTTTAATACAAGATTTACTGCAGGGTAACGGGTTTTCTTCTCGATTTTCCTTGAGTCGCCATCCTTGTATTGGATTTCCTCGTTTAAAAGTACGCCTTCCTTAAGGCTGACTGGACGCCACTCCGTCACAACATAGTTAGCTTTGAGCCACGATGCGATTTCGTCCACGTTATTTATGGTGGCGCTTAACGCTAAAACCTGAATATCAGGATTAACCTGCAATAACCTAGCCAACACGACTTCAAGCGTTGGACCGCGTCCCGCATCGTTTAGAAGGTGAACCTCATCTGCCACAACCAGGGAGATGTCATCCATCCACTTGGCACGATGCCGCAGAAGCGAATCCGCTTTCTCGTTGGTTGTAATTATGACATCATACCTTTCGAGCCATGTGTCGGCGGTATCAAAGTCGCCCGTACTGATAGCCACACTAACTCTTCTGCCATCCGGTTTTCTGATGGAAGAGTATTTTCTGAATTCTTCAAATTTTTCGCTTGCCAATGCTCGGAGCGGCGAGAGGTAAATTACTTTGCCTTTTTTCTCCAGCACTTGCTTGAGACCGCAGAGTTCAGCAATCAAAGTCTTACCCGAAGCGGTTGGGCTGGCTAAAACGATGTTTTTGCCGTCTAGCACTCCTGCTAGTATGGATTCTTCTTGAGGCGGAAATAACTCCGCAATCCCCAAGTTAAGCAGTACGTCCTTAACTGACTCCGGAACGGGCAACTCTGCAATCTTCAACTTCAAACTCGCCATTAATTAGTTAATTTATGACTTATTGAACGAGCTAATTAATAGAATTAGCCTTAGCGAAAGCGGTTTTTTCAGCTACATTTTTCTATTTGAACTAGATAATAGAAATGGTAACGAGTTATTATCCCTCTAAACAGGAGGATACTTTATGGTTGAAAATGTGAAAGAACTCCTAAAACTACACGAAGGCATAGCACACGAAGTTTACCTCGATAATGAAAACTCCAGCATAGTTCCCAAAGAAGTAATTGACGAGATGCTGCCTTACTTTAACAAGAAAGCCTACGGCAATCCAACACTTACGCATAAGCCAGGTTGGGAAGCCTTCGAAGTCATAATGAATTGCTTCCAGAAAATCAGCAAGACCATGGGCGCAAAAAACCTAGAAGACATCACCTTCACCCCAAGCGAAACCGAAGCCAACAACTTAGCCATCATGGGCACATGCTTTGCGCAAAAAAGCAAAGGCAAAAAAATCATCATATCCGAAATCGAACCCATCAACGTGTTGCAGGTTGCTGAAATGATGCAGAAGTTCGGTTTCACAACCACAAAAATCCCAGTAAACCAAGAAGGTTTCATCAATCTTGAAAAACTCAAAGAAGCAGTTGATAACGAAACCATTCTTGTAAGCGTTTCAGCCGTAAACAATGAGATTGGGACAGTGCAGCCGATTAAAGAAGCAGTTGATATTGTTAAGGCTAAAAACCCACACGCACTCTTCCACACAGACGCTTCAGACGCTTACGGCAGAATTCCCTTTAACGTGCAAAACCTAAACGTGGACTTAGCTACAATCAGCAGCTATAAGATTCAGGGTCCAAGGGGAATGGGTGCAATGTATCTGCGTGACGGCGTAAACATGGAACGCATTCTTGAAGGGCAAATTGGAACACAGAAGCTTTGGCCAGGAATCGAAAACACCCCATTAATCGTTGGTTTCACAAAAGCCTCAGAGCTTGCATTCCAAAACTTCGAAGCAAACACCACTAAGATGCGAACCTTACGCGATAAGCTTGTTGATGGCATATTTAGCGAACTGGATGACCTGCGCTTTAACGGTCCAAAAGGCGACAAGCACTCCCCAGACAACGCCAATATCAGTATTCTACGTTGTGAAGGCGAAGCACTAACCATTGAGCTAAGCCTCAAAGGCGTTTACGTTTCCAGCGGTAGCGCATGCAGCCGAAGACTGCTCCAGCCAAGCCACGTTCTTGTCGCCATCGGCCGCAGATTCAGCGAAGCACATGGCAGTATACTCATGAAAACCACGCGTTACCTTACAGAAGAGGATATAGCTTACGTTTTGAAAGTGTTACCTCCGTCTGTTAACCGTATTAGAGGGATAGTTGGCTCAACAGGAGTTGATTAATATGTCGCGTATACCACTACCTTACAACCCAAAAGTTATGGATTTATTCAGAAACCCCAAGAATCTGGGAAAAATGGAAGATGCCACTGTCGTAGCAGTCGCTGGAAACCCAGCTTGCGGAGACATGATAACCTTCTACCTAAAAATAAGCAGCCAAGACATTGTCGAAAGAGCAACTTTCGAAAGTTACGGTTGCGCAGCAAACATCGCCACATCCAGCATAGTTACAGAAATGGTTAAAGGCTTAAGCTTGGAAGTTGCATGGAGAGACATAACTTGGAAGAAAGTAACTGAGGAAATCGGCGGCTTACCAAGCGTCAAATTCCACTGCGGAGTCCTAGCTGTAGGCGCATTGAAACGTGCAATAAGGCAATACTTCAAAGAAAAAGGTGTAGCTGCACCCAGCTGGTTGCCAGCGGAACATACTTTTGAAGAAAAACAGGCGTTGGAAGAAGAAGAGCTAGCAAAAATGTTATCAAAGAGGCTAAAGACAGAAGAGAAGGCAGAGAAGTAGTCGTGGACGTACAAGCGGTTCGTCAAGATTTTCCCATACTAAATCGTCAAGTAAATAACAATCCCTTAATTTATTTTGATAATGCTGCAACAACCCAGAAACCCTGTCAAGTAATAGACGCGATAAGCGATTTTTATGAGAACCACAACGCCAACGTTCACAGAGCTGTCCATACTCTGTCTCTAGAGGCCACTGATTTGTATGAGAAGTCACGGGAAGAAATCGCTAAATTCGTCAACGCCAAACAGCCTGCAGAACTTGTTTTTGTTAGAGGAACAACTGAAGCTATCAACTTAGTCGCGTACTCTTGGGGACTAAGCTCCCTGAGCAAGGGTGACGAAGTTTTAGTTTCCCTAATGGAGCATCACAGCAATATTGTTCCATGGGAAATAATTTCTAAAATAAAGGGTTTTACAATAAAATATGCCAATGTAAATTCTGATGGTACGTTGGATTACGATGATTTTGAAAGCAAATTTTGCAGCAAGACAAAAATTGCTTGCTTAAGCCACGTTTCGAATGTTACAGGCGTAATTAACGATGTTAAACAAATTGCAAAAGTTGCACATGAAAATGGCGCGTTAATGCTGGTTGATGCTGCACAGTCAGTGCCGCACATGACTGTTGATGTGCAGGATTTAGATGCAGATTTTCTGGCTTTTTCAGGACATAAAATGCTTGGACCCACAGGAATCGGAGTACTTTACGGAAAAAAGGAACTCCTTGAAAAGATACCACCATTCCAAGGTGGGGGAGAAATGATAAAGGAAGTAGAGTTTAGTCAAAACAAAGGCTGCAGCATCAATTGGAATGACCTGCCGTGGAAATTTGAAGCTGGCACACCTAATATTGAGGGCGCTGTTGGTTTAGCGGAAGCTGTTAAGTATCTTGAAGCTTTGGGCATGGACGAGGTGCTAAGCCACGAGAAAGCGTTAACTAAATATGCAATTGAACGCATGCAAGAGTGCAATAAAATTATGGTTCATGGTCCCTGTGACTTTTCCAAGAAATGTGGTATAATACCCTTCAACGTTAAAGGATCTTCTTCGCATGATGTTGCACTTATCTGTGACAATTACGGAATAATGATACGAAGCGGTTACCATTGCGCCCAGCCACTCCATCAACAGGTTCTAAAGCTTCAATCCTCAGATCGGGCAAGTTTTTACATTTACAACACACGGGAGGAAATTGACCGTTTCGTTGAAGTTTTAAAGGAGATTGGGCAGCTCTAATGGCGACCGTTGAAGATTACGTGTCGAGAATTGAAGGGACATGCGGTGAAGAAAAGGATGTCATAGTAGTCTTCAAGTACGAAAAGAAGGATGAAGCAATCTCCCAAATTTTAAAGAAAGCCAAATTGAAAAATACTATCGCTGGAATAATATTTGAATTAACTTTTCAAGACACTTCTTTCCGTCTATACTCTAGTGGAAAAGCTATTTTTCGAAGCATCAAGAATAAGCAAGAGCTGAATAATCTCCTAGCCAATCTTCTACTTTAAATGACAATGCAGATCAGTTTCCTGCTTGTTTGGCAAAGCGATTCTTGAATCTTATCTTATTTCTGCTCGCCCAGTTAGTAACTTTAATGAGCGGACCCTTAAGGGGCTGTGGCAAGGCATCTTTAAACTCCCTGTGCAATCCCAATCGTATAGCAACTCTACCTTTCCATGTTATAGGTATGTAGTAACGTGTTATCGGGAACTTGACAAACCCGTTGCTTTCTTTAAACTTGTCAAGAGAAGGGTGGTTACCTATTCGTCCGTACATAAGCCACCTCTCGCTTTTCGAAGCGCAAGCTTCAACCGCTTTAGCAAGGAGCGCATTGTTTACTGCTTTATCCCAATGTTTCTGCATAGAAAGAATCTGAGAAATGATAGCTATACTGTCGCCGTGGATTATTTGAATGAATCCTACAAGCTCTTCCTGCAAAAACGCGCCGATGAAGGTACTGTTTCGAGTTAAAGAGATGTTCCAATCAACTGATTGAAGAGACTGCCCAAAATGTGGAAAAGCACGCTCTTGCCTTATTGGCGTTTCATTATAGATTTTCCACACGCCTTCGACAAACTTCCCATCTGGGTCGGAGATGGTCACAGTTATACCGCTTTTCTCCGCCCGCCGCACCATGTTTCGCGTCTTCTTTCCAACGATGCTCTGCCAAGAGTCATAGTCTTTTATTTCAAGCAAGCCAACATTATCTTCACTTTTAATCCAAGTGCTTGGTGAATTATTTATTGGGCAACACCATTTTCGTTCAAGAAAAGTAAACACATCTACTTCTCTTTCGCTTAGCTTCTCAATGAACTCGACTGTTGGCATATTATTTTTTTCGTATTCTTTGGTGTCATTGGCTATTTTAGCGAAAGCTCTTTGCCTTACATGTAAAGTTTTAAGCTCTTTATCGGCGTCTAAAACAGTCTTGAGCAGGTCATAATATGGTCCTCTGCCATTTTTTCCGCCCTTTCTAAAAAGCCATTCAGGATGCATTGATAAAACATAGTTTTTGTTTATCCATTCTTCGACATGTTGTTTAGCAACGTCAAAACCAAACTTATAACGTTCAGTGTCTAAACTGCAGGTTGTAAAATCATGAAACGATTTTAACGGAAAATCGCTGGGAACATTAGCTTGCTTTTGCCCAATTTTTCGCCCCCACAGCAACTGGGCAATTAACCGTGAGGTCCCATGAATAGTGTAGTACTTTATCGTTCGATTAGTTTCATTTTCTAAGATTTTCCATTCGCGATAGGGGGAGTTTGCGATGTGTAAAGCTACCTCATGCCTGTCAGAATTTAACAAGTCGAGCAGTTTTTTGTCCGGGACTGTGTATGGTGTAAAAAACCAGTAAGCCATAACTTGTCTTGGCGATTCATTAATCATTTTAGCAATGACTTGAGCATTTTTCAGGTAATCTTTGCTTTTTCTTTTTTTGATTCCCAAGGCTATGTATAGAAAGCTTTTAGCCCTCGATGGGTAAGGGTAATCTACATCCAGTCTTAGCTTTATCATTGCATCTTCATTTGCCAACTATGTGGAAATGCTATTTTTAGTTATAAACCCTCTGCCATTAAAGTTTATATGAATTTGAGGTAAATATTTGCAAGCTGACCTGCTATTTTATTGGCCTCAAATTGATGTAAAACCCAACCCCGAGCGTTTCTGCCGAAGGAATCTCTTTCTATTTTGTTTATTACCAGCTCTTCTATGGCAGACTCAAGTCCACATGGGTCGTTAGGTTTGACCAGAATTCCAGTAGAGCGGTTTTTAACTACTTCAGGTATTGAACCGGTGGAAGTTGAAACAACGGGTTTTCCACAGGCCATAGCTTCAACCATTGAGTAACCGAACTGCTCGGCCCAAGTTTTGGTTGGAACACTTGGCAAGCAGAATAAGTCCGCCATATTATGAATTTGAGGCATATTTGAATATTCGATGCTACCCAGCAACTTTACTTTGCTTGTAATTTTCAGTTTTGCAGTAAGCCTCTTTATTTGAAGCTGCATGGTCGAAGAACCAGAACCAACAACTAATAGCTCAACGTCTGGGACATTTCTGATCAACATTGAAAAAGCATTTAAAAGATCAAATATGCCCTTTTCAGGAACCAAACGACCAACAAATAGAATCTTTAATGAATCTGGAGAAATACTTAGGTTTTTAGCTACCAATTCATTTCTTTCAGCAGGCTGAAACCTCTCGCAATCTATTCCTGCAGGCACCACAGAAATTCTGTTAGGCTCCACACCCTCGATAATCAGCGCTTCTTTAGCTTTTTCCGTTATGGCGACAAAATGGGTTGCGTGTTCGCGATTATACTTCTTTATTTTTGAATACGGAAGTCCTTCCACGTTTCGAGGTATGTTTTCCCATTCCATAATTATTGTCGGAATTCCAGTCTTGATAGCTTGGTAAGTGTATGGGTACCATGTGTCAGCTGAATAAATAATGTCGAGGTCTGAGGTTAGTTTCTTTAGATTAAATACTCGAAGGTTCCAAGATGCAAAATTGTATTTTGTAACCTTTCCGATGCCAGATAATAGTGGCCGAAGAGTCCCTTTGGTTAAGGTTTTGAAGTTGTGCCCGACTCTTACAGGAAAGTGAATTTCTGAGAGGTTAGTCGGGTTATCATAAGTGGTGATACCTATGGGCTGAAAGCCATACTTCGGGAGTTTCTCGATGTACTGACCTTCATATGGGTTCAGGCTGGGGCCTCTTAAGATACCCACTTTATACAATGTTAATCACTGTAAGCATGTTGATCCGGCTTTGAAAGTCAATATTGTTTTCCAAACATAATAATTTATCATATAGAAAGCATAGACGTGTCAGCTCTTATTCTCTGGTTAACGTTGATTTCAGGTTGAAAGAGCTTTATGAATTGGAAGTGAGACAATGTGTATAAATTAGTGAACAGAGTCACTTTTAGCTATTAGGATTTGTTGTTATAAGTCCGCAAGTTTTCTTAAAAAAAGCTTTCTTATGCAACTACAGTTTGTATATGGGCCCAAATGTTATTTTGAAAGTTTTCGGGATTCAGGTCTGAAATTTTGTTCCATAATTCCTTTCGCTTTATTTCCCAGTCCGTGTTTTGCTGTGTTGATTCCATGCATCTGACAATTTTTTCTTTTAAGTCTTCATAGCTTTCCCATCGGAACTCTTCAGGTATAAATTCTTTCATTCCTCCGCTGTTATGAACCAACGTAATGCAGCCGCTTGCTAGTCCTTCTATTGGTGCTATGCCGAAGTGTTCTCCTACCATTAAATGTGCGTAAACTCTGGAGTCATGAAGCATTTTAACCAAGTCTGATCCAGGCAAGTTAGTCTTCAAAACATAGTTTTGGGGAAGGTTTTCTGAGAATTTATTAAACCAGCCTTTTTCTCCCTCTATTAATCCGCCAACACTTACAAACTCGTACGATGGCAGGTCAGCGGCTAACTTTTTCATTATTTCATGATTTTTTATCGGAATAAAACGGGCGACATAAATTACTCTTTTTCGTCTCCGTGTTAGAGGGTTATCGCTCCAAAAATTATCCAAGTTTACAGGTGGGTAAACAACAATCGGGTCTACTATACCGTAGGGTTTCCAGTAGCGCTCAATCGCTTCTCGGGTGTAGTTGCTGTTACAGAAAACCAAGTCTAGTTGTCTTATTCCTTGTTCAACCCACTTCTTAAACAGCCAGAGGTATGCTCTCCTTCTTATTCTTGCTCTGTCATAGTCGAAGTGAATCTCTGGAAAGTGAACATAAGCAATATTCTTTTTGGCCTTAGTTAGAAAAACAGGTTCAAACGGAGAAGATGATTGAGTTGAAAACAAGTAGTCATATTCTAAGCTCTCTCTGTATTTTTTAAGTAATTTAACAAAACTGCGTCGTCTTTTGTAGATTGTAAATGGAGGTTCAACCTCAACTCTTTTTCCTAGCGAGTGAATAATTACTCTTTTAGGAAATTCTTCACCCACGATTTCTCTGTACTTGTCAGGGTCAAAATCAAAAGTTAACAATTCTACGTTCTGACCATGAGCGAATAGGGCTTTGATTACGTTGTGGCAAACTCTTTCACCGCCGCCGTAAATGTCTAAGTATGGATGAACCACAAGGAATTTTGCCAAATTACTTCCGCCAGTCTCTTACTTTCTTGATTATTTAATATGCGCTATTTTAGCTAACCTAATGAAGTTTCACTTATAAACTTACAATCAATAGGAATCAAATAACTCTGCTAGTTTTGAATAAGAGGGGTGAATTTAAGAAGCTTAATAAAGCCATATCTTAAATTTTTCCTGTGATATCCTATCAGGGGAGGATAAAGTTTGAAAGTTGATTTGGTAATGTGGACTTTAAACGGCGAAAAAACTTTACAGCTCGTCCTTAGCCGCATTAATCAAATTATCCCTAAAGATATTGTAAATCAAAGATTGATTGTTGATGATGGTAGTAAGGA
The DNA here is from genome assembly GCA_049520955.1 of Bathyarchaeia archaeon. Taxonomy (GTDB): domain Archaea; phylum Thermoproteota; class Bathyarchaeia; order Bathyarchaeales; family Bathycorpusculaceae; genus Bathycorpusculum. Next base: position 38,177 of record JBEKPG010000012.1, on the reverse strand, counting down.
TAATACAGTCAATATTGCAAAAAAATGTGGCTGGACTGTTTTAAGGAATGAAGGCAAAGGGATAAGCGACGCCGCGAACACGGCACTTAAACATGCTCAAACAAGCTATTTTTGCAGCTTTGAACAAGACGTGCTGCTATCCAGGGATTGGTGGAACAAAGTTTCCACTTTGATTTTGAATAAACAAAAGGTCGCCGCAGCTTGTGGACTGCGTTTCCTTCCCAGAAATAATTTTTGCTTCAGTATTGAACCCTATCAACTAACTAGGAAAGACGTTGATTTTTACGGTGGCTACGGAAAAACATTAGATAACACAATTTGGAATACAGAGGATTTGAGGTCTGTTGGAGGATTTCCAAAAGTTAATTTTGCCGGTATTGATACCTTCCTTTTTAATATGTTTAAATTAAGAGGATATAAATGGTTAGTAGATTATGACGTTAGAAGTTTACATTTGCATTATGGTGGTCTTTTGAATGAGTTTAAACATTATTATTTCTATGGATTGAGTTTGCCTGAGATTTATAGTCGCCTCAAAAAATTGTGCATCACGTATGAAAATGAAAATTTGAGCTGTCTCTTTCTCAGATTTCTTAAATCACCAATTTCCAGTTTGAAAATGGCTTTGAGAATGCATGACTCAAGATTAATGTTTAGCTATCCTATTATCAGATTGTGTTGGCTTTTAGGATATATACGCGGCACAAGTTGGCAAAATACCCAATAAAAGGAAATGTTCACTCTTCTAAAATTTGTATTCTATAAGTTCCTTAAATGTTCAAACAGTTCCTCTCTAATGTGATATTGGTCAGCATGCATGCTAGAAATGAACTCCTGAATAATTGCGGGGTGATCTTTCTTATCCACTGTGCTATAAGCCTCAGGATAATTGAGCTTCTCCTTGAATCCAGCCTGTTTCAGAGCTTCAGAACCTAATCTCCAAAAGGTCTCTGGCTCACTAACATGGGAGCGAAGGCTATCAGAGGATTTTCCGAAGTTAGTCAAATGAAATAGCTCCGAGTGTCTTTGATACTTTTCAAGGAAGTTTTTTGGAAAAAGAGACCAGTACCTAAAAATGGGCTTTGGAAGATAAATCGCTCTCGAATGTGGACCGTAACACAAGTTAGCGTAAGTGAGTGATATGCCATTACTTAGATAGCCGGATAGCCGGCGCGGGTTAACAATGCATCGCAACTTTTTGGCTCTATCAAAGGCACTGCTTGTACCCAGCGTCCAAGCATCGCCAATAGCTACAATCTGGGGAAGATTCTGGGAAAAACGAAGCCTGAACTCCTCGGTAAGTTTGTAGTTATTTAGTAACTGTATGAACGGAAAACTGAAAGTGCCAACGCAGGGAAGCATGCTTGGTATAGCTTTTATGAATGGGGCGCTTTGCTCGTGTATAACTTCGTTAGCTTGGACCGAAAAAATGTATTCGAAGCGGCACTTGCTTCGCACCTCGTTTGTAACATCGGCCAAAACAGTTAAGTCTTTTTTGTCAGGCCATTGATACCTGTAAACTTTGACTTTCGGGTTTAAGCTTGAGATCTTTTCCAGAACCTCATAAGTACCATCCGAAGAGTACCCGTCTGAAATTAAGAATTCATCGCATATGGGCAATGCTGAAGCGATGGCTTCTACAAACGGATAACCTTGTCCGAGCACGTTTTTGACAATCATAAAGCCTGAAATCATAGTCAGTTACAAAGTCAACTAAACACTATTTAAAATTAACCCAGCCCTTTTTTCACAGGCGCTTGAACTATTATAGTTCCTAAAAATAGAAGTTCGCTATGGTTTCTATGAGGGCTTGCCGTTTTATCTTAGTGCTGAGTAAATTTCTAGAAGCTTCTTAACAAGTATGGGCGCAGAATGAGTACTGTTTACATAGCTGAGTTGTTCTTCTATTCTGCTTTCTTTTTCATTTTGGCTGCTGAGAAGCTTTGAAATTGTCTCTGCCGTCGCAGCGGGATCTTTTAGTTCCTCCAACGGACATGAAGGAAAGAAGTTCTTGGGAAGGGAGTGCACGATTGGCCGCCCACATGCCATGGCTTCTATTGCGATAGTATCTAAATGTTCACGTCCAGTGGCGAAGCTACCCAAAACTAGGTCACTTTCCCAGAACAACGCATTTATCATACCATGAGGAACTCGGCTTATGAAATCGATGTTCAACTTGAGTTCTTTTGCTAATTGCTTTGTTTTCTCCAAGTCTTTTCCTGCCTCGAAAGCCTTGACCTTTATCTTTTCCGGAACTAACGATATTGCATGTAGCAATTTATCTGTGCCTTTAACGTTAAAGTCGGGGACTGACGCAAGAAAAACGTGATATTCGGGTCTTTTTTCAGGAAGCGGCTTTGGATAAAAGATTTCAGGGTCAAAGGGTATGGGAAAGTACTCGGCAGTTTCGCTGTATTCTTTTGCTGTCCCGAGAACAGTTGGCTGAGCTACCAGTATCTTGTTACAACTCTTTAAATTATTTTTTACGATTCTTCCCCATTTTCTGCTTCTCAGCGTTTCGCGCAAATCACTCCCATGCGCATGGCCGACAATAGGTTTCTTGCCCAAGTGTGAGGCAAGATAGCAGTCCTGAAGAAGATAGTGAACGTGGTAGAGGTCACCTTTAGCCCGAAGAATCTTGTATGCTATGCCGAAAGTTTTGTTCCAGAGACCTCTTGTTCTCTTGATATGCTGCTTTTCGAGGTCTGCCGGGAAATACTTAAGGAGAGTTTCTCCGACATAAGCGCAATCATTAATCATGACGACTTTCATCGGCAATTCACTTTCTTTCGGAGTATGCCTGTTTTCTTCTCTATCGCTTCTACCCTTTTAGCTATTTTACCTATTTCTTTTTCAGTAGTCTTATCTTTAATCTCTTCTTTCCGTTTTTTATTCGATTCCAAAATCAACCGCAGAAACTCCGAATCATAAGCCGCCAATAATAATTCAGTGTTCGGTATCAAGCAGTGCCCGCCAATTACTCCTGGGAACATAACAGGTCTATCGAACCTCTCAAGATGAGTATCTTCAAGAAAATCAACAGTTTCGTCGAAATCAGCTCCAAAAGCCTTGGAAATACGATGCATCTCTTGAAAACAAGCAATCATCCAAGCACGGTAAGTGGTCTCAAAAAGCTTAGCTAACTCTGTCTCTGTGCAACTCTTCAAAACTTTAACTTTAAGATCCAACTTTTCAAAATGTCGTCTTGCAGCATCTGCTGCAGTGGCGTCTGCGCCGCCTACATACTTAGTCCATCGTCGCATTTCCCACTTCATATGTTCAGCGCTTTTATGTACCCCGCGGGACGGAGAATGGGCAACGAGACACTTGCATTTTTCAGCTACTTTCATTGTGGTTCCGGGAGGAACAGTGCTGTTAATGATTGTGAGAGTGGGCTTAAATTCTTCAACATAGTCTACAGTTGTGTCTACAAAGTTTTGTTGGTTACTACATGGCAGGCAAATGTGCATTGTGTCTATTTGGCTTGGAATATTTTTTCTGTTTTGATTTAGCTCTTGTATTTTCGTTTGATCCAAATCCAATCCGTAAACCGTAAAACTCTCTTTCTCATCATTTATCAATGCAAAAAGGGTATGTCCGATTTCGCCTAACCCTATAATCAGAACTGTCTCCTTAGTCAAGACGCTTGCCTCCATTGCTGGAAAATGATGTTGAAGTTAAACTATTTAAATCTGGAGCCGAAAGAACAGTTTATGCTGAGCGCAAAGAAAGGCACAGGCATAGTCACAGGGATCAACGTTGAAATAGGCGAAAATGTCGCCATCTGGAATTACGTTGTGATAGGTGATAACACAAAAATTGGCGACGGAACAAGTATAGGAAGCTTCTGTGACATAGGCAAAAACGTGGTTTTAGGCAAAAACTGCAACATACAAGCTCATGTAACCATCTCAAACGGTTGTGTACTGGGCAACAACGTGTTTATCGCGCCCAACAGTTCACTTCTAAATGACAAGTATCCAAAGAGCACTTTTTTGACGCCCCCAATTATCAAAGATAACGTTGTAATCGGGGGAGGAGTCACTGTACTGCCAGACGTTACTATTGGAGAGAGAGCCGTAATTGGGGGAGGAAGCGTTGTCGCAAAAAATGTAGCTCCCAGAACAGTGTCGTGCGGCGTTCCGGCAATAGTGGTAATGAATTTAGCTGAATATGAAACAAAACGTGATGCGTTCATGGCGGCAAGGGGCAAGATGGACAAATGAAGATATGGTACGACGCCTGCACTGGTAAGCACGTCAGGTACGGAAACGCCATTGCACAACGTCTTAGGAGAAAAGGACATGAGTTTATTTTTACAACCCGTGAGCACCCAGACACATTGCCTTTAGCGCAAATTCTCGGGGAAAAACCTATTGTGGTGGGCAAATATAACCCATCAACGCTTTTTTCGAGGCTGGAAGAAAGTGCCGAACGAATAATAGAGTTTTCCAAGCTCTTCAAAGATGATCCACCAGACATTGCTGTAGCACATCAATCGGTTGAGCTTTGCCGAACCGCATTTGGTTTAGGAATCCCAATAATATTGACTGCTGATACACCCCACGCTACTGCAGTAAATAGGCTAACCATACCCTTTGCACACACGGTCGTGGTTTCAGAGGCTTTACCTAAACGTTTTGTGACACAGCATTGTGCCAAAAATATTGTTCCCTTCAAAGGGGTAGACGAGGTTGCTTGGATGAAAGATTTTAAGCCATCGAAGATTGAGGGGTTACGGAAGCCTTTGATTGTTATTAGACAGGTTGAAACGAAAGCCGCCTATGCGGAAGGAAAACAAAATCCTGGCCAGATTCTTGCAGATAAGCTCGCAAAGTTGGGCGATGTACATTTTGTCCAAAGATACAACAATCATGGAAAAATGTTCGGAGTTAAAGAAGGCTTTGTGGATTCAGCAAGTTTGGTTGCTCATGCTGATTTAGTAGTTAGTTATGGAGGAACTATCGCGAGGGAAGCAGCACTTCAGGGCGTTCCTAGTGTAGCTATTTCGGATATGGCTAAAACATATGTTAACACTTATCTGACTAAGAAGGGCTTTCCGCTTTTTGCCACAACAGAAAGAGGAGTCGTCGGGTATGCGAAAAAGTATCTTGGTAAACGATTTGACGTGGAGAGTAAGCTTACAAAGTTAGAGAATCCGGTCGACGTAATCGAAAAAATTGTAGACAGCTTTAAGCAATTGTAACAATGATTTTATCTCCGGCTTTCGCACGAAATTTTTCCGAAGCACTGCCTCGGTTTAGGGCGATTTCCAAAAAACCATGGCTTCCAATTAGAGCAATAGGTGTCTTCGGCTTTGCTTCGGCGTATGTCTTGCCGAACTTGAGTTTTAACGAAATGTTAGGTAAATCTATGTTGACTTTTTCAGGATTGTTTTGGGAGATGTCTGTTTCGTTTATGTTTGTTATTATGTCACCGAAGCCGTCTATGTGCATGACTTCGCCATTTAGAGAGCTTTTTGCTCGTTTGACTATTGTGAATTCAGGGATAATTGGATCTTTTATTTCTGGCCCGAATTCGGCTGGCTCTACTCCTTTGTCTAAGTGTGCAGCTACCGGTGCAAAAATGTCTCTGCCGTGAAACGTACAGGAGATTTTAGCCAGCATAAACTTTTGATTGGTGAGCTGGTAAATGTGTTCTAAATCCTGATTTTGAGCAGCTAAAATCAAAACGCCATTATCCGGGCCGACAAAAAAGCTCTTCTTAGTCTGTATTAGTATGGCTCGTCTTTGTGTGCCAACTTCTGGATCCACAACTGCCAAGTGAACGGTGCCTTTGGGAAAGTACGGTGCAGCCGAAGCCAACATGAAGGCAGTCATTCGAACATTAAATTTTTCAACGTTGTGTGTTATGTCAATTAGCGTTGCTTTTGGGTTTATGGTTAAAATTACTCCTTTCATTTCTGCTAAGTAAGGGTCTTTTACCCCAAAGTCGCTGGTCAAAGTTATCATTTAGGGCTATCCGCCGTGAACGACTGGGACAAAGACGATTTCGTCGCCATCTTTTAATTCAGTTTCTAAACCGTTTAGAACGCTAATTTCCCTGCCATTAACGAGTACCAGTGAGTTTGATCTTGAATCATTAAACTGTCCATTGAAGGATTTTTCCAGCTGTGGCATTTCGGGGCTGATTTTTGTTATTAAGTCCTTAAGTAACATGCCTTCTTTGAAGCTAAGAGTTAATTGTGTTTTTCCTGAAATTTGCCGAAGTGAACCGATAAACTTTAACGTTAAAGGCATTTGTTTCTTTTACTCAAAACTTATAAAGTCATGCTTACGTTAAAACTGTTTTGCACTTTTTCAGTTTTGCCTTAAAAGTTTTGGAATCTCTCGTTTGTTAATGTTTCCACTATGTCGGTTGCCATTTCAACGATTGAATCGGCCTGTTTCATCATTGCGTCACTGTTTACTTCTTCTAATTGCGATATTTGTTGTATGATACTTTCGAGTTCCATAAGAAAACGCAAAATCGAATCATTAGTGAGCGGTGTTTTCATTATTTCTTCGCGGAGGAGAATTTCTATGAAGGCAGGCTCGCCCAGACTATAGTATATGGCGTTTCTTGCTTTTCTAATGGCTTCTAAAACCAAACCAGGTGCCATGTAAGGTATTTTTCGCGCTGCTTCCAATTCAGCTTTTGCTTCACGAAGGTATCTTAGCGCCCAGCCCTTTCTATACTCATCCATCATTAAGGATCTTATCCTAAGGTGAATGTTTATTCTGTTTCTTCTTCATTGTCAGAATCATTTGAAGAGCCAGCTTGAGCTAATGATAAGGTACGGGTTATATACCCAGCAATCTGATTTCTTACTCGCGTGGTAGTTCCCTGAGTTAAAGAGTCAACTAAACGCTTGTTTTCATCAAAGTTGGTGGTAAATTTAGCTGGAAAACGTTCCATTAGTGTTTTGCCTGATCGCTTAACTTGGTCAGTCTTAACTTTTCCCAAATCTTGATTCCTCTGGTTATCAATGTTTTAGTATCCGACGCTTGACACGTAGGAACCATTCTCAATAGATGATAGGTTTAATTTAAGTTTACGCCTATTAATTACGACTTTCTAATTGACAGGTAAAATCGTTTAAAAGACTTTTCAGGACAAAGCAGAGTTAAGTTAGTTTTATGTTGAAAAAAACTTCAAAGTTTTTAGCTATTTGCTCGGCAACGTTATCAACTTGTATTTTCTTGATTTCAGCTATTGCTTCAACGACGTTGCGTATGAATGAAGGCTTTGTTAGTTGTCCATTGTAAGGGTTTTTCCAATACTTCACCGGACCATCGGTTTCCGTCAAAAGGTTTGTTAGCGACACTTTCTCTATGACTTCGCGGATGCCATTAGAGTAGGTTGCTGCTGGACCTTCAGTGATAAAGTATCCATTGTCCATGGCACTAATTAGTGCGCTCATTGGATAGCTGAACCAGTGCAGTAGCACTCGCTTAAGATGGTATGACGGAAGCATTTCTACTATTTTGTCGGTCGTTCCGCGTGAATGTATAATTACGGGTAGGTCAAGTGATTCGGCAAGATGAAGCATTTTATCGAAAACCATCATTTGTTTTTCCCAAATGGTTTCATACTTGCAGTCCAAGCCGATTTCACCAATTGCTTTAACCGTGTTTTTTTGTCTTTGGATTAAATCGATAGCTTCTTCAAGTTCATTTTCTTTGAGAACGTTTACGTTCCATGGGTGAATGCCTAAAGCAGGGTAAACTAAGTTGGGATATTTTTCTCCATATTTAAGGTCGCTTTGGCAAGTTTTCAAGTCCATCGAATTTGTGACTAACGCTTTTATGCCTGCGTTTTTTGCATCTGCTATCAACTCATCAATATGACCCGCGTATTGGGCATCTGAGAGGTGAACATGTGCGTCTATTAATTTCATTGTTCTCAGCTCTTTTATTACGATTGGAAGTTTTATAATTTTCTTTGTTTAAATTTAAGTTCATGTAAGCGGATATTTAGAGGAAAAAGCGATAAGAAAGGTTAAATATTGCTTTAAAATGAAAAAGAGGCTAGGAGTAGTCATTATGACTGAATTAGAAATAGCTGTAGCTCCCATGCACAGGTTATGTAAGAAAGCTGGGGCTGACAGAGTGAGCGAAGCAGCAGCAAAGGAACTTGCAAAGGCACTTGAAGAAATAGGCGTAAAGATAGCTAAAGAAGCACTGGATTATGCTATGCACGCTGGAAGAAAAACCATCAAAGCAGAAGATATAGAGATCGCCGCTAGAAAAGTCATGGGGAAATAGGAACCTAATAACTCAAGTTCTCTCCCTTTTCTTCTTTTTTATTAAAGTAGCTTGTGCTTTAGTGCTCGGAAGACAATTTTAGCCTACTCTAATACGAATTGCTTTTGAAGCGACTTGTTTTTTGTTAAAGTGTAATGGGCTTTGTCTAAGCGGTCGCTGAGGAGTCCCAGAGGAACTGGAAGTATTCCCGCGCGAAACCTATCAAGCCAACATGATTGCTCCATATAACGAGGCTTGGTTTGTCTTCTCCTAGAAAAAGCATAGCTTCTTTGCCATCAGCAATTATGCCTCCGCCGAACATATGGTCTCTGATACGTAGCTCACTCAAGCCAGGATATTTTTTTATGAAAAGCCAATCTTCCTTTTTTCCTGCAGCCATAAGCTGAATCTTGACCGTTTTCTTCAAACCGCTTCCCAGTAACGGTTCGACCATGGCAATTAATGGTTTTGCGAATTGTGGTGCTGCAATCACGATTTCTATTGTAGCGTTCTTTAGAACCTCTTCAACCTTAGTTAAAACTGCTTGTTGACCACGCAGTATTAACATGTCTGGTCGTTCAACGAGCTCTCTTTTTTCGTAAAGAGGCTGTAGCTCTTGAGCGATTATGTTTTCCCAATTCAAGTATTTATCTTCCAGCCGTAACTTCGTGAACCTTATTGCTTCAAGGGGCGGTACGGGATAATACTTGAATGGTCGACTTTCGCTGCTCTTAATCCAGCCTTTTTCTTTGAGCGAATTTAGGACTTCATACATTTTGCTGTATGGCACTTTGGCTTCTTGGCTAATCTCCATAGCTGTCATTTGTCCAACTTCCAGCAAAACCATGTATGCATCAATTTCATAGGCGTTTAAGCCCATTTCTCTCAAAGTTGCCCGAGTGTTCTCATTAATTGACATCTTTTCCCCTCAATCACCTTAGGAATCGTTTGGAAACATTATTATCAACACATACGCTCTTAAGCACTTCGAAAACGCTCAGATTTAAGAAGGCAATAAAAATTGAAAGATATCAAAACCACTAGAAGCATTTGTCCTGAATGTCTAAAAGCTTTAGATGCAACTATTTTCGAAGACGATAACAAAGTCTTTATCAAAAAAGAGTGTCCAGAGCATGGGGCTTTTCAAGAACTTTACTGGTCGGACTATGATCAATACGTGCGGGCAGAAAAATTCCGCTTTGACGGCGAAGGAATAAGCAATCCTCGAACCGAGAAACAGAATGGGTGTCCATACGACTGCGGCATTTGCCCAGAACACAAATCCCACACTGCCCTAGCAATAATCGATGTCACAAATAGATGTAATCTTACCTGCCCCGTTTGTTTTGCGAATGCTGCGGCTGCAGGCTACGTTTATGAACCTACTAAAGAGCAAATCACTGGAATGCTAGAGAACCTTCGAGCCAATAAGCCAGTGCCAGCTACAGCGCTTCAATTCTCTGGTGGAGAACCCACGATACGCAAAGATCTTTTCGACTTTGTTCGAAAAGCAAAAGAGCTTGGCTTCAGCCACGTGGAGATTAATACGAACGGTCTTCGAATTTCGCAAAGCCTGGATTACTGTCGAGGCCTCAAAGAGGCGGGAGTAAGCACCATTTACCTTCAGTTCGACGGGTTAACACCGGACGTTTACAAGTTCATTCGTGGAGCAGATCTTCTTGACATAAAAATGAAGGCAATCGAAAACCTTCGCCAAGCAGGAATAGACAGCATAGTATTAGTCGTTACATTAGTGAAAGGGGTTAATGATAACCAACTTGGTGACATAATCAATTTTGCCGCCAAGAACTTCGATGTGGTAAGATGCGTAAACGTTCAACCTGTTAGCCTCTGTGGACGATTGCCACAAAAAGACCGCGAAAAAATGCGTATAACAATCCCAGACTTCATGAAAGCAGTTGAAGAGCAAACAAACGGAACAATAAAGGTCTCAGACTTCTACCCTGTACCTACGGTTGTGCCAGTTTCAAAAGCTGTCGGCGCACTAAAAGATAGAAGATATTTAGAGTTCACGGCTCATCCACACTGCGGTATGGCAACTTACCTTCTAATTGAAAAGGGAAAAATTGTTCCAATCACGCGTTACGGAAACATTGACAAATTCATCGGTGTAATGAACAAAGTCTACGTAACCGCGTCAAAAGGAAGCAAGAACAAGGCTAAACTCCGATTAGTCACCTCAATGCGCCATGTTAAATTCGGTTTCCTAAGAAAATACGTTCTGGGCGTGGTAACAAATGGCGATTACAAATCCCTCGGCGACCTGCAAAGAAAAGCAATTTTGCTTTCCTCAATGCATTTCATGGATCCGTACAACTTTGATCTTGAAAGAGTTCAACGCTGCCTAATTCACTATGCTGTGCCAGATGGGCGGATAATTCCATTCTGCACCATGAACTCTATTCATAGAACTGAAGTTGAAAAGAAACTTGGCATTCCAATTAAAGAGTGGAAAGAAAAACATAACGTTGAAATAAGCCAGCCATTCTAGATGTTGAGATCAAAAGAGCAAGGGAAAAATTATGGGTGGAAAAAAGAAAGTCGGCATAAAGCAGATGGAGAAGCAGCAGGTCAAAGAAGACGAAGCGAAAGAAGCCAAGAAGAAAGAGAAAGCTGGACCGCCAAAAGAAAGAAAATCCATAGGAATAATGTCTCCAGACGCAAAAAACGAAAAAATCGTTGGCGAAATAAAGAAAATGAACGTTCTAACTCCATATGCTGTAGCAACAAAATATAACATTCGAATAAGCACAGCCAAAGACTTTTTAGAACAACTTGAAGCAAACGGTGCAGTGCAACTCGTCTCAGGAAGTCACAACCTCAAAATCTACAAGCCAGCAGCAAACTAAGCTTGCTAACAATTAATTAGTTATTCTGGTTTTGTTTAGATTCGGAGTTAGTTTTCATTTGTCGGAATTTCCAGAAAGAGTTTACACGGTTGAAGAAGTAAAAGACGCTAAAGAGTTAATTGATGAAGGCTACAAACACGACCTAACAGTTGAAGGGTCCCCAGAGTTTAAAGAAAAAATCCATCAAACCCTTGAACTAATCAAAACGGCAGGTTACTTCGATTTTTTAACGGCTTATATTAGAAAAATAATGGAAATCGACGGCATTACTCAACTGCGCGAAACAGAAGTAGCCATCTGGGCAAACAAGTTTGCCGTAGAAAACCCTGTTGACGCCGCCAGCCTATTCATACAAAAAGCCTATCACATGAAAGAGTATCTGGAAGGCGAACTCTACTACGGTGGCAATGCGGAAAAACGCTCAGTTGCTAAACGTGTTGAGTTCCTGCAGGTTCTAAAAGATAAAAGCGCAGACAAAAACGTAAAAGAGGAATGCGACCGCCTGCTTCAATTATGGAAAGAGAGTTCATTAGCATTCTAAGCCGTTAACAATTCGACTTTTACCGTTGTTCCGCTTTTAACCTGCTTAAAAATGTCCAAATTACTTGTTATTTTGCCAAGTATGCTCACGGGACTGTAAGGCTGTGACTTGCCATAGAACACGCATAAGGCGCCGCCCATAGGCCAAAAAGCAATAGTGCCAGTCTCCACTGTTGGCTTCGCTTTTTCTTCACCCATCTTGATTGGGATTTCAAAATAGACTTCTTCCTTCCATAATGCAGCTCTTCCCTCAATTGGAAGCTTCCGAACGATTGTGTCAATGGTTCTTGGCGCTAGAAATCTCACTAATTCGCCTTCAGCTTCACCTAGGCTTTCTAGTAGAAATTTGACTTTTATATGTGAAACATCTGCTTCATTACTCAACTGCTTCAATCTCCTCTAAGAAAATCCAATGGATCTCTAAGGACAGCCTATTCATAATGCAATGTTCAATTTAACTCTTACAGTTAAGCATCCATAGCAATCGAATAGACAAGCATTAATCAGCTTATATAAGGCTTAGAAGAGTTTTTCCTATGTAATCAACTTGTTCTGCTGTGACTCCTGGATGGATTGGTTAGGAGAAGACTTGTTTTGATGCTTTGTCAGTTTCAGGCAGTTTAGCGCTTCTGAAGTTTTCTCGGTAAAAAGGCATCTGATGCACGGGGTTGATGTAATAGACTTCGGCGCCGATTCCTTTTTTCTTTAGCTCATCTACAATCTTGTTGCGTTCAGTTTCCATTCCTTCCTTTAGTCTTGCAGTGTATAAGTACCAGCTATGATGTTGGCCTTTTGACTCAAATGGTAAAATAAGCCTGCTATTTTTTTGAAGAGTTTTCGTTAGTTGACGTGCGTTTTTCCTTCTCTTAGCCAAGAAAGAAGGCAGCTTTTCCAGTTGCGCGCAACCTATTGCAGCTTGTATTTCGGACATACGATAGTTGTTTCCAAGAATAAGCGAGGCGTACTTTGCTTTTTCTCCATGGGTCCTAATCATTCGCAATGTTTCAGCTATTTCGTCATTGTTTGTTGTGATAACTCCGCCCTCTCCTGTAGTGATGTTTTTGCTTGCGTACAAGCTCCAGCAAGCAGCATCAGCAAAGTTACCCGCAGGTTTACCAGCGTATGTTGCACCATGCGCTTGAGCAGCATCTTCAATCAAAGCTAAACCATGCTTCTCTGCGATTTCCCTTATAGGTTTCATGTCAGCTGAGAAACCGTACATATCCACAGGTAGTAAGGCTTTAGTCTTTTTTGTTATTGCCTTTTCAGCTGCTTTGGTTGAGAGATTGTAAGTTTCCGCGTCAATATCTGCGAAAACTGGTTTTCCGCCAGCTAAAACAACAGCTTCGGCGGTGGCTACGAAAGTGAAGCTTGGCAAAATAACTTCATCCCCTTGCTTTATACCAGAAGCTGCAAGCGCAGAGTGCAACGCGGCAGTGCCAGTGTTAACTGCAACAGCATGTTTCGCTCCAGCGAATTTGGCAAAGTTTTTTTCAAATTCAGTAACCATTGGCCCTGCCCCAAGCCCGCTTGTTAACATTCCGCTTCTCAAAACTTTAACTACCGCATTGACTTCTTCTTCGCCGATTTTTGGCAGGTTGATTGGTATCATTTTTAGGCCTCACTTGTCAGGATACAGGTCACAAGCTTCTATATTTTAATTTCCGAGAATCTTGAGAACTCCTATGTTCCGTCTTATTTGCTTAAAAAACGGGATTATTGTGCATTCAGTAAATTGAGCTATGACAGAGAAGGAAGTAGCTCTTTATTCGATGTTTATTTTTTGTGTTATTTTGTAGTCGGTTACGACTCTAACTCCAAGTGTTTTAAGTTCTTTGTCAAGTTCTGGATCGCCTGTATCGACCCTTAAACTCTTCATTCTATCCAATTTGTTTTTAGTCGCAACTACAACAATGTTTTCTAAGCCTATCTGGCGGATTACTCTGGAGCTAAGCTGCTGGTTTCCTCTGCCAAAAATGAAGCCTTGCCCCCCAATGGGAGTCACAATTATCCTGGCAACTTGGTTTTTTGTGGCTTCCAAAATTTGTTTTTCGTTTACGTCAGCCGCAACTATTTTCTTGTTTTGGAAAACGTCTACGCCAAGGAGGGTTTTTTTCTGGTCTAAGAGGTCACCGATTGTGCGCGTGGTGGTTCCAGGACCGATAACATAAGTTAAGTTTGGTTTCATCTCTTCAATGATGTAGATTGCAATTGCTGCTTGGTTGCGTACTTCACTCTCGGTCATTGGACTTTCAAGTTTGTTTCCCTGAATCAAATGAGGCTCATAAGGGCTTAGCAAGTATCCGTAGAGAGCGGCGGAAAGGCGATTTTCTCTGAAGGCTTGCTCGTCCACATCCATAACCTCCGCTTCCCGCAGAGGCAATTCATTCCAAAGATATTTGATGGCTACTCTTGCGGTCGCTTGAGGAGTTACAGCAAAAACGGCGCTATGCATTTTGACCCCTGTTGGAACACCCAACACAGGAACCTTCATGCCGACGGCTTTTAGTATGTCGCGTGCTGTTCCGTCGCCGCCGCAGAAAACAAGCAAACCAACATGAGCAGCTAACATTTCCCTTGCAATGTCTTGCGTATCTTCAGAAGTGGTCTCACTCTTTCGTTTACCCTTCGCCTCATAAGCGAAGCCGCATTTCTCTGCTTGATTCTCACCCATGCAGCCAGCGCCAACAATTAGTTTAAGGCTTTCTTTAGCAGCGACCAGTTCAGCGAGAAAGGTTTCTGCTCTTTGCGAAGCAACAGGTTGCGCCCCTAGCGATATGGCTTTTTCCAGAACTGCTTTGCCGTCTGTTCCTTTTAACCCGACTGCCCCTCCCATTCCAGCAACTGGGTTAACGATGAAACCAAGGGTCTTTGTTGCCAGACTTTTCTGGGGAACGGTCAATTTGAATAGCCTCAACATTATTGGTTTAAAGAAACAAAAAGAAAAACATGTCTATCTTTCAGGTTATTTTTTGCATAATTCGCATCTGATTTGTAAAAGCACCAACTTGCAACAAAAGTGTCAGCATTAATTCCCTGGAGTCCTAAACGCTGTTTCTAATCTTGGAACTGCAAATATCATTAAAAGAACAACAACACCCATTTTGCACTTTTGAACAGTTTGTTTTGGTTGGCTTTTTGTTTTTAGGGTTTGCAGTGTTTGCAGGTTGCGTCTAGATCCGTCTCTTCTCGTCTCTTTGCGTCTGGGTTCGTCTAGCTGCGTCTAGTTGCGTCTTGAAAAGTCTGCTAAAGGTTTAGGTTCCGGGACTGAGAGGTCGGCTTTAAGTTTGTCTTCACACAAGAAAAATTCCTAATTGAGCGAAAGTAGAGATTTATGGCTATGCGATTCATAACTTCTTGCGTTCTTAAGTCAAACGTATGAGAAGGAGCCGCAATCCTATGTTGAAAAATATGGAAAGGCATCTATTATGTCGGAAGGGTGGTGTGCACGTACATATGCGCCCTAAGGCAAAACCCCGAGTAACGCACAAAGAAAAAAGTAAATAACAAAAGAAAGAATGTTGAGTTTTAGAGTGTTTCGCAGCTTATGTATTTCTTGTTAACTTCGTCCAGCCAGGGGTACAGTTTATGCAGTTTCAACATTGATTCTTCGACTTTCTGCGCCGGGTACTCATATGGTTGAAGGTTGCCGCTGAAGTATTCGTCATATGCTGCCATGTCAAAGTAACCGTGACCGCAAAGCACAAACAGGATGGTTTTTGCTTCACCCGTCTTCTTGCAGCGCAGTGCTTCGTCGATAACGCCTTTGATTGCGTGTGACGGCTCAGGTGCCGGAATGATGCCTTCTGATTGGATGAAGAGTTTGGCGGCGTCGAAGACTTCTATTTGGTTGAATGCTTCCGTAGTCATTTGATTTTCTTGAACTAGCATGCTTATTGTTGGAGCGATGCCGTGGTAGCGGAGTCCGCCTGCGTGTATGGGCGCTGGAATAAAGTCGTGACCTATAGTGTGCATTGGGACCAGGGGTGTTAGTTTTGCCGTGTCGCCGTGGTCATACTGGTATTGTCCCTTGGTGACTTTTGGGCATGCTGTGGCTTCGGTGGCGACGAATTTGGTTTCTTTGGGTGCTTTCTTTGCGACCTTGTCGTAGTAGAAGGGCCACATGAGACCGGAGAAGCTGCTGCCTCCGCCTATGCAACCGTAAACCACGTCAGGATAATCGTCGACCATTTCAAGTTGCTTTTTCGCTTCTAATCCTTCAACTGTCTGGTGTAAACACACGTGGTTGAAGACACTGCCTATGGCGTAGTTTGTTTCTTCCTCGTTAACTAAAGCGTCCTCCACTGCTTCGCTGATGGCTATGCCGAGGCTGCCTTGGTTGTCGGGGTCTTCAGCGAGGATTTTTCGGCCTGCCTCTGTTTTATCGCTTGGGCTGGAAATACATTCTGCACCGAAAGCTTTCATCATCATCTTCCGATAGGGTTTCTGATCATAACTTGCTCGAACCATGTAAACGGTGGCTTTAAGCCCGAACGTCATGGCTGCAAATGCTAAAGCTGAACCCCATTGGCCTGCCCCTGTTTCTGTTGAGAGGCGTTTTGTGCCTTCTTTCATGTTATAGTAAGCTTGGGGGACAGCTGTGTTGGGTTTGTGGCTTCCAGCAGGGCTTACACCTTCGTATTTGTAGTAGATTTTTGCGGGCGTTTTTAATGCTTTTTCTAGACCGATGGCTCTGAAAAGTGGTGATGGTCTCCAAATTCTGTAGACTTCGCGGACTTCTTCAGGTATGTCTATCCATCGTTCTTGGCTTATTTCTTGACCGATTATGGCTTTTGGGAATATTCTTGGGACGATTCCGACGCCTGGCTGTTTTGTTGCTGCATCGATGAATGGTGGGAGTGGCTTAGGCAAATCGGGAACTATGTTGTACCACTTTTTAGGTATATCTTCTTCTTGAAGTAGGATTTTTCTATTTGGCATTTCTTTCGCCTTTTTATTTTAAGCTATGAAACGTACGTTTCAGTTTTATTTAAGGCTTTTGTGTACAGATTTGTACATAGACACGCAACCGTTAAACAACGCATTTATACTCAAAAGAACAAAAACATACACAAGCGAACAAAATGTGGAATCAAATAAAAACTCAACTACAAGAATATCCTGAACGACTCAAAGTAGCACGCGTCCTTATCGAAAACGGATTAAGCGTCCAAGAAAACAAAATATACCTAAACCAAATCGAAATCCCCCCAGTACGCATAGCAAGAGCCGCTGGAGTTGACCGACGAACAGTAATCGAAACATTAAACACAGTCAAAGCCAACCCAGAACTCAAACTAATTTTTGAAGAAATACGTCCAGCAGGACATTCACTCAAAGAAATCGCCAAACACCTCAATCTTGGAGTTTTAGAAATCACTCCTGTAAACGCAAAATCGCCAGGGATCTTATCCAACGCAGCCATGATTCTCAACAGAGCAGGATTAAGCATCAGGCAAGCCATCGTAGATGACCCAGAACTCTCACCGGAGCCAAAACTCACTTTGATAGTTGAGAAGAAAATCCCGGGAGAACTGATCCCCGAAATATTGAAAATACAGGGAATAGCGAAAGTTTCAGTTTATTGACCTGTGGCAAAAATGAAACAATGAAAACGGTAAAAACATAATAAATGATGCAAAAAACGCTAGCCTAAGCGGTATTAATTATGCAAAGACTAGAAAAACTTATATGGCTAGTAACATTTTGTTGTTGTTCGCATTAAAGGAGATTATTTGATTTGTCATCATTTCCAACACAAGCAGGTGGAATACCTGTTCTTGTTTTAAAAGAAGGTTCAAACAGGTCCCGTGGAAGAGAAGCTCAACACGGAAACATTACTGCCGCTAAAGTTATAGCTGAAAGTGTCCGAAGCTCTTTAGGTCCAAAAGGTATGGATAAAATGTTAGTTGACAACTTCGGGGACACAACAATAACAAGCGATGGCCGAACCATCTTAGATGAGATGGATATTCAACATCCAGCAGCCAAAATGCTGGTTGAAGTTGCCAAAACCCAAGATAACGAAGCTGGCGATGGAACAACCTCAGCAGTAATAATCGTAGGTGAACTCCTCAATAAAGCAGAAGAATTAATTGATAAAAATATTCATCCAACTATCATAATTGATGGTTATAGAGCGGCTGCTGAAAAAGCGCTAGAAACCCTTGAAAAAATAGCAATACCCGTGGATCTGAAATCTCAGGAATACTTGAAAAAGTCTGCAACAACATCTATGGGAAGCAAAATCGTCGCTGAGTACAAAGAATACTTAGCAGATTTAACTGTTAAGGCAATGTTAGCAGTCGCCGAGAAACACGACGGGGTCTACAAGGCAGATGTTGACGATGTAAAAGTTGAAAAGAAAACTGGCGGATCCCTCAGTGACACTTCCCTAATAAACGGTATAGTTTTAGACAAAGAAGTTGTTCACTCAGGAATGCCCAAGCGAATTGAAAAGGCAAAGATTGCATTAATTGATACTTCGCTTGAGGTTGAAAAACCCGAGTTAGACGCTAAGATAAATATTGAAAGCCCTGATCAGATTGAAGCGTTCCTCGACCAAGAGGAAAAAATGCTAAAAGACATGACTAACAAAATTTTAGCTTCAGGCGCCAATGTAGTTATCTGCCAAAAAGGCATAGATGATATGGCTCAGCATTTCCTTTCCAGAAAAGGAATAATCGCAATTAGAAGAGCCAAAAAATCTGACATGGAAAAACTCGCAAAAGCCACAGGTGGAAAAATAATATCTAGCTTGGATGATATTTCGCCATCTGACCTTGGATATGCTGCTCTGGTGGAAGAGCGCAGAATCGGCGACGATAAGATGACTTTCATTGAGGGCTGCAAGAACCCGAAAGCAGTCACCATATTGATTAGAGCTGGAACTCAACGAATGGCTGCAGAAGCAGAACGCTCAATACACGATGCACTCTGCGTCATTAGGGACCTAATTCAAGAGCCAAAAATCGTTGCTGGTGGAAGTGCTCCGGAACTTGAAATGGCAAAGGTGCTCAGAAAATTTGCTGAAACAATGCCTGGAAGAGAGCAACTTGCAGTCAGAGCATTCGCAGAAGCTCTTGAATCGATAACTGTAACGCTTGCTGAAAACGCTGGCTTAGACCCAGTTGACATACTTTCAGAGTTAAGATCCAGACATGAAAAAGGAGAAACATGGGCTGGCATAGAAGTCCTAGAAGGAAAGATCCAAGACATGTCAAAGGTAAACATTTTTGAGCCACTCTCCGTCAAGAAACAAATAATCAAATCAGCAAACGAAGCAGCATCCATGATACTCAAAATCGACGATATTATTGCCGCAGGCAAAATGAAGGCACCACCAACCCCACCAGGAGGCGGCGGAATGGGTGGAATGGGCGGATATCCTGGCGCTGGAGAGTACTAAAATACGTCAGAACAAAAAATAGTTGTTGGACCACCAAAAATTACTCGCTTCGAGAAAGCAAGAATAGTTGGAGCTAGAGCGCTTCAAATCTCGATGGGAGCACCGATTTTGGTGGATGCAAATGAAAATACAAACCCGATTGACATCGCTCTAAAAGAACTTGAGGCTAGAATACTACCGATAACTATCAGAAGGACATTGCCGGATGGAACTTTCCAAGATATTCCGTTAAAATGGCTGACTTAACTTCAATTTTTTTCTTTTAGTTTTTCCAGTTTTGCTTGTGCTTCCTTAAGTGTATTGCTTATTTGTTTCCAATGGGCTCCTTGCCAGTAGACTTGGCCGCAATTTGGGCATTTCCAAAAGTTTTCATAATAAGTGAACGTGTTTTTCTCTAGTTCACCCGAAAGTTGCTCTTTTGGAGCAGCTTTAAGTTTTGTGTTGCATACTGGGCAATGAGACTTTTCCATATCTATCTCCAATTTTAGGCTGTATCGCTTGGCAAGTTCTGCTAGCCGTTCGGATTCAGATTTGCCTTCAAAGTAGAGTGCATCTATGCCTTTGGCGACTGCTCGTTGATAAAGCTCTAAATCTTTAGTTAATAAAACGCGGTTTTCCTTCTTCGCCAATTCAAGAAGATCATTATCGTTTAGCTGAACGTTATATGTGACGTCGTGTCCTAACATGCGTAGCCAACGTGTCAGTTTTCCCAGCATTCCATCTGCTAGGAACTTCAAACGTTGCCTCTCCGAACTATTGAGCCACTGCCAGCTCTTGCAACTATTTCTCCATCATCGAAAACTAACAATCCGTTAACAAAAGTCTTTACAGACTTCCCTTGAACTTCCCACCCCTCGTAAGGGGAATATTTTGCTTTGGACTTGAATTTTGAAGCCGCGATTTTGAATTTGTCGTAAAAATCTACTACTGTTAAGTCAGCGTTTTTTCCTTGTTCCAAACGGCCACGGTTATTCAACCCGTAAATCTCTGCCGGTTTCTCCGCTAGAAGCTGAACCGCTTGGGCTAAGGACAAACGGTTCTTCTTTACAAGTGTCAAAATAAGGGGCAAAGTGGTTTCTAGACCTGGGACGCCAACTTTAACATCCCAGATCATGTCAGCGGACTTCTCACTTAAAGCGTGCGGCGCATGATCTGAACCTAGAGCATCAATCCAGCCTGCTTCCAAACCTTTCCATAGCGCTTCAACGTGATTTTTGCTGCGAACCGGGGGTGCCATAATCAGCAGTTGACGATATTGTTCCAAATCAGCTGTTGATAACAGCAGATGATTAGGGGTAACTTCACATGTTACTGTTCTTCCAGATTTTTTAGCTTTTACAATGGCGTTTAAGCCAAGTTCAGTTGAGACATGGCAAAAATGTAGTCTTAACCCAGTTTGCGCACTAACTTTTAGTAGACGTTCGATAGCTTTTAGTTCAACTGTTTCTGAGTGTGCCTCTTGAAAAGCGGCATTGCTGCTTTTTTTGCTTTGCTTGAGTTTCTCTTCGTTTTTTGTAAGCAATGCTTTGTCTTCGGCGTGTACCGCCAGTGGCGCATTCAACTTAGCAACCTCTTTGAAGGCATTTTCTAAGTCTTGGTCATCGTCAATGTTTAATCCGCCTACTTGGCAACCCATAAAAAGCTTAAACCCAACTGCCCCTTCGGAAATGATGCCTTTTGCATCGGCTAATTTTTTTGGAAATTCAGAGTAGAATCCGACGTTTACAATAATTTTTCTTTCAGCGATTGCCACTCGGTTTCTTAAAGTTTCTATGCTCATTGTTACAGGTTCGTTGTTAGGCATATCCAAGAGGGTAGTGAATCCCCCAGCAGCTGCGGCGGCAGTTCCGGTGTGGAAGTCTTCTTTGTACGCTTTTCCCTCATCACGCAGGTGAACATGTTCATCTATCAAACCCGGCAGGACCAGAAGATTTTTTAGATTAGTTTTTTGGTCTGCGTTTGGCATTTGTGTTTCTTTGCCAATTTTGAATATTTTGCCTTCTTCAATGGCTATACTGCAATCGATGATTTGCCCGTTGATGTAGGCTTTGGCGTTTGTGAGGACAGAATCTACAATCAAATCAGTTCACAGTCTACTGTTGAATAGCGAGGGGTTTGCTAATTAAAGTTTATTTACGAAATTTGCACAGAGAAGAGAGCAAAAGATACTTAAGGCGTATCTATCGAGAAAGCTAAAATTTCGCCTTTAGATAATAGAAGACAAGTTTAAGAATAGAATATCATTTTTCTTGCTCGAGCTCTATTCGACATTCATCGCAGATGTTTTGCCCATTTCTTTCCTTAAGGCTATCAGAATAAACGTTGCAGCGGTCACAATATCCTGACACAGGGGCCTCTTCAGTTTCTTCAGCTCGGTTTGCACCTTCAATGCGCGATTTTTCCTGAATTGTTTCTATCAGTTCAGGCATCACTCCAAGGATGTCTTTGCTTGAGATTATTCCAACAAGGTTGCCTTTGTAAAAAACGCCGAGCCGCCTGATATCTAGTCTGTTCATTCGACGTGCCGCTTCAGTTATCGTCGCATCAGGTTCAATTGTTACCAAGGGAGTTGTCATTATTTCTTTAGCCTTAACTGCATCAGGTTTGAGGTTTCTTGCTAAAACCCTACTCACCAAATCTCTCTCGGTAATGATACCGATTGAATTTCCCGCTTTATCCGTTACTATTATGCAGCCTAAATCGTTTTTATCCATGACAGCTGCAGCTTTGTTCGAGGATTCATTTTCGGCCATGGTCACAACTGGGCTACTCATTACGTCCTTCACTAGCATTTTTGTTCTTAACCCTATTTCAGACATTGCAAATTTCACTTCTGACAATTTAAGAGAAGGTCAGCTTCACTGCAACAATAAAGAGCCGCATAATTTAAGATTTACTTAAAACGGAAGAGGTGCTTCTGTAAAGTTTTATTAGACTCCTTAGGGATAGGACAAATGTCCAATGAGTAATACCTATGCTTGCAACAAACGCTGAAAAACTTATAAAAATATCAGTCATGGGTGAAGTAGCCAGCCCGACGATCAGGTCAATCTATAACGTTTCAGCAACAGGGAAACCAGTGGTTTTGCCTGGAGTCGGCGGCATAACATACAATCTTAGAGTCGGCGATCCAGCATGCGGTTGGGAAGCTGACCATGTGGAGCCTGGCGTCAGCGTGGAAAACAAGGAAAACGATGTGCGCTCTGGACAGGCGGCTAATACTGCATTCAACGTATTGTCATGCGTTGGAAACAAAGCAAAAGTAGCAACAGGCGACGCTAAAGGCGCTGAAGGAACCGTCACAGGCAAACATGGTGGAATCGAACACGTAATAATTGATTTCGCCTCCGAGATTTTAGAGAAACTCATGCTCGGAGATAAGATTTTAGTAAAAGCTTTCGGGGTAGGCTTAAAACTGCTTGATTTCCCAGAAATTAAAGTCTTGAATATGGATCCAGCGTTGCTTGACGCATGGAATATCGAATCTAAAGGTGAGAAACTTGAAGTGCCGGTTACACATATCGTGCCAGCGGCAATCATGGGTTCAGGGTTAGGAGCTAACCAAGTTAACTCGGGAGATTATGACATCCAATTATTCGATAAACCAATTGTTGAGCAGTATGGACTTGAAAGTTTAAGGATTGGGGATTTAGTAGCTATTATTGACGCAGACCACTCGTTTGGTAGAATTTACCGCCAAGGCGCTGTTTCAGTAGGCGTAGTAGTTCACACAAACTGTGTTACGGCAGGACATGGACCGGGAGTTACAACCTTGATGACATCGCCTGATGGAAGAATTATCCCTCAGATAGATCCAAAAGCTAACATTGCGTCTCTCTTAAAGTTAAGAGCATATATATAAGATAGGTTAATGCATATTTGGAAAATAAGGAGACAAAGAGGTTAAAAATAATTGCCATCTAAGCGAAAGAGCCGAGGAAGAGCCAAAGGAAGCAAAGGAAGCAGCAGCCTTGTTCAATGCACAAATTGTGGAGCCATGGTGCCGCGTGATAAAGCAAAAAGAAATACGCGTCGTGTGTCGTTTGTTGAGCCTCAACTAGCTAAAGAGCTTAGGCAAAAAGGAACGTATCTAGCTTCGTGGGTGGACACGAAATACTACTGTATATCCTGTGCTGTTCACCGTGGAATCGTTAATGTTAGAGCTGAAAATGAGCGCCACTCAAGGGCCAAAAGACGATACTAAGCAGCTTATACCGTTTTTTTCTTTAATTCTTTGTAAACATGAAATGCTCTTTGAATAACTGTGAAGTTTGAAAGCACAGCTAAGACGGCTATACCGTAACCTAAGGCTGGTAGCCAAAAAAACGCAATTATACTGACAGCGGCTAGAATAAGCATGCGTTCAGCTCTTTCAGCTAGGCCTATTGACTCCATTTTTATGCCTACTGCTTCCGCTCTTGCTCTAGTATAACTCACCAAGAGAGAACCTGCTAGAGTAGCTAAGGCCCAAACTGGACCCCAAAATGCGCCCCAAGCCGAATTGCATAATCCAGCAATTATTATGGCAGAGTAAACTATTGCATCTGCATACCTGTCAAGAACAGAATCAAAAAAGCCACCGAACACTGTTACCTGCCGAAAAGTTCTGGCTATGATACCGTCAAGGGTGTCGCAGAATCCTGAGGCTAAAAGCAAAACTGTTGCTAAAAGAAGAAGCCACCGGAAGCCCAGAGCCATTGAAAATGCAGTAGCTGATGCGACAGCGAGAATAAATCCTATGATGCTTACTTTGTTGGGAGTTAAGCCTATTTTATGTGCGGCTATTGCTTGTGAAGTTAGCATTTGCTGAACTTGTTTCTTCAGTTTAGTTAGCAAGTTAACATCCTGGACCAGTTGAGTGTTAAAGCTCATTATGGGTCGCGCGTAAAAAAGCCTTTCCAGTTAAGTTGTGGTTAAAAGTTGAACAATTTGGCGCATTCCACCACGTGAGGGAGAGAATAAGTCCAGAATGGTTTCGACGATGGAAATAACGCTGTACAAGCTGTAAAATTGGACTACAAAGCAAAGCCTAGAAACCAAATCAAAACCTTCTTCTTGTTTTTTAACACTCGTTGCTTTTTGAAATCGATAGTTTCACCGCAGTTTTTCTGCTTATTTTTGTTCTGCCTGGTTTATGTTGCTTTTTCAGTTCAGGGTTTGAATCCTTTGCAGGTTGAGTTGAAAAAAGTGAAGGAAAGTGAAGGAAAGTGAAGGAAAGTGAAGGAAAGGCCTCTTGTCTAGAATGGCTTGCTTCTTTTGACGGTTTACTAATGACCATCGATTGCTGAACGCAAGTGCATCGTAAAGTTAAATAGCTGATTTTGTTAGTTAGAGAATTAGTTCGTGTGAGATCAATGTTAGATATCAAGCTTATCCGTGAAAATCCTGAGATTGTGAAAAATAATTTGGAAAAGCGGGGCAACCCTGAAACTACCCGAATGCTATCGGATTTAATTGCAGTTGATAAGGAATGGCGATTTGATCTCACTAAACTAAATGAGCTGCGTCACCAGCGAAAGCAAATTACGGTGGAAATCGCTAAACTAAAAAAAGCCGGCAAAGAAGCCGACAGCGAAGTCGAGAGAGCACAAGACATTGATGAAAAAATAAAAACCGTTGAAAAGCAAGTAACTCAAGAAGAACAGAAAACCCATGGCTTCCTTATGCAGCTTCCGAACCTGCTAGACGAGGGTGTTCCTTTTGGAAAAGACTCAAATGACAATGTTCAAGTAAAAGCCTGGGGGACAATCCCAAAATTTAGTTTTCCCATAAAAAATCATATAGATTTAGCTTTAAACTTAGATCAAATTGACATGGAAAGGGCAGGAAAAGTGTCTGGCGCAAGATTCTTCTACCTAAAAAACCAGGTTGCACAATTAGACATGGCCCTGATGAGCTTCGCCATAGAGGAACTGATGAAAAAAGGCTTCACGCCAATTATTCCGCCGTATTTGATGAATCGTGAAGCATACGAAGGCGTAACTGCACTTGGCGACTTTGCTGATGTTCTCTACAAAGTGGAAAATGAAGACCTTTACTTAATCGCTACTTCTGAGCATCCTATGGCTGCAATGTACATGAACGAAGTGCTAAAAGAACAGGACATGCCTCTAAAACTTGCTGGGATAAGTACATGCTTTAGAAAAGAGGCTGGAGCACACGGCAAAGATACAAGAGGAATATTCCGAACCCACCAATTCAACAAGATTGAACAGTTTATTTTTTGCAAGCCAGAAGACTCAACTAAATTGCATGAGGAGCTGCTTCTGAACGGTGAGGAACTGCTTCAAAAACTTGAATTGCCATATCGCGTTGTTAACGTTTGCACAGGCGACATTGGAACTGTAGCGGCTAAAAAATATGATATTGAGGCGTGGATGCCAGCGCAAAATGGGTACCGCGAAGTTGTTTCCTGTAGCAACTGTACTGATTATCAAGGAAGGCGTTTAGGCATTCGTTACCGGGAAAAGGAAGGGGCGGCGCCGAAAGGATTTGTTCATACATTAAACTCGACAGCTGTAGCTACAGGCAGAACGATAGTTGCCATAATAGAAAATAATCAGCAAGAAAACGGATCAATCAAAATACCAGGTGTTTTGAGAAAATACATGAGCGACAGAGAAGAAATTGATAAAAAGCGCTAAACCTTTTAATATTTCCTTGAGAATGTTGAGGCACGCTTGGAGAAATAAATTTGTCTTCAAAGTCAAAACATATTCGTGATAAATGGCGTGGAAAAGGATGGTACATGGTAGTTGCGCCCTCTTTCTTTGGCAACGTAGAGTTAGGTGCCATCCCGGCGCAAGAACCGGAACAGCTCATTGGGAGAGTTGTTGAAGCCACTTTATATGACATAACAAGCGACTTTTCGCATCACTTCTTGAAAATGTTTTTCCAAGTTAACGAGGTTGACGCAAAAACCGCTAAAACGCTCTTTAAGGGTCATGAGTACTCGCGAGATTACCTTCGAAGCTTAGTTCGAAGGAGAACAACTAAAGTTGATTCATTAATCAATCTAACCACAAAAGATGGCTACAAACTTAGAATTGCAGTTTCAGCCCTGACACTTTCAAGGATAAAAACGTCTCAAGAAAAAATAATCCGCAAAATGATGGATAAAACAATCCACGAAAAAGCCAACGCATTATCTCTCGACCAGTTCGTGCAAGAAATGGTTCTTGGCAAAATCGCTTCAGACATCTACAACCAAGCAAAAGAAGTTGCTCCATTAAGACACGTTGGTATAAGAAAATCCAAACTATTAGCGCAACCAAAAGTGCAGGCCCAAACCCAAGAAGCCCAAGCAGCTCCCGTAGTTCAAGCTGAAGCATAAGCCATTCTTTATTTCTAATTCTTCTTCTTTTGGGGCAAAATACTTTAGAAACGATAATCTAGAAATTTCTTTAATGAAACGTTAAGGAAGCATCATATTTGTCGGCAAAAGCGGGAGTTCATGGAAAGGGAACATTTACTGTCCAAGACACTATCGACAACATTAAAAAAGACCCCAATTACCCCAAAGCTGGGGCGATAGGTCTTTTTATCGGTGTAGTTCGAGGGGAAACTTTCGAGGGGCAGAAAGTTGAAAAGCTCCAACTTGAAGCTTATGAAGAAAAAGCAAATCAAGTCTTAGGCAAAATATGCGATGATTTATCTGAAAAGCCGGGGATAGTTAACGTTCAAATTCACCATTTACTCGGCGAATTCAATGTTGGGGAAGATTTAGTTTATGTTGCGGTCGCTGGTTCTCACCGCACAGACATTTTTCCAGTCCTAAGAGAAGCTGTAGAAAGATACAAAAGCGAAGCACCAGTTTTCAAAAAAGAACATATCGTGGATGCAAAGGGTTCTGCAAGTGAGTATTGGGTTTCAGAAAAACACAACCATAAACACCTCCATTAAATGATTGATGGCTTGAAAACTTATGATTACGGCTTTAGCAGGCGGTGTCGGCGCAGCTAGGTTCCTAACTGGCTTAGTGAAGCTGGTTAAAGAGGAAGACGTTTCGGTAATTGTGAACACTGGCGATGACATTGACATGTTCGGATTGCACATTTCGCCAGATGTCGACATTGTAATGTACACTTTAGCAGGTATTGTTGACGATGAGAAAGGTTGGGGAATAAAAGGCGACACCTTTCAATGTCTTGAAATGTTAAAAAAAATGGGCTTAGAAACATGGTTTAACTTGGGCGATAAGGATTTTGCAACTCACATTTTTCGGACGAATTTGTTAAACAAAGGTTTCACTCTTTCACAGGTGACCGACCAGATTTGCCATGCCTTAGGGCTTAATGTTACAGTTTTGCCAATGACTGACGGTAAGTTTGAGACTTGGATAAAAATCGAGGAAGGGTTAGTTCATTTCGAAGAATATTTTGTTAAAAGACAAGCCAAAGATAGAGTTTTAGGTGTGGAATTTGTGGGCGCTGCTCACGCAAAACCTTCACCAAGAGTTAAAGATTCAATTATTGACGCAGGAATGGTGATTATTTGTCCTAGCAACCCAATAGTTAGCATTGGCACCATTCTCTCACTTAATGGAATAAGAGAGGCATTAAAGAGGACAAATGCTAAAGTCGTCGGAGTTAGTCCTATAGTTGCTGGTGCTCCGATTAAGGGTCCTGCAGACAAACTGTTGCGAGGTTTAGGTTTTGAAGTTTCGGCATTTTCTGTTGCTAAGCTTTATGCAGATTTTCTTGATACTTTTGTGATTGACACTAAGGATATCGGAGAGAAGAAACAGATAGAACAGCTTGGAGTTAAGGTTAAGGTAACAGATACGGTGATGAAGAGTTTAGAGGATAAAGTGCGGTTGGCGAAAGCTGTTCTGGAAAGCTAATACAAAATTTGTAATATATAGACTCCGTTACTCTCTATATACTATTTGCGCATATTAAATAAGCGGAAAAAAGGGAAGCTTACATAAGAGCATCATGCTTAGGAAGAAAACAAAAAAACGAGGACCGGAAATCGAAGCACCATGGTACTTCATTCACGTCTAATACATGATTAAGCTCTTAATAGTTAATTGAGGGGAGAAACTGTGAAGGGAGAAACAGATAGCAAAAGGCAAGCACAGACTAAAAAGGCCGATCTTGTGGATTGGCTTTTGGCGATTGATGCGTCGTAGTGTGACTTTACTGAAAAGAAAGCATTTCGCAAGAAAAAACAATTGTATTAAAGTTATCTTTGGATGAGACATTAAGAGAAGGGTTATATCTGAAATCCAGTCAATAATGTAGCGGTGTTGAGAATGGAAAGAAAAAGTTACGATTGGTTTGAGCAGCGGCGCAAAACCAGAGGATTAGAACTTGCTCATGATCAAATAACAAAGGCTTTTGATACCGTAACATGGCTGCATAAAGCAACCAAAAGCTTTTCAGAAAAAAACTTCAAAGAAGCACAAATATACATTAATAACTTGTATAAAACGGAAGAGGGCGTTGACCTACTTCGAACAGATGTCTTCATGGAGTTATCCAAGGGGGCAGCCCTTGTAGCAGATTACCGTGAAGACCTCTTACATCTTGTCAAACGATTAGATACTCTTGCAGACCACACCAAAGATGCTGCGAGATGCCTTGAAATGCTCTCTGGGACTGAAATCCCGCAGGAGCTAACCGAAAAAACCGTCTTTATGACTGGAAAACTCGTCGACACAGCACAGACATTAAGAAACAGCATAGAAAAAATCTCATCAAACCCGACAGAAGCAATAAATGAAGCAAAAAAAGTCGGCGAAATAGAACACGCAATAGACGTCGAATACCTTAAAACTAAAAGCTTATTCGTGAAATACGGCGCAAACATAAACTGCGGAGCCATGGTAATATTCGACGACCTGATAGAATTCATCGAGCAAGCAGCCGACATGTGCGCCGACACAGCAGACTACATCTTAATACTCTCAAGCAGAGAGTAAAACAACCTCTACCATTTCCTGTAAGGGCGCAAAAAAACGACTAAATTCCTTCTTTTCCCAAATCTGAAGCATCTCTGCCCCTTCAATTATATTAAAATCATAAAGCTAATCGATGCAAAGATGAAGCAATCTTTCTAAAAGTTGAAAGAAAAAGCTGCTCCTTTTTTGATTTTGGAAAAATTGACGTGCAGGTAGCTTAATGGACTATTCAGTGAATCAAAAACTATTCTCTAAAACTTAAGTGTTCCAGCTTTGGAACATTCTGTTCCAACCATAGAACTAAAAGTCAATGCTGGATTATTGCTTGCAAGGTGTAATTAATGCTGAAGGGAATTATTCTACGTTGGCTTTTCAGACTAGCATATTGGCAGTTGTTATTGTCAGCACATGACGGATCACTTACTTAGGAAAGAGAAACACATTGAGCAAAGCTTTTTCGGCAGTTCTGATTGCGTTGCTGGTGGTTTCGGCATCAGTTGGAATAGCGTTTACTGCTAAAGGGACAGAAAGTTCCGTTGCTTTGTCTTCACCGGTTGAGTTGCAGAATAATTTGGCTGGCGAATATGGATACTCGGTTTTTCAGCTTGCAGACGGAAGTTTGGTTCTAAACACGGCCAATCAATCATGCACTTTTCTTGTGAAACTTGACTCTTCGGATCATTTGTTATGGACGAAGCCAATTCGAATCGATCAAAAAAGCACGGTGCTCCCCCGTCTTTTGCCAACGCATGACGGAGGATATGTTTTGGCTGGGATCGTTGATAACATGTATACACTGGTGAAAACCGATTCGCAGGGCAAAGTTCAATGGACCAAAATGTTCAGCTCGGGGGCACCCATAAACTATTTTATGTCCATAATTCAAACCAGCGACGGGGGTTTCGCTGTTGCTGGTTTCGGTGAGACAATTGAAGAAGGCCTTGGCTGGATTTGGTTTGCCAAAACAGATTCATCCGGAAACATGGAGTGGAATGAAACGATTTCTGGGCCAGTAGCCGATTGCCCCTCTTCCATCATTCAAACTTCCGGCGGCGGATATGTTATTTCTGACACAAGCTATTCTTTTGCTCCAAGTCAGGGATTCTTCACGCTCATCAAAATTGATGCGAACGGAAATGTACTCGGAAACACAACTTACGGCGGCGAAGGCTACTACTTTCAACCCGAGTGCAACTTCGCTGTAGCCACGAAAGACGACGGGTACTTGATAGGAGGTTTTCTTTGGGAAAAGAGCGCGTGGATAGTCAAAACGGATGCGGAAGGCAAAATGCAATGGAACCAAACATACGGTGAAAGCGGAAGCTCAATAAGCGGTGCCTTAGAAACCCAAGGGGGCGGGTATCTTCTTCTAGTCATTTCAAATCAGAAGGATGTAGGGTTAATGATGACCGATAAGACAGGCTACGAACTTTGGAACATGAGTTTTCCTGGAGTCACCTTGCCTTTGTCGCTAGAAGCAAATTTCAATTCAATTATTAACGCCAAAGGTGGCGGCTACATCATCATTGGTTCAAAAAATCAGTCCGTTTGGCTTGCAAAACTTGACTATCAATATAACAGGTCGATTGCGTTTCAACTGACATCGATTACAGACATAGCGTTTGTTGTCGCAATGCTAATTTTGGCAACTCTAACTGTTTCGATTTTCGAAAGGAGAAAAAGAACAAAGAGCTCTGACAAAAATTTAAGAATTATCTTCCAAAAGTCGACCGAGTGGAATTTGAACTGTAATGAGGTCGAGTCATGTTGTTTTGTCGAGTATTTGCACCTGTAGTTTTGAAGTATTGGTTTGTTCTACGTGGCTACGACCGCTTTTTCATTTTATATTTAAAATTCAGCAGCTTTGCTATTTGCAGATTGCTTCTTTTATTTATTCTTAACTGGTCAAGTACGCAACAGTTGTTTTGGTTATCATTTGAAAAGGTTATGTAGAGGTTCGGCTTATTTGTTTTTAGCGATGAATATTGACAGTTAATATATCCGATAGCAGTTTGACACCTGAAAATGAAGCGGCCGAGGCGTTAGATAATTACATCCGAAAACTTGAGAAGCGAAACGTTGAAGGTCTAACTGAAAAGCAAATCTACTCCTTAATCAAAACGGCTAAAGTGCTGCACACAGCAATAGCCCAATCCAAAAGCCAAAGCGAAAGGTCGCGAACACAATTGCAAACTCAGTAATTCTGAATGCTATTTCCCCCGAGCACAATGTACGAAGCAAAGTTAGGCTTTTAAGAGAACAAATTGGGCTTCATGAGCTTGCGAGACTCCGAAATCAACGGTTTCAGAACGATTACAGAAATTAGCAAATCACGCTTGCGCTAAATTATCGCAGGAGGAAAAAAAATAGTCTGCTAGTCGCAGGGCACTGGTTTGGCTTTGCAATATTTAAGCTTGTAGTAAAACTCATAGGAGCTCAAAATCAGTGAAAACGGCAGTTGATAAGGCAAAATGTTCACATTAAATTTGCCGATTAAAGCTAAAGTGAAGGCTGGAGGTGAAAAACATGGATAACCCCCCAAAAATTCTTGTTGTTGACGACGACGAACACATAATAAAAACAATGAAGATCATCTTAACCAAAAAAGGCTACACTGTAGACTCAGCATCCAACGGAAGCGAAGCAATAAGCAAAACCAAGGAAACAGTCTACAACGTGGCGATAATAGATATTCGCCTACCGGACATGGAAGGAGTCGAACTGCTGACCAAAATGGGAAATGCAGTTCCCAAAACACGCAAAATCATTATAACAGGATATCCCTCAATGCAAAACGCGGTTAAGGCATTAAACAATCAAGCTGACGCATACATAATAAAACCAGTGGATATCGAAAAGCTGCTGGCATTGATACAAGAGCAACTGCAGTTACAGAAAGAGGAAAAAAAGTTCAGCCAACAAAAGGTCTCCGATTTCATAGAATCACGAGTTAGAGAACTATCAGCCTCACCCAGTAGCCAAACCAATTTGAGTTTTTTCCAATCCACTTCAATTCTTCAAAGTATTAATTTCTTAATGTAACAATCTTCAGCAAAAAGATAAAAGCACAAGAAACCCTTTAGAACAAGTAATTCTGATAATACTATTCCTTTGCAAACAGTCCCCTGACGGCATTTTCTCTTTTCGGCTTATGAAAACTCTGGATTCCGCAGGATAAGATACTGAAAAAGGTTGGACCTCTACCGAATTCAGGCCCGAACAAGTCGGATATCCGTTTGACAAGTGTTTATCAAATAAAATTTTATTGGGTTGTCGACTTGCTCGATCATGAATGACTTCAGTGTGACAAACAAGTGAACGCAGGTAAGCTAATTTTTGTTTATGAATCTTCGTAAAAGAAGTACCGAAAGATTTCTTGCCGAAAACGCAGGAAGCGAAGCAAGTACAAGGCAAAAGCGGGTCCTTTGGGACTCGAACTCCACGGAGGAACATGGTTCTTTCAACTTTTTTTGCGTAACGCTTTCATCGACTCCTTTGCGGGTTAAACGATGGACCAGTTCCAACATCAAGCACGTTTTGAATATTTGAGTATCCCACAATTCTAAAATGGAAAATGAACAATGTTACAGATTGGTGAAGAGAGGACAAAGAGCTATTACAACTTTGAGGGAGCTATGTAAACCCACTGTTGGCAACTTTGCCACGTTAAATTATTAATATTCTTCTTTAAGGAAGGTTATGGAAAGAATATTTTAACTTCTCTTTCTCACTAAAGGATTTTGCTGTCGACTTATTTGATGAAACTATTTCATGTTACTAGCAAAATACAGCCATATTCAGTTATAAGCCTGATTTGATTAAAAAATAACTAACGATAAGAGAAATGATTGTTTTAACGAACTGAATCTCACACGAATGGGTGCGGATCAAAAAAACTGAAGCAAGACAATAGGAGGTGATGTAGATGAGTGAAGAGAAGAATGGAAAAGTGAAAGTGACCATTGAAGTAGAGATAAACGAGGCTTTAATGAACGCTTCAAAGGAGTGGATGCCGAGAATGGGCTGGATGGGACCTTGGAGAGGAATGGGCCCTTGGAAAACCCACGGCATGATGAGTGGACAAATGCCTTGGGGCATAGATCATGGAATGCGGTGCCCAGAGTGTGGCGAGACTATGATTAAGCCAAGCAAAGAAGAAGTATTAGAGATGCTGGAGCGCAAGAAGAAGAGGTTAGAGGAAGCGATCGACCACATAAACAAAGAGACTGAAAGGCTAAAAGAAAACAAGCCGGAAGAGAAGCCCTGAGCAACTTGAACGCCTTTATTATGAGGTGTTCAATACCACCATTTTTGTACGATTTTAGTTAGCTCTTTCTTGATGCTTAAAAAAAATAGTCTTATAGAAGTGTTAGAGAAAGATTAAATTTTAATACAAATCTCAAAAGTTATTTGTGTGAGCTTGGGATAGCGGGCCCGCTGGGATTCGCCTAAAGTTTAAGCGAATCTTTGCTTTAAAATAGCAATCAATACGGCGGCGATCATATCTTAATTACGATGCGAACATTTATAGTCGAAGTTTACCTATCTTAGTCTGCGGAATAGAGCCGCAATGTGTAACTTGGAAGAAGGGAGACTACCAAACTCGAAGATATTCGAGAAATATGGGTCTTTACTTCTGAGCCGGTCTGCGTTTGTGTGCAGGTTGAGGAATTATGACTGAAGGATTAGACACTATTATGAAAAGGCCATTTGAAGTAGATGTCTCAGAATACCCGTTCAAAGACAACTGGCTATCTTATCGTGATGGGTATATTCATTATCTTGATGAGGGAAAAGGACCTACTGTTCTGCTTCTTCACGGAAATCCAACGTGGTCGTATATTTACAGAAATATCATCAAGGAATTGCGAGGAGAATGTCGCTTAATCGCTTTGGATTATCCGGGATTCGGGATGTCAAAAGCACCTTCCCAATATGGGTTTACACCCCAAGAACAATCAGAGGCGGTCCTCGAATTGATCCGTCATTTGCAATTAAAGAGCATCGTCCTTGTGGTTCAAGATTGGGGTGGACCCATCGGTATGAACTATGCAGTTCAGAATAGATCAAACCTTCGCGGCCTTGTGGTGATGAACACTTGGGCATGGCCCGCATCCTTTCTTCAAAGACTATTCTCCCTTGTAATGGGAGGATGGCCCATAGGGTACTGGCTTCAAACACACAGAAATTACTTTGCAAAAGCGATGTTACCCGATGGGATTTTCCACAAGGAAAAGGTTACGGCTAGTTTGAGAAAAGCCTATACTGACCCATTTCCGACGGTGGACTCAAGGAAACCCACCTATATTTTCCCGGGGCAGATACGAAAAGCGCATGCGTGGCTGGGAAAGATTGAGTCAAAACTCCGGATTCTCGGGGACCTGCCAGCACAAATTCTCTGGGGGAATAAGAACGATCCAGGTTTCGGACCTAAAGAACTGGAAAAGTGGCATGTATTTCTAAAGATGCATGAAACTGAGACCCTTGATGATGCCTCACACTCTGTTCAAGAGGATCGACCTGATCGGGTTGTCGCGGCTATTCGAAGAGTTCTTGAGAGAACGCAGGGCTAGGTCGAAGTAAAGTAGTTCGAAATGTCTCATAGCTAAGGGCACTTCTTACCGAGGTCCAGCGCACTCAATCTTCTCCAGAATCTCCCACCGTTGCCGACTCCTTGACACAATACTTAGCAAACGCTAAAATTCCTTTTGATGAAAGAAATGCGAAGCAATAGAGTGAACTCTTCTAGAATGACTAATGCGAGCACTTCATCTAGTTCGAGTTTGTATTAGGGATTCGTTTAATAAAATAGGCAAATCCTCTAATTCTTTTGGAAAAAGCGACTGGCGGGCCCGCTGGGACTCGCTTAATTATTTAAGCGAATCCACAACCAGAAGCCACTTCTTGGCACGTGTTCATTGGGTGTGATGATGCGAAAGGGGCCATAATTATTCTGCGTAAGGTCGTATACAATATTTCAAGCAAAATTCAAATCGCTATATCATTCGTTCCATTTCCTAAAATTACATTATAGAAAATAAACTAAAAAATTTGTGTAGATAAAACGTCTATAATTTATTTACTTGAAAGTATATGTCAAGAAAGTATTTGCCTGTTGGTCTATAATGTTTCGAACGATTGTTTTCTTTCGTTTAACTGCGACTTCGTCAATAGTGTGAGCTCTTATTTAAACGGCGGTTCTGGTTTGTGTTGGGGAATTGCTAATTTATTGGAGTGCCGCATGTTGGGCAGAATTTAGCGTTTGTTGAGAGAATTTTTTCTCCGCAGTTGGGGCAAAACGTGGATTTCTTGGCGGTTAATGTAGCCGGAGTTGTTGATGCCTTTGAAGGAGTAAATTCGAGTGTTTGGGGCTGAGTGGTTTGAGCTGGCGAAGATGTTTGTGGCGGAGGTGGAGTAGTCGCGGGGGAAGATGAATCAGATAGACGAGTTTGACTAGATTTTGATTTCTTTCGCAGCATTAAGACAAGTGCAACAATAATTATGACCACAACTACCGCTCCAATTATTATAAACAGAAAGTTAGATGACGGGTGTGAAGGGCACTCGGTTGGAGTCGGAGTTGATGTTGGAGTGGAAGTTGGAGTTAATGTTGAAGTTGGATTTGGCGAAGGCGACGATTTTAAATCACCCAAAGCATAAATGTTGAAATTATCACCGCCAATATAAACTACGCCGCCGACGACAGCAGGAGACGACTCAACGGGTCCGTTACCAATATTGTAACTTCCCAGTTGGGTACCAGTAGCCGCGTTTAAAGCATAAACGTTGCCATCATCCGAGCCGATGTAAACCACGCCGTTGACAACTGCGGGGGATGAAAAAATATTGTTGTTTGTGGGGAACTTCCAGACTGTGACACCGTTAGATGCGTTCAAAGCGTAAATGGCATAGTCATATGATCCTACGTAAACCATTCCGTTGACGACTGCGGCGGATGACACAACTGAATTGTCTGTTTTGTGGTTCCAGAGTTTTATGCCATTAGATGCATTCAAAGCGTAAATATATCCGTCACTACCGCCGACGTATACTACGTCGTTGACGACTGATGGAGACGAAGTGACTCCACTGCCAGTAGGATAATTCCAGAGCGCAGTGCCTGTAGTTGCATTCAAAGCATAAACGTTGTTGTCATCTGAACCTATGTAGACTACACCGTTTACAACTGCAGGAGACGAAGCAATCGAGAAACCACTTGTGACAGTTATAACGGTGGTGAAATTCCAGAGTTGCGCACCGTTAGATGCGTTCAAAGCGTAAACAATGCCGTCAAAAGACGCGACGTAAACTACCCCGTCGACAACAGTGGGCGATGAACTGACTAATCCACCAGTAGTGTAATTCCAAATTTGAGTGCCTGTAGCAGCGTTCAAAGCATAAACGTTATCGTCATCCGAGCCGATGTAAACTACTCCGCCGACAACAGCTGGCGATGACTCAATTTGGCCGCCAGTAGTGTAAGTCCACATTAGAGCGCCGTTAGAAGCTTTCAAAGCATAAACGTTATAGTCATAGGAACCTACGTAAACAACGCCATCTACAACAGCAGGAGACGAATGAACTTCATCACGGGCAGAGTAACTCCAGTTTAGCGTGAGCGCAAGAGCGGGATTACCTACGCCTGCACCGCTATGAGACGGGCAAGCGCGGAACATTGGCCAGTCTGCGGAAGACTGAGCCATTACCTTCGGCGCGAATGCCGATAACATCGATAAACACAAAACGCCGATAATTATTGCGACTGGGATCTTTTTCACTTCAACGAACTCCTTTGAAAATTACAGATGCTATTTTTTGGCGTTAGGGGACCATTGGCTGAGGTCCGAGCCGCAGAAGGGGCAGAACCCTTTAGTGTTGAGAAGCTGGTTCCCGCAGTTGGGGCAGAAGGAAACCTTTGGTTGCTGGGCATCTAGTTTAGGAGAAGGCGGAGGTGGTATTCCCATTGTTGGTACTGTTGTTTTTGGGCTTTCAGGCATCACGGCTGCGGATTGGGAGATATTTTGATTTCTCACTTTTTGAGTGGATACGCCGGGTTGTTTTAATTGTTTTTTTCTTCGCGAGACAGTAAGAAGTGTGGCTATCACGATGATTACTACCACAAATATGACGGGTAAAAGTATAGGTGAAGACAATGGATTAGTGTTACCGGTTAAAGTATCTGTAGCTGTAGGCGTAGCAACTATTGGGGTAGCAGTGGGTGTTGGTATCCACCATTGGTTTATTGTGGAAGCGTCAAATGCAGATACGTCGGACTGCAGATCTTGTTGGCTGAACCCGCTCTGCACTCCAGATGGAAGCGTCAACATCTGATTTGCGTTTACGGTTATCGAGCTGTTTGTGTATTGATCAACAAATATGACTGAGCCGCCCATGACTTGAATCGTTGTCGATTCATTGGTAACGGTTACGACATAGTCGTCGGTTCCATCACCCATAACTAGTCCTTGCGGCACTGCTACAGGTCTCACGTCATAGGTTCCTTCTTGCGGAGACAACTGCTCATGTATATATGCAATTCCTGTTCCCAGCAATATTGTTCCCTCGACGACTAATGCGCCTCCTAAGGATAGTGGCGCTCCGGTCACCAGCATAACGCCAAGCCCGAAGCCGACTTCTAGTGAAAGCTGCAAACCAGCTTGACCAACCTCTTCATTTTCTAACGCCTTGTCAGACCAACTTGTTGTCTGTGGCACTGCAATGTACGTTATGTTTCCAGTTATTGGATCGGTTTGTGGCTCAAGATACACCCATCCCGCGTTAGTGTTTGCGCCCAAATAGGCGGTTCCTCCATTGTCAGGATAGTTAACGCCGACTACTGTATTGCTGTCGCCGCTTGTTTGAATTTCTGCTCCTGCACCTATTGGAGTTTGAGCGGTAACTGGCGTGCCAGTTTCAGAAAACCATGTTGTGCCTTGAACTAGTGAAACGGTGCCTAAATTGTCTGATGTTGGCAAGGCAGGCGCTGGTGTGGGTGTGGGAGTTGGGGCTGGAGTTGTCATGGGAGGCATTGTAGCTGATGAGCCTGACCGCAACACGATTATGCCGTTGGTATCGGTTGTTTCGTATGGACCTGTAAGGGTTGCTGTTATAATGTCCGTGGTAAATGTTCCAGCTAAATGTTCAGCGTTTCCTGTGCTTGCGCCTATTTCGTCAGCGGCAAAACTTGCGCTTGAAACCGTTCCCGAAAG
>JBEKPG010000011.1:0-55712 GCA_049520955.1 Bathyarchaeia archaeon | reverse complement strand
GGCAGGGCGGCGATCATAGGGGCGCTCACCAAGCAGGGAAAGACCTCACTGAAGCTATCAAAACCGCACCACACAACAAAGAAGTATTTAGCAAAGTGAAACAAGTAGGCGTTCTCGTTTAGAGCGCATAGTTGGGGAACCAAAATGAGCAATTCTGGTTGATTTTCAAGCTATTTCTTGAAAAAGACGTGGGTGAGAATATAGGTCATCCCAATCGACCTTTTGGCTAAAGCTGGCGGCACAATTTTGATATTAGTGTGAGAAGCAATATTGTTTGGTGTTTTTTTGCCTGAGTTAGAGAAGAATGAACCGTCCAGAACTAAATTGAGGATTGAGGGTCTTTCTGATCTCGTTTTTGGGCTCGCGCTCTCGATAGGGGCAATTGCTCTTATTCAACATATTCCGCAAGCACCGACAGCCCTAGTCAACGATGTTCTGAATTTCGGGTTCAGTTTTCTGATAATCGCCGTAATATGGCTTAGTTACACCAGAATTGTCTCGTCCCTCTCAGACGAAACTTCCATCACCTTACTCCTCAAATTCGCCCTCCTTTTTTGTGTAGCACTTGAGCCATTCCTTTACTATGTTTATCAGACCACGGTATCCGCATTCCTTGATTTCTCGTCTGCTGCTTACGCTATCGATGTCGGAGCAATGATGGTGTTGCTTTCTGGTATGACGTATATAGTGATCCGCCAGGAGGTACAGCGCGAAGCCCATAGGTTAACAGCGAGATCGATTAGGCTGTTTAGGATTTCGATGATTTCGCGGGCGATATGTGCTGCAATATTTTTGGCATCGGCATTCGGTATCTTCTGGATTCAGATTCCAATCTTCGGGAACCTGAGATTCGTCATGTGGGAAGTGGCGCTTGGGATATTCTTCGCAAGCAGGGCAGTCACGAGTTGGACGGGAAGAAAACCGAGTCTGTAACATCATCCGCAAGATTAGCAAAATACACACAGAAAAGCTAAATTAGCAACCCTAAACCTCA
Organism: Bathyarchaeia archaeon; assembly: GCA_049520955.1. Classification (GTDB taxonomy): domain Archaea; phylum Thermoproteota; class Bathyarchaeia; order Bathyarchaeales; family Bathycorpusculaceae; genus Bathycorpusculum. The sequence goes on along the minus strand of JBEKPG010000011.1, from coordinate 54,718 downwards.
ATGAAACTACTTCGTAAATAACGAGCACTTGAATCATTCTATTTCCTAAAAGTACATCATAGGAAACAGTTAAAGTTAATGCTACATCAGAGTTTTCTAAATGCCTTGACGCTTGATTTCAAAACGCCAAATTTCGTTTGCCCAGCCAGCCAAAACAGTTAAGAGCGAAAAAAAGCAATAAAGGGTGGGTTTAGTAATGAAAAAAGCCGTTGTTCTCTTGCTGTCCTTTTTGCTTGTGGCCGCCATCTTCCTGCAATATATACCAAGGGTTCCACAAGTGGCCGCGCAGGAACAGTCGCCTTTAACGGCAACAGCATCGGCAAATCCTACTTCAGGGTCTGCGCCGTTGACCGTGCAATTCTCGGTTGTTGCGAGCGGTGGCACGCCTCCGTATACTTATAGCTGGGGCTTTGGCGATACGTCACCTTTAAGCTCTGAACAAAATCCAACTCATACTTATGTTTCTGGGAGTGGGGATGCTGCTTACATCGCTGAAGTATTTGTAGCAGACAGTAACGCCAAAAGCGTTTTTTCTAACGATATTGACATCACTGTTACAGAGTCAACCACAATCCCCCCAACCGGAACCCCGACAGAAACTCCAACCACAGCCCCAACCGAAACCTCAACCACAACACCGACCACAACCAACGAGGGGATTAAACTTACGGATATACAGGCAAATGTGGTGGTTGAAAGGAACGGAGTAGCGATGACAACTTCATCTCTTCAACCTGGAGACCAAGTCAACGTTGGGGACGGTAGCAGTGCAACAATAACCTTCGCTGATGGTTCAAAAGTGAAGCTGGGCCCAAATAGTTCTTTTGTTCTCCAATCTATAAATTCAACCCAATCTTGGTTAAAGCTTTTGTATGGCAAAATTCACGTGTTTCTCTCTAATGATTTTAATGTTCGTACCCCAACGGCCGTGCTTGCTGTTCGCGGGGCTGAATTCGTTGTTGAAGTAACTGAAAATGGCACCATCACCCTAACTGTCCTTTCCGACGAGTGCGTGTTCTCAGATACGGGTGGGCTGAAGACTGTGTACATAGTACAAGACCAGACCTCAGTGGTAACTCCAGGAGGTGTACCCTCGGACCCCGTGGCGATTAATCCAAACCAGATTGATAAGTGGTGGGAAGGAGAGGGGACAGGTGGAGCGGGCGCGCTACCTATATATGCAGTTGCAGCAGCAGCGATAGTTGTTGCGGTAATTGTTGTTACGTTGTTACTTCTCAGAAAAAAACCCAAGTCCGAACGCCTACAACCTATGCCGCCACAACCACCTCCACCACCGACATCGTCACTTATGTTGCCTCCCGGTCCTGCAGAGACTGTGACCCAGAAATCAGCCAATGGCGTTGAGGTCGGGGTTGACGTTGGAATTGGTATTGGTGTGTTTATATCATAGCTTATTTGAATGGTTTTGTAACTGAGCGTGTGCGTTGTAAGAACCTATTTGTCAAAATCAAGCGTATAAGCTCCAGAAGATTGTGCGGTGAACTCAAATGAGGTACCCCTGGAAATAGCCCCGAATTAACCAAAGTTGCTCCTTGAGAATCGGTTACATAAAAACCAATGTCGTTGGTGCTAGACAATCCGATTATGCTAATTGACCCAGAGAACGTTTGCTCGCTATTCAAATTGTAGGTCCAACTACTCTGAATCCCTTGAGCTACCCCAATGGAATCTACTTGTGCCCCTTTCACTGAGGAAAGTGCCATAAGACTAATCAAAAAGATTGTTGCAAAGCGCGCGTCGTCACTATCGCTATTACCGCTTTTAGACCATATGGTTTGGGCAACCTGTGTCTAAGAGCGCACTAAATGATAACTTTCTATTTAGATGAACTTTGGAAATACTTTATCGAGCAAAGAACTGCAGGCGATATTTTGCTGGATTTCACAATGTTTTTGAGCTCTTCTAATCGATCCGCCTCCGACGAATTGGATATAAAGTCAGCAATAGAGGTAGGGAAACTTTTCATGGGCAAGTTACTAAAGAAGGTTTGCCACAGATGACAAGACGCGACTTCCTCTTCACTTTGAACAATTAAGAAAGATAACTGATCCAAAAAAGTGTTTATTGAAGATAAAGGCTGGTTATGTTTCTTTAATTCGTCAAAAAATTCATCCTCGACATGAAACCCAGCATTTTTTAAAATAACAGTTATTTCTTTGATCATTGATTTTCTATACAAATCAATACATTCGGGACTCAGTTCATAATCTACTTTATTATCCCCAGAATTTTCAAGTCCAATCCTTCTAATCATGTTGTCGTTTATAAGACCTGCAAGTGCCTTTTGTACCATGCGCCTGCCGCAAATGATACCCTGATTTCTAAGGTGTTTGTGTATCTCTTCTCTAGAGATATTGCTATGACGTAAGATTATTTGAAAAACAGAATCTTTTATTATTGGCTTTGAATCGCGATAATTTTGCCAGTAATCCAAAAATAGCTCATGAAAAAGTTCTTCTTGTTTATTTTTCACCCAAGTAAAATCTTTTTTCAATTGGTCGCGGTTAACCATTTCACCAAGATTTTTTCTAACTTCACTTTGGGTAAGTTTTGATATTTCAACGATTGTTTTTGGTGTAATTGGTGGTCTATTGTTACTAGTCAAATAGATACAACACCATTGAACTTCTCTTAGTTTATTTTTATCCATGAGGAGATAGTAAGAAAAACGTCCAGTCTTTCCCAATCGTGGTTGCAAGCGCAAGCTGAAAAACTCGTTAATAGACTCCCAAGCCAAAATAGATATTGTATAATTTCCTAAAGTGGGCTGCTCAATAAGTTTCTGCTGCTCTAATTTGGCAAGAATATTATCGACTACCTTGTTATCAATAGGCACAGCTGGAGTGAAATTTTCTTTTGTGTATTGGACGAGGTCATTAAGCGAGAAAGGAACTGGCTTCTTACCAAGCTCAACAATACCCAAAATTATTCGGTAGCTATCTTCTAAATTTTGTACATCTGAAGGATTAAAAGCCTTAGTTAAGGCAAAGAGACCTTCCTTAATAGTCTCGGACATACAAATCGTCAGTAACAAATATGGATATTAAGTATATAATTTTTTCTAAAAAAACTGACAGTGAACTTTATTGGCTTTTAGTTCACATATGGAGTTATATTTTCTCAATGACAGACATCGACTTAGCGAATTGAGAGATGAATAAGAATGTGCGAAAGTGAACTAGAAAAGAGACTCGATGAGCTCCTAGACGAATTGCTTCAAACAAAGGATGAAACGAAAAAATCGGCTCTGAGGAAAAAAATTGAGCCAATATTTGAAGAACTGAATCGTGACGATAGGCCTAAGAAATGCGACCCTTTTTGGCTTACGGATAATTGCGACACAATCTCCTGCCTCGAAATAGATATGAAACATGATAGGAGTGGGCGCGTTAAAGGTTGGATGGACGCCGGACCTATCAGTGACTTTATGGACGAGAAAGGGAGAATTGTTTGTCCTAAGTGCGGGGAGTTTATAGATCCAACGGTTAATGATAGAGAGGAGTATATGATAGTGGAATTAAATGAACATCTTCCACTTTACGTGTTAATTGAGCATAAGTGTTTACAGAGAATAAAGGTTATGTTACCTCAAGAAGGTTAGGAAGAACGCCAAAAGAAATATCGTCTGAGCTTAAAGCGCCTTCTCAAAGTATTGGCAAGATGATGGAAGATGTTCAACTGATGCTGGGTTTAAGTCAAGAAGAAGTAGCCCAGCTCCTATCACTGTTAGAAAAGACTGATTTTGCAGCCGTGCATTTTTTTCGAGGAAACACAGACATATCTTTTCGAAAAATACTCCCATGGGGGAAATTAAGTAAAATTATCCTACAGGTCGGAGCAACAGATGGTGATGGTAATCGGAGTACTAGTAAGTACACTGTCCCACGAGCTTTTATACGCTTAGCTAAAAGGAAAAGTTTAGGTAGTGAGCCTATATTGGAATATTTTGGGGATTCTGGTAATTCTTCGGGCGGCGCGCGCTGGTAATAAAATTTTAAGAATTATCTTCCTAACGCGGATCCGCTGGGACTTGAACCCCATGGGGCGAATATGTACTTTCCACCTTTTTTAAAAGAGCAAATTTAATACTTTCGTCTTCTGTCTACTGGCCGCTCTTTGTCAGCTTGCATAACCTTGATTACTATCACACTGAGCAGCACATCAAATAATATTGTAAGCATCGCGAGCGGATACTGACCTAGTATAAACAAGGTCAAAGAATAGGGAGCACCTACAACAAGCAGGAAACAACAAATTGTAACAATTAATTCGTTCCACATTTTCAACAATTCCTGTCTATCTATAATTTCAGGGTTTGGTTTGTCGAGATGCATATGAAAAAAGTGACATCTCAATGTCAGCACAGGCCCACTTGTTTTTATAACGCAATTGCATTTCAACGAAACCAGATGGATGAGGACACAGCTGTTCTGAATCAGACGCATTAGCCATTTCGGCAAAGAATCGCAGAATGTTTATCCATTTGGAGTAGTCAGACGGCCAATTTTTTTGGTTTCTAGGAATTGAGAATCTCCCGTTTTGAGCCATTTGAACTTCAAGTGATAACCAAGAATCATCTTGCTTCGAAGCAGATTTTCCGAATGTGCGAACTATTCGTGTATCAATGGCACCATACTCCATTGGGGCTAGAAATCGTAGCACTTTACTCAAATATGTAGGACCAAGCCCACTTGTTTGATTGTCTAATTCGTTGAGGGGCAAACTTGGGTTCTCAGCCAATATTGCAAGTGGAAGCCCATCGCATTGGAAAATTTGAACACTCAAGAGGTTGGAGCCAAATCTTATTCGCTTCTTAGACAGTAGACGACCCCAATCAGCAATAGTGATAATCTGCGTATTTGTGACCTGGTTTCTTTTGGAGGTCGATCGTAGATCGTTTTCTATTGAAAGAATTCTGGGGAAACCATTCGCCCATGTGTCTTCGAGCCAACTATATGACTTGTATAACTCACAGAAATCATGTCGATTATAGAATGTTTGAAGTTTATTTTGGAGATCAGCATCAAGGTTCTTTGATTGTAGTGGCACTACGATTTCCCTCCAAAAGTCTTGTTCGCATTGATTTTCGCCGTAACTATTTCCTTCATCCGAGGCACCTTCAACTCTCAAATGGCATAGTATTCGCAGAACCAAGATAAACATAAGTAGTTTAACATCTTTAACATATTTATCATAAGTGAAAAAGCTTGGAAACAAAAGGGTTTGGCGAAGAAATAATCCACATGATACCACTCGGACACGAAATAGATCGTGCAGTAAAACCATTTGAAAAATACAAAGCCAACAAAGTGTACCTTTTAGCACTCAATGAAACATTTGGGCGATACGAAAAAGAGATGATTGAGAAACAACAATATTACACGGAAGCAGTTAAAGCCATAATAGAAAGCTACGGCATACCCGTGCAATCTCTTAACGTTGATTTGTTTGACACCCTAGAAGTTGCTAAACACCTTTCAAGAATAATTGTTGAAGAAAAAGCCAAGAAAAACCAAGTTTTCGTAAATATGTCCAGCGGAAACAAATTGTCCTCTGTTGTTTCCACACTAACGGCTATGGCACACAAAGCGAAAGCTTACTACGTTGTGGCTGACGGCTATACCGAAACGGAAGCAGACAAAAAAAAGCACGGAATTAGCTTCTGCAATCGCCTAGAGCTTCGCTGGATAGAAAACTTGCCTCTAAAACTACCAAGTGACAATGAATTAAAGGTGCTTGTCTCACTTTGTCTAGAAAAAAGTGGATGCATGAACACCACCAAAATTTTACAATCCCTTGGAACACAGAAGGTCAAAGGGTACGAAAAATGCACGGAGATGTTTACACGGAAAATGTCAAGAGGAGAAAAGACCAACTGCTTAATGAAGCTTAACAAAGGAATTCTGTCAAAACTGGAATCCGAAGGGTATGTTTCAAGAGAAAAACAGGGTAAGTATAACTTGATAAAAATAGAACCAAAGGGGGTATTTGTCGCACATATTAGTGGTCAGATGAAATGACCTGCCTGCTCACACAACAATAACGTTAAGTCTTAGAAATCCATAACCGCTATATATGGTCAATGCTCAGGAAATCCTTTCTGTCTTAGAGCAGTTGAAAAGCCAGCTCGGAATCATTGAAAAACATGAAGTTGCTGAAACCCAAAACGCTTTCGCTTGTTTAGCAACAGAACTTTGCAAAATAGAGAATAAAGAAATAGCGGAGAACCAGTCAAAGCTCCGAGGCGCCGCGCGCTTAAAAAGCGCTATGTTTTATTCCAACTAATCCTTAATCCGAAGGTGTTCCAATGAGCGATGAAAAAGATAGCATTAATGAAAAACTGGCAAATAGGCTTCTAAAACTTGAGCAAGAAATCGAGTCTTTAAAGGATGATTTGACAATATGGACTGATGCTTTAGAGGAATTATCTGAAATTGAGGATGCTTTTAAAACTGATGGAAAACCAAAGATTCAAGGAAAGACCATATTGGATGTCGGAACGGACGCCGTCAAACCGTTGTACATTGCTCTTAAATTCAAGCCCAGTAAAATCATAGGAATAGACGAGTTATGTTTTCGTCCGTATTGTTTCAACCTTGAATCGCAGTCCAAAATCTTCACGGATACAAAGATTAGACTTTATGGTTGCAGTTTGTTTGATGAGGTAACATTTAACAGAATCCGAGTGAAGGAAGGAATACGCGGCAGATTCAACTTTGTTTTAGTAAGCAAGGCGTTGCATCATCTTAGGACAGAGAAATGTGTTGAAGAGCAAGAATGCTCAGAAGATGAGGAAAGCTGCAAGTATGGATTCAATACAGAGACCATATTCAAGAAACTGCTTTCCCTGGGGAAGAGAGTGATAGTTTACGAGTCGTTCGATGATGCTGAGGAAGATTTGGATAAGACACGAGGAAGAGGCGGATACCTTGGAAAAAACTGCTTGTTAGAAGTCTTGAAAGGGCTCTCAAAAAATGAAGAGTATCAAGTCCATCTTGTTCGCCCACAATCTTTTAACATTGATAAAACGACGTTAGATAGAGTTGAACCGATTCTAAGGCAAGTTGATTGTATCTGCTTTTACGTAGAAAAAATAAGCGACACATAACTTAGGCAAGACACTTGATCTAAGAAACACACCATTTTTGTTCCAAAATTGAAAACATATCCGTAGGTCCACACGCAAAAAGGTTTAGGCCTCTATGGGATTTGAACCGTAATGGGTTCAGACCGCAATCAATTGTTAGCATTTTTAGCATTTTTCTAGTAACTGGCCAATCTTTTTTTCGTAATGGTGGGGCCGCTGGGATTTGAACCCAGGATCGCATACGCCCCAGGCATGTATCCTGAACCAAGCTAGACGACGGCCCCACAGGATAGATGTCCCACAAAAGCCAAAACAAATTAAAAAACCTATTTCCCTTGAAATCTTAGACGCAATAAACAAAGCAGTTAGCGAAGTAAAAAACAACGGAATAGAATCATACACAACAAGTTAACATTGAACATTACGGCGGTAACCCTGAAGACCAACTTTTCCACACTTATTTTCCATCAACTAATGACACTTGGGATGCAGGCTCCCAAGTAGGAGGCAATTACTGGAGCGATTATAATGGTACCGATCCTGACGGCGATGGCATCGGCGACACACCCTATCATGTATTCGAAAACTACACGGATAATTATCCTCTAATGAAACCCTTCGCACTAACTCTAGCCCCAAGCCCGACGAGTCCAACGCTTACAGCGACAGAACCAACAGTTTCAATTCCAAGCTCTGCACCCTCGGTTCCGGAATTTCCAATATTAGTGATCTTGCCTTTGTTTGTAGTCACTCTCTTGGTAGCAACTAAACTTTTACTGAGGAAACAGCCCTCTAAAATCAATAACTAGAAAGCTGCAACAGACAAATAAGGATTGAAATGAGTAAAGAAACAGAAGTGGCAAAAGATTAGTAAGTCCCACAGAGGCATGTGTCCTGGACCAAGCCAGATGGCGATCCCTAAATATTTACGAGTATCGCTACAAAGAAAAAAATAGCTTCAGACTGATGCTTTTTGATTTTTTTTCTGACTACCACTGATTATTAGAGACTATTTAGGACTATTAGGGACTATTGCAGACTATTAGGGAACACTATGGACTGTTAGGGACTATTTTAGACTCAACCTGCAAACGATTTAAGCCCTAAACTAGAAAATCAAACCAAAACAACCAGATCAAAAAAATGCAAAATCAGTTGTTGTTCTTTTAACAATTAGTTACATATTATGGGCCTCTTAGTCTGGAGCCCCCTATTGTTTCATATTGTGAGCCATTGACCTCAATCTGAAGCACCCAATTAAAGCGATCTTCCGAGCAAACGTCAACCTAAACGCCACTTAACCAAACTTTACGGGACAAATAGGATAAACAGACACATTTCGACACATCCTGACACATCCTGACACATCCCGACACATCCCGACACATCCCGACACATCCCGACACATTTTAAGACGCAAGCTGCAAACAATTCAAGTCCTGAACCAAAGAAGCAACCTAAAACAAACTAAAACAAAAAATGCAAAATGAGTGTTGTTGTTCTTTTAAAGACACTCAGAACTAGCAAAAAGCCTCTAATTCTTCCAAGTTTAATCATAAAAGACTCAACCGACAACACAAGTCAAAACTTTCACAAACACTAATCAACAACTTACCTAATTCTCTCACCAAAGACTAATCAAATCTTCTTAGCGTGATTTGCAGTAATAATTTGAAATTCATAACCCTTTACTTTCCTATCCTCGTTTTAGAAGTAGTGACCCGCCAAAAAATGGGCTACAGGCTACCTATGAAAGAAAAAGGCATCCGTTGGGATTAATCGTTGAGTAGAAATGAGAGACTTAAGAAATTTGAAGCCGTTGTACTGGAGGCTGTAGATGAAGCCTTTTCCACTTTAGGAGAAACCGCAAAGACATCAATCTATTTTCACTTGGAGCACAAATTCTTCATTCAAGAAAAAGATATTCCTTACATGATTGATGATTTTTCATATGCACTTGAACGAGTTTTCGGCATGGCCGCCAAACATTTGGAGATACTTATCATGAAGAAGCTTCATGAAAAAATCACTTGCTCATACAAATGGGAAGGTCCAAGCTGGCTAGTGCCCGAATTAACGTTTAGGCAATATGTTGAACTCGTAAGGCTACAATATGAAGAAAAAGAGAAAACGGAAAACGTAGAGGTCTGGGTTAATGCAGAGGAAAACCAAAAGCTACACGTTTAAAGATAATTTTCAAGAGCTGCTAAACTACGTTTCAGACTCTATAATGGTCTTTAATCAAGAAGGTGTTATACTTGCTGCCAACAAAACCGCCTGCACTCTTGTCGGACTAGCAGTTGAAGAATTAATAGGCAACCGAATTGATGAACTAAAAATCATTGATGAAAAAACAAAGATATTAGTTAAAAATCAACTCCAAAAAAGAATCAAAGGCGAAAAAATCGAAAATTATGATATTCCCGTTCTAGTAAATGGAGAAACCCGATATTTTGAGCCCAATGGAAACAGAATCGATTACTTTGGAGAACCAGCTGACCTAATCACTCTACGAGATGTAACGCAAGAAAAGCATCTTCAAAGACAGCTACTGGTAAAAATTGCAAAAATGGATGAACAATGCCAAGAATCTGAGGAGAAATACAAAAAGTTTTTCCAAGGATCAAAGGATGCCATGATCTTGGTTAACGAAAAAGCCAAAGTTACTTGCTGGAACCAAGCAGCTGAAAAAACATTCGGCTACACAAGTGAAGAGACAATTGGCAAAGACATACACAAACTAATCGTTCCAAAGACGACATGCAAAGAGGGAAAAGAACGCATCAGATCAAGCGTAAAGATATTTACTCAAACAGGAACAGGCTACTACACATTTGGAAACGTTGAACTAATGGGGCGTCGTAAGGACGGCACCGAATTCCCAGCTGAACTATCAATTTCACCTATAAAGTTATCCGGCAAATGGAATGCAGTCGGAGTAGTGAAAGACATCACCGAACGCAAACAACTCGCAGACGAACTAAGAGCAAGCGAAGAACGATTCCGCGCCATCAGCACCTCTGCGAAGGATGCAATCATTTTGGTCGACGGAGAAGACAAGGTCATTTACTGGAATCCCGCTGCAGAGACAACCTTCGGCTTCACAGAAACAGAGGCAATAGGAGAAAAGCTGTCTGAATTGGTCATTCCATCATGGGGACGCAAAAATCATGAAGCACTGCTAAATGAACTAAAACAAAGCTCGTTTTCAAAAAGGCACGTTGAGTTCACATCGCTGAAGAAGGATGGAACAAAGTTTCCGATTGACCTTTCTGTAGCGTCAGTGAAGTTGAAAAACAAGAACTGTATATTAGCAATTGTTAGGGACATCTCCGAACAGAAGCAGATGGAAACCTCTCTTAAACAGGAACGTAATCTGCTTGAGGACATCACTAAGAGCATCGGTGCTGGGCTAGTAATAGTTGACAAGAATTACCGCATTCTTTGGACAAATAACTTTTTGAAAAACCTTATGGGCGACACCATAAACAAAACATGCTATTCAACATTTAACACATTGAAGAATATATGCCCAGATTGTGGACCTGCAAAAGTTTTTGCAGGCGCGTCTTTTGACTCTCGAGAATACTTCAATAAAGAGTTGCATGAAAAAGGCTTACCATGCTGGTATGAACTCATAGCCACTCCCATTAAGGACTCCGAAGGAAGGAACACAGCGGTACTAGAGCTTACGGTCGACATAACCGAAAAGAAACAGCTCCAAGAAAAACTCGAAGAAGAAAAAAACAGGTTTGAAGCCGTAACCCAAAGCATTAGCGCAGGGCTTGTGCTAGTTAACAAAGACTACAAGATAACCTGGATTAACCCAAACACGAAACAGATGTTTGGCAATATAGAAGGAAGAACTTGTTACGAAGCAATACATGGGACTAACTCAATTTGCCCAGCCTGTGGAGTTAAGAAGATTTTTGGCGGCCACAATATTGACAAGCGTGAAACCACAATTAAAAGAAATGGAGAAACACGATGCTTTGAGATCACCACTACGCCAATGAAAGACCAAGAAGGCAATATAATCGCTGTGTTAGAGCTTGCCGTGGATATAACGAAAATTAAGAGCATGCAAAGTGTTCTCTGTAGATACTCTGAAAAACTTGAAGAACTTGTAGAAAAAAGAACTGAGTTGCTGAAACAGGCGCAATCAAAGCTCGTCAAGACAGAGCGTTTAGCTGCTATAGGAGAATTGGCAGGCATGGTCGGGCATGACCTGCGTAATCCATTGACAGGAATCAAAAACTCTGCTTACTACTTGAAAAAGAAAGGTGCAGCAATCTCAGAAGTTCAGGCTACAGAAATGCTTGATGTAATCGATAAATGCGTGGATTATTCAAACAAAATTGTCAATGACCTTTTGGATTACTCCAGAGAAATCCGTTTAGAACTGCAAGAATGCTCATTACGAAAGTTGCTAGCTGAGGCCTTAGCCATGTTAAACATACCTGAAAAAGTGGAAATTCTAAACCATGTTCCACCAGAGCTGCATCTAAAGGTAGATTCAGACAAAATAAAACGTGTTTTCATAAATCTTATCAAAAACGCTGTTGATGCAATGCCAAACGGAGGCAAAATAACGATAGATAGCGAAGAAGTAAATGGCAGTTTAAAAATCTCTTTCTCGGATACCGGCACAGGAATTAGCGACGAAGTTATGCCCAAGCTTTTCTCCCCATTGTTCACTACGAAAGCGCAAGGCATGGGCTTCGGCTTGGCAATATGCAAGCGCATCATCGAATCACATGGGGGAAAAATAACTGTTAAAACAGCGAAAGGCAAAGGAACAACTTTCATAGTTACTTTGCCAATTGAACCAAAACTTGAAATTGGAGGTGAAGAAATTTGGATGAACATGCCAAAATCCTCGTTGTCGATGATGACGAAAACATAAGAAGCACTATGAAGACCATACTTGAAGACGAAGGATACGTTGTCGATTTAGCAGCTACCGGAGTCGAAGCTGTGCAAAAAACGAAGAAATCAGCTTATAATGTCGCACTATTAGATATCCGATTACCTGACATGGAAGGCGTTGAGCTTCTAAAATTAATGAAGGATCCTGTTCCACGGATGCGCAAAATAATGGTTACAGGTTACCCGTCGATGCAAAATGCCATATCAGCCTTAAACAAGAACGCAGACGCATACCTAATCAAACCCATAGACATCGAAAGCCTTCTAAACACAGTTAAAGAGCAGTTGCAATTGCAAAAAAACGAAAAAGAATTCAGTGAACAAAAGGTAGCAGAATTCATTGAAACCAGAGTTAAAGAAATGTCCATCGATCAACCTTAAACAGTCGAAAAACTCCAATTTTTTATTCTTTCTAAGAATCTTCAATAATTTTTTATTGTTGTTGCTATTACACAACCACGCAAGTTAATACGGCGAATTCTTAGTTATTCTTTAAGGTAAAAAAAGGAAACATTACGTGTCAATGACAAACAACAAATGGAAATTTGAGAGAACGTGAAGCATACACCTTATAGAACTTGATTATGAAGCCGCAGGAATGACGGTAAAACTAAAATGAGTTCTTACAAAAACCAATAGCTATTGTTTTCCTTTTTTTGGAGGTGACAACTTTGGTAGAAGAGAAAAAGAAAGGCCAACTTACTATCCGCCAGCGTAAGAAGAAAAGAGAAATAATTGAAGAAGGTCATCATCAAGTAGATTTACCCACGGATGTTAGCAGCGAAGAAAGAAAGGCGTTGGATCAAACCGGTGACGATGCGACCTCAGCTTGGTAAAATAATTAAAGAAATATGAATTTTTTTACATCTTTAATTAACAAATCGAAACCGCATTCTTACTAGCTCCATTTTCAGCATAAAGCTGCATGATAACGTTTCAAAAACCTCGAATTTTCAGCTATTTAGTTCTATTTATTATATAAAACGTAAGACTTTTATTGACATCTACCTAATACAATATTTAATGAGAGGGACGTCCTTTGGTAGAAGAAGCTATAATTGAGATTGGACATGTGATTCATTTCTTTTCTAAAATCAGCGTTGCAGTAGTAGAATTAATGTTACCGCTATCTGTTGGAGATCGCATACTTGTAAAAGGGCCTTCGACTGATTTTGAGCAAATTGTAGAATCTATGCAAATAGAGGGCAAATCTGTTCCACGCTGTGAAGGCGGACAAAGCATAGGTTTAAAAGTTGTGCAACCAGCAAAAGAAAAAGACGTGGTTTACAAGAAACTTTAAGCATAAGATCCTTTGTTTTCATGCGCAAATCGATAGATCGAAAAACTACGGAATTATTTCGCAACCGTTTTTTATGGTGATGTCACCAACTCCGCATCCATCTTCCCTTTATTTTTTCTTTTTTGGAGTTTCATTTAAAGCAACAAGCTCAAGTTCTGAAAACATCCCGATGGGAATCTATGCAGGTTGCATCGCTACACAAAACTGTTCACTATTAAAAACCGCCGTCTTGGTGAAACAATGAGGATACATTGGTTGACACGTGAGAAAGCCGCTATTGTCTACCTGCGTAAAACACAACATTATTCAATCAATCAGCTAGCAACATTCTTTGGTCGCAGCACTAGTTTAATTCACCAGGTCATAAATTTCAACCAGTCAATCGGCGCATTAAGATTAGAAAATTTAAGAAAACTGCCGAACCAAACACGTCTTAAAGCATCTCAAACATTTAGGTTTTCCATGGAGTTTTTCATTAGTCGTTGGGAAGCATTCATTTTAGGCGAGACTGATCGACCACCCTGACAAAAAACTTTTAGACAGTTTCAAATTTAACGAACTAAACTCTTTAAAAAATCAGTTGTAAACATACTGCAAGAACGAGAAAAGAACGAGAAGAGGAAAGAACGAAATTAATGATTATTCATTCTTGATGAGTCATTTCTTAGGTTTTTTTGAGGTTATTAGGCTTTGATTATTTTCTCGTTTGTTACCCCTGGATTGTTCTTAAGCAAAGAAGGTCTTAATAAAAAACATGTTTACATTTATTCTCCCCTTTGTCTACTCTGTAAGGAGATTTGGCAGATTTCTTACGAATTTTCTATCAATATACCTAGTATAGCTGAATAAAAATCATACTTATACACGGAAAAAGCCGAAGTAGCTCTTGTCGCCTTGCTCTATCATTTTTAATCTTCCCACACCCACTTTTTAAATTCCGATAATAATTGAGAATGTTTTTTTAATCGCCAAGTCATATATTCATCATTAGCTTTTTGCCATTTTTCTCGGTCTTGAATTGGGTCTATTTTTTTAAGTGCAGTTAGCTTTTCGACTATTTCTTTGTCGGTTTCTGATAAAATTTTTCTAAATTTTTCTTTTTCTGAATTGACCATTTTCACACCACCCATTTGATATATTAGCTTTAGCGATTTAAGATTTCTATATTTTAGAATTCTGCTAAGCTTCTTTTGACGTTAATTATAATCTTTCTTCCATCCACAAGTATGAGAGTACCTTCAATAATGACTCTTTCATCTACAGTAAATGCAAGACGCTCCAAATCTTCCTTTGTCTTAAATTTTAGATTATATACTATGCCTTTTTGTGTGTAAAGTGTAGCGGTGTAATAATCCGATAATGGCGGGGAGTAGGCTACATTAAGGTCATCAATTATAGCGCGTATTTTACCTTTAACTCTTACTTCTATCGGTTTTCCTTCTATAACAGACCAGTCCATTTCAAACTTTGCTTTTAAATCTGGCTCTATGATTGCTCGAGTTTGAGCCGCAGGTTCAGCTTCGGTTTGTGTTACCATAGGTTCTTGCGCATTTACTAACTTTTCCCATGCGTTTAAGTCATTTTCATTTTTGCTCAACCATTCTTCCAGAGCTTGGTATGCTATAGCTGATTTGATTCCGAAGGGAAGTTTACCTTTGTTGTTGGCGACTCTAATTAGGTATTTGTTGAGTCTTTCCGTCAATTCTGGTGTTAAGCGAAGATTCAGTCGGTCTTGTTCTTTTGCCATATTTGTTACCTTCAACGATAAATCGTATGTTTTAACAACAATTTATTTAATATATCTACAAATGAAATAAGTTAAAAACGCTCGTTAGGGGATACTGCCTTTTGGCAAGCCGAATTGTTGTTCAATCCGTCTTTTTTCTTTTTCAAGGTAGGCATTCTGTTCTTTTTCAATAAGAATGTCAATATTTGACTTTTTTTTAATTATCGGTTTCTTTTGCAGTTGATTTTGATGTTTTAGTGCTTTTTCCATTTGTATATTTTTAGAACGTAATATTTGTAATTCTATTATTTCTTTTTGAACATTATTATAGAGACGTGTGTGTTCAAGGCTTCCAGGCATGGGGCTTCTAGGCATGATTTCGTGGTTATCAATAGCAGGAATGTATAGTTGATCATAATATTTTTGGGAATATTCTATGTGGTTTGACGTGTTTGTTGGGTGTTGTTTTTGTGGGCGCTTTTTCCCTTTGCAGACTCTACTGACTGTAGCCTGGCTTACTTCCAACTCTTGGGCGATTTGTTCCTCAGTATAGCCTTGCTCAAATAAATCGATTATTGCTTCTTTGATATCTTTATCGATTGCACGCATTGAATAACCATTCTATCATTGAATATTATTCAGAATATTGAATATTCTGTTCTGTTCCAGTGTTCCAGTATCTCATGTGTGGTTTAAACTTTTTTTGTCTTCAAGTCTAGACAATTTTATTAAAAAGGGTTTTTGATTCGTGTGAGTTTGGATAATTGTGTTAAATCATGGAATAGGTTGTATAATTCGAATTTTTAGTTTTGGGAAATTTAATTTTTAATGTTAAAAATCGTGTATAACAAGCGTAATACAAATACGATGCTTCTTCAACAATGGATATTCATCGCCAGTATTTGCTTTGAAAAGACTCTTAATTGATGTTTACTATTTCATCATTGGCATGGTAAACATGATGGTGAAAGATTTTAAGCTAGGTCGTCATGGTTAATTTGAGTAGGTTCTGCATTGCCAAAGCCAAGGCGAGGATTTCTACCATGCCAACACTCGACTTGGAGCAGCCTACTCATTTGCAATGTCCTGAATGCGGAAGCAAAAGAGTTGTCAAAGATGGTTTTAGACCAGCTCCATTAAATGCTTTATCGAGTGACCCCATTCAACGCTTCAAATGTGGTGACTATGGTCACCGCTTCAGCGAGCATGTAGTTTTAAATACTGTCAAAGATAATAATGAAAGCAGCCGAATAAATAATGAATGTTCATCTTTGGATGTTCATTCAAGCGCCAAAGGAGCGAAAAATTTGGCTGCCGCACAAAAAATCAAGACTTGTGCGGAATTGGAAAAGTCACCAACAGAAAACGAGTTAAAATCAGCACCACAGATTGAGAAACTACTAATTCAGCTCAAAAATGACGGAAGAAAACCTGGAACCGTTACAAACTATCGTAAAATGTTCAATCGGTTACTAAGAGCAAACGCTGATCTGTTCGATCCTGAAAGCGTAAGATCAGTTCTTGCCGATTTGCCAAACAAGCCGAGAGCTAAGAAAATGATGGTTTCAATGCTATCTCAATGGTTTGAACTTAACGAAATCAAATGGAGAAAGCCAAAATATACAGGCGAAAGTGAAGTTCCTTACATTCCAACTGAGCAACAAATAGATATTCTTATTGCAGGCTTAGGGAAAAAGACAGCTACTTATTGCCAACTGCTCAAAGACACAGGTGCTAGACCAGGCGAGTTATCAGCAGTTACATGGGAAAGCTTCAACTACCAAACGAAAACAGTAAGAATTAGCGCAGCCGAAAAAGGTAGTAACAGCCGAATTTCACCAATAACCGATAAAACTATTGAGATGCTAAGCAACCTACCGCAAAGAAAAGGGAGGCTCTTTTCAAATGCAGACAATATGCGTTCATGTTTCTTTCTTCAGCGTAGGCGAATTGCAAAAAGATTAGCAACACCTGAGATAACCCAAATTAGCTTTAAGACGTTTCGACATTGGAAGGGAACAACAACCCAACATAAATACCATGATGTGTATCATACGAAACTAACTCTAGGTCATAAAAGCGTAAAGTCAACGGAAAACTACATTCATTATGAAGCCATGATTTATGAAGCTGAAGCTAACGACCAATTTATTGTTAAAGTTGTTGACACTTTAGACGATGCTATTAAGCTAATGGAAGTCGGTTTCGAGTATCACGCTGAAGTAGAAGGGCGTAAACTCTTTAGGAAGCGAAAATAATGACAACAAAAACAACGGATTATTCAAATATTCAAGGGATTATTTCGCAGCCGTTGTATTTAGTGAAATCGAAATCTTTTAGGTTTATTTTTCTGTTTTTGAGCAAGCACTGAATCCGTGGAATCTCGGTCTGCACAGCCTGAACGAGTTCTGAAACTGTGTGGCAGACCTTACCGTAGGCTTCATCACTCCACCGCTTAGTAACATTTGCGTATAAGCATCTTCCACCACAAACATTCAGAATCGAGCAGCTTGCACACGGCGGCTTCTCAACAAAAACCTTCTTTATTTTACGCGGATCAACATTACTTATGTGACCTAAATCGTAATTTTTCATGCCCCACATTGTAGGACAAGGAATAATGTAACCGTCAGTTTGAATGGCATAGTTTATCCAGCCTCCCCCGCAACGCATAAAACATTTTTTCTCTTCGTGCAAAAGCGAATCTGCGATGCCTAACAAAGGATAAAGCTTCAAAACAACGCCTTTCTCATCCATCTGATCTACCCAGAACTCTGCAAGTTTTTTTACGCCAGGAATATAGCTTGTCTCTGTCCACTGTTCAAAGTTGCGTCTTTGGTAATCGTTTCCCCAAAAACCAGCGTTCAGTTGCCAATGCACCGAGGAAAAAGAAAACTCATCGTTTTCCAAGAGCCATCGAACTTGCTTGTAAATGTCTGTTTGCTCCATAACTGTCATCCTTGCAATTAATTCTCCTCTAAAGCCGTTCCGAGTAATTAATTTCAGGTTGTCAATGACTTTGCAGAAGGTTCCAGTTCCCCTGTAATAATCAGTTAATGATTCTTCACCATCCAAGGAAACAAGGATAGTGTGAAAACGGTTTACGTATTTTTTTTCCAGTTTGTAAAGCAGCAACCCGTTTGTCTGAATCATAAAATGCTTAGCCTCAACGTTGTCCATTATCTGCTTGATTTTGTCGATGCAAAGCAAGGGTTCGCCACCATAAAAAGTTAAAACGCAATCAGGATCTTTCCGGCAGAACTTATCCAGCACCTCCACGGAATAGTTGATTTTTTTGGGTAAATCATAATCCACTTCGATGTCGCCGAAGTCTTCGTCAAAATCATCCAAAGATTCGCCGAAACAGTATTTGCACTGCAAATTGCATTTATTCGTGAGTATTATGTGGAAGAACATGTTTGTGCTCTTGAAACCGGTTATGTACTGAACGAGTAATTTGAGTTTGTTACAATTTTAAAGTGAAATTAAACTTTTCTATCTTGATTTACGAAAAAGGGATATAGCTGTGAAGCTTTAGATACATGCAATATAATTCTAACATTGGTCTATGATAAATTAGGCCCCTCAACCGCGTCTCAAGAAGTAATTGTTTTCCATACACTTCAACCCACATTTTATTGAATTGCTCAACATGACCTTCGGCGATTGCTTTTGCCGCCAGTTCTCCATCCATTAAAGCATAAACTATTCCACTGCCGCTAATTGGGCTAACATGACCTGCCGCATCACCAATCAGAACCCAATTTGGTCCTGCCACCTGCAAAAGAAGTGTTCTCAATTTTTTGGCATTGGGTATCAAAGCAGCCCATTCAGAAACTTTTACCAATCCAGAATACCATGTTTTAATAAACAGGTTAACTTGATTCTTAAGCTCTCGAAAGTTGCTTACTTTTGCAGTGCCTCCACCTATGCACGTATTATCTCCTCTTGGAATTACCCAAATATAACCTTCGAGTTGGGCCAAAAACTTTATAGTCACATTTTTTTCTTGTGCACCCTGAAAGATGTACCCAAAGCATGCGCCCAGGTCCGTTTTGTCCAGTGGACCTACGATGTTTCTTCTGGTCAAGCTGTTGACTCCGTCGGCGCCTACGAGGGTTTTAACTTCGTATGTTTCTTTTTGGGTGATGACTCTCCACGATTCGTCCTGTTTTTGTAGGCTTATGACTTTTTCTTCGACAAGGTTAGCTCCTTCACTGAGCGCTTTATTCAAGAGATGTTGGTCAAATCTCTTTCGGGAAAAACCTAGAATCTCGTTTTTGGCCATGTTGAGAATCCAGGTTTTTTGGCTCGGGGAAACTACGCGCATTAAGCTTATCTCACTGTGTTCTATGGGCAGTTCTTCTAAAATGGAAAAAACTTTTCTATTTGACATACCTATCATACCGCCACAGGGCTTTTCCCGAGGGAAAGAATGATCAAAAATAGTGGCATATGTTCCTCTTCGCGCCAGATTGTAAGCGCAGTTAGATCCGGCTGGACCAGCCCCAACAATTGCAACATCTATCATTCTATTTTTCGTTTCGTATTATGGCACCGTTAAATTATAAGCTTTTATCGCTTATGCATCTCAAAACCAAATTAAGCTTTACCTTACTGGTGCTCTGTCTCTAATTTTGACGCTGCAACTGTCATTAAAGAACAATAACGCCCATTTTGCATTTTTTGTTCCAGCTTGTTTTGGTTTGCTTTTTTGGTTTAGATCCTAAATGTTAAAGCCGCTAGTTTCATATTCGTTTACTCGAATGTCAACTTTACGGCGGACGTTTCAGATGGGCTATCGTTTAATTGAATTAAATTTACGGTGAGTTTATGGCTAATGCGGCCCCAACGCTTATGCGTAGTTAAGATAAATATTAGAGACGGAGCCGCTACTTGGGAACCCTCAAGCATGTTCTTCAAGTTCTAAGCTTTGAGGCACTAACTATTAATAGTATTTTTCCGCTAGCTTACGAGTCTCCTCATACTCAGGGGACTCTTCAGGTTCTTCTTTTCTATCCTTGTTTTTCTTTTCAGTTTTGGCTGAATCCTTTTTCTTGCTTTTGCCGGTATCCTTCTGAGCCTGACTAAGGGCTTTCTCAGCGTAATTTTTCAGATCTTGATCCTTTAAGACTTTTTCAGGTAGGGTTTCAGGTGCAACCATTAGGGGTATGACAGCTAAGAAGAGGAAGAAACTTGCAAATGAAAATGCAGAAAACAGTTGAACGTCCCCTATGTATGGCCTGACGATTGGAGTGACGTAACTAGCGATAATGAAAGGCAATACCCCAATGAGGTAATATCGATTCTTACTTCGCGCCCCTGCAAGGTCTCCCCAGACAACTAAGAGAAACATCAAAAAGAATATTCCCCATGCAATTCCATCCAGCAAGACGTAAGAGTAGAAAACAAGTCTATTTTGAGAGGCAAAACTGAGTAAGGCATATCCAACTCCCACCATGGCATAGGCTACTATTATGAGGCGTTTGCGGCCGAAACGGTCAGACAAGTACCCGCCAATAAGCATTGAAATTCCCCCGATACCAAATTCTCCAAGCGAAATAATGTAACTCAAATTCGTGTCCATGTACTGCCGCTGCAATTGGGTATCAAAGAAGGGAGCCTGAAAGAAGTTAACCACACAGAATATTATCCACGGAACAAAATAAAGTAGAAATGACCTTTCGCGAACGATATTTAAGTAAGAAACTTTTGTTTGGGTGTAATTTACCTCCGTTTTTAAAAAGAGAAGGAAAAGTAGGGCTGTAAGTCTCCATAAAGTTAAACCTATAATGCTTGTGTTAAAATCTGTAAAGGTCGTCAGCAATCCCACTACGGTTGTTGCTGCAAAAGTGGCGGCGAAAGTTACTCCTCCAATCGTGCCTCTTTTTTCGTTGGTCAGATTATCTCCAAAGTATGCTAGGCAAGAGGGGAATCCTAAGCCTATAGACGCTCCTAGTAGGATTGAAATGGCGGTGATAACGAGTATATTTGAAGAACTTATGAGAAGAATAGATGCTGATGCGCAAACTCCCAGTATTATCCATAACGATAATAATTTGTTTCGACCGATTTTTTCTCCTAATCGGTTTCCTAAGAATGCTGAACTGGCGACACCCGCGTAATGAAGTCCGTATATCATTATTAGTTGAGTGTATCCAAGCTGCGACTGGTCTAGTGAGTTCGTAAACAAAATAAATAGTGGGAAATACCAAGAAAAGGAATTGAAAATAAGCACTAACGCTGCCTGAAACCCTTTTTGTCGAATGACATCGCGCAAGCTGGAGATTGTCTTGGTCATTTACGCAGTCGGCTTATACGTTATCTGAAGCTACTTTTAACATTTCTGAAGACAAAATATACAAAAGGTTTTTAAGCAGATTTGCAAAACTACAAAAGACTTTTAAGCAGATGTGTTCAACAGGTATACACTTGAGGATGAAGAGGATGAAGGCAAAAGCACCAAAGAAAGAGAAACCAGTTCGTATAAACGCAGTTTAAATTCTATAGATCTTCCAAAGTCGCGTCAATAAGTGAAG
Source organism: Bathyarchaeia archaeon (assembly GCA_049520955.1). Classification (GTDB taxonomy): domain Archaea; phylum Thermoproteota; class Bathyarchaeia; order Bathyarchaeales; family Bathycorpusculaceae; genus Bathycorpusculum. The sequence continues at coordinate 33,116 of JBEKPG010000011.1, read as the reverse complement.
CCAGTAGTGACGCTGGCTTTTTATTTAAACTGCCTCTATTTAATAATTCTGTTGTTTGAATAGCTCTGCTTTTCATCATTTCTTTTAAACTAATAACATTTTGATTCTCATATACCAAATTGATTAGTTCTTGCATTGATTTTTTTGTTATTTTTTTTCTTCTAAGCGTAGTTATATATTCCTTAACTTTAGGATCTTTAATGGCATATATTATGGGCAAAGGCGGATACTCATTTTTTACGCGACTTGATAATTCATCCTGTTCAAACATGTCAATGAATTCATCTCTTAACATGACCAAATATCCGAAGGCTCTAGCCGCCTTTTTCAATACGTCAATTTGCTCGGGTGAGCCACCGGCTGCTACAGCGCCTATTCCAGCTATCCCCTCAAAAATAGCAGCTTTCTTTTCTATCAAGTCAAGTATCTCCTGAGGCAAAACATTAGCGTTTCTCTTCAGCTGGAGTTCCATGAGGTGAGCGTTCCCTACTTCCAGAAGAGAGTTCTTTACCGTTACCGTAATGTGGTCAAATGACTCTTTGGCCATCGAGTTCCCCAAAGAGTTCAACATCATCAAGCTCTCCATAAGAAGGGCGTCACCCACAAGAATCGCTAAATCCTCTCCAAACTTGCCGAATAAAGTAATTTTGCCGTTTTTTGTCATGGATTTGTCCATCACATCATCATGAATATCCATCGCTGAAGTAAGAAGAAGAACCATAACCTGCAGGTCAGTTACGACAAGTGCTCTTTTAGAAACTGCCTCAGCAGACAACGAAAGAATAGCAGGATGAATAACATCGTTCCAGTTATCAGCATACATCTCCATGCTCTCTATAGCTTCCGCGTTCTCCACTCCAATATAAGAAAGCCGCTTTCGAGCTTGCTCTAATGATTTACCGCCCTGAGCCTCAAGCATCATGATTATCTGCGGCATCAACTTCTTTTCTGCTGCTTTTTTGCCTAAAACTTTTTTCGGCATGCTTTTCCCTCTTAGGGCATACATCTAAATGCGTATATTTGTTTTTAGGTTAACCCAAATCAACTCAAAGGTAATAGTTGTTCAACGAAAACTAAAATCCAAATAGCGCTGTTTTTTTTAACTAAAATTTCGTCCTCAAGCCAAACCCAAAACTTAAGTTTTAGGCTACACACAAATGCGTCTGAGCTAAAGGAAGTGGAGTTCAATGGTGAATTCATGAGGAACAATGAATGCATAATAAAATTTCTCAATAAAGGCGGAAGAGTGATGCAGTCTTTTCAAAGAGACAAAGATGGTTGGTTTGAGACTAGTTCTAAGGGAATAGTTAGACGATGCACAGCCGAACAAACACTATCACATCTACTGCCTCCTCTTGCCGGTGTCAGCAGAGCAATTGTAAAGGTGGAAAGAATATCCTCTAAGAAGTCGAGTTGAATACCAACTGCCCAACCCAAAAATAAATGTTCTTGTTTTAGGGACAAGCCAGCGAGTAAGGAGAACCTAACGGGTATTACTACCTCCATAGTCGCTACTAACCAGAATAAACGTTACAAAAAATGTCAGCGATTAAAAGCTTGTCGTGGGCAGTGCCATACGAAAGTTGGAAAAATCAGAAGGTATCCCTCGCTGGTAACAAATTAATTTGAAAACAGTAATTGCTGAGCAAGCCGGCTTATTCAAATGTCAATCCAGCAACTTACCGATGAGCGATTTCATAATTGCTGCAACAGCCCTGATAAGCGGTGGTAGAGTAGTGTTCGACGACCCGCATTTTGATTGCATAAAAGAAACAAAACGTATTTGGATTTAGTTTTTTAGGGTTGGTGCAGGGGGTTAGATCTAAACCCACGTCTAAATTTAACGCGCAGAACCTAACCACTTTAACTGCAATGGAGGCCAAAAAAAACCGCCTTGCCGTTAATTTAGGAACAGCCACGCGCGTCTAACAAGCATTCTGTCACTTGGAATGTGTTTTACTCATCTTACAAGATGGGCTTTGAATAATGCGAAAGGTTTTCTTGGTGATCTTTCTCTGGAACTAGCTGGATGAAAGGGTTCATTTAGAATTTCTTGGGTAAAGGATAAATCGACCTTGCTAAACAGGGTTTCTAGAGCCTCATATCTCTTCATTGCTCACCCCAATAAGAGGTACGAGACTCAACTTTATTAATTTAGGAACACGAATGCACCAACAAGTCGTCAACGCAAAATATCGGATATTAAAATTACCAGTTTAATTCAGTTCGGGGTAATCTTTCTTAAATATAGTCTGCCCGATTATGTTCGTTACAAAAAGAGGCACGTGACGCGTTTTTGACAAATACTCATTCATCAGTAGGTCCTCACCTTTATCATCATATCCCTTTGCTACCTCGCGAAGAGTATGTTGAACCGAAACCAAGTCTATTACCCCCATTGGCCATCGTTTGTCCCGGCAAATACGTGCCCAAACAAAGTCAAGTCCAAATCCCATAGGGCTACCATCCAAACGGAGAATGGGTATAATCCTCTTCTCAAAGCAAGTGACTGGACCGATTTCAACGAATGAGACTAAGTGAGCGATTGCTTCGTCTATTTGATAGCTGCAAGGCCATGTTCCAAAAGAGTCCTTTGTCAAGGCAGGCTGCGAAAGTACAAGACTTAGGCCTCTTGCAACTTGGAAATATCTATCAAAAAAGGCTGTAGGAAGTTTAACATCATCGTCGATTACGATAACATAGTCATGATAGGGCCTAAACTGCTCTTTCATAATTCGGGCGACAGCAACAAATTTAGGGGTTTTAGGCATCGTATACTTTATATAGTTTTTTACGGCAGTTGAGGGAGAATTATTTGTGTTGTTAGTTATGACGAGATCTATTTGCGTATACTTCGATTCCTCGACAGATTTTATCAAGTCCTCGACTAAACTCGGCCTGTCTGCCATATAGCAACAAATTGCCAAAATTCTTAAGTTCTGCGGTTGAGGAAACGATTTGGGTAAACTAATCGTTAGGCTTCGCTTTATTATAATTCGCTGAAAATAAGTGCGAATCGCAGCTATACCAAGAGTCCCATTAAGAAGGTCTCTGAAAGCTTCTTGAACTAAACTCTTCATAATCGAACCCCCGATAAGTCCAAGTTTTAATTTATTCAATCGTGTATTTAGACCTAGCGCGCATGAGTGTTCCTAAAATGATGAAAAATGGTTTATATTGGCTCGAAGTCTGCTTATTAGGTTAGGATTACTTTTCTAAGCAGGGGTCCAGGTGGAAATCGGAACTGTTTGGAAGGGCAAAATGAGAATAGATACCGTTCTTTACTAATTTCGGAACAGGTATGCGCGCTTACTGACTTCACATTTCCGTTTATTAACCGTTAGCAAAATATAATAAAAGGTACGAACAATACTTGGTAAAAACGATTGGTATGTTCAGCAGGTTTTTGAGGCAACTACGTAACGTAAGTCTGAATTTAATAGCTTCTAGCCCTTGTGCTGATACTCCGTGGCATATTTCTCCTGAACAACTAATTGCATTAAATCCTAAATTTGCAAACTACTCTGTCGGAAGGTTCTCTTATGGTGCGCCCGCGCCAAATGTCATACAGAATTTAGGGGATGCGAACCTTAAGATTGGCAGTTTCTGTTGCTTTGCTGAGGGCGTAACTATTTTGCTCGGCGGTGAACATAGCCCTGATTGGGTGACAATATACAACTTTGACTTACTCTACGACGAGTTTCGAGATGTTGTCGGGCGTTCATATACAAAAGGCCCCGTCGTCATTGGAAACGATGTGTGGATTGGGCAAGACGCGTTTATTTTGTCAGGTGTTACAATAGGGGATGGTGCGGTAATTGGCGCTCGCAGTGTTGTAGCAAAGAATGTAGCGCCTTATTCAATAGTTGTTGGTAATCCAGCGCGAGAAATCAGAAAGAGATTTGATGACGACACTATTGCCAAGTTGCTAAATATTAAGTGGTGGAACTGGAGTATTCAACGTATAAAGGAAAATTTGCCTCTTTTGTTGTCAGATAACGTTAAGGAATTTATAGACAAAAACTCCTGATTTCTAGCGCGCCGCGATACTACCACCAATTTACCAGTAAAAATGAGTTTTTGATGAGCTTCTTGAGGTTGCGGTCCCGCGGGATTCACCTAATTATTTGAGCGAATCCTGAAGCAAAATAAAAACTTCTTCAGTATACGCGGGCTCGGTGGAATTTGAACCCTGCAGAGTTCGAATCGCATTAAGGACTTGGAGGTTTGAACCCACCAAAGTGAATATACCTTATCCTTTCTTGGCGAAAAAGCAAGAAATTAGCAAGAAACAAGCAGAAAATAAGCAAAAGTGCAGGGGTGGGATTTGAACCCCTAATGCCCTTGAGGTATCACTCGCAAAGCCCTCTTTTTTATTGTTTTCGCAACGATTTCCTTGAAAACTTGGGTTTGAATTAAGGCGGAAAAAGAAGCAAGTCTTCTGCCGCTAAATCACAGTTTCGAGAAGTGGATGCGTTCTTTTCAAGAAAACTAAAATAGCTCAAGTGTGCTCTGAGAAATCACTTCATTTGTTCGGCGTAGTTTATTTGAAGATCTGTTATTAGCCTTCTCAAACGTTCTTTTTCTGCATCATCCAAGTAAGGCTCCATCTTGTCAACAAGCGCGATCATGCAGTCAATGGCGACGTGCGCTTTTAGAAGATCCTTCTTTATTTTATTAGTGCCTGGATAAACCCGTAGTCCTATATATCGCCACGCTTGTTCGCTCAATAGCATAACGAACAGACTTAGGAGCTGATAAATGTCCAGAAGAGATATATCAACAGAACTTGGTTCTTGTTCCATCTTTTCAGAATTACCCGGCGTCGAGCTCAACTACAAACACCTCCCCAAACTAACGTGTTTCTTTTTTTCCTCAAAGTAACAAATCCCCAAGTCTAAACATAAGAATTGTCTAAGTAAAAAATTTTATGCGGGTCGGGGCCGCTGACCACGCAAGCATGAAAAGAAAAGTGATGCAATACTACGAGCAAGCAGGATGGGACCAAAAAGGCATACCTACACAAGAAACCCTCACAAAGCTAAAACTAAACTATGTCAACGAGAGCTTAAGCAGACTGCGTGGCTGATTCATTAAGGGAAACAAACGTAACATTGGGAATTTGAAACCAGACTGTTTGATGAGTGGTTATTGATGTGGCTTCAAAAATTACTTTGTGAATATAACAAAGTTTCTATAAGTGAAAATAAAAAAAGAAGAAAGTTGAAGATGACTAATTTAGGTTAGTTCTACTTTGGCTAGTAGGCTTAGGTCACCTAGATTGTTTAGTTGCACTCTGTTTTGGCTGACAGTGTATAGGACATTGTTGATGTACAGTGAGCGGGTGATGAAGTATTGGCTTTCATTCCACGGGTATGACCCTGATGTTGCAAGGGACGGGTTTGCGAGATAAGCTGGGGCATTGTCTAACTGTGTTATATTGCCTTGAATTGTAATGCCGTTTGTGAGGTCAACGTTGAATACGTATACTCCCTGCCAAACGAATTGCGGATAATTAGTTTCTGCTGGGATCATTGGGGCGGGGGCTGGAATTGCTGCTCCACTGCTTGCGGTTCCTGTTGCGCCCGATGATGCGGTTGCAGTGCTGTTTGTTGATATGTACAGTTCAACTGGAAGCACTAGTAGGTTTCGAGATGCGTCAAAGAGGATGGCTTTGGGGTCGGTGAGGGCTTCTGAAGTTGTTCCGCTGTCGCCTATGACGATGCTTGAAGTTTCCTTCGGGTTTGCTACATCACTCACGTCGAATAAGGATACTTTCAAGCCTAAAACTGCGGTGTAATATACGTCACCTGGAACTTCCACTTTGTTTGCGTCGATGCTTGCGTTTACATCTTGGCCGATTCCGATCAGGTGTGTTGCGTCGTAGGGCTGCAGGAAATCTGAGTATCCGGGGATTGTAAGGTTGCCAAGGACCATGGGGTTGGTGGGTTGACTTAAGTCGACAACAAACAACGGGTCAATTTGGTTGAAGGTAACTAAGTAGCATCGGTCACCTATGAATCGGGCTGAATGCAGCTCTTCTCCACTGGCTAGATTTTCAAGTTTTCCCACGACCTGCAAGTTCGAATCTAAAACATACAGGTTATTCTCCTGCGTTGACGTGGTTGAGGAGTAATCGTAGGAGGTTGTGGCTATGCGGAAGTACCCGTTGTATTCATCCATCGAGTATTGGTTCATAACGGTGCCTGTGACGTTTCCTGCTGCGGCAAGCGTAAAAGATGGACCTGAGATTGCGATGCGGTAAATCTCGGTTCCCTGCGTATAAAGCTGCACCGGTATGATTGGCATTGGCATAATAGTTGTGCCCGTTTGAGTCGCCGTGGTCGAAGTGCTTTGGTAGGTGCTTACTGCATCAGTTAGATAGATGTTGCTTGGGGAAACATATATTGATCCAGCGTTACCCATGAGAATAGTTGTGCTTACTGCCTGTTCTTGAGAGTTTTCGATGTTTAAGGCCATTATAGTTGTGTACATGTAGGCTGAGTCCGAAGTGTTAACGTAGTAGATGTTTGTGGGCGCTACGTTAGATGCTTGCTGTCCCGAGAAAACTGTTGGAAGCAAAACGGTCCCATTTAATAGATAAGCGTTCTCAGAGATTATGTCGTAAACATAATTGCCTATCATTCGGCTATCTACGTAGCTGCCGCTCATTGTAAGGTTCCGTGTTAGCACTGGGTTAGCTTTGTCGGAGACATCATATACGTAGACGAAGTTTGTGCTGGTGGTCCAACTGGGAAACATGACGTTGGCTGGATATAACCCGGGGAAGCTTCCGTAAACCGCGTAGGGTACATAGTTGCTTCCGAGAACAGCGAGTTCGTTGCCGTCTGCGCTAAGATAAATTCCCATCGGGCTACCGTTATCAAAGGATATTGTGCTGAGAACTTTGGCGTTTTGTGGGTTCTGCGAGCTGGCATCTAAAATATAGACAGCTTGGCTATTGTTACCAATGACATAAATGTATTGACCATCAGTTTTCACGGTGTCTGCTTCATCGACGCCTGCAACTTGGATGTTAGTTGTTGAATAGTCATTTGTAGCGCCTTGTGAAGTTGCAGATGCCGTTGTAGGCGCCGTTGAGGGTGCCGGCATGGCTGCGGGTGCCATCGCGTTATAAGGCCCTGGGAGGTTAAAGTAGCTCTGGGGGGAACTGTACAGGTTTGAGCTGCTGCTTTGGTTTAGGTAGTTTTTGAGTTCATCATATGAGGTAAAGGTTTTCAGCGAGGTTTGTGTTCCCAGCATTTGAGTTCCAAGCGTCTGTGTTGCCTGAGATGATCCTGGCTGCCTGGGTGCAGCAGGAGAAATCCCTGTGTTGCCGTAAGCATAAATCATCGCCACAAGGACAATAGCTAAAAGTAAAGCGATTAAACCATAAGTTTTTGTTTTCTTCATAACTTCTTTCTGAACCATATTTTTTTCGCCTGAATAGTCTATGGTCAACGGTTTATATGATGCTAAGTCTAAGAACAGACTGTCCAGTTGTTAGAACGGCGAACCCCTCATTCAAAATGCTTCAAGCAGTAACTAAGTCTTCTATAAACTTTAGCCCAAGCCGTCACTCGTTGGGACCCCCATACTGTTTATTTATATATGGTGCAGGGGGTGGGATTTGAACCCACGAACCTCTGCAGGATAGGCTCCTGAAGCCTACGCCTTTGACCATGCTCGGCGACCCCTGCATTTAAGGAGAGGTGAATCAGATTTTGTGGAGGGCCGAGGCAGGGATTTGAACCCTGGCAAAAGGCTCCACAGGCCTCTAGGCTACCAAGCTACCTCACCTCGGCCACATTGCTGTTTTAAGTCGTGGCTTCGTAAGATTCATAGCAAACACCTTATTTTCGTTTACGGAAGATTTTTCCACCATCTCCGTATTCTCCAGTTATGTGTTCGAAGCCGACTTCCATCAGCTGATTGTGTCTTCGGGGGCGTAGTGCTTTATGGCTCAGGAAAGGCTCCAAGCCAACCAAACACTAATTCATAGTGATCTACATTGTGTCGTTGAGTTGTAGTCATGTATATGTTAAAGGATAGAGTTTCGCCGCTCCTTAAGCCCTGTTAATTAAAATTCGGGTGTAAATCATGCGGGAAGAACTCTTTAGTATCTAGCTGTGTGCCGTTCTTATCATATTATTTGGCGATAGAATAAACCATGCATAACCCGTGTTATTTTGAGTTAAGCTGTTTGGAGGGGGTTGTTGAGGTGTGTAGTCATTTCTGACTGTTACGTTTATTATAAAGCAGGTAATCTCGTCGTATTTGCCATAGCTTGGATTTGCTGACAAAAGATAGATGCTGCTGTCACCTACGTAACTTGGTGTTGGAGGTTCAACAGTTGTCGCTGAAGGGCCAACACTAGATATGGACTCCGCAGCTAACTCCAAAAGAACAACTACTCCTGCCGCGATAACTATAACTGTAACAAGTATGATTCCGAGGGTTCTACTGCGAAATTTCATATTAATGATTTCACTCTCTTTTCTATACTGTAGGTGGATTCTTGTTTAAGCAGCTTCAGTAGGGGGTTTTAAACGGTGGACGAATAAAAAGTTGAAGAGTTTAGTCGAGAAGGTTTCGAACACCTAAAGAAGCTGTAGGAAGATTATGACGCTAGAACAGTTATACGCATGCCTGTCAGAAATTGAGGCTGAAGAGAAAGCTAAGAATGATGTTAGTAAGTTTCCGCAGTTTTTTAGGGATTAACGGCTGCAAAAAAATTTTGGTATTCTTTTAACAATAGTTGCAGTGTCGAAATCGGGGACATCGCTGGGGTTGCAAAACTTTTATACGATAGTTTATGGTTTTGTAAAGTGATGCCAACTGTAAAAGATTTTATGACAACCAGTGTTATTACAATTGATGTTGAGGGAACCGTTCTTGAGGCTGCAAAACTTATGCATCAGCAAGATGTAGGTGATCTGGTGGTTATGGATGGCGTTGTGGCTAAAGGCATAGTTACTGAAAGAGACTTGGTTAGACGGGTGATGGCGCAAAAAAAACCGTTCGACACCAAAGTCTCCATGGTAATGTCTGATCCGCTCATCACCATCGAGGAAGATTGCTCACTTCGAGATGCCGCCCGCAAAATGGTCAAAAACAAAATAAGGCGACTCCCAGTCACCAAAAAAAACGTACTCGTCGGCATAATCGCAACATCCGACTTTGCCAGGCACCTCAGCAAAAAAAGCTTAAGCGAAGAAATACTTGCAGCAATGAGCCGATATCCCCTAGCCGACAACAACCGATAAACGCACGCGTAAATCAAAAAAGAGAATTAGCTGGAGAAAAGACTAATCAAATAACTCACCAGCAACCCTTCACTTTTTTCCACTCAATCTGCAGAAGATTTTAGTACCAAACAAGAAAAGCAACCTAAAACAACCTGTTCAAAAACAGCGTCATAACTCCTCCACCGTGGCGCGTTAACAGTTAAACTAAAAGCAAAAGCAAAGATTAATAGGCATAATTTAGTTTTACATGCTTTATTGCTCATGCAGCTTCAAATTATTGTAGCTTGGGCAGCAGCTAATTTAACTCAAAAGATGGGGGCGTTGACGGTTAAGAATATGAAGGTCTACGTTAGAACTCCCGCCAGACTTCATTTAGGTCTTATTGATTTAAGAGGCGAGCTAGGGCGGGTTTTCGGCGGAATAGGAGTCGCCATAAATCGTCCCAGCGTCATTCTTGAAGCTGAAACAGCACAGAATCTTGAATTTAAGGGCGAAAAAACCGAAAATTTACGACCCATAGCGGAGCAATTTCTTAAGAAATATAACATCAAGCCCCAAGTTTCTATTAACGTGAGGCAAACTATCCCTGCGCACGTCGGATTAGGATCGGGAACCCAGTTATCCTTAGCCGCTACCACCGCAATGTCAAAGCTTTTCCACTTAAAGGTCTCCATTGAAAGTCTTGCTCGTTTAACAGGAAGAGGACATGTTTCTGGTGTAGGAACGGCGCTTTTCGAGAGAGGCGGTTTTGTCGTTGAAGCTGGACTAAAAAGTCAAGGAAACAAGCCTAATCCACAAGCATTGGAAAACTTTCCGCCTGTAATATTTCATGAATCGTTTCCAGAGGACTGGTTTTTTGTTGTAGCTATCCCAAATGTTAAGAAAGGATTATCTGGCCATGAGGAAGCCACTGCGTTTAAACATTTGCAGCCCATGTATAAAGAAAAAGCCGCCCATATAAGTCACCTAATACTTATGAGTTTGCTGCCAGCACTCAAAGAGAGAGACATAGAAACTTTTGGAAAATCCTTAACTGAAATTCAAAGTGCAGTGGGCAACTACTTTGCAACTGTGCAAGGAGCACGATTCTCAAGCTCTCAAGCTGAAGACTGCATAAAACACATGCTGGAAAACGGAGCCCATGGTGCTGGGCAAAGTTCCTGGGGTCCTACGGTCTACGGTGTTGTCCACGGTGAGGTAGAAGCAAAAAAATTATCCATTTCAACTAAGAAGTTTTTGCAAGAAAGTGTCGGTGGGCAAGTATTCTTCACAACAGCAAATAATAAAGGAGCCTACATAAAATCAACAGTTTAACAGAATTCATTACTTGGATGGAAATGGAAAAGAAAGATTTGTTCAGAATTACTCTGGGGAAGAAAACGTGAAATTTACATTGGATAATTGGCTGCCGTGGTATAACAAAATTCTTGGAACCTTCGGTTACAACTTCGACGAGGATCAGCAGGCTGCTGATTTGCTAAGCGTATTGTTGGTGGGGCGGGCTGGGCAAGTGGCTGAGCTAAGAAAGTTAATTGAAAACAGACCAGTGTTGGTTTTCGGTGCTGGGCCATCTCTTGAGGCAGACCTAAGAGAAGTCATAAGAGAAGGACTCTTGCAAAAAACTGTGACTATCGTGGCCGATGGAGCAACAACTGCATTTGTTGAAAAGTCAGGAACAGCGCCAAGTATAATCGTAACTGACCTGGATGGAACAGTTAGCGATATTATTTACGCTCAGAATCTAGGGTCTATCGTGGTTATTCATGCTCACGGAGACAACATTGACAAGCTGAAAAGACATGTGCCAGAGTTCTCCAAAGCCATCGGCAGCACACAGGTACACCCACGTTCTAATGTCCACAATTTTCTGGGCTTCACTGACGGTGACCGAGCAGTTTTTCTAGCAGCTGGGATGGGAGCTAAACTGATTGCTGTGGCGGGAATGGATTTCGGATACACAGTAGGCAAATATTCCAAGAAGCGTGTAGCATCAATTGAGGTTAAAAGAAAAAAACTCAAGATTGGCAAAGAATTACTTGAATGGCTAGCAGTTGAAAATGGGGAAAAAATAAAACTCTACAATGTCACGTTTAAGGGTGAAAACATTAAAGGATTTACAAACATCAAACCCGCGGTTTTACAAAAATTTTTGAATTGTGAAACTTCTTAAAAAAGGCTTTTTGGTGAATAAACGCTTTAGAGTTTTTTGAAAATATCTAACCCTTCTTTCACAACCTCGCCCAGATAAAGATTATCAAAGATTGTTCCGGAACTTTCCTTAAGCTTCATGACGCGAATTATTTCTTCGAATTTGCCGTGAGCTATCCCGTTGGCAAACACTGCCGCGCCTTCTGCCGCTTGTTTAGAGGCTTTTGCTTCGCCTTGAAATCTCAATATATCTATTTGTGATCCAATCTCACTAAAGAAATTTTGCAGCCTAACCGTTATGTCTTCCAGAAACTCGGGCATATTTACAAATCTTCCACTCAGCATAACTTCTTTGGGCTTAATCGAGGGCAAAAGTGAGGCTACATCTTTAACTATCGATTCCATCATTAGGTTATATCCCGCTTTCACTTCACTGTTACTTTTGGCAAGGCTGACAAACTCTTCTAAGGGTTTTGACTGATCAATTCCGGCAACCGATGCGCATCCTCCAGAGAAAAGCATGAGTTTTGAGAAATCTTTTGCCGTGTTTGCCAAGGCGTATGCCAGCTCAGAATCGAGAAAGCCCATACCTAAGTAGGAAGGAAAGCCTGCAGTTCCAGCCATAGCATCAACTATTTGGCCGTTTCTAATTGCCAACGCCGAGGTGTATGCAAATCCAATTTCTAAAAGAATAAAATTGGTTTCATCATAGCGGATTTTTAGTCTTTCTGCTTGATTCTTAACAGCTAATACGGCGGTGAGAACTTTATCAGATGTACCCATGTCTATTTTGTTAGCCTTTCTGTAGTTGGGAACCGTCGTTAAGTGAACCACTGAAGGCGTAAACCAAACTTCTAATTCTTCAGTGCTCTTCATCATTTTCATGACCTCTCTCAAACCAATGATCTTCAGCTTCTTTTCCACGTCAGCCGCCGTTACAAAAGTTGCCAATGCAATATCTGATTCACTTGCAGCCCTTGCTTTTTTAAGAGTCATGCCATAGCCAGAGGGGCCAACAATTGCATCGATGGAACCTTCAGCCTGTTGGGTTTCTTTGAGCTTATCAATTATGAGACTGGGGGTTCTGGTTACCTCATCTCTGGGGATAGCCAAGTCAATTAAGACTTTTCCATTTTTGTCATCGAATCCGTAGATGTCCATGGTTTTTGTTCCAGAATCAATACCGATTGCCTTAACCATTTTTATGCCTTCAAAATTTTAGCGCCGGAGTTATTCGCTTTGGTGAAGAATACTTCTCCGCCACCGTTTTTCTTCACATATTGCTTTAACTCCTCGGTTAGACGTTTTGCTTCGCCTTCTCCTTTTACTATTGAGTAGAACGTTGGTCCCCAAGAAGTTTGGCACGCGCATGAGCTTCGGCGTAACATAAGTTTGACGCCTTGTTCTACCACTTGATTGCAGTAAGTTCCGTCTTGATAGTCCCTCCAAAATCGACCCAGCTTCTGATTAAACTCGGTTAGTGCTTCCCCGAATTCTTTAAGATCTTTCTCGACGAAGGCCGGCATGAGTTTGACCAAAACCAGTCTTGAGAGCTCGTCGGACAACTCTTTAGGCATCACTTTTAGGTTTCCGAGAATTTCATCTTCTTTTTGTCGGATCTTAGCTATTTTCAGTCGGGATTCTTGGGGAACTGCTACGACAAAAAACCAGCTTTTCGGTAACGCACTTTGGAAAATGAGCGGAGGAACCATTTTTTCTCTTTGCTCAACTTTGAATCCGCCTTCAATTATGAATCCACCTGTCTTGAATGCGTATACGCCTAAGGCAGTTATTGTTCCACGGCCCATAATTAGAGCAACTTCTTCAACACTCAAATTCAATTCATACAGCTTGGATAATCCCACCCCTATTGAGAGCGCTAACATAGTGTGAAAACCTAAGCCGACGAACTTTGGGATCTCTTTCTTAATTCGAACTTCGGCGCCTTCTACGTGAGTTTTTTCCATAAACCGTTTTGCAAATTTGCATGCATCTTTATCTTCAGCTTTGATTCCATTGGCTTTGACAACTTCAACTTCTAGGGGAAGATCAATGGCGAAACCTACAGTTCCATAGAGTCTTCCTAAATCGCCTGTTAAGTCAAAATTACCTGCATGCAAATGAGCTGGAGCGCTTATCGCCAACTTTTCCAAATAAACCACCAAGCAATTTTAAAGACGCATTTAATTACGTTGGAACTAATAAACCTATTAGATTAGCAAGAATTGTATTGCACAACTAAAACTGAAACTTGATAATTAGCAGACCTAACAAATATCTGGGCATAAAATAAAAAAAAGGAAAATTAGAAAGTAAAGAATAATAAGCCACATCACCATTGCGGTCACTTGGTTAAGTGTGAAATGGCGGAAACTGAAAAATGGCGGGTTAAGGCGAAGGAAGGCGAAGGGTTTTTGACCGTTGATGTTCAAAATCAAAAGCCCGAAAACGAGATTGAACTAGAGAAAGTTGGCATTGAGGGCCTGAGGAAACTCGTTTCTTTGAAAAGGTCTAAAGTTACCTATAACGTTATTGTTACTATAAACAGTTACATAACCTTGCCATCTAATCTTCGCGGCGTTCATATGAGCCGCTTTGTTGAATCAGTTAAGGCGACACCTACCACCGCTTCGTCAATAGAAGATTTAGCTGAACTAATTTCAATACAGGCATTAGAAAAGCATGGGTTTGATTGTCAGACTGAAATCTTCGGTGAACTTCCCTATGAAAGGACAAGGCCAAGCGGAGAGAAAGAAAATTCAATTGCTCAAATGTTCGCCAAATTCTCCACTAAGACCAAAAAGAAAACTGCCGGCATTCAAATTAATGGAGCCTTAGCTTGTCCATGCTCAAAAGAAATGTGCAACGGCCTAACTCATAACCAAAGAGGCAGCCTCAGCGTCGAAATAGACTCAAACCAAAAAATCCAACTGCTAGACGTGATTGAGATTTGCAGTCTAAGTTTTAGTTCACCTATATTTTCATTATTAAAAAGGTCTGAGGAAAAGAAAGTGGTGGAAAAAATGCATGAAAACGCCCGATTCGTGGAAGACGTGACCAGAAAGTGCGTGCAACTGTTAAAAGAAAAATATCCCGGTCGGTATTGCAAAGTTAAATGTGTGAGCATAGAGTCGATTCATGATCATAACGTTTTTTCAGAATGGCGAGGAGTCTTATAATGAGGTTATATCATGTATAGATTAAGGGTTGAAGCAACGTTTGATGCTGCTCACAATATTCTAGCTTCGAACGGTAAATGTGAGCGGTTGCATGGGCACACGTGGAAAATAGAGCTCTTCGTCATAGGCGAAAAAACAGAATCAACGGGCATGGTTATAGATTTTAACGTTCTAAAGGCTAAAATGCAAGAGTTAACTGAAAAACTTGATCATACATACCTAAATGAGATAAAAGAAATCGGCAACCCAACATCCGAAAACATTTCAAAATATGCGTTTGACTACCTAAAAAAAGCAATACCCAACTGCGTGAAACTTGAAAAAGTAAGAGTCTGGGAAAGCCCAAAAAGTTGGTGTGAACACTTTGAGCAAGCCAAACAATGATTTTCACAATGAACTTCGAGCCTACCCTACAACCCAAGAACTTGACGCACTTTTTTAAAGAAGCTGTTTTAGATTGCTTTTCGAATCAAAGCTTAAATTGTTTGTAAGCTGCTTCTAGATTCGTCCCGAAAAGTCTCTTAAAGAAAGAAGTTAATTTGCCGTCAAGTCAAAGGGTTAGGTTTTCTTGGCCAGTGTGTAAAGTTATAAAGAAAAATGGTTGTTTGTCGCAATTTTGACTATTTTTTGCCTTTCGTATGTTTTGATGGCAGCGAAACCTGTTTCTTCTCTTTCCTTTTTAAGTCTTTTTCGCGTTGGAGTTTCTTATGCTGTTCAAGCCCTTCAGCTTTCTTTGCTTTTCTAGACAAGATTTATCCACCTTTTACAAGCAGTATATTGCAACATGCTCTTAGACCTTACTCTCCCATAGGCATACAAACAAAATAGCAAACGCAAAAGTAGCCCTAGACATTATTTTAGCGCCGAACAAATTTGGGTCAGTACTCATTTTGTTGCTCAAAGCAAAAATTAAAGCGCAATTAGTAGCATGCAAACTGGTATTTTTAAGGCTGAAACAATAAATAAAGGACACCAAATAGTAATTTTCACGTGAGCGCAATGCGGTTTGAATGCTATGGATGCAAGAAATCTTTCTCTGGTTCAGGTTTAATTGTGGCTCTAAACGGTCAACAAATGACATATTGTGCAGATTGCTTGTGGAAACTTCGCAAAGAGTACGATAAGAAGAAGACCTGTGAAGACTGCGGCTACTTCGATGAGGAATCCTGCAGGAAGACTCGTGTAGCTTTGGCGCCTGTGAAAGTTGGGTTTAACACATATTTTGTTGAAGCGGAAACCTGCAAAGACTACTCCACCGAGAAAAAAACAAATCCTGACAAAAAGAAAGATAAAGAATTAACCCAGATGCAAAAAGAAGCAGTTGCACTTGTCAAAACTCTCTCCGGAAAAGGAAAAACCCTCACATACTATTGTTGCCACTGCGGAGTACCACTAAAAATCGGCGCAAGAGCAACCGAAATCCAAAAAACCTGTCCCCGATGCAAGGGCGACCTAGAAATCATCAACCTCTCCAAATTCATCAAACAACACCAATAGTAAGACGAACATATCAAACGGCATCTTAACTTAAGACCGCTGAAGCTATTTCATCTATATCATGGACTTTTTGATACTATATCTTTTGGGTACGTTTCAACGCTAAACTTACTAACGGAATCCCTAAACATTTGGTTTTGACCTTGATTATTATTTTTTGGAAAGGTAAATACTGTTAACTGGACCTTATTTTGTTTTCACTAGTGAGTTATCGCCATCCTTGGCAGGCTGTATTTTCTTAGTTTGAATTAGGGATATACCGCAAGAATTACAGGTTTCAGAAATTAGTTTGAACAATGAAAATAAGGGAGACCGCCGAATATGTACACAATGAATGACGCAAAAGTTAACGAATTTCTTGATTCAATCACCAAGCCAAGCACAAAAGCAAGTTACAAAACATCAATGAAGTTTTACTTAGAATTCGTTAATGAAACCAACAAAAACCCGACTAAAGATGAAAACGGAAATGTAGTAAAAATTGATGGGCAAAAACTTTTAGACATCAAAAAAGATGATACAGATAAACAAGTAGAAAAATCAATGTCAGCTTTTAAGAAGTGGATTCTTGAAACTAAAAAAACCATGAAAGGAAAAAGCTACAGTTCGCATTTTGCTGTTAGCTGTGTCATGACAGCGCGGTCTTTTTATGACTATTATGGTATGCCTTTAGTTTTCCGTAAACAAGAAGCAAAGACGCTTAAAGAATCATCAAGAACAACAAAAGACTATCTTTTTGATAAAGAAGACCTAACAAAAATGGCTTTAGTTGGCAATCTTAAAGAGCGTTACGTTTTGTTAGTTGGCAAAAGTGTAGGTCTCAGAGCTAGTGATTTCACAGAGTTTACTTTTGGCACGTTTCGAAGTTTAAAACTTGATAATGAACCACCAATAAGCATAGGCGAAACTAACACACAAAAAGAAACTGTAAAAGCATTTCCATTTTTGGATAGTGACGCAATCCCAATTGTTAAGCAAATTCTTGAATCCAACAAAGACAAGGCAGACAGCGATAAAGTAATTCAAGATACGGAAGATAACTTATCCATTATATTGCAAACTTTAGCCAAAAAAGCTGGTATGGAAATTAATGAACATGGAACTATTCACGATAAAAGAGTGTGGTTTCATTGTTTGCGTAAATTCCTTATTGACCATTTATCAGCTTTTGCAAGTGAAAGCCAATGGAAGCAAATTGTTGGAAAAACGATAGATGAAGGTGCATATATCAGCCAAGACCAACTAAGAGGCATATTTTTAAGAGCTATGCCTTCGATATTAATTAATGGAAATGGATTGAAGGCGAAAAAACTTATGGAATTGGAAAACGCATTAAAATCTGTTGAGTCGGAAAATGCAACAGCAAAAACGCGAATTGACCAACTGCAAAAAACAGTGACCGAACAAGAAACTAAAATTATAGAGTTAAACGACTATGTTTCAGGGTTTCAAGATGCTCTAGCAGACCTTCAGCGAAAACACCCTGACATCTCAAAGGCAGACTTGCAACCACTTGAAACCGCAATCAATAAAATAAATATTAGAATGAATTTGATAACTGCCTTCTTGGAAAAGCAAGGTTTCAAACTAAGCGACCAACCATAATTTCTCTTTTCTTCCCATTTTTGTTTTAGCATAAATATTTTAATTAAGAGATTACTAAATGATGATTGGAGACTGAAATGCCAAGAGCTTTTGTATTGATAAACGTTGAATCAGGTTCGGAAGAAGAGGTTCTTGGGGAAATTAAGAAAACTGAAGGCGTAGAAGAAGCATACTACTCTTATGGTGTGTACGACATAATTGCCAAGGTAAAAGCTGATTCAATGGAAAAACTTAGAGAAACAGTAACCCGTAAGGTAAGAACCATAAACAGAGTCAGGTCAACCTTAACATTGATAATGATGGAAGAAAGCACGCGCTATGCTTCAATTATTGCCCCAAAGCAAACCTAAACCCCAATAATTTATTCTTTTTTAACATTTATTTTTCATATAAGTATTAACATCTTTTTTTATTGTTGCTACAGTGCGCGCTAAACAGCTTAAAATCGTACTTTTAACCTAAAAAATAGGGCTTTTCGTATATATATCGCGTTTATCGTAATTTTAATACTTGTAGAGTTTAGTTTTTTAAACTGACTTCATAAACCCTTATTTAATCAGGTTAAAGCTTGAATTAACCGACTGTGACCATTAAAACTTTATGTTTGGTCGCTAATTTGGTCGCCAGCGGCGACCAAAAAGCGACTTATAACAGTGCTATAAACACTTCCCTACCCATATTTTAACCGCAAATTGAGGCGATGCCATACCTCCAGTTTCTAGCTGTGTCACGGTTTTAAAATTTATGGGCTTGTAGGGCTAAAAAAATTTGCCAAAAAAATTATTGTGGGCTTGTAGATTTTAGATAAAGGCTGTTATTGTTTCTACTAACCTCTTAAGTGTCTCGGGATATTTTTTCGCAACTTTTGGGTCGGAATCATAGGTGGTTAAAAAAAAGCTTTCAACATTAAATTGCTTCAAGATTTTTTCAGTGTTTGGAATGAAATCACCCGTTCTTTCCCTAAACGCGACATAAAGGTGTTTTGAATTCGGGTAATTTTCGGTTAACTTCTTAAACTGCTTTTCAAGGTCTGCATAACTGAACGTTCCATGACTCTTGACTTCAATTATAATATCAGAGGTTTTACCTTTAAGGAAAATATCGCCTCTCATTCTTCCGACTAATTTCTTTTCATATTCTGGTTTTATATTCAGTATTCTTTCAAGGTAAAATCCCAAAACCTTTGCGTGAATATCTCCATCAATTGACCTAAAGCATTGCTCGTTGAAAAATAAGTTCTCAGCTCGGTATATTGACTGACATTCTACTGAAATCTTGCTTTTTATTCTTTCGATATCATTTAACATGCTCTGTAAGTCATTTTCATAATTTCGTTCTATCAATTCAAACAAGCCTTCAATAGTATAGCTGAAACTATTTCTAGCTATGCAGATTTAAGATTTTTCGTGATTAAAAAAGTCAAAAAAATTTGGGATTGTACTCTTCATGACAGTCATGCTTCTGAATGCATTAACGCGCGTTAAGGCTGAACAGAGGGCGGGCTTGGTTTCAAGTGTGTCGTTGGTTGTATCTTCCATAGCCTGACGCGGTATGCGGTTCCGCACCCTGAGTGCGTTATTGTGATTTCTGAGGTGGTCAGGAGCCATATGTTTTCAAAGTTTATTATGACGAAGGGCTGTACGGTGGTACCATTGTTGAAGCTTGTAACAATATTAACCAGTAAATCCGTGGTGCCAAGATTGTGCGTGAGCGAGAAGGAAGTGGTTGCCCCTGGTGCGGGTATAACTAGGGACATTCCTACCCATCCACTATCGTAATCGGGTGTTGGCAATACCATAATTTCACCTCCTAACTTAGCTTTGAGAATCAGGAAGTCTCTTTAATTCTGGCAATGTTGCTTTTTTTACAAATGCCATTACTCTATTTCTACGCTATGGAGATTTAACGCTTTGCATCGCTTTCATGGTAAATTTCGTTTAAGAATTGCCTTAAATGACAAATTATTTATTGTTAGAGTTATAATTGATACATGAGGGTCAAGAAATGAGCAGTACGACAAAGGCAAAGATAAACTTGAAAGAAGGAACAATCGAGTTAGAAGGCAGCGAGGATTTTGTAATCAAACAGCTCGAATCATTTCAAAAACAAATGCAGGAAGTCAAGATTTCTAAGCCCCAAGAAGACCTCAAGCAAGAAAATAGTAATACCAAGACAGTGACACCTTTGCCAAAGAAAAAAACTGTAAAGGTTTTCCCTCAAATGGTAGCTCCAATTCCATTGGACTTGAAAGCTAAGGATGGGAAACCATCTCTAAGAGAGTTCTTTGACGAAAAGAAGCCCAAAACTCAACAAGAAGAAATTACAGTTTTTGCCTATTATCTAAAACATCATTTAAACATCAACGATATGCAAACTGGTCACGTAATTTCATGTTGTACAGAGGTTAAATGCAGAAAGCCAGTAAATATGTTATCGTCTTTCAAAAATATTCAGCATTACAAAGGCTGGGTTGATGTAGGCGCTGGCGGAGAATCAGCTTCAATTACGACTTCAGGTGAGAATTTGGTAGAATGCGATTTGCCGAGAAAAGAAGATGCTGCAACAGATAAAACAACAACTTGAAATCACATTTGACAGGCAACTGCTTGATAAACTCTTTGAATCACATCAATTACTTACGGAGCATTATTACTTAGGTAGGTATAGACCATGTGCACTTGAAGGCGGCAGATTTGCAGAAGTTTCTCTCAGAATGCTTCAACAAGTTCTAACAGGCACTTTTATTCCACTTGGCACTCATATTCCCAATTTCACGGATGAAACTCGAAGGCTTGAGGAACTTGATAGGACTTTAAAGGAATCGCTTAGAATACAAATTCCGAGAACTCTTCAAGTAGTTTTTGACATAAGGAACAAAAGAGATATTGGACATACTGGTGGGGATGTGGATGCTAACTATTCTGATGCCACATTATCATTGGTTGCTTGTAATTGGGTATTGACTGAGTTTTTGAGAATTTATTACACGTCTGATATTGATACTGCTCAACGATTAGTTAATTCACTGGTCAAAGTTAGAATTCCACTCATTCAAGATTTCGATGGATTTCTTAAGATTCTTAAACCCAATTTGAAAGTTCCCGATAAAGTATTATCTTTGTTATATTATTGTGGAACAGATGGTGCCACAGTTAAACAATTGAATGAATGGTTATCGCACCGAGTTTCCAGCACTCATATGAATAATACCTTGGCACGATTAGAACATGAAAGAGCATTTATTTACCGAAAAGGCGACCTTTGCTTAATTACGGATACAGGAAGAAAGTATGCTGAAGAAAATATTCCGTTCCAAATCTAATTTAACTCTTTTGCACTTATGCGGGTTTAGTTAAGTTTTTGCGTTTTTTATGCAAACAATGCTTATATTTTGGGTATTCTATTTATTATTTTGGGGAAGACTTCGAGTGGGCGGTAAGCATAGTTTAGCATACAGTCTTAAGGTACTTGATATAACATTAGAGGTAATCGTCACTTGGGTCACAACTAATATTTTAAATGTTATAGCAAGAAGAATCAAAGCAATGATTAATACAAGTGACGGCAAAACTTTAAAAAAAGTAATTGATGTTGATGCTCGTATTCTCGCTTTTGGTTTTAGTGTTGACCCAGCAGAAGTTAAATTTTGCATACAAAGAAACAAAAAAGAATTGGGTTACTTTAAAGGTGCTTTAAATGGCTTTAAAGAGTTAATATTTTATTACTTTAACAATGAAAACTCCACCCCATAACGCCTATGCGCTGATTTAGGGAAAATAGGGTTTAACTATACTGCCGTTGATTTTTGGCACTTATAGTCTAAAAATTCTTTAGCCTTATTTTTGTAATAATGTTTTAGACTTATTGCAATGACCTCTGCCCTATTTTTTTTTGCCCATTTATCCTGTTTAGCTAACCATTTTTCCTGTCTCTTTTTTTGTTCAATTTTTTGCTTTTCTTCCCTAATGTAATTTTTTCTGTTTATGTTACGGCATTCTTTTGAGCAACAGCCTTTTGAGGTTGCATGTTCTAAAAATGGCTTTCCACATATTAAGCAAAATTTACTTGCTTTGTAGTGCGTTCTTAAATCTTTATAATGTTCTTTATGCTGTTGATAATAATTTCTATAACATTCTTTATGCTTTTCATAATAATTTCTTCTATATTCTTTACGATTAGTCTGCGTTTTTTTTCAACTTCTTATGCGAAAGATGCACAATTTAGCTTATAAAGATTGTGAATAATTACGTAATGAAATAAAAATGAACTGAATTAAATAAATTAAGCTTATTTTTGTTTTAATTACGTAATTAAAAGGTCGCGTTATGCCGTTTTATTTATGCTATCCTTATATACAGACACATAGGGAGAGAGACACACAAAAATACAACAACACACACTCACAAAATAATTACACTCACTCTCTCTCTCGTATGTTCTCTAGGCAATTCGTGCTAATAGAAGGTTAATTCGTTCTTGCAACCAGCTCTCATGCTCAGGATTGTTAATTAGTGCTTTGTTTTTATCACTAATCAAGCTATTATACTGTTTTTTATAACTATGCTCTAGACCCATATCTATTTTCTTTTCTTTTACTTCATCATTACTTATGTTATTTACGTGGTTAGTTCTTGTAGTAGTATCAGTATCAGGTATTAGTTCAACTTCTATATCAGGTTGATTAGTTAACTCATTGAGAGTAGTTGTTTGTAGTTCAGTTACTACCTCATTACCTAGCTGTTCTAACTCTATATCAGCATTATTAGAAGTGTTAGAAAAAAAAGCCGCCGAATTTTGCGCTAAGTAGGTTGTTAGCATTGAAACGCTTTTGTCTAAGTGGTCTATGAAGTTTCTAAAGCGTTCTACCACTTCATAGAAGAATTTGGGGTTTGCTTTTGGGTTGTCATATGCGATGCTAAAAACTTTTCCGACTTCGAAAATGTGTATGTGGTTTTCAGCTAATAGGTCTAAAGCTTCATTGGTTAGCATTCTTTTGTAACTTATTGTCAAGATTTTAACGGAATCTTCTAAGCCTTCGAAGCGTGGCAAAATTTCCGTGTTGACAAATTCTATTCCGTATTGGTTAGGTAATGGTCGCCAATTTTTATCTTCTATTGCAAAAACTACGTCTTTTCCTTTAATGATTCTGTGGTCACAGCCTTTTTCTTGACTTTTTGCATAATCGCTAAAGTTGTTGTGGTGCACATCATAGCCATACTTGAAAACTGTTGACGCTAGGCAGTTAACGAACATCTCGCCAACTCGACCTAACTTTTGTTTCTCAGTCAGGTTTTGCTCTAAATGTTGCTTATTTTTCAGCCTAACGTGTGTTAACTTGAGTTGTTTGTTCATTTTCTAACTCTCCTGTTTGCCTATGCTCTCCATGACACACACGTTGTAATAGGAGAGTCCGCTTTTCCATTAATTTCAAGCTTAAAATGTGCGGTAACTCTTAAGTTTGTAGTTACGTATATAAACGCAAGTCTAATATAAATAACTTCTGTTTTAAACGAACTCATTAATTACGTAATTAAATAAATGTGTCTGGTTTTAGGATGGATTTAGTTATTGCGTCCCAAACGTTGTATAACGCAATAAAAAGACATATATCTAAAAGTAGCCCTTTGTAGCTAAGTTGATTTAATGAGTGTAAAAAGTAAACTTGATATAAAGAATAAACCTAAACAAAAGAACGTTAAAGTTGACGTTCAAACATACGAACAATTAAAGTACATGTCTAATACGCTAAATTTGAAACAAAATCGTTTTCTTTCTGACCTCATAAACGAATTATTCAATATTTGTGGCACATTTCAAAAAGCTAATGTTTCTTATATGCAGAGTGTCACGGGCTCTTACGTTATGGTGCAATTTTCAGGTCGTAATAGGTTAATTTTCGGTACTGAGTCGGATTTGCTAAAAGACAACGAAATTAATAAAAAAACGGCAATTGGAAGGTGAAAACAAAAAATGAGAAAAGATAAGGATTTACAAACTCAAAAACAACAATTTGACGCTGTAATAGAATCAATGGATAAAGAGCTACTTTCCCACAGCACTAATGCCATTAATGAACGGAAGCTAGGCGCTGATATGTTACCTTCAGAATTTTGCGAACATGGCACCGATTCAAGAGATAAAAGCGTAAATGCGAATCCTAATTTTCCCAAATTTTCAGAGGTTGACCGCTTCAGTAAAGAGCACGATATAGACCAAAACGCCTTAAAACAAAACAATGGTACGCCTAAGTTTGCAAAGTTAGACAAACCAAGCGATAAAAAGGTGAAACCATGACCGAAATTTATGCTAGAGACCCTAGCGATGGTGTAACTAAAAAATTTGGAATCGGAAAAGATGGTCAAACCGTGCAACCTGAAGCTGATGTCAGAATTTCAATCGAAAATAAAAGCGAGTGGGATAAAGAGTTGCTATGGTCTGAGTTAAAAGAAGGCATAATCAACCGCTATCAAGAAAAAGGGATTCAATTTGACCCCAATACGATTCAAAATAAGGCAGATTTAGATAATGCGGCAAATATTTTAAGCAGTATTGAAGCTAGAGAAAAAGCTGAAGCTGAAATAAATAAACCAACTCCAAGTGGTCAAACTGAAACAGCTAATTTTTACAGCCCACAACAGCAAGGCACACAGCAAACAAGTTACCAATTAGACGAATCCACCGATTTAAATCAACTTGAATTTTCCGATGAAAATCAACTTATTGAGGCACTTAACACTTTAAATAAAAAGAAGAATCCTCAAGCTAAACAGATTCTAGGGACACTAGCGAAAAAAGCATTCAAGAATAAAAATCAAGAGTTTGTTTTTGAGGGTCGTACTAAAGATTTAATGCGTCCAGATTTACCCATTTCGCCAAACATGCCTGAAAGTGAACAACAAATTAGAGGGCAATATAATGAGAATTTGCGTAAGAATCGCTGTGCATGGACTCAAGAATCATAAGGTGATTTAAATGACTGAAACTATTAAAAAATCAAAAGAAATTAAAAGCAATCCGTTTGAACGTAAAAGTAAGTTCGGACATTGGATTGAGACTAAAAATAATGAATACTTTTGGGAAGAAACCGCTATAAAAGAAATTTGGTCAAAAGACTTCAATACATGGATTCGTGACAGTGAAACAACTAGCCTAAAAACTCCTCAAGAATTCGGATTGAAAAGAACGGCAGAAATTACGGTTCTATTCTGCCGTGAGTATGAAAACAGAAGCGAATTTAACGGTGTTTTGAAAACTTGGTTTGTTCAAAAAATGACTTACACTATGCGTAGCGACATGACAAATAATTTATGGTTTATTGAAAGTGATGGTAGGCTTTTTATTCGTGACCTTCACGGTCAAGGCGTTTGTGCGCCTGTCAGCATAAATGAATCCTCACCTAATTTTATTTGCAAAACTACTAAGCCTCAAAAAGTGAGCGCTGAAGAAGCTCAAGCACTACAAAAACAAAGCAAAACTGCCTATGTATTCAATAAAGTCGAAAATTGGTCAAAACGGTGAAATACAATCCTATGTCACAACTTGCTAGTCATGTCTTCGACCAACATGATAGCCGCATGGGGTTTGGTGTCGAAATCTTCCACGGTGGCAAATTTCCATGCGGCTTTTTTTATAAAATAAGTTGGTGCTAAAAATGTTTGAAGGTTGATATGTGTCAAGAATCGGAACATTGCATATAATTGCCAAAACGACTTGTATCAAGGTTGTCGAATAAAATCAAGAGAAAGAGGTTAGCGCATGAATAGATGCACCAAGCGCGGTTGCGGAACTTGTTTAGAGTATAACGCAAGCTATAGTATTTGCAGTGATGAAAACGTAGGCGGTCAAAAAAACCCATTCTTAACTTATGAGAATTGCCCTAAATGGCATAAACTTGAGCCACAAATAACCCCTACCCCTTGACATATGCGGCAAAAAATTTAGCCGACCTAAAATATTATTAAGTCTTTAGCTATTTTTATTAAAAAACCCCTGTTAAAACCACTAGAAAGAGCTAGTGAAACTCCAACAACATTATTAATTTTTGTTTGGTTATTTTGTCGTGCAACAGTGCCTAAAACCCAAATTTTAAAGCCCAATAAAATAAAATAAAAAGTTGGCAGTTAAAAATTAAAAAAAGTCGCCTTATGTAGTTTGGCTTTATATAGGCTAAAAAAAGGCTAAAAACCACTTATTTTTAAAAATAGAACCCAAAACAACCTTTATATTTAGCCGCGCCTCTCGTCTCCAGCATGATATATAAAAAAAGGATGTGAAAAAACGACAGAAAACACAAACAAGGTCAACATTGCCGACCATAGCGAAACGCAATTTTCAGCGATGATTAGTGAAGGCATGAAAAACGGCGGAATCAGCTTATTTGCAATGAAAGGCTGGGGCAAAACAAGAATGCTTTTTTCAATGGCTCAAGAACTAAGAAACTTAGCGGATTGCAGAGTTTTGATTTTTGACCCGTCTATGGCATGGCTCTATAATTTCTCCAAGATTCCCGTCTTTAACGTTAACATCGAAGACATAACAGCGAAAGAGCAGAAAAGCATCGAAGATATAGAGCAGTACACTTTAAACAATTTCCAAGTCGTTAAAATGGCTTTGGAATCAAACAAGGATTTACTCTTTCGACTAAAGAGCCGAAAGCCTTCTATTCGTGGCTTTTTTATTCGGCAAATTATTTTATACCTTGATTCATTACAGAGAGCCGAAATTGAAAGAAACTTAACGCATGAACCAAAAAAGAGCATCGCCTATTTTATCGAAGAATTCCAAGATTGTTTTAACAATCGAAGCACAGCAAGAAACGACAGCGAAGAATTTCAAGCAGTCTTTAACGAATGCCGAAATATGAAAGAAGCCTTTTTCACATGCTCACAGAGAGAAACCGATTGTTCAAAAACCCTTAGAAGCAAGCAACTTATTCTTTATGGCAAAATACCTGAATGCGATAAATCGCCTTATCATAGACGCTTAGAGAGACAGTTTAACGTAAATTTCAGCAATCTACCACAGCGAAATTGGATTTATAACGGAAAAACTATAATTTCGCCTAATTGGATTCAGCAAGGAAAACCTTTCATAATTAATAAATTGTTACGTGCCAAATACAGCCAAACGCAGCCAAAAACTCAAGCAGAAAAATGGAAAAGCTACAATCCACTAAAGAAAGCCGTTCTATTACTTGGTGCAATTCTGACAGCTGGCGCGAATAGCCAACCAAACAGCCAAGAAGAAAAAGAAGAGACCGACACAACCGAAAGCGAAC
Source organism: Bathyarchaeia archaeon (assembly GCA_049520955.1). Classification (GTDB taxonomy): domain Archaea; phylum Thermoproteota; class Bathyarchaeia; order Bathyarchaeales; family Bathycorpusculaceae; genus Bathycorpusculum. The sequence continues at coordinate 6,162 of JBEKPG010000011.1, read as the reverse complement.
TTGATGAATTTATGACTGATTCAGGTTCGGTTATGTTCCCAACGGATGACCCCGAAAATGACATCTAAATTTCCTGAGTTTTTTGAAACAAAAAAGTATAGGAGAAATGAAAATGTTTAGCAAACAACATTTCGAAAAAATAGCCAAGTTAGCTTTAAACAGTCAAACCAAAACTAAAGAAGAATTTCTTTATGAATTGGCTGAAATGTTTAAGGCTGATAATAGCAACTTTAAACCCGAAAAGTTTTTTTTAAAGTCAGGAATGAAAACCCTTACTTTTTGCGGTAAATTTAGGGTTCAACGATTGTAAGTTGGATAGGCGTTGTCTGTATTCCGTACGTTGGGCCAGTTTCGCCAATAATGTTGTAGATCCCCGGAGAGACTTGGATTCCCTCAACCGAGGAGTTGAAATTGCATGTCTGCAGCCAAGTGAAGCTGGCTGACACGTTCTCACCTGCTTCGAGCGGCACAATGGCTATGAATTGGGGGATGCCTCTGAAATTTGACCACTGGTATACAACATTATTTGTGTCGTTGTAAACTTGAAAATCAAAATCCCATCCTGTGTGCGTAAAGTTTATTGTCTGATTTGTGATGTTCGTGATTGTCAAAGTTAGGTTAACAGGTTCGCCTAAACTGTACACTGTGTTTCCAAGGGTCATGGTAAGTTCGAGATTACTATTTCCCCCGAACACCTCAGGCGGATTGGAATTTTCGACTATTGTTACAGGAGCGGAGAAATTGAACGATGTCCCATTCTGCAGAGTGCCCGTGATCTCCATCGGGTAGGTTTGGTTTGCTTCAAATCCGGCGCCAATCAGAGTGTCTATCTGAGATGCATTTTGATTCGGCAAAAGAGGGTTGGTTGAAGAAACATCGCCGAAAACGTATGAGTAGTTGTGCCCGGATAAGGACAACACCGCTTGCAAGCTAATCACTGGGTTGGTTACGTTGTTTTGCAGAATGACTTCAATTGTCGGTCCGCCCGGATTATTAGGTTGAAGAATATTGACTGAGACTACAATTAGAACGGCTGTGCCTGTGGGAATGGGCGTTGCGGTTGGCGTAGGAGTTGGAGATCCATTCGGGGTTGTTGTAGAAGTTGGAGACGCGCTCGGGGTCGCAGTTGGGGTTAAAGTGTTGCTGTTCTTTGAAATTTCTTTCTGCGCAACATAGTAAACGCCGACTGCGACGACTAAGAGAATGACTAATAACAAAACAACTTGAGCCTTCGCCATGGCTCTTCCCAATAGACTCTTCACTCCACTACGTAGTTAAGAGATACAAAGAGGGATTAAAATTAATTGGTCTCCAGACGACTTGTGCGGCGATTATCGTTTATGGGACTCAATGCGTAATTAACATGTCACATGGATTAATGCGACCATTTTTCTGTGCTCTTGGTTTATTTTTTCGATTATCTCTTGCGTTGGCAGAATAACGTGTTCATATTTTTTTAGGATCAACATAGCTTCCGGTGTAATAGGAAGCGCTCCTTGATGACCCGTTCCGATGTAGACAACGTCAGGCTTTTCTTTTGAAAGAAAATCTAGTTCATGCTCTGAGAGAGGAGTATGACCATAAATGGGCTTCAAATCCTTGGATTTTTTCTTCTTCCTCTTTGTAATTGCTTCATCAGCGTGGAGGATAATGTCCTTTTCATAACTGACTCCGTTAACTCTTATCCAGCCAAACTCGGATTGCATTCTCATAAACCTATGTTCTTACACATTACGCCTTATTTTGGGTTATCGTATGGAAATTTGAACTAAACAGAACCCGGCTGTAGGTTTGTCTATATGTGCTGATTGTGGTCGGGATGTTGCTTGCGTTCCACTGAAAGTAATTTCGGAAAATATGGAGGAGGAGCTTCTATGCAAAAATTATGTTTGCCCACACTGCAATGCAAAAGACGATAGCAATGATTTGCTAAGTGATGAGGGCATTGTGGTTTTGAAGTGCAATACCTGCGGTAAACTCGATGGTTTTAGAATCCTGCCTATGACCTGGGTGAATGATGAAGAGCTTAACGATGGAGATTTTGAAGGAAAAGCTGTTGCAAAGGCGAAGAAGGAGGGCAAATTAATTTTTTCCGCGGCTGTCTCAAAAAAGATGGCTAAAGCGTTTGAAGAACAAGAGAATAGTCCTTTGGCATTATGTAAGAAGAGTTTTGAGCGGTTTTTGGAGGAAAAATCTGAGAAGTTAACCCGCGTAGGATTAGATGCCAGAGTGGTTGAGAGCAACCTAAAAGCTGTTAGCCCACTATTGAGTACTTCATGTCTTCAAGCTTCCTCAAAGTAACCCTGCTCTGAGAACACGCGCTTGTGCTTATTTGTGTGGTCACCGTTTTGACCTCCATTCAAACATGTGTAGGTTTACCAATATAGGTAAGTCTGTTTGAACGATAATGGCAAGATGGCTCAAATTTATAAGCGAATAGACAAGCATATTCGTGTTTGATGAAAATGAGTTCTAATGAGAAGGCACCTGAAACACCCAAAGAAATGCCAAAGAAGGTAAGTTTAGACGCAGTATTTTCTGCTATTTCTAACCCTTTAAGGACCGTCCTTACTGAATCTGCCACAGTCATAGAACATCCCAGCACAAAAGGTGATGCGTGTGAATTTCAATGGGTAAAATGGTTGAAAACCTATCTTCCAAAGAGATATTCAGCAGATAAAGGGTTCGTAATTGACCATACTGGAAGCATAAGTGAACAACAAGATATAATTGTTTACGATAGGTAGTATACGCCTACTCTTCTTGACCAAGAAGGTGTACTTTATGTTCCTGCTGAAAGCGTTTATGCAATAATAGAAGTTAAGCAAGAACTGAATAAAAAGTACATTCTATATGCGGGCGAAAAACTAAAATCTGTTAGGACTTTAGAACGGAAGAGTGCCACATACATCGACGGCAGTGATAGATGCATAAAAAAAGAACCTCAACATATCATAGGTGGGCTTGTCTGCCTAAAAACCAAGTGGAAAAAAGGAATAGATAACAAGGCTCTATTGTCGGCATTGGAACGAGTGAAGAACGATAATTACCAAATTGACCTTGCTTGTTGCTTAAACTTTGGTTCGTTTGTTGCTGAGTATAAAAAAAGCATTAGTTTGCGCAAATCTACTCCTGATGCGGGGTTGGTCTTTTTCTACATAAACCTTCTAAAAATGCTTGGAGATGTAGGAACAGTATGTGCCATAGATTACACGGAATACGAAAAGTCACTTCAGAATTACGAGAAACAAGTTGAGAAGCGTAAGAATAGCGGGAAGGCAGAAATAATTTCAAAATGAAGGATGAAAAATGGAACTTCTTTCATATTTCAATCAATTTCTATCTAACATCGAACCGACAGCTAATCAAAAAGCGGAAGCCTCAACAGGTCACACAACTTTACGTTCCAGACTTGAAAACGATGGAGACTTCAAAATGGCTTTCAAAGACTCTTTCCTTTCAGGTTCCTACGGTAGAGATACGGCAGTTCGACCAATTAAGGATGTTGATATCATAATTGTCACAAATTACTCGGAAAGACTTGAGCCTAATGTGGCGCTATCTTACCTGAAACACATATTGTCAAAATATTACCAAAACGTTACCATCCAACATAGGTCGATACACGTAGTGTTAAGTTATGTAGAAATGGATATAGTGCCAGCAATCACGGCAAACGATGATTTCCTTAAAATCCCAGATAGAGCAGTTCTAAACTGGGTCTTATCAAATCCTCGAAGACATCTTCAATTGACCGCCAGAATGAATTCAGCTAAAAATGGACTCTACGTGCCGCTCGTTAAAGCCTTGAAATGTTGGCGGGATAATCGGATGAACGGTTCATGGAAACCCAAATCTTTCCTTTTTGAATGTTGAGTGCACTCGCGCGCGCATCTATATTTTTAGGTTATTTTCTACTTGATTTTAGACTCCTGTCGTAAACTTGTGTTACGAACTGCAATATCTCAAAAAACAATCCGACAAAAGAAACGACAACAGCGATTAAGGCGTTGTAAGGGAAAATTGCAAAAAACAAGCCCAAGAATAATGGAAAGATAGCAAAATTATAACACCATCGTGCATAGGATTCGTTAATTCTCGCTTTTTTGGTGCTTTCGACCCATATGTTGTTCCAGTTTTCATCTAGGAACCCCCTTATCAACCATTCTCGATATTCAACAGGTAAATCAAAAACATCAAAACTTTTCGAGTGAAGAAAGAATTCTGATGCAACTATAAACAAAGAAGTAGCTAAACCAAAGAATAAAATCGCCATATTCCCAAAAGTAACACTTTGATAAATTTTGACGTCGGCAATTGACCAACCTAAAATCAAACCTATGAAAGCAATGCAGAATCCTGCCAAGGTACCAGAGATAGAGGCGAAATCAGTTAAGGTGCTGCGCCAGTTGTATCCTCTGCTCATTTCGTGGACTCAGACGATGAGGCGGTATTGCTGGTTTTTTGAGTTGGCTTTGCCAAAAATGGTGAGATATTCACTGGTTCAGCTGGTGGGCTTGACAACCCCTTCTGAATAATATCCCCATCTTTTATGAAAGGTACGGTATTTACTGGTTCAGCTGGAGGTGCGCTAGCTGTTTCCCATAAACGTTTTTCTTTCCTTTGTTGTGGCTGTGACTTTTGTTCTTCAGACATTGATGTCCCTCTTTATTCTTTTAGCGGTTGTTTGTAAACATAAGCTTTGTTGCATATTTTATGTATACAGAACCGCATGAAATTTGACTATAGCGAGAAATTGTCCCTTGTAAGGGGTTAGATTAAATTTTAATCCCTATCCCAAACCTACGAATACTGTTATCAATATCTGTATCAATATCCCTATCAATATCTCTAAATCTGTTTCTATTGATATTTTCAAATTTATTCCTATTTCTAATAATAGTTCTGTTTCTTTCTCTCTATTTCCATCACCACACGTATATCTCGTATATCACACAACAAGCAAAAGGGAAAAAGAGAAAAACATCAGTGCAGTTTGGGTTTTGCCCCTTGTTTCCTGAGTCTGAAAGCGCGCACGATGGTGTGAGGCTATTTTTTAGTTTGTCCATGTTAGGTAACTTGTGTATGCTACTAATGCTTATCCTGTGTAGCCCGACCAAGTTTGCTATTAACAACATTGTTTCTCAAACAGCACATTAGGAGATAAGTTTGGGTAGTCTTTCATCAGATTTTGAAGCTCTTGCAACGACACATTTTCCAAAATAAAAGTGGGCAAGCCAACTCCGCCTTTTTGTAATAGAGAATTAACAATCTTGTTTTCTTTAACCTTACCTTCAAAGACTGCAAATCGAACCCAGAAGTTATTTTGCATCAAGATTTGAAAGATTTCACTATTCCTGCATGCCTCACTTCGTCAATCTCTATTATTCTCTTGACTAGATAGTTTTTCCACTTTCGTTCTTCCTTATAGACTTGGACAAAGATGACGTAAACTTCATTCTTCTGGTAGATTTGCGCCCTATATTCATATGATTTGGCTCTTTCTGAACCACAGACTTCGACATACATTCCCAACTTAGGAAGGTAGAAGTCAGGAGACCATACCCTAGGACGTTCTTTCTCATCATAAACAAAGACAGGTGACTCTCGTGTCCACCAAATGTCCAGCTCTCTCAAGTAACTAGCAACTATTTTCTCTGCTTCTGTCATATCAACATAAACTGAGTCCTTAATCAAGCCAATTTCCTCAATTCAAGATTAAGATTAGTTCACTTAAGGCTTGTTCTTCTGGGAAACGCACTTTTTTCTACGCTATGCAGATTTAAGACTTACTTTATTTTTGATGTAAAAATTCGTCTATTTGTGATTCTGAATGTTTGTTGCCTCTTTTTGTGCCCACAAACCTTCATAATAGTTTTTCATGTTTAGCTATTGAAGTTGGAAGTAAACATGTTGGTTAAAGAAAAAGGATGTACCCTATCACGAAGTTGTTTCCTTTTTGATTTACAAATTTGAGGAATTCCAAAAATGAAATCAACTCCAAAAGCAACTTGATTACAAGGACAAGGACAAACGTCAATACAAACATGTAATAGTCATTCCAGAAGAGGCAGTCAACGAATTAGGCTGGAATGATGGACAACACCTAGAGCTTACGATAACAGATTGGCGATTAATCATTGAAGCGAAAGAATGAGCAAT
>JBEKPG010000010.1:0-60854 GCA_049520955.1 Bathyarchaeia archaeon | reverse complement strand
AAGTGACACTTGAGCAACGTTAGGGATAGATGTTCCCGCGTGAATCAGGTACCTTCCAACCGAGTGGCCCGTCAGGTTGCTGATGGGTTTAAAACCGCGGTTTTTTATCGTTGTCTCAATTAACCCGCCGATTTTGCCCAGCGCCATGTCACCATGAATGTTTTCTAACGCTGTTTTCAAAGCTATTTCAGCAGTGTTTGCCATGCTTCTGCCTTCAGGATTGAAAGAAGCCGTGAACGCAGTGTCGGTGACGTATCCGTCAACGTGGGCGCCTAAGTCCACTTTAACCGTACACCCTTCAGGTATCCTTGACGTATCGTTTGGGGGCGAAGTGTAATGCGCTGCCACCTCATTGATGCTGACGTTGCAGGGGAAAGCTGGTTTGCCGCCTTTTGATCGGATTAAGCCTTCTGTTTTCTCACATACGTCAATTATAAGCATGTTTTCTTTGACATGTGTTTTCATTTCTTCTCTTGTTTCACGAAGGATGCGTCCTGACAATCGAAATTTTTCAAGTTCTTCTTTGTCGTATGGCATCTTGTTTCACTTTGCTGTGTTAAACTGGATTATTAAGTGGCTGCTTAAATGTGTAACTTTGCTTTAAGACGTCTTACTTAATTCGAGTTTATCTCGCCTGGCTTTAGGCTTTGTAGATTTTGGGGTCAAGGATCGCAAAGTTGTTGCCTCCCATGTGATAGAGCATTCTTGCCTTTTTCAAGTCGTAGCTTTCTGTGAAGACGCCCATGTCAGCGTAGGCTTCAAGTATTTTACCTACGAAAACGGTGTGGTCGCCCGTTGTGAATTTGCTCTCAACGCTGCATTCTAGGTGTGCTATGCATTCGCGTATTGCAGGCGACTTGACTTTTTTACCGGGCATAGGTGTTAAGTTTGTTTTTTTGAATTTGTCAAAGCTTCTGCCCGTTAAGGAGCCGCATGCGTAGACTGCTTGTAGCGTCTCCAGTGTTGGAATATTCACTATGAATTCTCCTGACTCCTCGATTAGGGTGTGGGAGTGGCGTGTTGGCGCCAGGCTAATGGCTAGAAGCGGCGGCTTAAGTGAGGTTGGCATTGCCCACGCGAGGGTTGTGATGTTGGGTTTGCCTGCTTTACCAGCGCATGAAACCAATACGGTGTGCATTGGGTGAAGAAGCCTGTTAGCTGAAGCGATGTTAATTTGAGTTTTTGCGGACATGTAAATCACCATTGTAAAGTGAAACTAATGTTGGTGTGTTCTCTTATTTCTCTTTTCTTTGATTTTAACTGTCAAAGGCGTTTTCCATGTGACTGTTTGGCTTTCTTCTAACGACTGCATGCGTTAATTTTTTCCAAACTTCTTTTAGTCGACTTCCCTTTTTCCTTTTGTTTTGTTAGTTAACTTCTAAGAAAAGTCATTTTAAATCAGTTGAAGGAGGAACCTTGAGTTTTACTACTACAAGTTTGTCGTCCTTTCGATATACGCAAAGTTTAGTGTTTGGCGTTATCGCTAACTCTTTTCTGAGACGCTGTGGAATAACTATCTGACCTTTGCTTCCTACAATCGCAATTTCATATTCTTCCTTCATCCTAATCAACCGCTGATTTATTATTCGAGGTTACTGAGTATAACTTTCATAACGCCAACAAATAAGTTTTCTTTTTCCTTAACTAAGTCCAAATCACCAATCCTCGTTAGTTGTTACTTCTCTTTCCCTAATTTGGTAACGTAATGTAATGTATTGTCTTTGAAAGAACAACAACACGCATTTTGCATTTTTGTTCAATTTGTTTTTGGGTTGCTTTTTTGAAATAGAGCTTAGATTCTTTGCAGGTTGCGGTTAGAAATGTGTCGGGATGTGTCGGGATGTGTCGGGATGTGTCGGGATGTGTCGGGATGTGTCGGGATGTGTCGGGATGTGTCGCAATGTGTGGAAACGGGGTGGGCTAATTTGCTGGTAACGCAAAGAGTTAACTTCAAGAACTACGTTGAAGAGGAGAATCGCTTGCTAGTTGAGGCTAGAAAAGGTGCTACGCGTCACCAGACGTCATTGAGCGTCAAAAGGAGAACATTGTTCTGCTGCAAAGCTTGAATCGTTTGCAGGTTGCGTCTTAAAATGTGTCGCAACGTGTCGGGATGTGTATGTTTGTCCTAGCTGTCCCATAAAGTTTGGTTAAGTGGAAGTTAGACGAACGAAACGTAGAAGGTCGCTTTAATTGGACGCTTCAGTTAGAGGCAATTTTTCACAAGCTGAAGTGATGGCAACTTCAAGACTAAAAGGTCCAAAAACCTTATGCACGTTCCAAAATGTTTAAAGACAGAGCTCTTTCCAGCGGTGTTTACTAGCCATAGCATAAGAGGAAGTGATCAATAATGAGAAGAAGAAAAACGGTATTTTCCATGGGGATAGTTGTTTTTCCTTAGCTTTCACAAAAGAAGTCTCCTTGGAAGAATAAGAGTTTTGTTGCTGTTTTTGTTCAGTTTGTTTTAGGCTGTTTTCTTGGTTTAGCGCGAGAGTCTCTACGTTGGGTTATTATTCGGCAAAAATGGATATTATTCGACGATTTTAGACAAATCCGACAATCTTAAACTTAAAGTTCTGGTTTCATATGCTGTTTACTCGAAAGGTTATCTTTTGAGTGGAGCAATCGCTGTCTGATAGAAGGATCAACGACGCGATACAGTATTTGCTTCTTCATTTTTGTTTATAGAAAACTGTTTTGTGTGTTTCTATCATAGGATTAGAACAAAGCGACCAATTGAATTAGATTTTGATGTTTCTAACGTGGTTTATGTTCTTTGTTGTGTTTCTTTTCCTCGTTCATTAATTGAGCTAATGTGTAGGTGACATAGGCTGAGAAGCTGTGAATGCCTTTCTTAATTGCGTATTCTTCTTTGATCTTGAGCCACTCGTTAAAAAAGTAATCGTAGACTTCAGCTTTTACAGTGATGCTTTTGAAGCCTTTTTTCGGCGTTTTGTTTCCCCCTTAAGCTATTTAGCGAACGTACATTTATATAAGGTTTCACAATATTTCTGTGTTTCACCACTATGTTTCACCGTTAGTTATATATTCAATTGTACGGTAAAGTACGTAGGAGACTGATGTTTTGCCACGTAAAGGATACAAGTGCGTAACGGTCACTGACAAAGTTCATGAAGACATTAGAAAACGAGCCCGAGAAACTAACCTGACTATGAGAGGGTACGTTGAATCTTTGCTTGCTAAGGATAAAGCTGCTAAAGAAGGAAAATAAATCTGCCCATTAAGGTTCTTCAATCTAACGACCGCGTCGCTGAGGTCCAATTTATCTGTGATTGCTGTGGCAAGCTAGTAAGAACCAGCGTCATAACAAGAGAAGAAGCTGAAATCGACACAAAAATAACTTGCTGCCAATGCAAAGGTGCCCAAAACAGATGATTTGATTCGCCATCTGAATTGCTCATAGGAAGTTAACTAATTCAATTTTACGCGAGAACAAATGATCCAACTTCGAAATGCAATAGCACATTAGCAAAGATTTCGCCGTTTTTTCTCTTTTGATCGCTAAGCAGAATTAAGCAAAACCCTTAACTTTTTCTATTAGGAGATAGTCATTGCAAGAAGTGGCACGATGAGCTTTCCATGGACGCCAAGCAGCGTGGTTTCGAAACTGTCTCTTTTTGTTTTGATGCTTGTGGTCTATTCGAAATCTCCGTTTTTAACCATGACATTTCTATCTATGTATGGTTTAGTTCACGGCGTTGCATGTGTACCTAGAAACAGGGTAAGTGCCGTGAAAAGTTTACTCCATTACGCCGTTGAGGTGTTCCAACATGGGTTGAACTCACCAATTCAGGCCGCTAGCTCTTGAGATTCTACTATAGGTTAGCCACGCATTTTAACCAGAAGCTTCTATTTCCGTCATTATTAGAGTTTGTTTAGCAAGGTTTTTAGCCAAAGAACAATTTGTAGTTAGGTTTGTGTCTTCTCACACGCTGATGTGATTGGAGATACGCAAAAATGGTTTCCCATTTTCTTATTTTTAGAAACTGTTTCAAGTTTTTTTTAGTTTGAGTTTTGAACTATTGGCAGGTTGAGTAAACAGAAGTACACAAGTATGAGGAAGTAGAAGCAAGTACGGGGAGGTATTTTTGGTGCTGGAACTATTTGGACTTATGAATGTTGGAGATGTCGCGTGCACGCTCCTATTTTCTTTTAGCTCAAATTAATTCTGTGTAAAATGAATTTAGAAAGTGCAAAAAATGGTCGGGCATCGGCGTTTTATTAATTTCACTTGCGTTTTATGTGGTATTGGTCGATTACGTCTTTGGCTTTTTCTCTTCGTTCCCTGTGTTGTTCAAGGAACTTGTTGAGTTTGTCTGCTATGTCTTTTTTGCATTCGCCGCATAGCATTTCGCCTGCGTGGCATTTACGTTCTCGTTCGGCAAGTTTCGCGGAATCCTCCTCAAAAAGGTAGAAGTAGTATTGGAATATGCTGCAGACTGTTGGGTCAGCGCCTGTTTTTCTTTGTTCTGCGGCTGTGCCTTTGCCTCCTGTAAAAGCGTTCCAAATCTTCTTTTTCACCACGTCGGGTTGGTCTATGGTGAATATGCTGGTTTCGGGCATGCTGGCGCTCATTTTTCCGCCTGCACCCAGGCCAGGCAGGAAGCGGCAGTGTATTTGGGCTGGTTTATAGTAGCCGAGTTTTTGGGCTATATCTCTTGTTACTCGCCAGTAAGGGTCTTGGTCGATGGCTGCTGGGATAAGTGCTGGAACGTTTTCGCCCGTGAGTTTTTTGTGGATGAAGCATGGTGCAGCTTGGATGGCTGGCCAGAAAATCCAACCGATGTTTGTGCTGTCTTGGAAGCCAAAGCTGCTGCGTGCAGTGCTGTACGTTATGCGTTTAGCAACTTCTAATGTGATATCGTAGAGCAAATCGATGTCTTCGGTATCGTAGATTATGAAGGTATTTTCTGGTTTGAACCCCAGGGCAATGAGGTCCAGAGCGTTTTCGTAAGCATACTTGCCTGTTTCTTTCAGGGTGGCGTCATCGTCTATGAGATATTTTTCGTCGTCCGTTAGCTGGAAGTAAAGTCGCGTGTTGAATTTTTGTTGGATGTGAAGGGTGAAAATCCAAGGCACAAGATGCCCGATGTGTACGGGTCCTGATGGTCCTCTTCCTGTGTAGAGGACGAATTTTACACCTTTGTCGTAGAGGTCAAGAACAGTGTCTAGGTCTCGGTGGCTGAAGAATATTTTTCTTTCAAGTTGAACGTGAAGTTTGCCCGTGCGGTTTTCCATTTTCTCGAGCAGTTGAGGGGTTAACGGTTGGGTTCCGAATTCGCGGATCAAGCGTTCGTAGTCTACTTTGCCCTTTACTTCCCAAGGGGTAACGATCATTTCGTTGTTATTTTCTTCGCCAGATGAAGCCGTCTTTATCACCAGTTATTGTCAAGAATGAATTCGTTTTTGCATATATCTTTTTTCACAAAGATAGCTATCCTGTAATGCGTTTCCACTAATCCTTTCTGAAGAAAACCATTAAGTTCAGATAACCTGTCCGCAAGGGATGCAATAGATTTTTTAATGTTCGCTTTTAATCTTATTCGCGGTGCATGTTTACGGCAGAAGAAATCTGGGTTCCAATGGATGGAGACACCTTCGTCACCACAGACGGTTTCATATTCAACACGTTTGGATACGAGCACCCAGACGATAGGGTCTTCGCATTCCTCAAATACATCCCAGCCCAATTCAAAGAGCTCTTCAACGTTGAAATGCTAGAGAGAACCTGGAAATTCGACGACAACCAACTGTTTAGGGCAGAAAAACTCTACACGGCAAAAAACTACCAAACTTTCATTGAAGCCTTTCGCAAAAACTTCCCAGACTATCTTTACTACTGCCCCTTTCGCAACAAGGAGCTAATAACCGCACCGTTCGAATTAATTCAACAGGTTTTTGTTCCCAAAGACCGCTTGATTTGGCTGAAAAACCTGCCGAAACGCGATAAACTTCAACAAATGGCTATAGACCTAATCCATTTGATATCCAAAGAATCAAACGTTCCCTTAAACGACTTCGGAGTCCACGGCTCTATCGCATTGAATATGCACGCGCCAGAATCAGACATAGACTTTGTTACCTATGGCACAGAAAACTTCCGTTTGGTCGAAAATGCCATAGTCCAGCTAGTTAACTCGGCGAAACTAAGCTATATATTTGGTAACCGATTGGAGGCGGCGAGGAAATTTCAAGGAAAATATCAAGGCAAAATATTCATGTACAATGCCACGAAAAAACCCGAACAAGTCAAAGAAAAATACGGCCAATATCGGTATTTGCCGCTTGACCCAGTAAGGTTCCAAGCGACTGTTTGTGACGACACCGAAACCATGTATCGCCCCGCAACATACAAAATATCAGGGTACAAACCCATAGATGACCAATCAGAACTTGATGTTGACAAAATTCCCATCCAAGTTGTCTCAAACATAGGCTGCTACAGAAACATCGCTTACAAAGGAAGCGAAATTAACGTCGCAGGCAAACTGGAAAGAGTCGAATCGACAAGTTCAAATGAAGTATTCTATCAAGTTGTTGTTGGAACAGCAACTTCAGAGGAAGAATACATTTGGCCAATATCATAAGGCTGCGCGACCGAGACGCCATAGAGACCGCTGAAGGTTTAATTTTTCGCGTCTTCGGTTACTCTCACCCTCAGGATGCTTACATATGCGATGCCGAGTACGCGTCATCAAAGATTTTCCAGTCAAAGGATCCGCGAGCGCCAAGGACAGGCAAAAACAAGCTTTACTATAAATTCTATAATGATGAAGGCATGAAGCTTGTTGTCAAGCAGTATCCTCAGTACATGATTTTTAACGAAATGCTGGGGCTAAAACTCGTCGGAGTAAAGGAAGAAGCTATATCGGAGGCAAGAAAACCCGAGGAGCGGCTGGCGGTTTTGCTTGAGGCGGGGCCAACAGATGAGTTGCTAGCGGCAATGGAACGTGTCCTAATGATATCACTCGATAATTCAGGCTTAAAAACGTGGAACTTTGGGGTCTTCGGCTCTATGCTCCACGATTTTCATCATCCAAAGTTTTCAGATATCGACTTTATTGTTTATGGTAAAAAAGAAAACGCCAAAATGAGAAAAGCACTACAAGCGCTGTATGCTGATAGAGAGTCAGGTTTGCATAACGAGTTTGAATCCGACCAGGCCATGGCGGGCAAGGATTGGCGATTCAAAAACTTTACTGTTCCAGAATTTATTTGGCATCAAAGGAGAAAACAAATCTACGGTCTATATGATGACAAAGCTAGCGGGCGAACCATCAAAGCTGAGTTTGAACCCGTGAAGGCTTGGAGCGAAATCGAATCGGAATATGACCAGCAAGTAAGAATCCGGCAAAAAGGTTGGGTTAAACTGAAAGCGTGCATCACGTGTGATGACGAAGCGCCTTTCATTCCGTCAATATACAGCATCGAACCCTTGGAAGTTTATAGCGGCGCAAAAGAAGCGCTTGAGATTAAACGGGTTTTCTCTTTCATGGAAGAGTTCCGGCAACAGGCCCAAAAAGACGAAGAAATAATTATTGAAGGCAACCTCGAAGAAGTAGTCTCGCCAGCGGACAACTTCTACCAGGTTACTTTGACTTATTGTCCACGCTATTATGAGCAAGTACTCAAAGTGCTGCATTAAGCGTTTGAGAGAATCATGTAATCTGATGGCTTGTTGCCGAGTATTGGGTATCTTTATCTTTACCGTTAAAACAACTATAAGATAAGAGAGAATAATGGATTTACAATTGGTAGTTAGACTTAGTGGAATTGCTATTTTAGATGTTATATTATTGTATGTAGCTTACCTCTTTTATGATAAAAATCAGACTATTTCACTTGTTTCATTAATTGTAGCTGTAGTTATTACGTTAGCTTATGTTCTTTCAACATTATATTTCAAGAATAAAACATAATCTTCAAGTGAAAGAAAAAGATAACTAATGCACAGTGGAAACCGATAATAGGTAAGTAATATTATTCTGGGTTGTCTTTTGGTTCCTTTTGGCTGTTTTTGTTGACTTTTTTTGTTTTCCTTGTTGAAGTCTTTGACTTTTAATTCGCATGATTCGACGGGTCCTAAGCCTGTTTCGTAGCTTAGTTGGAATTTTGTTGATAGTGGTTTTTTTGATGCTGATATTAACATTTTTATTTTTTCGTCTGTTGGAACAGAGATTTCTCGTCTTGTGACTTTGTATCTTGGTGCTTCCCAATTTATTTTACAGTATTTTGTATATCGGTTGTATGCTTGTACTAACATGCGTTTGTAGGCGTTGCCTGTTTTCATTCTTGCGATTAAGGCTTTGGCTTCTTCGGGTTTGGTTAGGTCTGCGTTTTTGGCTAAGTTGTTTAGTTCTTTTCTTGTAGAGTTTATTACTCGTTTAGATTTGCCGTTGTTCTCCATTGATATGAGAACATTTAGGATTGTTGGGTTAATCTTTGAATTTGACAACCATGTAATCTGTGGGTTTGTTTCCGATAAGCAAACGGTAGTATGTTTCTCCTGTTCTGGTGTCTGTGACAAGTTCGATTTTTCCCTGAGCTTCGACTGTGGGGGGTTCTCTGAGATTTGTGGGCAGTTGTTCACAGAACCTGCCGCGGAAAGAAACAATCTCTTGTATTGGCTGCAACTTGGGTCCTTCAATTACTCGGACATTTTCAAGCTTGTAGATGCAGGGCGTGAACAGTGCTTCTGTGCTGTCGGCTATTTTGCCTGTTATTTTTGAGTAGCCACTGTTCTTGAAGCACACTTCCCCATACTGTTCACCAATTTCTTTCCAGTCTTTCACAAAACGGATAAAATAGTCTGTTCCCATGAACTTGCCCTGGAACGCTTTGCGGCTTTCGACCAAAACGAAGTCTTCGAAGGTCATCTGTGTGTCTTTCGAACGGAAATCGAATAGCTCTTGCAGCTCCCCTTGCGAATAAGGCTTGAATCCACAGTCTTCTTTAAGCAATCTCTGCAATGCGGAGTAGGCTTTTTGGCAATTCTTTACCCCGTAAACCAAGGGGTCAATGTCTGATTTCTCAGTGGTTAAACCCGCCATTATCGAGCCAGAAATACCAAGACTACTCCAAGGAATTTTTGCTTCGGCCTTTAAGGTTTGGGCGAGCTGTAAAGCCTTGCTCTCTAATATCGTAAGGTCCATAGATGAACGTAGTGACCAGAGTTTTTCTTCAGGTTTGTAGTGCTTAGCTACTTGTGCAGTTGGTACTTCACACATCGTTTCGCCAAAGACTGGGTCAAAAACAATCAGGTCAGGGTGATTTTCTTTCAGGTACTTGAATCTATCATCAAGACTGTACACTTTACCATACACGCCTTCTTGGTTCTTCCTCGTGCCCTTCGGCGAAGGAATAAAGCGGGGAAACGCAACAATCTTGCCTATTGGGTGAACTAAGCCCTTAACATCAAAAACAACCTTACTTTTTGTTTTGATTAAGTCGCCTTCCCTTGCCTTCAATCAACATCCCTCTCTTATCTGAGCGTAAATCTGCTTGTAAGTTTTGTAATAACTTAATATACCTTTTTTGCGCCAATTAAGGTCGAAGCATCATGGTAAACTTCGAAAAGGCTGAGCACACTTCTAAATGTTTACAGCTGGCAATATTGCTTGAGGTCAGTGCGGAAAAACCCGGTAATGTTAGCTTAACGAAAAGCTTTGAAGGCACTATATGTCAGCATTTCTTGGCTTCAGCCGTTGCAGCAGGGTCATCCTTTCAAGAAGCTGCTAAACGTGGAATTTCGGTGGCAGAAAACAAACTCGAAATAAGCAAGGTTGGATTGGGACAAGTTATAAAAACATGTGCCATTGATGTTACCGCTTGGCAAAAGGGCGGAAACACTATCTTGGGAACTATAATGCTCTTTGCCCCAATAGCTGTAGCCGCAGGCATGACTCCAACCAAAAAAAAGTACCTTTTTGATTTTTCCGTTTTGCGAAAGAACATCGATTTGGCAGTTAAATCAACAACAGCTTTGGACTCAGTGGATCTCTATGAAGCAGTAGGCGTCGCCAATCCTAGCGGTCTAAATAACGCGCCTGACTTTGATGTTACCGACCCGCGTTCCAAAGAACGTTTGATAAAAGAGAATGTAACATTGTTTGAAGTTTTCAAAATAGCCTCAGCGTACGACGACATTTGCTCTGAATGGGTAAACAATTATCCTGTTACCTTCGATTTAGCTTATCCGTACTTGATGGATCAACTTAGAAGTAAACCTTTGAACACGGCAGTCGTTCATACCTTCCTAAAGGTCCTTTCAGAACGTCCTGACACTTTTATATCAAGGAAAGTTGGCAAGGAAAAAGCAGAGGCAGTATCATCTGATGCTAAGCTCGTCTTGGAGCTTGGCGGATTAGAAACCAAGAAAGGCCAAAAAGAGCTCAAACAGTTCGATGGGAAATTGCGACTATCCCGAAACAAATGCAATCCGGGAACAACCGCGGATTTAACAGCCGCTGCTCTGGCACTCTGTACCCTGAGTGGATACCGACCTTAAGCCAAGAGTTTTCTGCAGCGTTAAGTTAATATCGAAAAGCGAATCAAGAATAACTTATTTGAAGTGAAAACATGGCCACTTTAAGCGTAAACCAAATGGCTTGGAGAATAGCCCAAGAATTTCTCGATAACCCCGAATTCTATGGAGTAACTGTTTCAAAATCAACCGCGGGAGCTACAATTGTTGATGCAGGCGTAAAAGCTCATGGCGGGTTTCAAGCAGGCAAGAAACTAACTGAATTGTGCATGGGCGGCGCCGGAAAAGTCGAGTTAGGATTCAAAACCTACGGTGACTTGAATTTCCCCTCAATAACCGTTAGTACTGATCACCCAGCGATTTCTGCTTTAGGTTCACAGTTTGCGGGGTGGCGAATTAAGGACGGTGACTCAATAGCTATCGGGTCAGGACCAATTCGCGCCTTGGCAATGAAGCCAAAGGACATTTATGAAGAAATCGATTACAAGGATTCAAGCGACAAAGCCGTGCTTACGTTGGAGAGCAACAGCTTGCCTTCAGAAGCGTTGATTGAGAAAGTCACGTGTGCCAGCAACATTTCAGCTGCAAACTTGATTGTTGTAGTTGCATCAACCGCAAGTATCGCTGGTTTAACCCAGGTAACGGGCAGAATAGTGGAAGTTGGCATTCACAAACTCAGAACCCTTGGCTTAAGCCCTAAGGTTATTCGCTACGCTATGGGCTACGCTCCAATTCCGCCGCTAGGCAGAGATTTTGAAGTGGCCATGGCACGCACAAACGACGCTATCCTTTACGGCGGCACAGTCTACTGCACTGTCGACTACGACGATGAAGCTGCACTGCAGAAAATCATGGAGCAGGCACCGTCTATGGCTTCAAAAGATTATGGGAAACCGTTCTTGCAGATTTTCCGTGAAGCAGACAAAGACTTCTATAAGATTGACCACGGCTTATTTGCACCAGCAGTGCTTTTGATAAACAACGCTAAAACGGGAAGAACATTCAAAGCAGGGCAAATAAACCCTAAGGTATTATCAGAATCCTTAGGCTTCTAATTTTTTTAGGCTTTTCTTACTCCTTTTTGAATGCAGAAAGAACGGCGATTGATATTACGAGAGCTATAGGTATCGTGTAGAGAGCTTGCGTGGCATTAAACAGAGCACTGAATGGCAGAAACCCGATTACAGCTGCATGTCCAGTCTGACCTCCGAACGGAAAGAATGAGCCAAAGCCTATCGGTGACGGTTGCGTAATTAGGAAATAGTTTGAAACTGTGGTGACTGCTACACGAGTAATTATTCCAAGTGTAGTCATTGATATGCTGAGCCCCAATTGGTGTTTCTTGAGGAAAGAACCTATTTTTTCTGTGGGGCACTTGTATGTAGCGACTTTGTAGGCTGCGAAAACCCCTATTAGCATTGATAGCAGAGCGATAAGGTTGTAAAAAGGTCCTGTTGGTAGGTATCCTGGGGCTAATATTAATAGAATTAAAGAGTTTATTAGAGCAATAGACACCCCTGTTTTCGGTCCAAAAACTACAAAGGCTACTACTATGGGGATTTCCCACAGATTATAGATGAGGAATGGTACTAGCGGAAACGGAATTTTAGGTACAAAACCATCAATTGCTGCTGTTAAAGCAACAAACATTATGATAAGTGCGAGATTTCTTGTGTTCATTCGTTAACTCTCTTTTCGGCTGTTCAATGCCACCGTTAGCTATTTAAGAGTAGCTACCCAAAAAAGTGTGGATATGATAACTTAAAATTTGGAAATAATGATAAATAAGCCAATATAAGATAAGATACAGGGAAACATATTGACGGAAACAATTCAGTTTACATCGTCTGGCGAAGTTAAGCGGTGGCTTGAAGACAAAACAAGTTCAATCCTTTCGCCCGTGCATGCTCAAGCCAAAAAATTAAGGGACGATATGGACGCCGCAATCGAGGCCGTCGGGGACGTCAGCAAGATGCTTTTGGATAACAGTACGAGAGAGATTGAAAGAAGAAATATGAAAGTTTACAATCGCGCCAGAGCCCTAAACAAGCTTGCTCATTTATTTCTTGATCGTCTCAAAAAACTCAATCCTCCAGACGAAATCTCTTACGATACGTTAAACAGATATGCTCAGGAAATTCAAAAAATCTTTTTAGTAATTGATATCGATATTAAGAATTGGTTCCCAAGAATTTCGCCCTTCTTCATTATGGACCGAAGAAAATTCTTGCAAATCTACGAAAGATCCAAACAGGCACATGCAGCCCTCAATGATTTTGTTACAAAAGAATATGTTAAAACTAAAACTTTGGAAGAAGCTTTCCGGTTTATAGAAGAACTTCAAAACGTTCAACAACAATTAGCTGTGATTGGAGAAGAGAAAGAAAAAATTAAGGATGAGCGCATTCCAATCGAAAAAGAAATCAATGAACTGGAACAAAAAATTGGTGAGTTGAAAAGCAGTGGACCCATTGATAAACTAAACTCGGTAAACGCTGAGATAGACGTTTTAAGCTGTGAGCTAAAAAATTCAATTAGACATCTGCAGAAACCTTTCATAAAAATGCAGGCATTAGCCACCTCGGGCGGTGGAGGTGGAGTGACTCCAGATGAGCTTAGCAAGGTAAATCAATATTTGGAGAATCCTTTTGACGCGTTGACAGCAGAGGAAATTGGCTATCCGATGCTTAGAGAGATTTTGCAGAAACTTGAGGGTTTAATGGCTGAAGACAAGCTTAAATTAAAATCTGATAAAGCACGGAAAGCCGACCAGTCCAAAAATGAGATACTCAAGAATGACTCGCTTCTAAAACTTCAAGCTAGATGCGTAGAATTGGCAACCGCGAAAAAACAGTTGTCAGGATCTTCACTTATGGATGAGGTAAAAGGTAATCTAGCCGTTTTTCAAGCGCAAGTTAACCAGTTAAAAGGAAGAAAAACCAGCATAGAAACCCATGAAGTGGTGAAAGAAAACGCTTACAAAGAGGCTGTTGATAAAATCAGCAATCTGAAGCGATCAGTTGAAAAAGATATTTTCAGTTCCATTGAAATAAAAGTTCAAATTTCATAGTTATCAGGTTATGCTTTGGATTTATCTTATCTTTTCAAAGAAGCTTTAAGCATTCAAAGCAACAGTTTCATCGAGACAGCCGATAATGCTGTGTCATTGTTGCGAAATGAAAATGGGCAAATTGGTAACTTAACCATCGTAAATTGGCTAGTTAAAGTTGAACCATTAGGCGAAGCATTAGTAATTGGCGACTTGCATGGAGACTTTTCAAGCCTCAAAAATATTCTGCAAACAAGCCAATTCATAGAAAAAATTGAAGAAAACAAAGAGGCGACATTGATTTTTTTAGGCGATTACGGCGACAGGGGAGACCAATCAGCCGAAATCTACTACATCATTCTGAAGCTTAAGCTTGCTTTTCCAAGGCAAATTGTTCTTTTGCGGGGAAACCATGAAGCGCCAAAAGATTTGTTGGGGTATCCACATGATTTGCCTTTCCAATTCCAAAACAGGTTTGGGGAAGATTGGAAGAAGGCTTACGAGAAGACTCGTGCTTTATTTGCGTATCTTTACAATGCCGTGTTTGTTGAGGACCGCTACTTGATGGTTCACGGCGGCGTGTCTGCGGAAATCACTAGTCTTCAAGATATCGCTCAAGCTCAAGAAAACCATAGCGAGGCTTTGTTGGAAGATTTACTTTGGAGCGATCCCGACGAAAACGTACAAGGCACTTCTTCTTCGCCGAGGGGAGCAGGGAAACTCTTCGGCAAAAAAGTAACAGAAAAAATTCTTGGAAAGTTGAACGCTAAAATCTTGATCAGAAGCCATGAATCAAGCGACCTAGGATTCAAAATTAACCATGCCGGCAAAGTCTTAACTTTATTCTCAAGAAAAGGCTCACCCTACTTTAACAGATGGGGCGCATATTTGCAGTTGCCGCTTTCAGAAAAAATAGAAAATGCCCAGCAACTAATTCCATGGATTCATAAATTCTAATTCTATCGCCAAACTCTAAAAAACTGTCCCCCACTCTGTTTTGCCAGAGTCACACAACTTTATCTTTTAGTTCGATAACTGAAATTGTTGAGATAGAAAACAATGTCTAGTGAAATTGAAAAAATTAAGAAAAAACTAGATGAGCTTGACGCAGACATTCAGAAACACACAGCCCAAGCGGTCCATAGCGACAAGAAAAGACTTGACGATTTAGATGCCCGATTGAAAGCCTTGGAAGAAAAAGCGAAAAAGAAACTGTAATTCGGAACTTAACGACCTTCCAACTCAAAAAACGGCATCTAAAACCTACCTTTTTTTGAAATTATTAAATTTTTTTTGCTTCGCGTTTTCTTGAAAGTGGTGATGTTAAAATCATTGGACGAACGGCGACTATGTCGAAATGCTTAATTGTTTGCTAGCGCTAACTGAAATGATAATTGATTGATTTTACTAAATTTATCGAGGTATCTGCTAAAACTGAGAGGATTAATGGTTGCAGGTCGAAAACGCTATTCAAACGATTAATCTAACGAAAACCTTTAAATCAAAAATCCAAACGTCTGAAACAAAATTTTATAATCGTACCACCGTCTCTGTAAACGCTATTGACAACCTTAACCTCGAAATTAATAAAGGTGAGCTCTTTGGGCTTTTGGGACCTAACGGTGCAGGGAAAACAACTCTGGTTAAAATGTTGTGCACTCTTCTTCCGCCTGATAGTGGAACAGCGCTAATCAACGGTTACGACATAGTGAAGGAGCAAATGAAGGTTAAGCGGTCACTGGGCACTCTTTTCAGCGTTGGAGAGCGAGGCTTCTTTTGGAGGTTGAATGGCTACAGAAACCTCGAGTTTTTCGCCTCGATCTACAATGTGCCAAGACCGAAACGCCAAGAGCGAATTCTAGAAGTCTTAAAACTGGTTGGTTTAGAAAACAGCGCTTTTGAACTCTACCAGAAATATTCAGGCGGCATGAAAAGGAAACTGGCTCTTGCAAGAACCCTGCTGCCAGATCCACCTGTAATACTGCTTGATGAGCCCACGACTGGTTTAGATGTGATTTCTTCTCGAAACGTTCGAGAATTCGTTAAAAGCACCGTTTTGGAAACAGGCAAAACAGTGCTGTACACGACTCATTATATTGAGGAGGCAGCTCAGATCTGCACCAGAATTGGTATCCTTAAGCAAGGCAGAATAGTTGCGTGTGACACTCCAGACGCTCTGCGGCATAAAATCAAGAATGAAGAGATAATCTACCTAGTAGTAGAAGAAATAGTGCAGGATCAAATTAACAAAATAAGTTCCTTGCGAGGAGTAATCGGGATATCAGAAAGAACCGACCAGGAACTCATGCCAAACCAGAAAGGATTGTGCGTTGAACTTGAAAGTGTTGATCAATTGCCATCAATTTTTGATTTTCTGTTCAAGCAGAAGATAAAACTCGTGAACTTCAAGCGTGAAGAACCGACCCTTGAAGACGCATTTATTGAATTGACTAAGAGGGCTTGACAGCATGACAGTGTTGGACGAGCTTGAAAAAATCTGGTACTTCATGAAGCGGGATATGATAAGCTTCTCTACTTACAAAACAAACATTGCTATATTGTTTTTAACTGCGGTTTTTGGAGCGCTCTCATTCGCTTACCTTGGCTCAAATGCGTCCATGCAAAGCGTGCTTAAACTGTACGGGGAAAGTCTCACAACGTACATAATTATTGGCTTAGCTTTCAGCACTTATTTAACCCAAAGTCTAACATTAGTCCAGAAAACGATTAATCCCTGGGCATTAGAAGAAGTCTTGGTTTCGCCGACAGGCTTATCAACGTTCATTGTTGGCAGTTCCATCTGGAGCTTCATCTGGAGCACGGGAACTGTGGTGATTTACCTTGTTATCGGAGTTTTTGTTTTCGGTATACCTTTGAGCATTAACATTTTAGGAACAATTATTGTTGTAGCTTTAGGCATCAGTGCATTCATCGGTTTTAGCATGATTGGCTCAGGCATTCTGATATTAACTAAACAAGGAGACCCTGTATCTGCCCTCATAACTATTGCAACGAGTTTGTTTGGCAACGTTCTTTTTCCGCCGCAGGTTCTGCCGCCTCTGCTGCAAACTATTGCTTACGTTTTACCCCAATACTACTTCTTTAAATGCATCAGGCTAATGCTTACCGGCTCGACAATCCAAATGATCCTGCCCGAATTAGAAATTTTAGCCTTAATGTGTGCAATAATCGTTCCTTTAGGCTACGCAATATATGCTGTATGCCTTAAGACGGCAAGAAAAAATGGTACATTATCATGGTTTTAGATTCCTTAGTTGCGAGTAATCGAAATTGAATTAGTGCGATGAGGAGGGGATTTAAGCTATTTGAGGTGATTCTTAAGAGTGGAGTTAAGACTTGGGTGTTTAGTCAATTTGGGTTGTTTCGGTGGTATTGAATATTAAGTCATTGTCATCACCTAATCTGAAATAGTTGCATAGCCTTTGTCCTTTGTCTGTGATAGAGTATACTGTTTTGGTTCCCAGTGTTTTTTCTATTATTAAGTCCAGCTTTACTAGGAAGTTGAGGTATTCTTTTGGCGTAAACAAATTGAGGTTGGCTTTGCATATTATTTGTTTTTGCGTTATTGAATCCCAATTAGCTAGAACCTTGATGACGGCGAGGTACTTTTCCAATCTTGAAAGCTTCAAAGCGTTCGCCTTTCACAAAAAATCCCATTCATGACTATTAAGCATTTCCTCTTAAGACTGATTTAATGAGAAAGCATTTATTGGTGCAAACTTGCCGTTTTTAACGGAAAAATCTTTTGATTAACATCGCAATTATGCTGCTGCAGCAGAATCATCGCTTGCATTAGGCGATACTTGATCTCTTAATATTATGCTTTTGTCTTTCTGCCTTCGTACAGTTTGGTATCAAGAATTTTCTGCAAGTTAACTTCGAGGGCTGCTAATGGATTTTCAAGTTTCCATGCTTCGAGGACTAGCGGATTGACTTCTCCCACAACTCCAACCTCTGAGCCAGCAGCAATTACTTTTCCAGCTCTGCCATCGATGAAGCTTGGATGAGTAGTCTCTTTTATTTTCCATTCCACTCCGAAATTGTTCATAAACGCGTCTAAAGCGGATTTTATCTCGCTAAAGTTTGAGTTTGCATGCGCAGTTGCGGCGCAAAGCCATTCTTCATCCCGGGTCTTAGTCTCTTTAGACTCGTCTATCAGGGTCACTTTGCCAAGTTCGAATATCTTTTGTGGAAACTCTACGGATTGGTTGTTGCTGAGGAATTCCATAAGGCTTGGCAGTAGCCAATTGCGCAGGCATGTCATGGTGACGACTTTGGGGTTGGCAAGTTCCACATTTCTGTTTCTTTGAGTGTTCATTTTTTCGAAGAGGTTTTCTTGGTTGGTCAAGGTGTAGGTTAAGATTTCTTGGTAGCCTAAACCGACCATAAGTTCTCGTGCGATGTTGATTAAATGCTGGTCTGATTTTGCTCGCCCGGTTGTAGCTAGTTCGCGCCAGAGTGGCTCAATATTGTTGTAGCCGTAGGCGATGGCGACATCTTCAATTAAATCGACTTGGTGCATTACGTCTACTCGGTAACATGGAACAAGCACTTCGACGCTGTCGGTATACGTTTTTTCGATGCCTAGGCCCGCCGTCTGCAGGAGTTCAGAAATCTGGTGTGCCGAAAGCTTCAACCCTAAAAGCTTGTTTGTATAATTAACACTCAAATCCATGCTTCTGCCGCCAAAATCGGGGGTAACCACCTCTTCGTCAGTGTAATCTGAGTTTTGTGGGTAACGAATTGTTGCGGAGTAAGGTTTTCCGCCGCGGTCAACTAATGCGGAAGTGACTAGGTTAAGCGTGTTTAGCACTGTTTTTTGCATGGTCCCCGTGACTTCCACGAGCAGGTTGCGTGTTCCTTCTACGACTTTGCCCAAATCATTTGAATTAATGATCGGGGGAAAAGACAACACGTTGCCCTTTTCGTCAAGCAGTATCGGGTAAACTGGGTGCTTTTTGACTATGTCTCCGTACTCTATGCCTTTTGGGTGGCGCTCAATAATTTCGGCAAGTGTCATTTTTTCTGTGAAGCCCAGCGGAATAAAGCTTGCTTCAGTTGGTTTTGCAACAGTGTACTCTAGAGGCGGGGTTATCAGGTCTAAGTTATACATGCCGATAGATGTTTTTTGACGGCTTCTGCCGTAGGTGCGGTCTAGCTTATCTTGTAGATGCATTAAGCCGCGAATTATCGGATCAGTTAAGTGAATATCTTTTACCACGGAGCAGGCGATGAAAGGGCGGATGCCGTAGAGCTTGGCGTTAACGCATACTTCTATGGCTGGTTTACCTGTCGCGTACTGTTTGAGCCCTTTTTCTTGGTTTAGGTAGCCGCGGAGTGCTCTGCTTAAGCCTTCTACGCTCCATAGGTCTGGCCGGTTGGTGTCTTTCATTTCAATGCTGACGACGCCTTCGTGTTCATTGTAAAGTTTGACTTCGCCTTTTATGTTGGCTAAAATCTCGTCTAACCGTGTCATGTCACCTTCGAGCTTTAGGTTAAGCAGGCGTTCGAGTTCTAGGTATTCTATGTCGATTGTGGGCAATTCTAGGTCGCCTCTTTTCTCCTTAGCCAATCAAGGTCTTGGCTGAAAATCATCCGTATATCATCGATGCCTGCGCGCATCATAAACAATCGGTCAACGCCAAGGCCCCATGCGATAACTGGCACTTTTACTCCGAGGGGCAAGGTGACTTCTGGGCGAAAAATTCCTGAGCCGCCGCATTCTACCCAGCCATAGCCTTCTTTGTAAGCGCTGAGTTCGACACTGGGTTCTGTGAATGGAAAGTAATCGGGTTTGAAGCATACTTTGTCTGCTCCAGCAATTTCCATGGCAAACTTGCCCAGAACGCCTAACAGGTCTTTCAGAGTTAAGTTTTCATCTATGATTATGCCTTCAACCTGGTTGAATTCTGACAAGTGAGTTTTGTCGGTTATTTCTGGCCGGTAAACTCTGGCGATTGAAAAGTGTTTGCTTGGAACTATATAATTTTTGTTCTCAAGTGTTCTTGCGCTGAGGCATGTGCCATGGCCGCGCAGAATCAGTCGCTGGGCTGCTAACAGGGAATATTTGTATCCCCATCCTGATGAACCCGTTATCCAGCCGTTCTCATGCGTCTCAGAAACGTGCTCGACTGCTTCGCCATGTGGACCTATCTCGCCGTACTGTGGGTCTTTTATGTAGTAGATGTCGCTTGGTTCACGCGCTGGATGGTCCTGTGGCACGTACAGAGCGTCGAAGTTGAAGAAGCTGGTTTCAACGCTGGTGCCAGTCATTTCTTGGAAGCCCAAGTTTACGAGTTTTGCGCGGACTTCATCGAGAAATTCTAAATATGGATGTTTTTTTCCTGGCCATGTTTTGGCTACTGGTGCTTCTATATTATATTTTTGCAGCTTTGTTGTGTGCCATTTGCCTGTGATTATAAGTTCAGGTGTCAACTGGGTGATTTCTTGCGAGGCTTCTTTAGCCTCTGCAATCGCCTTTTTCCCTTCAGAGGTAATTTGGAGTGTGCGTGCAGTTTTAGGCTCGATGGTTAATAGCGTGCGTTTCTTCAGCTGCTCGGCGGCTTCTTTGAGTTCTGGGCGTAATTCTTCCAGTGCTGCTTGGTGTTTGTCGCTTAGGTTTTTGAGGAGGGTTTCGTCGTAGCCTTCCGCAACGAACGCTTGATGCAAAAGCGTCTCGGAAATGCGTATAGTGTTGTCGCTTGAGGTGTAGAGTATCCATTTTTTTCTTATTGCCCAGCCGAGCGCAATCTGGATGAACTGCGGTTCAATTCCCGCTTGATGGGCCGCTTTTTTGAGGTCTGCTGACCCGCCAAGTTGAGCCACGGCATGGATTAATTTGCGTTCGGGCAAACCGTTTTTCGCATATTGTTCTCCTTCAGCAGTTAGTTTGATTACATTTTGAAATTCCGCGTGAATGTTGATAAGGTTTTTTTCTTGAAGAGTTAGTCCAGTGCGCATGACCGCTGTATCTGGGAAACCGCAAGCATCAATCAGTTGTTCTACTGAAGCTTTTCCGCCTAACGTTTCTAAGGCGCAGAGTAACCGTTGTTCTTGCATTCTGAGATCAACCATACAGCTTGCCTTCATATGCGTAAGTTGGTTTTGTTAAGGATAGTCTCTTGTGTCACAAATAAAAGTCTGCTGATAAAGACTTATCGATGAGTTGGCTTGTTGCAGTGAAAAGTGACTGGGGCTGTCTGGAATTTGGTATGCGGAAGCAATGACTCTATACGTTTAACCCATAACAATTTTGGTTATCAACAGAATTAGCATGAACTTTTACAGAAGCTCTCCTACCAATGGCATGGTATATGGCATAAGCTTCGTTGTTAACTCGCAATATCGATTTTAGGGATTGAATCAGGCGTGTGTTGCTGCTACTTTACGAAGTTCAATTCTTTCTATGTCCAAACAGTCGTCGCAGAGGTCAGAACTCGGTCTGAAAGAACGTTTTTGCATGATAACAAGAGGATACTGTTTGCAGTTTTTGTACCAATGCCACCTGTCAGGTTCAGGTCCCTTAACGTACTCCGGCATTCCTAAATCTCCTCGTAAATATATGAAGCAACAATTATTTTTAATTTGCCTTTGCTTCAGTATGATTAGGCTAATTCAAAATTTACCAATATACCTAATGTTAGGTAGAAAAAAACCGCTGTGTGCTTGACGTCTTTAGCTATGCCTCTATTTTGCTTTGCCCGCCTTTTTAGCGCAAGCATCACTGCAATACTTCTTCTTACTATCAAACGTAGTATAAACTTGCTTACAAACCGGACATTTCTTCTGCATTCAAATCGCCTCTTATCTATTTAATACCTGCTTTTATGAGCTAAAAGCTTTCTCTATATAGATAGTGATTCTTAATTATCTAACTCAAACCCATATACTCACACTCAAAATAAACAACTTACACAAAAACAAGCTAGCGCGCTTTGACCATTCATTTATTTCCAGCACGAGCTGAATTTTTGAATCTGCGAACACCTGTCAACTTTCTTACTTCATCCTTAAGCTCATTCAAAAAGAGAATCGCCATATACTGGACATATTTGGTTTTAGTGTTTTTCCCTCTAAACGCATATTTTGCGTCTTCCGCTCTTTTTTCTGAGTAATGCGTGCTACTATGGCGACAGCGACTATTATGATAATAACTATTGGGATAGCAACGTAGATGGAGGTGGAAGGTGGACCCGCTCTAGCTGTATTTGTAGAGGAAGCGACATAATCAAACATTACGTTATAGATTCCAGCGGCAGTTGTGTTTTCAACCCATATTAATCCGATTTTGTTGTGTAGTTGTTCGCTGAAAGAATTTAGCCGCCCATTATATCCATAATCATAGAATAACGGAATAGGGTTAGAGGCGTTGACTACAACCATGGGGTTCGACCAAGAACCTGAAGAATAGGTTTGACTTACAATGTGATAAGCGTCATGAATGTAGTAGATGATTGGTGCTCTATTGTAAATAGATAAGGAAGGTGAAGCACCAACTGTTACGTTTGGTTGGATAGTTGTTTCTGTTGACCATGTTCCGGTATTGATTGCTCTTGAAACATAGTCAAGGTTATTTGTTGATGTAATAAAAGCTAAATGTACGTTACCAGATGAGTCTTCTGTTACCGTTCTAGCCCAGGACTCATATGCAGCTGGATAATCATCGAACACAGTGTTTGTTGAGATTGTTTCTTGAGCGCCTAAAGAAGCGCCGTTCCAAACTTTATCATATATTCCGTTTGTTGCTGAAGAAGAGTAACCAAATAACATTTGATTATTTAGAAGAGGCACTATAAAGTCCATAGTTGGAAATTTTCCTCCTGTGCCTGTTGCTATAGTTATGTTTCGAATCTGTAACCAGGTTCCATCAGTATGACCGTTTTCGATTGCGAACAAAGAGTTTGTTGTTGTAGTGTGCGCGAACGATATAGGGTTAAATATCCAAGTTACCCAGTCATGACCTGAAGAATCTAATGCAAAATAATAGTCATAGTTTGTTCCTCCCGCGCTATTAAAATCCCAAACATCTTTCCAGTTTGAATTTGCCCATGTTATCGTGCCGTTTGCCAACGGGGTTCCATAATTCCACAATAAAGAATTAGGCAAAGTATTTTCTCGCAAAACAACATGACATTTTCCGTTCCTGTCAAGAGCGACATTTATGCATGAGCCAATATTATGCACAAGTTGACCATTGTTTATAAGCATTGGATATGTCCATGATATTCCATTAAGGCTACTGACATAGTAAGGCAATCCATTATTAACATAAAAAACCCATACGTTTCCAGCTGCATAGAAGCTTTTAGGCTGATATCTTACCGCTTGTGATCCAGTGCCTTGTAAAGTTGAATTATATGTTATTTGTGCTATTTGGTAGCCAGCGATAAGATGTGGTTCTTGTGTATAGGAAGTGTACATTGGAGCCCTAACATAATTTAATGTAAATTTTGGTTGGATAGCATGGTAATTACAATGATTAATAGCAAAGGTGAGCTGGTCAAGCGGATTTGCTTTTGCAGAAGGCGAACAAAAAATCAAAATAGTTGTAACTAATAGGAATAGAAGGAGCGGCTTTCCCCTAAGCAAAGCACAGGCCTCAATTTTACCGAATATAGCTATATACCCTATTTATTTTTTTGCCATAGCAGGTATACATAATGGAAATGTTGCAGTGTGATTGGATAACTTAGTTATAGAGACATATAGAATATGATGGACAATGACAGATTTACTAAGGCAGACAGCCATTAGACTCGAATGAGAGCGTGGGGAGTACCAGCGAAAGTTAGTGAAAGTGTGCGTACGCGCACGTACGAGGGATCGAGAAAAATACTAAAATTTGATCCAACTGACTAACATAAAACTGATTAAAATTGAAGCCAAAACATCAAGAATGTCTTCCATTTTCAGCTTATTTCGAAGGGATTAGTTTTTGCTTCAGAAAAGCATAAATTTTATATGTGACGACAGTATGCTATTTTCACTATTTCCATTATCGTTTTGCAAAGTTTAATAAGCGAGTGGATAACATATGGGGGCTACTGAGCAAGGGCAGACATGCTTTTGCTCGAAAAATAAAATTAAAAGGAAAGGAAAACAAAAATGCAAAATCTAAGAAGCAAAATAGTAGCTATTTTGTTTAGTATGCTTATGCTACTTTCAATAGGAGCCTATGCAACTTTACAAACTGTGCACGCGCAGGCAACTAATAATGCTCAAACCTTTGCTTTCATTAATGTCGCCCCTAACCCTTGTGGTGTCGGCCAATCAGTAACAATTGACTTCTGGCTTGCTGAGCCGTTATTAGACAGCGAACTCGCCGTAAATATGACGATTCTTGTAACGCATCCTGACGGAACCCATGAAACACTGGGACCATTTATCTCCGATATTACCGGAGGCACAACTACTCATTATACTCCCGAGGCAACTGGTAACTACACATTCCAATTCATATACAGTGGACAAACACTTGTCGGAGCCTTTAACGCTTTTGGAGGTCCAACATATGCAGGTTGGTACGAGGAACCAGCCAACAGTGCACCAGCGACGCTTACGGTGACGTCAACGCCGGCAACTGGTATTCCGTATACTCCGCTTCCAACACAATACTGGCAGACTCCAGTTAACGCTGAAAACCTCCAAAATTGGTATGCTCTCACTGGATCCTGGATGGGATATTCTACAGTTACATTTGCTAGCACTGGAGGATACAACATGACCGGCGACTATAACCCATACACTACAACGCCAACCACTGCTCACATTCTCTGGACGAGACCTTGGTGTATCGGAGGTGTAGCTGGTGGAGAGCTCGGTAACAGCGAACAGAACAGCGACTTCTGGACAACTTCTCAGTATGATCCTAAATATGCACCAGTAATAATGGACGGAATATTATACTCTACTTGGTATACAACGAACACTGGCAGCGAACAAGGAATTTTAGCCATGAATTTATACAACGGACAAACAATGTGGGTAATAAACACCACTGATCCATTGAGATGCGGTATGATAGTTAACTGGGAAGATATTAATCAGTACGGCGATTGCGGACCATACATATGGACCGAAACCTCATCTGCTTTAGGCGCTGCCCCGGGGCCAGTCACTTGGAAATGTTATGATGGCCTGACTGGACAATATCTCGTTAGCATTGTCAACGCTGGTAGTCCCAATTTTCTCGGGCAGGATCCAAATGGAAACATAATAGGCTATATTATTAACGACACTTCTGGTACTCAACTTGTCAACGGCGTCCCTGTTACTACTAGTTCTGGCACTATCTTCAATTTTGCTACCTTTAGCTTTGTTCCAGGTGGGCCACCTTATCAAGCATCGTTTGAACTTTGGAACATGACACAGTGTCTGCAGCAATCATTTGATTGGAGTCTTGCAATAGGTACTCAGTATCAATGGGATGCGGGAATAATGTGGGATGTACTAATACCTCGAACTGTAGGCGGTGTTAGTACGGACAACCTCGGCACTGCTCTCTTTGGAACGTCGATCTGGACAGGCAATACCATAATTCTGAGCTATGGAGCTATTTCTGTCGGAGAAACGCTTGGATGGAACCTTGAAGCAGGCTTCAATACGCAAACTGGCGCACTGATGTGGGTAGATAATCGCACAGGCGGAATATTCACACCTTACACAAGGACGGGTTCGGTCGGCGCAGCTGGAGTATACGCTGAATTTGACTTTGCTACATGGGATATGGCCGGTTACTCTACAACTACAGGCAATTTGCTATGGACAAATACTCTTGATGTACCAATGTCTGACGGCAATATGCCAAATACTTACGACGAATATGGACTTAGTGCTATAGCTGACGCATCAAACGGTGTAATGTACATCTGGGGCTTAGGAGGAGACGTTTGGGCTGTCAACCTAGCGAATGGCAACATACTTTGGAGTTGGCAATCGATAGAGGCTAATGGTCCCGCTGGAACTGAAACACCCTATGGTATTTACCCAATATGGGTTTTCGGTTGCCACTGCGTTGGCGGCACGGGTAGTGACACCATGCTATATCTCTCCGAAGGTCATGAGTATAGTCCACCGCTATTCCACGGCGCGCTAGAGTTAGCTTTGAATGCTACTACTGGACAGTTAGTATGGGACAATCTTGGTTTCGACGTTACGGGAACAGAAATAACATACGGTATCTTAACAACATATAACGCCTACGACGGACAGATTTACGGCTACGGCCAAGGACCAAGCAAAACCACCGTTACGGCGGTTAACCCTGTAGCAGCTACAAGTACACCAGTAGTAATAAGCGGTACAGTTACTGATGTTTCTGCAGGCGCATCGCAAGAAGCTGTAGCAGCTAACTTCCCCAATGGTCTTCCATGTGTTTCTGACGCAAGCATGACCCAGTGGATGGAGTACGTCTACGAGCAGCAGCCACGCCCAACTAACGCGACAGGTGTTCCAGTTACCTTAACCGCTGTTGACCCTAACGGCAACACAGTGACACTCGGAAAAACAACCAGTGATGCAAGCGGCTTCTACACTTTAACCTACACACCTACCATTGCAGGCAACTACACTGTCATCGCTACTTTTGGAGGCACAGGAGCATACTATGGATCTTACGCTGAATCATCTTTCATTGCTACCAACCCACCTGCAACAACAGCTCCAACCGCTACACCTACCGCATCTGTTGCTGACACATACTTTGTTCCTGCAATCGTTGGACTATTCGTTCTAATCATAATAGTCCTCGCTTTAGTAGTAATACTGATGTTCAGAAAGCGACCATAAAAATACCGCAACCAAAAAACCCACTTTCCCTTTTTTTGTTCTAAAAAAACAGACTAATCAAGATATACAACTTATTAGCTAACTTAATGAATTTGGTTCGTTTTGTTTATATATTGGTATATTGACTATGGATGTGCAAAAAGAAGGAATATCTTAAGTATGGGTTCCAAGTCACCAAGAGGCGAATTCGCCGCAAGGCAACTAAAAAAGAAACGGAAGAATTTCCGTTGGTCTGATCGTTATTTTAACAGGCGCATGCTTAGACTAGACGAAAAAGTAGACCCGATGCAGGGTGCACCCCAATCACGGGGTATTGTTCTAGAAAAAGTAGGTGTTGAATCAAAACAGCCAAACAGCGCCATCCGCAAATGCGTCCGCACGCAACTTATCAAAAATGGTAGAGTAATTACCGCGTTTTTGCCGGGAGATGGCGCACTCAACGTCGTTGACGAACATGACGAAGTTGTTGTGGAAGGCATCGGTGGAACAAGAGGCGGCGCAATGGGAGACATTCCCGGAGTCCGCTGGAAAGTAGTCATGATTAACGGTGTATCCCTAAATGAACTCGTCTACGGACGGAAACAAAAACCAGCAAGGTAATTAGCATGTCACAAACAATCGCTCAATCTCAAGACATCAAACTTTTCCAAAAATGGACCTTCAAAGATATTTCTGTCCAAGACATCGGCTTACAACGCTACCTAAACCTAACACCAATGGTCGCCCCCCACAGCATGGGACGCCACGAGCATCAACGTTTTCGCAAAGCCAAAGTCAACATAGTGGAACGATTAATCAACAGTCTAATGCGCTCAGGCAAAAACAGCGGCAAAAAAGCCAAAGCA
This sequence comes from Bathyarchaeia archaeon, assembly GCA_049520955.1. Classification (GTDB taxonomy): domain Archaea; phylum Thermoproteota; class Bathyarchaeia; order Bathyarchaeales; family Bathycorpusculaceae; genus Bathycorpusculum. The sequence continues at coordinate 33,652 of JBEKPG010000010.1, read as the reverse complement.
ACCAACATCGTCAAAGAAGCATTCGAAATAATCAACTTACGCACGGGCAAAAACCCCATAGAAGTACTCGTTAAAGCCGTTGAAAACGCTTCGCCTTGCGAAGACACAACACGCGTCAGTTACGGAGGAGTCGTTTACCACCTATCCGTCGACGTAGCGCCACAACGCAGAATCGACCTCGCCATACGCCATATAAGTGAAGGCGCACGAGCCGCAAGCATAAACAACCCACGCAGTATCCAAGAAACACTCGCAGACGAACTGGTTTTGGCAGCAAACAAAGACATCAAAAGTGCAGGCATTGCCAAACGCAACGAAATCGAACGCGTAGCGCAGTCAAGCAGATAAAAACCAACAATTTTTCTTTTCAATTATCTGAACAATTCATGCAGAAAATTGTTTAGGTACAATCTATTTCAAACACAGAGAAAAAATTCCGCAAAGACATGCAGAAATAGATTTGCGATTATTTTTTTCACCCGATTTAGGTCAATGAAATTAGGGAATAAACTTGAACAAAATTTAATAACCCTTTAATACCAATCACCTCATCATAACGAATTTAAGGGTTTGAGGGGGAGGATAATTTGAAAAAGATAATAACAGCTGTAATTATCGTAGCTTTAATCCTAGCTACATTTACAATGTTACCAACACCAAGTGTAAGAGCACAAAATTCGCAAGCTCAAGTTCTCAGCTATAGTTGGTACATTGCTCCTACTGGCACCACTCTTGCACAGTACAGTGGTGATTTGGTTGCGGTCGGCGAGATACAGAATGTAGGTACAAACGTTATAAGTAATGTAGGTATCTCAGGCTTTGCTTACAATTCTTCGGGGCAAGCTTTGGATTCGGCAAGTTTTGAGGCTTATGGAAATAATTTGCTCCCTGGACAAAAATCTCCCTTCTACCTGGACTTTCTTCCTTATTATAGCGTAACCCCCCAAGACAGCAGCTGGATTCAAACCGTCACCAATATCACCATTGTGGTGACAAACCTCAATGCTACTACCACAAGTCCTTATTCAGGCGTTTCAATTGCACCAGGATCTACCGGCACTGACAGCAGCGGCACCTACACCGTCACAGGGACCGTTCAAAACACTGGTCACGAGACCACTGGTAATGTTTGGGTTGTTTCGACTTTCTATAATACTAATGGAACGGTTATAGCTTTGGGCCTGACAAATTACTTAAGTAGCTCCTTTGCGCCTGGTGATTCAGATACGTTTACCGCAACTCCCATGGACAATACAGCAGCTTTGTCAAGTGAAATAGCAAATTATTCTTTGCTTGTTCAGTTTGACCCCCTTTCGACTTCTGCAACACCCACACCTTTACCGGCTTCATCTTCACCAACGCCTATTTCTTCTTCCCCATCCTCCACACATCCCACGCAAGCTTCCGGCACGATGTCCTTAAGTCTCATATATCTCGTAACAGGAGCGATAGTTGCAGTTGCAGTGGTACTCATGGCCTTGTTGTTACTTAGCAAGCGCCACAAAAATCCTAAGCTTGAAATCCCACCTCCACCGCCGCCTCCACCATAATTTTTTTTAGTTCAATGGCATTACTGTTTCTTTTTATTAGTTTGAGTTGACAAATTTCGCTATTCCTGATAATGTCCAACTTCACGAGTTCTATTTAGAACCTAGCTTTTCCCAAAAAATGAATATGAACACCTTGAATTAAAACCAAGAATTGTTTGATGCTATATTCTCGTGTGAATCTCGACTATATCCCCATCTTCCAATACAAAACCTAAACCTACCTTCTTAGGACTAAATGGCAAACGCTTAGCCCACACCATCGCAAACATGAAATTAGAAACAAACTCCTTGTGAATATGCTTCGCCAAATCACTAATTGTGACCCCGCGCCTAAGCGCAAAAGGGTGGTCACTGTGTACTCTCATGCCGGGTTCCTTGGTATAAATCCGAACGACACCTAAAGAGTCAAAAAGCGCCTTCCCCAACTCGTCAATGCCAGTTTTAAGCTCACAGGACATGGCGACAACAGGCAACTTCCCATTCACATACTGCTTCAAAAGACGCAGATTCGCCGCTGCACCCTTCAAATCTAACTTATTCGCTACAACAACCGCCGGCTTATACGTCGTGGTCTCGAAAATAGCATCCTCCACATCATCAAGCTTTACATCACCACTGATTCTCACAATGGCGTCTGTTATTCTATAACTACGCAGCAAATTCTCAACATCTTGCATTGAACAATCCAAAAGCTTACCGACAAGGATAACGCGCAATGCAGCACCAGCATGCCGACGATCAATATCCACGCGTCCACTAGGTTTGCTTACAAGTACACGACTTTTATCCAGTTCACCCAAAACCAACTTCAACTGATCAATTGGATCACGAGACAAATCAACCATCAAAATCACGCCGTCAGCATTCCGCGCTAAGCCAAGCGTAATATGACCCCCCGCACGCCCATCAACGGCGCCCTCCATCACTGCTGGAGCTTCAACAATCTGGAATTGCACATCCAAATAACTCATTATGCCCGGCACTGGCTCATGAGTACTGAAAGGCGTAGGCGTTACGAGCACTTTTGAATTCGTAGTGGCACTCATTAGACAGCTCTTACCAACGTTGGTCATGCCTATCAACGCTATCTGCGCTGACCCTTCCTTTTCAACAAAAAGCTTCGGCCCGCCGCCACCCTTACCCGTGCCTTTGCGTTTCCTATCTTCCAAGTCGGCGCGGATTATGGACATTTTCTTCTTAATGGTGCCTCGAAGCTTGAGCGTGCCCTTGTGCTGAGGGACACAACTGAGAAACTCCTGCATCTTCTGCAGCTTCTCTCTGGGAGTATGGGCCGCTTCAACCTCCTCCCACTTATCCATCGCTTCAGGCGGTAAATTCGTCGGCATGCAAACTTCGCAAATACTATCGGCAAGTCAACTTAAGACTATTTCTGAATAAAACTTGACTAAGCCCTTAAAATTTGTATTTGCGGCAAAAATGTTTTAATTAAGTGGTCACTAAATATGCGTGGAGATAGAAATGCCCAGAGCCTTTGTATTAATAAACGTTGAATCAGGTTCGGAAGAAGAGATTCTTGGGGAAATTAAGAAAATTGAGGGCGTAGAAGAAGCATACTTTTCTTATGGCGTTTATGACATAATAACCAAAGTTAAAGCCAATTCAATGGAAAAACTTAGAGAAACAGTAACCCGTAAGGTAAGAACCATAAACAGAGTCAGGTCAACCTTAACATTGATAATGATGGAAGAATAAGCCGACAAACGATCGCTCCATAATTCTGTTTTATAATATGGAAAATTAATTGCTCATAAATCGATGCAGGGTAAAAAATTATCTAAATAAGTAGAACGTTAATTTTCCCAATTCCGCATATTTTCATATTCAATCAAACGGTAACTTGACAGCTTCCTAGGAAACATTTTAATGCAGACTTAGCTATTCAATATTATGGGATTGGATTGAAATGCCAACAGCCTTTGTTTTAATAAATACTGAGATAGGTTCAGAATCTGACGTACTGAAAGAACTCAAAAAGGTCGAGGGTGTTGAAGAAGCATCAGCCGTTTATGGAGTCTACGACATAGTAGCAAGAGTGAAAGCAGACACCATGGATAAGTTAAAAGAAATAGTAACGTGGCGCATTCGACGACTAGACAAAGTACGGTCAACGCTAACAATGATTGTCGTTGAAGAAAAATAACCTAATTTAAACTCCCTTTCTTTTATAATAGTCTCAAGAACTGCGATTGCCATTTTTTAGATGCATGTAAAGTCTTAAAATACTTAAACAAACACAAAAATGGTATCAATAAAGTAGAACTGAATGACCATTGTGTGGAAAATACTTCCAAAATGGAAAGACCTTTAGTTCCAACAAAAAAACGCGACAATTAAGCTAAAAATGGCGAAAACTCCGTAAATTAACGCTAAGTTGTGATTGTGTCAAGCTAGCCACATAATTTTAAATTTTGAACAATTTATCTTAACAATTCAGTGCGTCTGGAGCAGTAAAAGAATGAAAGCAAAGGTACCAATCCACGAAAATAAGCCTAGAAGGAGCCAAATCATAATAGGAACTCTTCAAGTGAACAGATGCACCGAATTTTTTATGGGTTGGATGAAGAAGGTTGGACACCCATCGAGCCTTTTTTCGTTCCCTCTTGAACAAGACAATTCTCCCAACCTTTGAATCCAACCACCATCCCCCAACTGAAAGGAGTTTGTTAAGAAAAATGCAAACAGCGTATATCCTCTTAAATACTGAAATAGGAGCGGAAAATCAAGTACTGAAAGCTCTAAAAAAATTGACGGAGTCGAAGAAGCGCATAATCTCTGGGGCGTCTACGATATTATCGCGAATGTAAAAGCAGACAATATGGAGAACTCAAATTTATCGTAACAAAAAAAATCGAGAAAATCGGCAAAATAACCTCAAAACTAGCCATGATACTAAGTGAAAAACCCGAAAAACCTCAAACAACACTGCAAGAACAAGCATTTTTTTAACAAAACACGGTTTTTTCAAGAAAAGAATAGATTAACCTTCGCATCACGCTAACAATATTTTTTACCTTCGCAGCTTAATTCTCTAATTTAACTCGGAGAGCAGCTGCTTTGAATAGGCAACAGGTTATGCACATCGGGCTAGACGATACAGACTCAACGAAGGGAGGCTGCACAACCTATCTTGCAGCATTACTCGTTGAAGAGCTTGAAAAGTTTCACGTTGAATTTACTGATTATCCAGACTTGATCAGGCTTAATCCTAACGTGCCCTGGAAAACAAGAGGCAACGGTGCCCTGTGCCTCAGATTTCGCTACGACATCCAGTATAAAGAGGAAATAAAAGATTTAGCCTTGACATTGTGGGAAGAAAACTCCGCAATCAAAGAGAAAGGTACAGACCCGGGAATAGTGTTTTTTGAAAAGGAACAAATCCCTGAGGAAATGGAGATTTTTGCGAAAAAAACTGAAACAAGCATTGTAAAACTAAAGGAAGCAATGGCTCTAATAAAGAAGTTTGGGGCTGAAGCGTCAGGCTTTAACTCCTGCAGAGGTATCATTGGCGCTTTGGCAGCTATTGGAGAACCTCTCAAATTTGATCACACTTACGAGTTAATTGCGTATAGAGCATCGCAAAACTGGGGTTCAAGGAGGAAAGTTGATGAAGCATCCATTTTCGAAATGGATAAGTTGACTCAGCCTCACACCTTCAACAATGTTGATTATGAAAAGCACAGAGTGATCATTACACCAAGAGGCCCAGACCCAATTCTCTTCGGTGTAAGAGGCGAATCGCCAGAAACAGTAAAGAAAGCTTTCAGAATAATTAAGCCGCTTGAAAGTGTCCAGCGCTGGGTTATTTTCCGTTCAAACCAAGGCACCGATGCCCACCTAAGGTCTGTTGAAGCACTAGGCAAGATTGAAAACTACAGCTCAGTAATCGCTAAAGGAGTTGTTTCCCAGAACCCGCGGATAGTTCCCTTGCGCCATGTTATCTTTTCAATCAGGGATAGCACCGTAGAAGTGGATTGCGCTGCTTACGAACCAACCGGTAACCTACGAAAAATAGTGAGAAAACTCATCGTTGGCGACAGTATTGAGGTTTACGGGGCGGTCCATAAACCAACCCAGAGCAAACCGTTAACAATTAACCTTGAAAAAATTAACATTCTAAACCTTGCGTCGAAAACTGTAATCGAGAATCCTCTCTGTCCAAACTGTGGCAAGCGCTTAAAGTCCATGGGCAAAAACCAAGGGTTACGATGTGAAAAATGCGGAGCGAAATATGGCGATTTAACCAAGAAAGAATCAGCTCTGCCAAGAACGCTTAACGTTGGATTATACGTGACTTCGACGAGGTCTCAGAGACACCTCACTAAACCTTTAAGGCGCTATGGCTTGGAAAAACATCATTACGAGTCAAAACCACTGATTGAGAGTTGGCATTCTGCTTTTGTTTGAGATCTGAGCGAAATTATTTAAATGCATGAATCTCCTAACCCATTAAAAGCCACGAAAACAATCAAAGCAAACGGAGCACCAAAAGTTTGAAGCAGTTTACGGCGAAAGATTATGCACTTTCATTCTTTAAAGATGAAGGTTTCGTTAGAAAGCACTGTCCAAAATGCGGCGAATACTATTGGACTCAGAACCCTGAACAAGAAACTTGCGGCGAATCCAGCTCCGACGAGTGCGGATACTACACTTTCATTAATAATCCAGCAACAAAGAAAACTTTCAGCCTTTCCGAGATGAGAGAAGCGTTTCTTTCGTTTTTTGAGAAGAATGGACATACCCGCATTAAGCCTTATCCTGTTGTTGCCCGGTGGCGCAAAGACATTTACTTAACACATGCAAGCATAATTGACTTCCAACCTTACGTGACTGAAGGCATATCGCCGCCACCTGCCAATCCGCTGGTGATTTCTCAGCCCTCTATTAGGCTGACAGATATTTCTAATACTGGACCCACTTTTGGGCGGCACTTAACCATTTTCGAGATGGGTGGAGCACACGCATTCAACTATCCAGACAAAGAGATTTACTGGAAAGATGAAACAGTACGTTTCCACCAGCGATTTGCGACTGAAGTTTTGGGCATAAAGTCTGAAGAAGTAATCTACAAGGAGGGTGTATGGATTGGCGGAGGGAACGCTGGCCCTGATGTGGAATGCATCGTCCGCGGCTTAGAGGTTGGCACCTTAGTTTTTATGCAGTTCAAGGTGGTCGGTGATGATTTCATCGAGTTGCCTATCCGGACGGTTGACACAGGTTACGGCATTGACAGATTTGCTTGGATTAGTCAAGGTGTATCAAGCGCGTTCCAAGCGATTTACGGCAAAATGCTCGATAAAATCTACTCTATGGCGGGGATAACTAATATTGACAACGACTTCTTGTCTATAGTGGCCAAGTATTCTGGCTTGGTAAGCGTTGACAAAAACGCGAACAGAATGGTTACCCGTAGACGTGTGGCAGAACTTACAGGCATAGATTTGCAGACACTTGAAAAAGTGTTGGTTCCCATAGAGAATGCCTGGGCAGTAACGGACCACACTAAAACGTTGAGCTTCATGCTTTCCGAAGGCGTTGTCCCCTCAAACATCCAAGAAGGCTACTTGGCGCGGCTGCTTTTCCGAAGAGTTTATCGACTAATGCGAACCCTAAACATGGAGCCAGCAAAACTCTACGACATCGTAGACTTGCAGATTGATTATTGGTCGAAAGATTTCCCTCACATTCGAGAAATGCAAAACGAAATAATTGAAATGCTTAAGGTTGAGGAGGAAAAGTTCGAAGACACACTCAAACGGGGTGCAGATATGGTTAAACGCATAGCCAGCGACCTTAAAGCAGAGGGCATTTGCAAACTACCTATGGACACTCTAACTGAATTGTACGATTCACATGGGCTTCCGCCAGAAATTGTCAAGCAAGCAGCTGAAGAAGAAGGTGTGCAGGTGGAGCTTCCTGAGAACTTTTACACTTTGGTCGCTAAACGGCACATGCAGGCAACCAAACCAGTTGAAGAGGAAGAAACCCCAGCGGAGAAAACGCTGGAGAAAGTGGCTGAGGGACTGCAAGGGACAGAACAGCTATATTATGCTGACACGTATATGCGCGAGTTCGACGCTAAAGTACTCAAAATAATCAACGACAAGTACGTTGTATTGGATCGAACGTGCTTTTATCCTGAGGGCGGCGGGCAACCAGCAGACCACGGTTGGCTAACAGTTGGAACTTCAAAGTTTGATGTGATTGACACCCAAAAGATCGGAAAAGTCATAGTGCTCAAGCTTAGTACATCGCCAACGTTCAAAGAAGGCAGCACTGTTCATGGTATTCTCGACTGGGACAGACGCTACGCATTGATGAAGGCACATACGGTTACACACTTAATTAATGGTGCTGCAAGACGCGTTCTAGGTGAGCATGTTTGGCAGTCAGGCACGCAGAAAGGTTTGGAAACTTCACGACTTGATATTTCCCATTACAGAAGATTGAGTTCTGAAGAGGTTCATAAGATTGAGATGTTGGCTAATGGGGCGATTGCAGCTAACATGAAGGTTGAGACAACGTGGCTACCGCGCAACGAGGCGGAAGCGCAATACGGATTCAGACTCTACCAAGGCGGCGCTGTCCCTGGCAAGGATATTCGAGTCGTAAAGACTGGCGATTGGGACGTTGAAGCCTGCGCTGGAACACATCTGGGAAGCACTTTGGAGGTTGGTTTCGTAAAAATCGTTTACACTGAACGTGTGCAAGACGGTGTTGAACGGTTGGGTTACGCGGTTGGGCTTGAAGCGTTGAAGGCAATGCAGAATCAGGAAAACATTCTCTGGAAAGTTTCAGAAATTTTGGCAGCCCCTGTAGAGAAGCTAGATAAGACAGCTGAGAAAATCGTAAAGGAACTAAAAGAAGCAAACGTTGAAAAACGTAAGTTAATCAAAGAATTAACAGAAAAGGAAAGCTCAGTTGGTCAGGCAAACAAATGTGAAGAGACAGTTGAAGCAAACGGCATAGCCATCGTTAAGCGCGACTTCGGCGATGTAATTGACGTTAATCGCATGGTACAAACCGCAGCTGAAGTGATAAAGCGCAATGAAGCAACAGTGACCTTGTTTTATGGGTCTGACGGAAAAACCTGCAGACTCATGGTTATGGCTGGAAAAACCGCTGTTCAAAAAGGTGTCGTTGCAAGCAAAATAATCAAAGAAGTTGCACCGATTTTTGGCGGCGGGGGCGGCGGAAGAGCAAATTTTGCACAAGGCGGCGGGACAAAACCTGAAAAATTGCAGGAAGCACTCAAAGCAGCTGAAGAAGAGGTTAAGAAACAGCTGAAGCAATAGTATGCAAACCCAATTATTTATTGCAAATTTTGATGCTTTTTCTTAATTTTGCTTATTCTGAAGGTAAAGCCTTTTAAGGAGAAAAATTTTTTTGTTTGATTGGTAGATTGCTTTTAAACACGGGGAGCAAAGCTTAAAATGGCTGATGCACAAAAAGAGCAAGAAGAACCGTCTGTTGACCGATTAGCAAAGCTTCTGGATTGTGAGAGGAAGCGTTCAGAAGACTATTTGACTAGGCTGAAGTATTTGCAGGCTGACCTTGAAAACTTTAAGAAACGCTCCGATAGGGAGGCGGAGCAAGTAAAGAATTGGTGCACCGAACGCTTAGTAATTCAATTGTTGGATGTTGTAGATGAATTGGAGTTGGCTGTCAAAAACGGCGAAATCTCAACATCGCCTGATTCCCTAATAGTAGGAGTGGAAATGACGTTGAAAAAGTTCAGAAAGGTTCTTGAGCAAGAAGGTGTCCTTCCAATTGAAAGCTCAGAGGGCAAAGTTTTTGACCCCACACGCCATAATGCTATTGCCGTCGTAGAGCAAGACGATGTCGAAGACGGCACCGTGCTTGAGGAAATAAGAAAAGGGTACATTATGAAGGGCAAAGTAATTCGACCCACCATCGTCAAAGTAGCAATCAAACCAAAAAACAATCAAAGTAACCAAACGGAGGAAAAAAGTAAATGAGTAGTCAAAAAACAAGTGAAAAAGTATTAGGAATAGACTTGGGAACAACCAATTCAGCAGCCGCCATCTATGAAGGCGGACACGCCACGGTTATCCCAAGTGCAGAAGGCCCCACAATGGCGGGAAAAATGTTCCCCTCAGTGGTAGCCTTCACAAAAGACGGACAACTTTTGGTAGGTGAACCAGCGAAACGCCAAGCAGCCACTAACCCGGAGGGCACAGTTTTTGAAATAAAACGCAAAATGGGTACCGACTATAAAGTCAGCATTTACGGCAAGGAGTACAGTCCACAGCAAATCTCCGCTTTCATACTTCAAAAAATAAAAAAAGACGCCGAAACCTATCTTGGCGGGACAATGCGCAAAGCAGTTATCACCGTTCCAGCCCACTTTAATGACAACCAACGCCAAGCTACTAAAGACGCAGGAGAAATCGCAGGCTTCCAAGTGATGCGAATAATCAATGAACCTACCGCTGCATGCCTCGCATACGGCATAGATAAGGTAGAGCAAGAAATGAAAATTCTCGTGTTCAGCTTCGGCGGCGGCACACATGATGTCACAGTTATGGATTTCGGCAAAGGCGTATTCCAAGTACTCAGTACCAGCGGTGACACCCAATTGGGCGGGACAGACGTTGACAAAGCAGTCATGGACTACATTCTCGGCGAGTTCAAACGTCAAACAGGCATAGATGTCTCTACCGACCGAATGGCAATGCCTAGGCTCAAAGAAGCCGCGGAAAAAGCGAAAATTGAGCTTTCAACGCTGATGAGTACCGATATCGACTTGCCATTTTTAACAGCAGACGCTTCAGGACCAAAACACTTACACTTAGCATTAACACGAACTAAACTTGAATCTTTAGCGCAACCAATCGTCCAGCGAACCCAGCCCACTCTTCTTAAAGCTCTTGAAGACGCAAAGCTGACGCCCCAAGGAATAGACAAAATAATTCTAATCGGTGGAATGACCAGAATGCCGCTTGTCCAAAGGTTTGTTGAGCAAATCTTGGGCAAATCACCCGAACGCGGACTTGACCCCATGGAATGCGTTGCAATAGGTGCATCCATTCAAGCAGCCGTAATCACCGGCGAAGTCACAGACTTGCTTTTACTTGACGTTACACCATTGTCGCTTGGAGTTGAAACCATGGGCGGTGTATTCACTAAAGTTATGGATAAAAACACGACCATCCCAACTAAGAGAAGCCAAATCTTCACTACAGCAGCAGACTTCCAGACAGCAGTCACCATCCACGTGCTCCAAGGCGAACGTGCAATGGCAGGAGATAACGTTTCACTAGGCATGTTTAACCTAGTAGATTTGCCGCCAGCACCACGAGGTGTTCCACAGATAGAAGTAACATTCGACATTGATGCCAACGGCATAATGAACGTAACTGCCAAAGACTTAGGCACTGGCAAAGAATCAAAAATACGAATAACCGCTTCCACCAAGTTATCTAAAGAAGAAAAGGAGCGTTTAATCAAAGACGCCGACCAATACGCAGAACAAGACAAAAAGAAACGCGAAGAAGCTGAAATGCGCAACAACGCCGACAGCCTAGTCTACACAGCGGAACGAACAAAAACAGACCTTGCAGGAAAAATCACTCAGGAAGAAATAGGAAAAATTGATTCAGCTGTTACAGAACTCAAAAACGCTCTAGCAAGCAACGACATGGTACAGGTTAAAGCAAAATCAGACGAACTTCAAAAGGTTCTCCAGGAAGTTGGAACAAAGGTTTACCAACAAGCGGCAGCAGAATACGCAAAACAGAAAGGACAGCAACCAGGACAAGGCCCAGAACCAGAAGCAGGACCCCAACCACCCCCAAGCAGCGGTCCTGAAGGCCCAGAACCCCAAGGCACGGGCGAAGAGAAAGTGGTTGATTCGGAGGACTACAAAGTAAAATAAGTACAGCATCTAACCATTATTCAATTTTTTCTTTTTTTTTGGTTATCTCATTTCTTAGTTATTAACATATTTTGTAAACTTAAGGCTCAGAGTACATGTTGCGTCAATTGGTAGTTTTCATATTTTGTTATATACAGGAATCTATGAGGCGACTTGTGGATTTCGGAAGCTTCTCCAATCTTCAAAGAAAATTTATTTCCATTTTTAGCCATCATCCCAAGAAACGAAAAGAACAAGGGAAATGGTATAAATTGCAGTCTGAAGCTTACTAAAAAGTCAAGTAAAAAGTTTAATCTAAAGGTAAAGTACTGATGACTGAAAAACGAGATTACTATGAAGTTCTAAGCGTTCAACGCGGAGCATCAAAGGACGAAATCAAGGATGCTTATAGAAAACTAGCTATGCAATTCCATCCCGACCGCAACAAATCTCCTGACGCAGAAGAAAAATTCAAAGAAATCAGTGAAGCCTACGCTGTTCTCTCTGATGACCAAAAGAGACAACAGTATGACACTCTTGGTCATTCAGGTTTTGACCAAAGATATAAACAAGAAGACATTTTCAGAGGCGCCGATTTTGACTCGGTCTTTAGAGACATGGGTTTCGGCGACATTTTTCGAACTTTTTTCGGCGGCGGATTCGGAGGCGAAAGAAGCAATGTCGGCCAAGATTTAGCGTATGACGTTGAAATATCTTTGGAAGAATCGGCTAAAGGTGCAGAAAAGGAAATTGAAATTCCACGCACTGAAAGATGCGATGTTTGCGGTGGCTCAGGCGCAGCTCCTGGGACATCGGCTAAAGTTTGTCCAAGATGCGGCGGTTCAGGCCAAGTGCAAAATATGCGAAAAAGCGGCTTCGCAATGTACGTGCAAGTGACTGCTTGCCCAACATGTAAGGGAAAAGGCAGGTTGATTGAGACGCCGTGCCCAAACTGTCATGGTTCTGGCCGGGTTAGGAAACGCCGTAAAATCACCGTTCGAACTCCAGCGGGGATAGATGAAGGTAATCAGCTTAGGCTTAGAGGTGAAGGAGAAATGGCGCAAAGCGATGGCGAGCCAGGCGACCTTTATGTCGTAGTTCACGTTAAGCCACACCCGCAATTTTTAAGGGAAGGAGACGACCTATGGCACGTAGCCATGATTACTTATCCCCAAGCAGCTTTAGGCGCCGATATAACCGTTCCAACCCTTGAAGGACTAACAAACTTAAAGATTCATCCAGGAACGCAGGTAGGCGAAGTAATAAGGCTGAAGGGAAAAGGAATGCCGCGTTTCAGGGCTTATGGTAAGGGAGACCTAATAATAAGGATAGGCATATCGGTTCCAGAAAAACTTACGTTCCAGGAACGAACTCTTCTTGAACAATTAGCAAAAGAGTCCAACACAGAAGTGAAAAGCCATAAGTTCCATCTTTAAGAAATTGATTTGTTTTTTTTCAACGTTTATTTTCTAATTGAGACTTCCAAAGATCTAATGGAATTATTTAAAGTAATTTTATCAAATCAATCGTTTTGGTTTCGGTTAGTTCAATATTTTATCGTATTTTTTTACGGGTCTATCTTAGCTTAAAAGATTTCCAAGGGGTGGATGAAAAAAATTATTTTGACACAAAAAAGAGGTTATGGTGGAGGCGGCGGTGGAGGCGGAGGTGGTGGTTCAAATTTAGCATTCTTGCGGTTCTTCCTAAGAAATAGCCAAGCAACAAGAATAACTACAACTGCCACCACTGCGACTGCTAGACCATATGTTAGCGCCGCAGACATCGTAGCGGGAGATTGCGTGGGATGCGCCGAGGCCGTTTGGGAAGGAGTTGGCGTCGTCGAAGGTGGCTGAGAGGGCGTAGGCGTCTCAGAAGTCGAAAGCGGTTCGGACTGGATCAGCAGGGAATAATTTGTTATTTCACTTGATAGCACACCTGTGTCATCCGTTGGTGTCGCTATAAACGCCGCAGAATCACCAGGCGCAAAAGAACTGGATAAATAATCAGTGTAATTCAGAGCTACCACCGACCCGGAAGCATTATAAAAGGTTGTATCAACCCAAACATTACCAGTCGTCTCGCTGCCGTTGTTTTGAACTAATCCTGTAACAGTAAATGAGCCGTCTACGTTGGAACCGCTAGATCCAGTTGACGTCAAACCTGAATATTGAGTCGTGTTGAGATCGCTAACGTAACCTACTTCTAAGGTGACATTGGTAACGTCTTGAACCCAGCTGTTGTCTTGGGTTACGCTGTTTTCAGGGATAAAATCTATGTAGAAAGGAGCTTTTTGCTCAGGAAGAACATCATATACATAAAGTGGAGCCTCGTTAGAATCTAAGAGGTCTCCAGTGGAGTTGTAAGCAAATCCAACAATAAACACAGACCCTAAGACATTGGAACCCACATTCTGTATCTCGCCGACCGCAATCAAATCACCAACGTTTTCTGCTAGAATAGTGTTTATAGGAGCAACATACCAACTGTAACTGAGAATTTTAACTTCTGAAGAGTCCGCCTTTACAGTAGGACCAAACAACATGCTAAACGCAGCCATGATTAAGCTTACAATAATTATAGCCGTTATTACCTTTTTCAAATTATCCATCCTTCGAATACTAAATTCACTTGTGAAGAGGGGTTTCTGTGTTAAAAGCTTTTAAAGTTTTTTCATATTTACTCCCAAATATACACGATGAGTTAGTCTCTGAATCGCGCTAAGAGGCCTAAGTTTATTTCCGCCATCGTCGAAATGTGTATCTTATTTTGTTCAAAAAAAAATTTGTTTCAGCATCAAATCATTTCACAACCTTTGGGATTTGTCGGATTTTTGCCGCTGTGGCACATTATCCTTCTATTGACAGACTTATTCACATACGTCCAAAAACAATTATTAGAGGAATAGTGCGCGCGATATTTAATGCTTAAATATTTCGCATTTTTTGCTTAAAATTACAGCTGGATAAAAATTCCGTAAAAAATTATTTTGCTATCATTTCTATTTTGGTGCTCTTGCGATTTCAGTGGGCCAGTATTTTGGTTGAATAGCTTCATTGTCAATTAATGAAGGAAACAAGTTTAGAGGCCATGAGGGAGGCATTTTTGTTAGAAAAGTCTCTGCCGTTTCTACACCGCTTATTCTTCTAATTTTCTCATTAACCTCAAACAACTTGTCGAATTCTTCTAGAGCAACTGCGCAGTATAAGTCGTAAGAACCGATAAGCCTTATAATTACTATCAGATTTGGAATTTGAAGCAATTGAGAATATATTTCTGGCATTTTGCTTCGATTTGAAACTTTTAAGTATAAGTTCGCAAGAGCATTGTATCCAAGCTTGTTCAGGTCAAGAGTTATAGTGGAAAGAGTTAGCAAGTTTTTTCTAAGTTTTTTGTACCTTTGCATTACCGTTTTACTTGAAAAGCCCAATTGCGCTGCAATTTTCTTAAAGGGAGTTCGAGAACTTTCCGAAAGAATCTTAGCGATTTTTCTATCTATTTCGTCAATCTCTAATGGTACTTGATCAAGATTAGTTAGAGCTGACCTGTGATTGCTTTTCCGTTCATTTTCACGAGATAGTGGTTTGATAATTAGATTTTGTGGAAATTCTATGTTTATTGCCTCTGCCCAGATTAAAGCATCAACATGTTTAATGAATCGGTTTGACTCTAAATCTTCAATTATTTCATGCAGTTTATTGAGGTCTCTTAAGGCTACTTTTCCAATGAAGTTGTAGTGGCCAAATGGGCCTATCAACCCAGCGATGTACTGTTTGCTTTCAAGTAACTTGGCGACTTCTTTTTCGTTTTCAATCGCAGTGGTAATGCATATATCAGCGATATGACGATACCCCAGGCAATGAGGGTTTATAATCATTTTTTCGCCGTTGATTATGTCTTTTTTCCACAATTGTTTATAGCGCATTCTGACCGCAGTTACTGTAAGTTTACATTCTTTGGCGATATCGGTAAAACTAGTGCGGGATTCAGATAAGAGTATCTTCAAAATTTTTGCATCAATATCATCGATTTTTATTCGATTTCCCAATATGGTTACCCTTGTGACGTTTTAAATCCCATCTTGAAATTGTCATATATCTAGCTTTATTAAGATTTATTTAAGCATTTCTTGTAGCTTGAGCATACTGCTAAATTCAAAAAATGACCTTTTTTTTTATCAATCAAGCTATTTTTTGAAGAGTTAAGCATAACCTTAATAAATAAACCCCGCATAAACATTAATTACAAATTTTAAGGAGAAAAAGAAAAATGCAAATTTTAAAAAATAAAACTGCAGCAATTGCGATAGCTATACTCTTAACAATTTCAATGTCAGCTTCAATGATGCTTATACCAAACGCGAGTGCACACACACCTAAATGGATCATTCCAACGTACGCTTACATTAATGTGGCACCTAACCCTGTAGGTGTCAATCAACCAGTTTTCATTATCATGTGGCTTGACAGCACTTTTGACCCAGCGGCTGATTTAGCAAACAATTACAGATTCCAAAACTACCAACTCACCATAACTGACCCTAACGGCACATCGTCAAAACAGACTTTCGCTTACATTGCAGACCCCACGTCAGACCAGGACTACTCCTACACTCCTACCCAAGCAGGCACATACAATTTCACCTTTAATTTCCCAGGACAAGACATAACCACCAGTAACGATTCTCCCACCTCTGCATTCATTAACGATACTTATTCGGCCAGCGTTGCATCAACAACTCTTACTGTGCAGTCAACACCAGTGGCTTCTGCTTCTAATGGCGCTCCCCTTCCAACGTCCTACTGGGAACGCCCAATATACGGTGAAAACACCCAGTGGTACCAGATTTCGTCAAACTGGCTAGGTACAGGTGCGCCTGTTGAACCTTCAGTAGGTTCAGGCGACATTGGCGCCTTTGCTGAGAACGCACAAATGGAAAGAAATCCGGGCGATGCGATTGGTCCCCTCACTAGTCACGTTATGTGGACAAAGCCGCTTCAAAGTGGAGGAATCGTCGGAGGAAACAATTTTGCCGTACAAGGAGACACTTACTTCGAAGGATCTGCATATGATCAAAGATTCACTAATCCAATAATAATGGATGGAATGCTCTACTATCAGGCACCACTAGGATACTCAAGCGAAGGCTCATTAGCTGGAGGAATAAGCAGTGGAACTTACTGCGTTAACCTAGTTACCGGACAACTCGTTTGGAGTAGCACTCAAATACCTGCCGGACAAATATCATTCGGTTACATAATGTCCGTTCATGAACCCAACCAAAATGGAGTTATGCCGCCAGTTTTATTCACAAGCAACTTTGCCCAAGCTTATGATGCAGACACAGGAATCCTACTGTTCAACGTAACTAACGTACCAGGAGGAGCGTCCTTTTTTGCTCCCGGTGCACCTGAAACAATGGGTCCGAGCGGTGAACACTTGAGATATATAGCGACGAACTTAGGCACCCCTACTCATCCAAATTGGTATTTGGCTCAGTGGAACTCGTCTGACCTATGGAATTATAACATAAATGTCGGTGGAGGCACACTATCACCTGCAACAAGTACCTTTAGCATTACAGCTCCTAGTTTCTTCGGGCCACCAACCACAACTACATATACCGATACAGTCAATGGAGGAGCCAGCAGCATGTACGACTGGAACATTTCGATCCCACAGACCAATGTCTATGGTAGCTTCTCGGAAGTTGACGCTGTCTACAACGACATGTTAATCTGCATGAGCGGCACTTTCCCAGGATTAACCAGCACTGACTTCTATCAAACAAGTGATACTCCATACACATACTTTGCTATCAGCATCAACCCAAGTTCTACATCATTCGGTCAGGTACTATGGTCGAATACAGTTCAACCGCCAAATGGCAACTTAACAGTCTTAGCAGGTCCATGTGATCCAACGGTTAGCGACGGTCAAGGCGGCACAGGTGTCTTCACTGAAGGATATAAGGAAACAATGCAGTGGGTAGGATACAGCATGACGACCGGCAAGCAAATCTGGGGTCCAACTGCATCTCAAACAGCTCTTGACTACTTTGGTAACCCAATTTTCCCCAACGTAATGGCTCAACTTGCTTACGGGAATCTCTACAGTATGGGCTACGGAGGAGTACTCTACTGTTATAGTTTGACCCATGGAACACTGTTATGGACCTACGGTAACGGAGGGGAAGGCAACACTACAGGCGCGGGCTTTAACTCGCCTTTCGGTGAATATCCAAGCTTCATAAACGCTGTCGGCAACGGAGTAATATACATAGTTGCTTCTGAACACACAATTAATTCACCAATTTTCAAAGGCGAACTAGAACGCGCGGTTAATGCAACAAACGGAGCAGAAATCTGGACAATTTCAGGTTATACCGGTGAATTCGCATCCATGAGCTATGCAATGGCAGACGGCTACTCTACATACTTTAACGGCTACGACAACCAAATCTACAGTGTTGGCCAAGGACCAAGCGCTACTACAGTAACAGCACCAGATACCGCTGTACCCATAGGAACATCTGTGGTAATACGCGGCACCGTAATGGATGTTTCAGCAGGCACAAAGCAAGATGAGCAGGCAGCTGACTTTCCAAATGGCGTTCCAGTTGCATCTGACGCAAGCATGAAAGATTGGATGGGCTACGTTTACCAACAACAACCACTCCCAACTAACTTTACCGGCGTTCCAGTACAAATATCAGTCTTAGACTCTAACAACAACCACTATGTCATAGGAACTGCATACACTACCATCAGCGGCACTTACAGCTTAACATACACTCCAAAAGTCGTCACTGGCAACTACACTGTTATCGCAACATTCGCTGGAACCAACAGTTACTGGCCATCGTTCGCGATGAGTTCTTTTGCGGTTACAAACGCAGCAGCAGCAGTCACTCCAGCACCAACAGCCGTACCACCAGCATCAAATACTAACACATACATCTTAGGCTCAGCAATCGCAATAATAATTGTGATAATCATAATCGGCGCAGTTCTAATGCTGATGATGCGAAAACGACATCTATAAACCCAAGCAGGGAAGAAACAAATTTCCCTTTTATTTTTTTTGTGTTAACTTCTAAAATTGCAACTTGTATCAAGCTATTTTGATCTTAGAACGTGTTTATTCGCAATGCTTTTCGCGAGAATGAGGAGCAAAAGACCTAATCTTCAAAGGTAAGCTGAACAACATCTTACTTTTAAGTGCATTTGCAAGTATGTGATGCTGATTTCTTCTGAGCATACAAGAATTCTTCATTTCCAAGTCATTTATTGTGCTTTTCTTCATTACCATACTATTAAATTATTGAGGTGCCTAAAAATAGCTAATTGAAAAACCAAAGTTTTTCCGTCTAAAAAACTAACGAAAAAAGTTAAAGCTAAACCCAGCCAAAAATCCCTATTAAATTTTTAAAAATAATAAGATAAAAGAAAATAAGACAAAAAAAAGAAATTATTTAGTTAGCTGTTTTCGCAACTCGTTGTATGTTGCTCTTATGTCTTCAATAGAGCCTTCGTCTTCAATCGTCGACGTGTCGCCGAGTGGAGCTCCTGTTAGTACTGCTTTGAGTAGTCTGCGCATGATTTTGCCGCTTCGAGTTTTTGGCAACTTATTAACTATGATAATGGCATCTGGAGTTGCTATTGGACCTATTGTAGTTCTAATCTGCTTTATGAGTTCTGCACGGAGCTCGTCAGATGGAGTAAACCCGCTTCTCAGAACAACGAATGCTACTGGAACTTCACCTTTCACTGCATCTTCTTTGCCCATCACTGCTGCTTCAGAAACCGCTGGATGCGCAACCAATGCACTTTCTAGCTCTACTGTCCCAATTCTGTGTCCTGCAACTTTGAGAACTTCATCTGCTCTGCCAAGGAGCCAAAAGTAACCTTCGGGGTCTCGAACAGCGTAGTCACCAGAGTAGTATATTCCTGGCCACCTGCCAAAGTAAGTTTGCTTAAAGCGATCGGGGTCTTTCCAAATTGTCTGTAACATTCCAGGCCATGGTGATTTTATTACTAGAACACCTTTAGCGCCTGCTTGTACTGGTTGGCCTTTTTCATCATAGATGTCGACATTAACAGCTGGCAGTGGGAACGTTGCGCTGCCAGGTTTTAATGGAGTGAGTTCTATTCCTGCGGTTGGGGAAACCATAAATCCTCCAGTTTCGGTTTGCCACCAAGTGTCAATTATTGGAAGTTTTTCTTTGCCAATGACGCGGTAGTACCATTTCCATGCTTCAGGATTTATAGGTTCGCCTACTGTTCCTAGAATTCGTAGGGTACTTAGGTCATGCTTTGTGACACATTGTTCACCGAATTTCATAAACATTCTGACGGCGGTTGGTGTACCGTAAAGGATGGTTACTCCGTGTCTTTCAATCATTTCCCACCATCTGTCTTGCCCAGGGTAATCAGGTGTGCCTTCGAAAAGGAATGCCGTTATGCCAAGGCTTAGGGGTGCGTAAACGTTGTATGTGTGGCCGGTAATCCAGCCGATGTCTGCAACGCACCAGTAAATATCCTCGTCATTTGGGTTAAAAGCCCACTTGAGCGTCCAATAAGCCCAAACAAGGTATCCACCTATTCCATGCTGAACACCTTTCGGTTTCCCCGTAGTTCCTGAAGTGTAAAGTATGAATAGTGGGTCGGTAGATTTCATGCTTTCAGGTTCCACGTAAGCATCTGCGCCTGCGTTTGCAAGAGCTTCATGATACCATACATCTCTACCTTCTTTCATCTGAACGGGTTGGCCGGTCCGCTTAACAACAATGACTTTTTCAATGTTAGGCATGTTTGGTAATCCTCGGTCTGCGTTGTCTTTAATGGCGATTGGTTTTCCTCTTCGGAAGGAACCGTCTGCTGTTACTAAGATTTTTGCTCCACAATCATTCACTCTGTCGACTAATGCTTCCGCACTAAATCCAGAAAAGACAACCGTGTGGACTCCGCCGATTCTTGCTGTCGCAAGCAAAGTTATTGGCAACTCAGGAATAACAGGAAGGAAAACTGCAACTCGGTCACCTTTTTTAACCCCGAATTCCTTTAGTGCTTTTGCAAGTTTGTTTACTTCTCGATAAAGTTGATAGTAACTGAAAGTTTTCACTTCTCCCATTTCGCCTTCCCAAATGTAGGCAAGTTTGTTTTTACGGTTACTTTTCACGTGCCTGTCTAGGGCGTTGTAGGAGATGTTTAGTTCTCCATCAGGGAACCACTTGTAAAACGGCGGGTTCGAGTCATCAAGGGCCTTGCTAAATGGCTTAAACCAATCGATGGCTTTTGCTTTTTCGGCCCAGTATTCCTGCGGGTTCTTTATTGATTTCTCCCATTCTTGCTTTCTTTTTTCTCCATTAGAAAATTTTGCAATACTCGGACAATACTTCTCGTCAAATGGTAAACTAGCTTCTGACATATCGCTCAACCTAAATTGTTGGGAAGGGTAAACTCTAAAGCATATAAGTATTTAGTTCCTTTATTGGGAAAATAAAAAAGGATTTAGTTGTTTTAGCTTGTAGGATAAATTGGCAAGACAGTTTTTTGGTTCGCTTCATTTAAGACTTCAGCTGCTCCAAGATACACCGCACTCAAGCCGCATATGACGCCTTCGATGCCAGTAATTTTTGTAAATGTTGCGCTTCCTGCATATTGTGCAATAGCTAACATAAAGAATAGAATAGTTAAGCTTCCGAATACTAACTGCAAAGCCCGATTAGCTTTCAATGTGCCAAAAAACATTGCGAAAGTAAAGATTCCCCACATTATGAAATAGGCTGCCATTGAAGACGCTGAGGGCGCATTGAATCCACTTAGGAACGAAAGCTTAGGCAAGATCAAAAGCATCACAAGGCTCCACCAGAACAAGCCATAAGACAAGAAAGCGACGGTACCGAAAGTATTGCCTTTTCTGAACTCCATTATTCCAACAATAACCTGTGCTAATCCTCCGTAAGCAATGCCCATGGCTAAAATCACGGTGTCCAGCGGAATTACGCCTGCGTTAGCTAAGTTAAGAAGAACAGTCGTGATGCCAAAGCCTAAGAGTCCTAGAGGTGCTGGATTCGCCAATTTTGTTATCAGATTATCGCTCATTTTCAATGTTTCCTCAAGTATGCTGTATTACCCTCTGAATTCTACAGTTGACATTTTAAAGCTTTTCGGGTGAGTGCATAGATTCTCTTTCTTGATGTTCACTTTTGGCCAAATTCTAAGACGCTGAAAATTCAGTCACTTTGACCCTTCAAGGATACTGCAAGAAGATTAATTCTTTGGTACTCGTCTGCTACTTCAACTCTTCTTTCTTAAAGTATTTAGTTTAGCTTTAAACCATATTCTGGTCATATGTTGCTTTATAAAACGAATTAGCCGCAAAGTTTATTGTACTCTAAAATAATACTAGAATTCGCATATTTTAGAGCTTGATATGATTTTTATGAAGATAGAAACAACAATCAAAGAAATTATACCTAGAACTGCCGATGTAACCAGTTACCGATTCTCAAGACCATCGGAATTGACTTATAAGCCCGGGCAATTCTTTTTCATAACCATAAAACAGGGCGATAAAGAGTTAACTCACCATTTTAGCTTTAGCAGCAGCCCAACCGAAAAAGAACACTTTGAGTTTACCAAAAAGCTAACCGATCACGAATATTCAATGGCGCTAAAAGCCGCTAAAGTGAATGATTGGGCTAGAATAGATGCGCCATATGGACAATTTACTTTCGATGGTGAGTATCCCAAAATCTCATTGCTTGCAGGCGGCATCGGAATAACCCCATTTGTTAGCATTTGCAAAAATGCTACAGATAAAAAATTGAATTCAAAAATCACCCTTTTCTATGGTTGCCGCACGGCAAATGACATAGCATTCAAG
This sequence comes from Bathyarchaeia archaeon, assembly GCA_049520955.1. GTDB lineage: Archaea > Thermoproteota > Bathyarchaeia > Bathyarchaeales > Bathycorpusculaceae > Bathycorpusculum. The sequence goes on along the minus strand of JBEKPG010000010.1, from coordinate 11,320 downwards.
GAGGAACTTGAGAAAATGCAAGAAGAAAACAAGAATCTTAAAGTCGTTTTCACAATTAACGAACCAACTAGTCAATGGAAAGGAGCAACCGGTGTAATCAATGCAGAAATGATTAAGAAGGAACTACCCGATTACCTCGAAAACATGTATTATGTTTGCGGACCGCCTCCGATGGTTACAGCCATGGAGAAACTTGTCGTAAGCATCGGCTTACAGAAGACACAACTAAAACTGGAATATTTTACGGGTTACCCGTAAACAAAAAAGAGTTATGGATAGAACCTGCGGGTTGTTCTTGGAAACGGAATAGCATCAATAATGTTGTCGAGGTCAAGCATCCAAGTTAACAATCGCTCTAGTCCCATGCCAAAGCCAACATGGGGCACCGTACCATAACGCCGTAAGTCAAGGTACCACTCGTATTCTTCAGGCTTCAAGCCTTGCTCTTTCATACGTTGAATAAGTATGTCCTTGTTTTCTTCTCTTTCTCCGCCCGTGCTGATTTCGCCTATCCGCGGAACCATCATATCTACCGACATTGCAACATCAGGATGGTCAGTGTAAGTCTTGCAATAAAACGCCTTAATGGCTGTCGGGTAGTCGTAAACGAAGAATGGTTTGCTGAAATCTTCAGCCAAAACTTTTTCATCCTCATAGCCTAAGTCGGCACCCCAATTTAATGCGGAATTTTTGACTTTTAGTCTGTCGATTGCTTCAGCGTATGTGATGCGTGGGAACGGAATTTTAACTGTTTTAAGCTTGTTTATATCAGCACCTAACTCGGCAAACTCCTTTTGGCAAGTTTCGCTTACGTTTTCGCAAATATGAGACATTAAGCCTTCTTCAAACTTCATCAAATCATTCATGCTAGCAAAAGGCCATTCAGCTTCCATGTGCCAGTACTCGGTTAAATGTCTGATTGTTCTGCTTTTTTCAGCTCTAAACGAGGGGGCGATGCAGTAAACATTTTCCAAAGAGTATATGAGGATTTCAAGGTAAAGCTGAGAACTCTGGGTCAGATAAAGGTCTTGGTCGAAATATTTTAAGCCGAAAAGTGTAGAGCCGCCTTCCACTGCTGCAGAAATAAACATTGGAGGCGAAACTTCTGTGAAATTTTGGTTTTTGAAGTATTGGCGTGTCGATTCTAACACCTTGGCGCGAACTTTCATAATCAAATTCATTTTTCGGCTGCGAAGCCAGAGATGCCGCATGTCACGGATGAATTCTTTGCTTTTGTCTTTCGCTATTGGGAAAGTTTCTGCTAACCCGATGATTGCAATGTTTTCTGCGCTTATTTCGTATCCGCCTGGGGCACGTTTGTCTTCTTTGGCGGTGCCTTCAAGCGTTAATGAGGATTCAATTGTCAAGCGCTGTGCTTCTTTCCAGGCAGGGCTGATTTTTTTTACTGTGCATTGAATTACTCCCGTTGAATCGCGGATTACCAGAAAAATGAGGTCTTTTCCTTCACGTTTACGGTAAACCCAGCCACGAATAGCTATTTTCTGGTCTGGGCAGTATCCTTCTAATACTTCCCGTATTTTTACCAAAGCCATCAAACATCAACGTTTTCATTAATACTTATTTTCAAACCTAAATGCTTATCGATTTTACAATTTTAGCTTTTAGAAACATTTGACCAATGTTTTTCCTTAAAAGAGAGTGGGTTATTTATTGAACAAAATGTTGGGAGAGTTCAATATCCTTCGTCCAATCTACATCAAGCTCTAATCTACACACTACTTCATTTTGAAGAAATGATTAGGTCCAAGATGTCGAGGCAATAAAAAAGAGGAATTTATAGGAGAAGCAGTTGGATTTAGGACATAATTTAATAACGGCCGTAAATAGTGTTGGATTCAAAAATGATTGGTACATTTCTCCCACAATTCTTAAATCGCCCTTGCCAAGAGCATATTTAGATTAATAAAATGCAAGGTTCTGGCGAAGGCAAACACAAACTTAAAGCATTGAAAATTTCGGCTATTGCAATCTTTAGCGTTGTAATAGTTGAGGTTTCGATAGGCTTATTTGTTAACAGTTTAGCTATTCTGAGCGACGGCTTACATGCATCGCTTGATGTTGTGTCAACTATAATGTTGTTTTTTGCGGTTCGCGCTTCAATCAAGCCTCCTGATGAGGAACACACTTACGGACATGAAAAGTTTGAAACCATAGGTGGACTAATCGGTGGGGTAATCTTGATTGCAGTGGCATTCTTAATTTTTTATGAAGCAGCGATAAGATTGATGGAAAACACGCAGATACTCAAAGGCGTAGAGTTTGCGGGGTTCATTGCGATAGGTTACGCTATTTTTGTTGCTTCCTTAAGAGTTACGGTTTTCAGGAAGACCCAGCACATCGAAAGTCCTTCTATGAAAGTAGGTTTTTATGACGCTATTTCAGATTTAAGCTCAACTTTGCTGGCTCTCTTGGGATTTGGCTTAGCCACTTTAGGGTTTTATTATGGAGACGCTTTAGCATCAGTTTTCCTCGGAGTTATGCTTACTTATTTAAGCATTAAGCTCGTGCGACTCAGTGTAATGGAACTAAGCGATACCGCCTCAAAGGAGCTTGTTCACAAAACAAGAAAAGTGATTCTTTCACATGAGGGTATTGTGAAAATTGAAAACCTGAAAGTTCGCAAGGTAAGCTCTAAAATTTTCATTGATGCATCCGTGCAAGTTCCAAGTCATATGCCCTTGGAAGCAGCGCATTCTTTAGTATCTAAGATTGAAGGTGACTTGAAGCAAGCTCTCGGCAATGTAGACGCCACAATCCACATTGAACCGTCAGAAAAAGAAACAAAAATGGATCAGCTAGTAGAAAAACTGGCAACAGCGGAGGGCGCAAAAGAAGTGCATGAAATCTCCACTATTTACATCGGCGGTAAATTCTACATAACCTTGCATGCCTACGTGGATCCTGAACTGTCAGTTAGAGACGCACATAAAATAGCCGAAAAAATCGAGCGAAGAATGAAAGCAGAAATCAGTCCGCTTGAAAACGTTACTGTTCATATAGAGCCTGCGGGCATAGCGGTTCCCGCCGCACAGGTAAATGAGACACAGCTTAGAAAAGTAATTTACGAAGTTGCCAAAAACATTGAAGGTAACTTGCAAATAAAGCGTATAGTAACTTATGCTGCTGATGGCAAACGTTACATTAACATCGACTGCTGCTTCACCAAGCAGATTCAGATAAAAGAAGCTCACAGTATTGCATCACAGGTTGAGAAAGAAACAAAGGAGCGCTTTGCAAACGCAATCGTCACGGTCCACATTGAACCAGAATGTCCATAAAAACTTCAAAAAATGCTTAATAGACCAAAAAATCGGGGCTTTTAGCTTCATTCGTCGCCTTTTTTCGTAATTTGGTTTTTAATACGCGATTTCAATTACAAGAATGCCTTTTTGTGACCTTACAAGACCTTAAGGAGGAAAACTACTCCATGTTTGCTCGTACTTTCTTATTCTATGCATGGACCACTGTTAACAATTATAGCTGCTACAGATTTCTGAAGCGTCCATTTGCAGGTGACACCTCGAGTTAATAGTACGATATCCTCCACTTGACGTTTCTTGACGAAATCTGACGATTATTGATGAATATTGACAAAAAATGACGCAACCTGCAACCAAATCAAGCCCTAAATCAAAAAAGCAACCAAAAACAAAGAGAACACTAATAGCAACACAACTGTTGTTTTTCTAAAAGTCAAACTTCCAAATCAGCACTACAACAAAACAACCATACCCACTAGTTCATCCTAAAAGATGAAGCTAAATCGATACAAAAATCTTCATTAACAAAAATGATTTTGAAGTTTAGAAAAAGAAAGAAAAGGGGGATTTTACTTTTTGGCTCTTTTAGTGAATGCATATGTTCCAAATGCAGTTGCGATCAGTGCCAGAGCTAAGAAGATGGTAAGTGCAGATGAAAACTCATTTACTTTTGGAGTTGGTGAAGTCGCCGTGCTGATAGGATCAAATACTGGTTGGTAGTAGTATGTGTTTCCGTAGCCGTGGTTTACGTTGTATGGGTTGTTTGTCGGTGTGTCTGTGAACGAGTAGGCGCCGTGGTTCATTGGGGTGCCTCCGATGACCCAGTGGTCAAATGTAAAACCGCTGGCTGGAATAGCTGTTATGTTTAGGTTTGTGGCGTCTGTCATGGAGTAATATCCTGGTGGAGGGCTCGTGGTTCCTCCTGTTGCTGCAACGAGGACGACTATGGCGTTAGTAGCCAGTTGAGCTGGGGTTTCAGATGTTGTTGCTGGAGATACGAATGTTACTGGGTCGAAAACTGGCTGTATGCCGAGGCTTCCGTTGAGGGTGAGCGTAAGTGGGTTATCAATATAAGTGACGCCTCCTGAAGCAGTAGCGACTGACCAGCTGTCAAATACAAAGCCGGCGCCAGCGGTCGCAGTGATGGTAAAGGATGAGCCGTCAGCAGCAGTGGTTGTTCCTTCGAGTGGATCGGTTGTTCCGCCCACAGCGTTGTAGATCACAATAGTGTCTTGTGTTTGTGCTTTCACGATTGAACTTGTGACTGCCATTAGGAGCGTCGCTGTCAGTAATGCAAAAACAAGGACTTTTAAAGCTTTAGAATTTTTTAACAATTTTTTATTCTCCGAAAAATACTTGTTTAAAATTTAAGTAGCATTTAATATATTAACTTTGTGATTTTCTTTTCAGGGCAATAGCATCGTCAAAAAAAAAGTTATTTTTCAAAAATAAAAAAACTTTAATGGTTATCATTATACAATAACCTGTGTAGAATTTGTGAGATGCAACAGCGTTTTATCTTTTTCGGCTATGGTTATTTGAAAAGAGACTGCTTTTTGATTTTAAGGTTGCAGTTGGAGTAGCAGGAATCTGCCAGTTTCTTCATGATCAAGGCATTAAGGCAATTGAGTTTAATTGTTTCAAGTGGGCACTCTGCTTCTTGCAAGGATTAGGGAAAATATGTAAATGTAACATTTGCAAGCGGTTATAAGATGTAAGTTAGTCAGTGATGATTACGGGGAGAAAGTAGAAAAATAAACCTTAACTTTGCACGTTATGTTTTAATTGGGTAAAATTTGGTTCAACGAAGATGCTTTAAAAAGGAAGCCTGAGAATAAAGCAGTGTTCAAATCGAGAAAATGGCTAGGATCATCAGAGTAAGTGAAAGAAATGAAATGCGAAAAAATTGAAAAAAAGTATGCTTCTGAACTCCCTTCAAGAGAAATAAAAGAACTTAGAAACTCTATCAAAGCGGCATCCGAGAAGACAATGGCTGAGAATATTGAGAACATGAAAAAAGCTGATCCTAACAGACCTGAAGTCATGAAGTATTTTGATGAAATCGCAAACTTGTTCGGTAAACGTCCAGCCGAGATTCTAGCTGAGAAAGAGAAGGGAAAGAAAGTTATTGGTTACATGTGTTTGTTCGCTCCCACGGAGTTAATTTTGGCTGCTGAAGCTATTCCTGTCAGAGTAAGTTCAGGTTGGTATGATGCTTCTAAAATTGGTGACAGGGTTGTGCCAGTAGAAGTTTGTCCGGTTATTCGTTCAACTATAGGCGCAAAGATGATTGAGCTTTCGCCTTTTCTTGAATTAAGCGATGCGTTGATAAGTGTTTTAACGTGTGACGGAATGACTAAGTTGAGTGAGATTTTGAGTGATTATAAGACTGTTTGGGGAATGAACCTTCCAAGGGTTAAAGATTCTGTTAATTCTCTTCGTTTTTGGAATGATGAAATAAAACTTATGAAAACGCAAATTGAAGAATTTACGGGCAACAAGATTACTCGGAAAAGCTTGAAGGAAGCTATTGAGCAGACCCAGAAGGCAACAAGAGCTTTTCGCCGTTTACAGAATTTGCGTAAAGGTCAACCAGTAATTATGGGCAGAGACGCTATGCTCGTTAATCAAGCTTACCTGTGGGATGATAAAATGCGGTGGACGGAGAAAACTGAGGAATTATGTGATGAGTTGGAAAAAAGGGTGCAGAAGGAAGATTGGGTTTGTTCTCCTGATACTCCGCGAATACTAGTAACGGGAACACCGATGTTTTGGCCTGACAACTGGAAGCTTCCAAATCTGGTTGAGGAAGCTAATCCTAAAGGCATTATAGTCGCAGATGAACTTTGTTCAGGCGAGAGAATTCTCAACGACCCAGTCGGCGTAGACGAATGGACAATGGATGATATGCTTCGCGCCATTGGAGAACGGTACCTAATGGCTTCCATTTGCCCATGCTTCACTTCAACAGATGGAAACGAGGAGAGAATTAACTGGCTTTTAAACAAGGTAAAGGAATGGAACGTTCAAGGCGTTATTTACTATGTAGTGCGTGGCTGCATGCTCTACGCTATGGAGTACACTCGAATCAAGAAAGCTCTTGACAAAATAAATATCCCCACGTACTATCTTGACACCGAATACACAAGGGAAGACGTGGGGCAAATGAAAACCCGTGTTGAAGCGTTCCTTGAAATGTTAATGACAAGATCAGATTCTTAATGGTGAATTCATGATTACCGTCGGAATGGACTTAGGCGCTCAAAAAGTAAAAGCGGTGTTGCTGAAAGATAATGTTGTTGTTTCAAGGGGGCAAGCTTCCTCTGGATTCGACCTTGCCAAAGCCGCTGAGGAAGCGGTAGATGAAGCACTAACAAGCGCTCACCTGAAAATTTCTGATGTAGCTTATTTTGTTTCAACGGGTTCAGCAATGGAAATGGCGCCTTACTCAAACAATACTTTAAGCATGATGGGAGCTGATGCGAAAGCAGGAGTTTACCTTTTTCCGAAGGCCAGAACGATAATAGATGTCGGCGCTGAGGAAGCAAGAGCCGTTAAATGCGACGAGAAAGGGGTTATGGTTGATTTTATCGTTAACGAACGATGTGCTGCCGGTGCTGGAATATTCATTGAGGCGATGGCGCGAGCGTTAGAGGTGAAATTGGAAGAGATGGGTCCGTTGTCACTTAAAGCGGAGCGTGCAAGCCCCATTAATGCTTCCTGCGTTATCTTCGGCGAATCAGATGTTGTTTCGCTTATTCATCGTCAGGAGTCTAAAGCAGAAATTGCCCGTGCGGTTTATGATGCAATGGCAGACCGAATTTCATCTATGGTTCGAAGGCTTGGTGTAAACCCCGATGTGGTTTTGATTGGGGGGGTAGCTAAGGATATTGGTTTTGCTGCAGCGTTAAAGAGGAAACTGGGAGTGGATGTGTGGATTCCTGATTTTCCCGAATATGCAGGAGCTTTAGGTGCGGCTCTTACGGCAGCAACCCGTGCTAGGGGGAGCCAAAAATGAAAGAGCCCAGAAGTGTTAGAGAGGACTTTGAGTTTTGGCGTTGGCTTGAGTACCATCGCATACTGCCAGGCAAGAAGTGGACAAGTAAGGACACAATCACTGCTGGCGTTGATGTGGGTTCAGTCAGCTCTAAAGCTGCCATAATGGTTAACGGAGAAGCATACTCTTGGGGCTTAACACGGACTGGATCAAACAGTCCTGAGAGCGCAAAGAAAGCTTTAGACTTTGCACTGGAGGGAACCGGGCTAAAAGTCGGAGACCTCAAATTCGTTGTTGGCACAGGTTACGGGCGAGTTAACGTACCCATGGCAAACAAAGCAATAACGGAAATTGCTTGCCACGCTAAAGGCGCAAACTACATTTGGGGACCAAGCGTCCGTACCGTATTAGATGTCGGAGGACAAGACATCAAAGCCATCCACTGTGATGAAAGGGGCAGAGTCGTCTCTTTTTTAATGAATGACAAATGCGCAGCAGGAACAGGCAGAGGTATGGAAGTGTTCGCTGATTTGCTGCATATTCCTATTGAAGAAATCGGCGATCTCTCATTGAAAGTTGATGAGGAGCCGCCTCCAGTAAGCTGTACGTGCGTAGCTTTTGCAAAAACCGAAGCCATGGGGCTCTTGCGGAAGGGCTGGTCTAAGGAAAAGGTTTTGGCTGCCTATACGAGTGCCATGGCAGTTCGCATGGCTAACTTGATCAACAAGGTAGGTTTAGAAAAAGAATTGGTTATCACCGGTGGGCAATCGAAAAACATTGGAATCGTCAGTAGAATAGAGGTTGATTTGGGCGTGAAGTGTTTGCCGTCGCCTAATTGGCGGGAAAACGGTTTAGACCCAATGGTTGCGGGCGCCTTTGGTGCAGCGATTTTTGGCAAGGTTCTATATGAAAAGGAGAAAAAAACCTAGAAACAGGGGGCGAAGGCTGTTATTACGCATTACGGCTATAGTGATGGTTCAGGAGAGTATTACATAAGCATCGACACAGACAAATGTAGCGGCTGCAGCAAATGCGTAAAGCATTGTCCCCAATCTGCGCTTCAGCTAGAAACGATGTTTATAGATCTCGAAGATAAAATCGTAGCAGCAGTTGTAGAGGTTCATCGGAAAAAAATAAAGTATACTTGCTCTTCCTGCAAGCCCGAAACCAATAAGGCTCCATGCGTATTAGCCTGCGAGAACAAAGCAATCAACTGCACGTGGAAGCCACAATAACTCATTCGGTCTTAGCTTTTTCATTAGATTTTAACTTTTTTTGCAATAGACTTTAGGGCGTTTAACGATCATTTAATGATGAGTCGTGTTTTCTCGTCTTCTTTTCCTCACAAATGCAATTAGTGAGATTGTAAGGCCTGACAAAGAAAATAAGGACTTTTCCAGTAATCAGACGTTAGATCGAAAGATGGAAGAAAAATCTTGGGTTCTTCCTAAACAGACCTTGTTTTTAGCTTGCTTGGCAAGCGTTTAATGCATTAATTTATTAATCGATAAGTTGATAGAGGATACGAAGCAATATTAAACTGACGAGAAAAAAACCAGCGAGTTGCAGGCAAAGTGAGTTCGGTTAAAAAAAAGCAGAAAGGCATTCAAGTTTCTAAAGTTGAGGTTTCCGATAATAAAGCAAAGTTTCTTGTTGCGAAAGGTTTGGTTAAAAAACGGTGGATTGTTGTTCGGGAAATTCCAATTCTTGAAATTGAGCATATTGATAAGTTTGGGAACGAGTTAAGTGTGACATGGAAGGGTAATTCTGACTCTTTTTTTACCAAGGGAAAGACTGACTTATTTGGTAAGTTAGTAAATCAAATTAACGGAATGCTTGAGGATGATCAACAGAAATCCAAGGAGAATAACGAGAAAGATGAGAAAGCTGCTCTGAAAAGAAATGAGCTGTTAGCGGTAATTAATACTTCAGTAGGTATCATTGACCAGTCTTTTAATATTCTGATTGGCTTCCAGGAGAAGCGAATTAATTGGCAACGATTAGAAGGCTACTCCAGCAATTTTGGGGAAAACATCAATTTCACATGGGAAACGATGCCTCCTTTAAGCTTGGAATTCACAAAAATCTCCTCTGCCATTAAAAGCCAGCTTCCAAAAGAAATCTCAAATGAAGCATACAACATCCTAAACTCCGTGTATGGTTACTTTAAAGACTTAAAAGTTGACGATGACCCGAAAGAGAATCACCCGAATTTTCACGATGCAAAGGCAGTGATTTTAGCGTATTTCATGTTAAACGACCTTTTACTCGGCAAAGTTGTTGGAGACAAAGACAACAGGGAAGAAGACAGTCAGCTTGAAACTATCATACAGAATTTAGCAACAGAGACTAATTTCAAACTTAGCATTGATCAGCTAAGGAGCACCATAAATGAAATCGATATTAACAGTAATTTAGGAAGCGTTATTGAGAGCAGCAGAGAAATCTTCAAGAATCAACTAAAGCAGCAATTAAAACCCACTGTGGAATCTTTAGCTTCGCCCCAGCACTCCAATAAAGGCGAGGTCAGCACTGAAGGTCAGCACTGAACCAGTTCATAAGGATGAGGTCAGCACTGAACCAGTTCATAAGGATGAGGTCAGCACTGAACCAGTTCATAAGGATGAGGTCAGCACTGAACCAGTTCATAAGGATGAGGCTCAACCTGCAAATGAAGCATCCGTGCCTCCAGGTTCCGATCCATAGACTCAAGCTTCGACTTTCTGTCGGTACTTGTGTGTTGGAATGGCATCGGAAGTGCCATGCGTGGGTGGCAGTGATCTACTCTATGTGTATGCGCATGGTTGGGAAAATAGCGGTATCGTAATTCTTCATATATCAGAAGATATGATTCTTAATAATTATAGCTGTGCCGTTACTGTGATATTACTTATGAATTCGCTATGTTTATTTACAGTTCCATCATAATGAGTGTCTGATAACGAGGGATATCTAAATTGACGAAGAATCCACAGTCAAAGGATGATTCATTAGAGGCTCTAGACTTTATAGTAAACGTTCTCAAAGAACATGAAAGAGATTTAGACAAACTAATTAATGAGCTGGCAACAGTTACCGAGCAACTCGGAGGCACAGGCGAAATAAGCGGTAAAGTGGAAAAAATCGAAGAAAAAATCAACAATTTACAAAAGGAAGTAACAAACTTGATCACTTATATGTCGGGCACCGCATCCAAAGAAGCATTTGCCGCTGCAGCCAAGGAGCAAACAAGTCAGGCTGTTCCTATTCCGGCGGTTCAGGGTATGCCTTCAGTGATTTTGCGGTGCAAGCAATGGGAAGATTTTCAAATGTTAGCCCTCTACGCTCAAACGTTATCTTTTTGTTATAAGGAAGATGAGAAGGTTTTCCAAGCTGATGCGCTTAAGGGTAACCAAATTATCACTTATAACGGTGCACTTCCAAAGTTTTCTGGTATTCTTAAAGCAGCGTTGTCTAAGCAACTGGTCGTTCCTGAAACAAATATTTTAGAAGGCGTTTTGGCGATAGGGTAGCCTTGTATTTTTAATCCTTATTTTTGATTCATAAGTCTTTTAAGTATTTTGAAGATATCTTGATTTTGTTAGTGATTGGAGGGTTGGTTAAGGTTGAAGGCTATATCACTCAAGCCAAAAGAGTTTTTCCGTTTTCGAAGCCTTCTCCTTTCTCCTCGATGACGGATGGCCTTGGGTAGCCAACACACAAACCCAGCCCTCCCACACTAAATATTCAAATTCCTTTTCGCCACGTATAGTTTTTCTCAAACTAAAATGCCAAACAACTGAAATCGGAGAGTTTACAAGAGCAAAACAAGAAAAATCCTGGTAAACAATTTAGTAACAGAATACAATACTTAGACAATTCAGCGTATCTTTTTATAAGGCAAATGCAAATAGAAAAGCCAAGCAAGGTGCAAATAGAATGCCCAAAGTAAAAGTTGCATTAGTCGGCGTTGGAAACTGTGCCTCAGCCTTCATCCAAGGCATACGGTACTATGGGAAACTTGAGAAAGCAGAAGATTGTATTGGACTGCGTAATCCAGTTT
>JBEKPG010000009.1:0-60326 GCA_049520955.1 Bathyarchaeia archaeon | reverse complement strand
TCTTTGGTGTGGGCGGATAGGTGTTTGCCTTCGTCGTCGACTAGTGAAAGATTAGAGTGAAATTAGGGGAGAAATGAGGAGAAGAAAGACCCAAATAGTCAAACTTCACATAGGTGTTCTTTCAGACAAATAAAAAATAAGTTCGCTATATACGCACTATTTTCAATATCCAACTTTATATTAAATAAGTGGAAAAATAAGAGAAACTTTAGATTTTTATTCCCTGAGATGGGTCCTCAATTACCATCTGGAACTCCGCCATAAGCTTCTTTGTTATGGGTCCGGGTTTGCCTGTGCCGATTGCGCGTTTGTTGACTTCGCGTATGGGCACCATCTCCATGGCTGTTCCAGTGAAGAAGGCTTCGTCAGCGGTGAACACCATAAAAGGCGTTATGTTTGTGACTGTTAGTTTTATACCGAGTTTAGCGGCAAGTTTCTCTGTGACTTCAGCAGTGATGCCTGCAAGTGCGCCTGTTGAAGTGGGCGGCGTAAATAATTCGCCTTTTTTCACTATGAACACATTTTCGCCAACGCCTTCAGATACATAACCATTGCTTTCGAGACAGATGGCTTCGTCAGCGCCCGCTGCATTTGCTTCAATCTTTGCCAACACACTGTTTAAGTAATTTAGCGATTTTATCTCCTGCGAGGTTGCATCCACGGGGTTACGTCTAACCCAAGAGAACATGGTTGTGATTCCCATCTCTTTCGCGCCATCTACGTGAAGCATTATTTTGTCAGTTATGATTATCACTGTGGGTTTAGGGCATTTGCGGGGGTCTAAACCAAGATCGCCCAGACCTCTTGTCACTACCAAGCGGATGTATGAGTCTTTCAGCTTGTTTCTCCTGAGAGTTTCAACTACGGCTTGGGTCATTTCCTCCTTGCTTAAGGGAATTTTCAGTTCTATCACGTGCGCTGAACGGTACAGGCGGTCAATGTGCTCTTTAAGTTTAAAGACAACACAGTTGTATTCACGGATTCCCTCGAAAACGCCGTCGCCGTAGAGTAGTCCATGGTCAAAAACGGATATTTTAGCCTCTGATTTAGTATAGTATTTGCCGTCGACGTAGACAACCAATTCATCGCTCATCTGTATTTCACTTCTCATCTGATTGTTTCATATTATTCCATTATTTGATATAGTTTACCTCAATGATACACATAATTCACTTATTAGCCGTGGAACTGAGGTCTCTTAGAAAGGTAAATAGGCAACGGCAAAGGCTTAAACGGTTTACCCGCAATTTTCTCAGACACTTTAGCTATTAACTGATCAGGAGTCATCTTTAGCTGTTGACCCTTAAGCTCCCGATCTCGAACCGAGAGCATTCCTGATTCAACTTCTTTTTCGCCCACAACGATGATGTAGGGAACCCATTCCTGCTCTGCCTCACGGATTTTCTTCTGCAGCGTCGACGCGCTATCGTCAATGTCCACTCGGATGCAGTGGGAACCTATTTGCTTAGCAAGTTCATCCAGTTTATCTAGGAACTTGTCAGATATTGGAATAAGCCTTATTTGAGTCGGCGAAAGCCAAAGGGGAAGCATCGGAGCTTTGCCCGCCATCTGTTCAAGATAAGCCTTCTCCAGCAGCGCATAGATGTCTCGTTCGATGGCGCCGCTTGGTGAGCAATGTAGAATTAGCGGATACTGTTTTTCGCCTTTTTCGTCTACGTAGGTTATTTCATAGCGTTTAGCGTTTTCCACGTCAATTTGGTCAGTGCTGAGTGCCGCAGCTTTGTCTTGGTTGTCAACGAAGTTGATGTCCCATTTGAGGATGAAGTAGAAGAACCTCTCGTTCCACACTTCAGCCAGCATAGGTTTGTCAAAAGTCTTAGCTATTTCCGCAATAAACTCCTTGTGCTCATCGTAGAAACTCTTGGTGAACCGCAAAGCTATTTCGTAATCATCTTTTGTTAAGCCTATGTTGCCTAACACTTCCATACTCATGTTAAACCGCGTCAAGAACTCTTTCTTTGCCTGCTCAAGGTCGGTGCAGAAAGCGTGGCAATCAGGCATGGTGAAAGCTCGTAGACGTTTTAAGCCGACTACTTCGCCGCTTTTTTCCCGCCTGAAACTGTAACGTGTTAACTCGTATAGTTTTATGGGCATTTGCTTGTAGCTAAACTGGGCATCATGAGCCATAAGAAACTGGCCGAAGCAGGCTGCAAACCGCAGGAAAAGCTCCTTATCCTCGGATTTCAAAACATATTGGCGAGCTGGAAAACGGTTAAGATAACTTTTGAGGCTGGGATGGTTGAAGTCATACATGATTGGGGTTTCAACCTCCATGGCACCATACCTGTTCATCCTTGCCGTAACGTACTGTTCAAGCAGTGACTTGATCATGCGACCCTTCGGGTACCAGCGGATGTTGCCTGGGTCACTGCCTGCCTCGTAATCTGCGATTTCAAGCCTCTTCATCAGTGTGACATGAGGCGGCATCTGGGTTACTGCCCTAGCTTTCTTAATTTCATACTGAGAGAACTTTTGCAGGTTAATGTGGCCTTTAAACTTGAATTCTTCAACTGGCACTAATGAACCGTCGGGTAGAATAACATGCCAGAATGACTGCATTTTGTCTTCGGCTTTTAGTGCAGCAGAAATTGGTTCTTCCTCTTTTTTGCATACACCTTCAGCCTTTCCTTCTGCTGTAACTGGCGTGGGTGCGTAGGAGCGTGCTTGCTCAGCAAGAGGGTGCCCCTTAATTGATATGGTGAATTGCTTGTTCCAGCCAAATGGAGCGCGGTAGGTTTCGATTTCTTTCTCTTTAGCGTAGGCTTCCATGGCTTTTATTATTTTTAGGGCTTCGCTTGGGTTGCTGAGGTTGCTGCTTAAATGTGCAAAGGGGTAAATCAGGATGCGGTTTGTTTTTTGTTTACCTAGAAAACCTCGGACGTCGTCGATTGCTTTTTGCGCAGTTGCCGAGTCGTCGCCCTCTTCTATGGCGATGAATAATACTACGACTTCTTCTATGCGGTTCTCTTTTTGCTCCGCTTCTTCAGCAATGGCGATTTCTTTTTGGACTGGTTTGAAAACTATAAAGTTAGAGTGTAACTGGAGTATTCGCATGGCAAATCACTCTTTTCAGTGGCCATAACGCCACTTATCAAGCGTTTTATCTTTTTTTGTTTTTTTCTTGTATTCTTTATAATGCTCTTTGCAAATGTAAGCACGTTTTTCTTTGCTGCTGACATTTAAGCCAGCAGCTTTGACTTTGTCAACAGATATTGAACGGGCAGCTTCTCTGCCGCAGCCTGACACGTTGCATTTAACACCTTTTTCTACACGACCCATAGTCAAAGCCTCATGCATCAGTTTTACTACGTAAATATGCGCTATTGCTTAAGTTCCTTTTCATACAATGTTTTGGCTCTTCGATAAATTTCTTCTTTTTTGCCAAAACAAGTTGGGCCAATTCCTTCGACGACTAGCGAAGCCGCAGCTGAACCGACGCAAGCACACCACACTGATTCTTTTTTGCGTAGATACTCTGTTAAGAAACCGCCTACGAAAACGTCTCCTGCGCCTGTCGGGTCAACTAAAACCTGTGAAGGGCAAGCTGCAATATTGTATTGTGCTCCCTCTACTGAGAGCAGTGAGCCTTTATTGCCCATGGTGACTATTACGGTTTCAACCCCAACGTCGTGAATTGCCTTTATCGCTGGTTTCAGCTCTGACTCACCAGTAAGCTTGTGGATTTCGTTTTGTGATGACTTGTAAATGTTGATTAAACTAAATATTCGAGCATCTGCGGAAGCGTTTTCTGTTACGTTTCCCGCTTCGTCGAAGCTTCGAAGTAACCCCTGAGGGTCAAGCGATAATACATCAGTACAGCGTTTTAGATGTTCAACTACTTCGAAAGATATTTCATTGGCAATAGGCGCAATATGAATTGCCTTAGCATGCAAATCTGCTGGGACGTCAGCTAAGTTTATTGGTGCTCCTTTACTTTTCAGTCTCAGTGTTCTATTAGACAAATCTGCGTTGTATCTTAATTCAAAACTTGTAGTTTGTTCATCTGCAAGTTTAATTACGCCTGAAAGGTCGATACCTTCTTGCCTTAGCCACCACAGGTAAGCTTCTGGAAAATTTCCGCCTACTTTGGAGATTACAGAAGTGGTTGCTTCCAAACGTTTAGCTGCAAATGAAGTATAAGCTGCTGCTCCTCCTAAAACAACAAATGGGGCAGTTCTGGTGGGCAATAGAATTGTGTCGATTGAGAAGTGACCAATAACTGCTACATCTACGTTTTGAATCACTGCCCAAGTCCCTTCATGATTAATAGGACAGCGTAGAGATATAAATAAAGATTAAGAATTAAGATTGAAGCAGCAGTATAGCTTTCGCCAAATCTCCCTGGCATTCCGCAAGCGCTTCTTTTGCCTTCTCTAAACTTTTGCCGGTTTGGTCTGCCACCAACCTCACATCTTCCTCCGAAAACACTGGTTGCGCTGCTTTAGCCGCTTGGAATTGAGATGGAGCTTGCTCTGAAACTTGGCCGCCGATAATCTGATACATTTTTTGTCCTTGCACTTCCAAAATTGCCACTTCTGGTTCATCGATAACTATGTTTTTGCCGCGTGTTCTAATTATGACCTGTTGAACGTCGGGTACAGAATCCATGTTCATTCCCATACGTTGCATCATACGTTTTTGTTCACGAGGATTCATGCGTTTATGCATAGTTTTCACTTCTACCAATATTCTGCACTAGAACTTGATATACTTAGCTTTCTTTGCAGCCGTGCCGCACTTTAACTGCTACGCCTGTTTTAAAAGCCGTCATCTCCACGCTTGAAAGCAAAGCCCGTCCAACCGCCAAAACATTGCCTGCCTCGTCTTTAACGATCACTTCATCTTTAGCGCGAATTTCATCGTCGACATTGACTACATGGACGGCAAATACATCTCCACCATCGGCAATGAACTTTGAAACATCGTTTTTCACGGTGACAAAACATTTGGCAAAAGGTAGATTTTCAGCCATAAACTTGGCTGCTTTAACGCTTAAAGAAAACAGGCTATCGGTTGGCCGAAGAGTAGCTAATCTTTCGCCGTTTAGGCTAATGAAGCGTATTCTGCCTGTTCTTGGAGACAACTGTATTTCAATGTTTTCTGGGAAAAGCTTTGCTCCTATCCCCTTTCCAAATTGGTAGTCAGCAATAGTTCTTACTTTACTAAGTTCGTTCTCCACGCTTTCACAATCGGTAGGCTTTTTGTTTTCGACAAGTATAAACATAACAAGATAATAAAGACAGTGAAAGGTGAAAGCTTACATTGAGATGTGAAGTCTGCGGACACAAAATTCATGATGAACCAATAACGGCAGTAATTGAAGGAGCCAAACTAACCGTATGCGTTGAATGTTCCAAACATGGTAAAATAATTCATCAAGCAGAGGTGGCCCTACCTCAAAAGAGTGTCAAAAAAACTCAGGCCCCTGTTTCAATGGTTCAAAGGAAACCAATTGTAGCTAAAGTTGAAATCACTCAAGAACCTGCCGAAGATTACTCAAATAAAATAAGAGTGGCGCGGGAAAAATTAGGCCTTAACCACGAGGAATTAGGCAAGAAAATAAACGAGAAAGCCTCAGTTTTAAGAAACCTTGAAACTGGCAAAATGGCGCCAAACAACCAGCTTGCCTCAAAACTTGAGCACATGTTAAAAATTAAGTTGCTTGTTCCAATCTCTGAAGAAAAAGTTCCTCCTCCAGTTTCAAAATCCGCTAACCAGGAATTGACCTTGGGAGACCTCATCGAGATAGATAGTAAAGACGGGGAGGCGGCTACAAAACGAAAGCCGTCATAGTTCAGCGGAGGCTGAACCGTGAAGAGTCAAGTTTAGGTGAACTTAAAAGATTAGCAGAATCCGCCGGATATACTGTCGTAGGGACATTAGAGCAAACCCGACCGCCTGATGCACGGTATCAAATAGGCGCCGGAAAAGTTGAAGAACTGGCCCAGATGGTGCAGGAAACAGGAGCCGGAAAAGTACTTTTTGACAACCAACTTAAGACTCGCCAAACCTACAATCTGGCAAAAGCCACACACGTAGAAGTTATCGATCGATTCCAACTTATACTTGAAATCTTCAATAGACGAGCCACAACAACCGAAGCCCAACTCCAAATACAATTGGCAACTCTGCAAAACGAGCTCAAACACGCTAAGGAAAAAGTAAGATTAGCTAAAGGGAGCGAGCAGCCTGGCTTTATGGGTCTTGGCGCCTACGAAGCAGACGTTTACCGCGACGCCATAAAGAGGCAAGTCCAAACGATACTGAAAAAACTTACAAAAATTAGCGAAAAAAGAGTTCTTCATAGAGAAAGGCGGACAGAGCTTGGCTTCTTGACTATCTCGCTTGCTGGATATACGAAGTCTGGAAAAAGCTCCTTGTTTAATTCTTTAACAGAAGAAACCACCCAAGTTGACAAAGCATTATTCACAACTCTTTCAACCACTACGAGGATGATAGAGTTTTCGAACCGTAAGTTTCTCTTAACAGACACCGTTGGTTTCATTGACCGTTTGCCCTTATCGTTGATTGAAGCATTTCATTCCACTCTTGAAGAAACAATCTTTTCAGACTTGATAATTCTGCTTTTAGATGTAAGTGAACCAATAGAAACAATTGAGAAGAAAAACAACGTTTGCCAAGAAACAATCGACCGTCTTGGAGCATCGGGTATACCGACTATAACTGCTCTGAACAAGATTGACTTAATCAATGAAGCTGAAACAAATCAAAAGCTCGAAGCCCTGAAAGGCAAAATTAAGAATCCCATTCTCTTGTCAGCGAAGTGCCAAATAAACCTTGATTTACTGAGAAAGGAAATACTTAGAATTCTTGAAAATTACGTTCAAGCGCAGTTCTCGGTTCCGTTAACCAGCAGGACCATGCCCTTTATATCATGGCTTCACGAAAAAACTGAAATCAAGAAAGAAAACTACACCAATGATTCCATCCAAGTTGTTTTTGAAGCTACTTCAGAGTTAACCGAGCAAGCCAGACGAAAAGTGGAAGAGCTACATGGCAGATTTGAAACCAACCAAAAAACCAAATGACTTGCCAAAAATTGTGGTCTTAAGATGGGGGCACAGACCACAGCGTGACGTGCGGTTAACTACTCATGTCGCTTTAACTGCTCGAGCACTTTGCGCTTCAGGCTTTATACTTTCAGACGTAGAAGACTCCAAAATAGAGCAAACAATAAAGAAGATAACGACGCGTTGGGGTGGAACATTCCAATTTGAAATGGGCACTGCATGGAAAAAAGCTGTACGCGACTGGAAGGCTAATGGCGGTGTCGTTGTTCATTTAACGGCTTACGGTGAAAATATCCAAATGAGCGATGTTTTAAACAGAGTAAGAAACTCAAACAAAGATATTTTGCTTCTTGTCGGAAGCCAGAAAGTTCCGGGTGAATTCTATTCAAGTGATGTTTCAGATTTTAACGTGTCCATTGGAAATCAACCCCATTCCGAATGTTCTGCACTTGCAATATTTTTGGACAGGTTTTTTGAGGGTAAAGAACTATCGAAAGACTTTGAAAAAGCCAAGATAAAGATTGTTCCAAGAGAACGGGGAAAAGAAATCAAAACTGATGATGAATTTTACTTAGAAAAGTAAGAAGAGTTTTATTTCAGTAAGTTTCAATATTAAGTATTAAAGGGTCATTAGACTATGTTATCGACAATTGATGATGCAACTTTGATAAAAGTTGCTTTGGCTTTAGGTGACGAAGAAGCCGTTAGACTAATTGAGTTTCTTAAAGGCGTAGAAGAAATAACGGATGACGAAATCGCGAACAAGACAGCTATTCGTCTCAACTCAGTCCGCAAAATTCTCTATAAGCTTTATGATCATTCTCTTGTAAGCTTGAGAAGGACCAGGGATCCAAAAACAGGCTGGTTTATTTTTCACTGGAGACTTCAACCAGACCAGTTGGAAGGCTTTATTTTAAGTCAAAAACGCAGGGTTCTTGAGAAGTTGAATGTCAGGTTGGAATATGAAAGGAACCATGACTTCTATTATTGCGGTAGCCAAGAATGCAAACGGGTGCCGTTTGAAGAAGCGGTTGAACTAGTTTTCCACTGTTCCAACTGTAGTAAACCGCTGGTTCATTTTGCAAACGAAAAAATGATAAGCAAACTATCTGAGAAAGTTGATACCTTAAGGAAGGAACTCGGTGAGTAACCGGCTTCCTTCAAGGGAGCAAGCTATCGAGCTTCTACGCAAATATCATTGTCCACTTAAAATAATTAATCACAGTGAACAGGTTGCAAAACTTGCTTTAGAAATCGCAAGTAAACTAGAAAAGAAAGGTTTAAAAGTTGACTTAAAATTCGTTGAAATAGGAGCTCTTTTGCATGACATTGGTCGTTCAAAAAGCCATGCTGTCGACCACGGAGTGCTCGGTGCCAACATAGCTGAAATAGAAGGTTTGCCAGAAGCTGCTGTTAGGATAATTAAGAGGCATGTCGGCGGCGGAATCACCGCTCAAGAAGCCGAGAAGTTTGGTTGGCCAAAAGATGTTTATGAGCCAACTACTTTGGAGGAGAAAATTGTTTCATACGCCGACAAGCTAATTGACAAGTCAAAAAGAGTTCCGATTGATCTGGAGATTGAGCGGCTTCAAGTTGAGCACAAAGATGCTGCAGAAAGAGTTAGAAAGCTCCATGAAGAACTGTCACATTTAATAGGCGATCAAACTTGACGAATTTAACATTGCTGGTTAAAGCTTCCAATAATGGGCAACTAAGACAGATAGATGACTTGTTGAAATCTGAGTTTGAGAACTTGGATTTAGAAGTAAAGGTTTTAGGAAATCCAGTTAACAGGTGGGTTCAAGTTTCCCTTTCAGGAGAAGACGAAGTCATAGCTACAAGCTACATCAACAAGAACATAGGCACCTGCCCCGTAAACATAAAAAACGTAGAAAAGTTTTCTGTCTTAAAAGGATACATTACTAAAGTTGACAGTGACACACAAGAATTAAGAGTAGATGTAGGCGTTTTTGAACCAAAGATAATCCAAGCAAACATTTCTTTACCTTATTTACAAGCGCAACTTGTCGATGGCAGAAAAGCTGATTTAAAGAAAATCTCAGAAGTTTATGGTTTCCATGTGAATTTACCCTTAAGCATCAGAGCAATTTCCTTAGGCGGTGAGGGAGAAAAGACATTGCAGGCTGAATTGTCGACGGTTCAAATCGAAAAAACCCGTTTATGGAAGCAGTCTTTTTTAGACCGGCTAATAGTTTTAAACGCGTCACTCAGCCAGGTAGAAACGGTGCTTGAAAGAACACAGCTAAACAGGGACATTATTAATACAGAGGCTTTAGGCATGTTTGAGCATGCTTTAACCTGTAAACTTGGAACAGATGCTGCCGGATTAATTCCGAAAATCGGCAGGTACCTGAAAAACTCGACGTTAATTGTTTTCAGTCCTAAGAAAGTAATGGGATTTATCGGTGACCTATAACCAGGCAAAATACGGCTTGGATAGGTTCAATTTAAAGCACATCGTGTTCTTCTTTACAATGCTTCTCGTAGTCTTCTTTCTTATCATATATCGATTGGTCCAGAGGGCACTTAAACTTTTTATGTTTGGTCATTTCTGGCTCAGGCACAGTAATTTTCGGTTCTCTTCTACGTGGATCTTCTTTCAAGCAATTCACCTCCAACCAAAAAATGTTCTACAAAGAAAGTAACTTGATACTAACTAGAAATGTAAGACAATTATTAAAACTATGTGACGCGTCTTTCCGCCAAATATAGTGCTCTGTGCAAAATAGTTGTTCATTAAATCATGTGACTAGGTAGAATAAAGAATTGATGCTTAAACTATTGAATTTTTTTCAGTGTATTCTCAAGTTGATTGATGCTTTTGATAATTATGTCGGAGTGTGCTATAATCCAAGGACTTAAGCACTCCATTTCCGACACCACTATGATTTTTTTGCCTTTACGTTTGGCGTAAAACAGCTCCATGCATGCTCCTGCTGATAGTTTGGGCAAATAAACAATCATTGTGTCGCATTTGTCGGCATCGTCTAGGTCTCTCTGAATGAAGTCAAAAGTTGGAACTTTGCTCCACCAGCAATCCTCGTTTCCTTTATAGAGTACTTTTTCTCTATTCCACGGATCAATCACATCAAATCCGCTTCTGATGCAGACTTCACTGATTTCTTTTCGGTACCCTTGATTATTTTCCATGCCCAGAATAGGGCCCGATATGAACACTTTCTTCATGGTTTGCTAACCGACCGTAGAATTTGAAAATAAGCCGAGCAGATTTGAGCCGTCGACTTTGTTTCGTGCAAATAGACAGCCTAAGGTTTTTTTAAACCTTCCTCCGGCATCTATCTGAGTTATGTTTTAAAGCCCTAACTATTTAGGGACAATATATAAATGCAAAAATAACAATTAATGTAATATTTAGGTTAGATAACTTTGAAAAGATTTTATGGAATATTAACTTTAGCAGTCTTGTGCTTATCAGTTGTTTCCTTATTTTCATTTACAGTTAATGCTCAACAAGTTGGCTCTTGGCCAATGTTTCATAGCGATGTAGCGCACACCGGGTACCAAAGTGGGTCAGGGCCTAGCACAAACCAAACTCTCTGGGTCTCGAAAATAAACGGGGCAATCTGGTCTTCCCCAGCTGTCGCAAACGGCGTCGTCTATATCGCTTCTGGACGCGACGTTTTTGCTATGAACGCTACGACGGGCACAACAATATGGGTGTATCCTATGGGTAGCGAATCTTTTAGTTCACCCGCCGTGGCTAACAATTTGGTTTACATTGGATCAGATGACCACAATATCTATGCATTAAACGCTGTAAGCGGTGATCTTGTTTGGAAATTTACTACTGGCAATGTTGTCCAGTCTAATCCAACGGTTTCAGGGGGAATAGTTTACGTGGGCTCAAGTGACGGCAATCTTTATGCATTAAACGCTTCCAGTGGTCTGTCTCTTTGGAATTTTACGACTGGCGGCAATGTTATCTCTTCGGTCGCTGTGTCTAACGGTGTGATTTACTTTGGCTCGTATGATCACAAGGTTTACGCTCTTGATGCTTTGAGTGGCGTTGAAAAATGGAATTACACAACAGGAGGCGTTGTTGAATCTTCTCCAGTTATAGGCGATGGAAACGTTTACATCGGCAGCTTTGACAATCAGACCTACGCGTTAAACGCTGGCACTGGAGCATTACTGTGGAAAGTTACAACTGGGTACGAACAGTGCGTTCAGGATTCTCCGGCTTTCGCCAACGGAGTAGTCTATACAGGCAGTGCATTCGACAATAATGTGTACGCTCTAGATGCATCAACCGGCGCAACCAAATGGAATTACACGACAGGCGGCGGAATTTACACAGCCCCAGCAATCGTTGGCAACATTGAATACGTTGGCTCCTTAGATAACAAGACCTATGCACTCAACGCCCAAACAGGCGCTTTCCTATGGAGCTTCCAAACCGGCGGCAACCTCTACTCTTCTCCCGCTGTAGTCAACGGCGTAGCATACTTTGGCTCCTACGACGGTAACGTTTACGCAGTTGGTCAAAATGCAGGCACCACCGGGTCTTCAAGCAGTTCAGGCTTATCTGGAATTATATACTATCTGGTTGCCATAGTTGTCTTAGTTGTAATAATCGCTGTTGCTGTTGTAGTAATTAGAAGACGGCATTAACAGGCTTTTTCCACAAATCTGTTGTAACGCGTTTGGAAATGACATTATAATGGAGAGAACTTTTTCATTCCGCTGTAACTTTTGAGCTCTAAATTTTTTCTTTGTTATTTTGTTGTGAGTGTCTTTAGAAGAACAACAACACTCATTTTTCATTTTTTGTTCAAGCCGTTTTGGATTGCTTTTTTGGTTTGGAGCTTGAATTGTTTGCAGGTTGCGGTTAGAAATGTGTCGGGATGTGTCGGGATGTGTCGGGATGTGTCGCAATGTGTCGCAATGTGTCGGGATGTGTCGCAATATATGGAAATGGGGTGTTTTGCCGTTGTTAATTCAAAGAGTCAGGTTCAAACGACCACCTAAAAGAGGAGTCTCTGCAGGTTTCCAACCCCTGAGATGACAGTTTAAACTGGAGAACTCAGTCTTAGAAGTCAACGTAAGCTTGACTTATGTGTTGGGTGTCAGAGTTTTTTTTGGCAGACTTCACCAGGAAGGGCGCTAGTTGTTCTATCGTTGACGTTAACCATGTTGAAGAAGGATAAGTCAGCCTTGAAGGATACACTATATAGTCACACTTGAAACCTGAGCAATATTGGCAATACAAATAAATGTGGAGCAGAAAACCCTGTGCCAATATTGATATGCGTATACGCGCTACGAGAAAAGGCGGCATTCTGAGCCTGACTAACCGACAACAATAGGCGGATGAGGCATTTTGTAGGTGCGGGTACATCAGAGGGAAATTTTTTTTTGATTCTAACTCAAATTATTATTAGTTTATATTTTCGTGGATTCAAAGAGGGTTGGTTGAGGAGGGTAAGAAAATGAGTAAACAAGCGAGTCGAAAGAAAGTTGTTAGCGGAAAAGTGATGACCCTTCTTGGAATCATGGGTATCACAGGGCTGATCCTTCTTGCTTTGGGTGTATTTGCAATATTCGAAATATCAAAACCTATAGGCATAATCTTACTGGTTATAGGCGTTTTGGACTACGTTATATTTGTACTTATAGAAAAAAAATTAAAGATTCTCGGAAAATGAATTTAGCTGCTATATGCGGTTACCAGTGTATCATCGGTCTTAGCTTTGTTTTTCTTGCTTTTCCTTAATACAAATGCAACTGCAACGATTGCTACGATGACTAGGGCAACCGCTATTTCATAGATTGTTGCTATTGGTTTTGGTGCAAACGTTGCCGAGATGGTGTATGCACCTTGGACATTGTTGAACGTATACGATTTAACAGCGCCAACTGAAGTTCCGTTAACTTTAACCTCAATTATGTGATAACCAGTATTCGCCGTTATATTGAAAGTTTGATTGTTACCATAGTTAACTCCTACAAATTCGCTTGGGCTGATGGCGCCATTAGCTCCTGCAGAAGCAGTAATATTGAAGGTCTTAATCGCAAAGTTAGCGGTAATCGTGTGGGCAGCTTGCACATTGTTGAAGTTAACCGTTTGACCCGAACGTGAAGTGACTTCCACTGAAGAGCTATCAACAGTTATGTTCGCGATGTAGTAGCCTGTGGCAGGTGTAATGCTGAAGCTAAAAGAAGCACCGTAACTAACAGAGGTCGTATCAGGAGCGATATCACCGTTGGCAGTCTGGTTAACAGTGATCTTGTACATGTTAATCGCGAAAGTCGCGGTCAAAGAAGTGTCCGCTGCAATCGAACTAAATTGATAAGTCTGACCTGAAGGCGAGTTGACTATCACAGGTTCGTCATTAGCAGTTATGCTTTCAATGTGATAACCAGTGTTCGGGGAAATGGTGAAGGATTGGCTGCTGCCATAATTGACAGAAACATTTCCATTCGGATTGACGGCGCCGTTAGCTCCGGCAGAAGTAGAAATGTTGAAGGTGTCAATCGAGCTCGTTACTGATATTGTATGGTTTGCTTGGATATTGGTGAAGGTGTAGCTGCCAGTTATTGGAACAGAGGAATTGTCCACGAGAACACTGTTTATGGTGTAGCCGATGTTAGCTGAATACGTGAATGTCTCTGAAAAGTTTGGGTTTACCGTTAGATTACCTGAAGGACTGATAACTGAATTAGAATCAGCAGAGGAAGTTATGTAATATGACGGCGGTGTTGTGTACATGTATTGCCTGTTTGACGGGAGCGCGGATGCGAAAGTTGTGCTCAATATATTGTTCCAGTCGGGGGAGAATTGCACGGTGTAGACTCCAGGCGTGCTGAAATTGCCAGTTACTGTCTGATTGTATTGAAAGTTCAAGGTTCCTGCTGTAGCTAAGGATACTGTGACGACGTTAGTGGTTAGGTTTATGTTGAAAAGTTCAGGATCAAGTATGTTGTAGATGTATTCGTATGAGTTTTCTTCTACGGGAACAGCTAGAGAAGCGGTTTGTGGAACAATTCCAAGTATGAATAGTAAATCTGCTCCTGTCGCAGTGGCGTCGTTGCTTGGTCCAGAATCAGAGTGCTCTGAGAAATATGGAAAATTCGAACCGCATAAAGAGCTTTGCAGAAGTTCGTACCATGCTGAAGTTGTTCCTGTCAACATGCTTTGTACGTCAGATTGATATGTGCTGTTTAATTCTTCATAACTTCCAAGTATAGCAGTCCATGCCTGAACTGTGTTTTCAAGTCTAAGCTGTGGATTATTCGAAGCCATATGGGTAACTGCATAACTTGAAGGTCCCCCCAAAGTAGTTGTCCATTGTGGACTGAGCCACTGTTCTTGTAGGAATCTATTTTCAATATCGCCCAATAAGTTTTGAGTGTCCGTCAATGAACCATCATCGTGCCACAGTTTCAAAGCTATCTGCAAGAAACCTCCCGCTTCACATTCATAACCAGCCCAATGTAGGGCGTAGTTGTAATTTGTTCCAGACCAAATGTTATTGTTCGTCCAAAGCCATGTAGCTAACGAATCGTTAAGTGCTGAGGCTATCCCCAAGCTGTAAAAATCCAAGAAGCAGTCAATGGTTTCTCCGCATTCATCATAGTATCTGGGTCCATAGGATATGGATTGCGCAGTCCCGTTTTGGTCTACCCAAAGAAGTGCTGGATAAGCTGCTGACTCTACTGATGTTTTGAAGCTGGTGTAGGCTTGTGTCAAATTCCACTTTGTTAGGTCGTAGTTGTATTGAATGGCATACCCGTATGCCAGTATTAAGAATCTGTTGTAGACGAGGAATGCTTGTGGTGAGCCGCTTAGGCTGTCTGCTCCTGTATTTGGCAGTCCGCTACTCATCATCTGTTGGTTGTCTAATCCATACTCTACTGTTGTTTGATTGACGTAGCCGAGTTTCGCGAGTATAGGCGTCCACTGCAGAATAGACGTAGGGTCTGTTAATGCATTGTACGCGTTTATCAACTGTTGCATCGAGGTTTCCCCAACAATCATTCCTTGATAAACAGCATCTATGTCGTTGGTGTAATTGGTTGAGTTAACTATTGTTTCCAGATTCCCCATAAGTGACGAATTATCTCCCGTCGCATGAACTTCAGGAATAGAAATTAACGGAATCTTAAACAGCCCAGCAACCACTGAGAAACCGAGCAGAATTAGAAGGAAGAGCGTGGCAAATTTCTTTTCTCTAGGCTTTCTCAACTTCTTACCTCAATGATGCAGTCAATTGCTTCCCAAGAGAGAGCGTTGCTCTTCCATTCGATCTGTACGGTCATTAGGCTACATACAGCATTATTATATATTCTTGGTGAATTTTTTGGTTTCCGAGTCCGCTTAAACCTAAATTCAGTCTAGCGAATGTTCGTGCCTTCGCAAATCAAGCTTGTTTAAAACTGACGATTCTTCCTCGCCCAACAATTTAGCCCTGCTCATAACGATTCTTCCTGTTGCTTGACGTTAACGCTATAAAAGTTCGATTAATGAAGGTTGGTAGTTATGGTTGCACTGCGCCTCCGAGATTTGAACCCTGTCTCACTGGAAATGTCGCCATACATACCCTTCTATTAGAGGTTCTGTAAAGTTGAAGTGGTTACTTCTATTTTATTGAGTAAAGCCCTGCTTGCATGTAAGAGTACCATAGAATTTCCGAGGTCGAAAATCCAGTCTCTTTCAAAAGCGAAAGATGATCCATTATCGTTATTGGAAAATATTCGGTGTCGAATCTGCAAAGATGGTTCTCAACAGTAACAGCATCTCTTCCCTTCGCCAGTTGGAAACGCTTCCAATATTCTTTCGCGATTACGAGGCCTTCAGTTGTCATAGGCCGTACATTTTCAAAAGTTATGTATACCCCACCGTGTGCCATCAGTTCAAAACAAACCTTAGTAGCCTTGATTCTTTCATTGCTCGATAAGTAATGATGAGATTGAATCGCGGTCATGACATCAAATTTTTTCCCCAAGTCTCCTAACTCTTGGGTTGCTGCAGGCTTTAAGAACTCAACCTGATCATCCGCTGCATTCTCCAGCTTTTTCTTGGCCATTAGAAGCCTCTTTTCAGAGGGGTCAGCCAATACAAAGTGGGTTTTCGGAAAAGCAACCAATGCCCTTTCAACGAAGGTGCCAGTTCCACATCCGGTGTCAAGCCACATTTGCGGCTCCGTTCGCATTGCTTTTACAAGGTTGATTGTCTCGCTATGAAAAGCGTCATAATAGGGAATCGTAACGCTAACTTGCGAGTCATAATTTGTTGCTAAATGTGGAGTGGCGTTGTCAAACTTCATTTGCTTATCTCCAAAAGTAAAAAAAGAGTGCGTGGTTATTAAGATTAAACTTCTGACCAAAACGCTTCAAAAATTGCATGCGTAAGGTTGCAATATAGCTGGGACTTTGCGCATAGGGCGAAAATGTTCTTGTTTGGTCAAGAAAATTTGACTAAACCCCAGTCAAGAATCCTTGACGATAACGTTTTTACATTAAAACATTTAGACGTCCTTATTTGGAGAAGATTAAAATGAAGAATAAGTTCGTATCTGTCCTATTTTTTGCAACACTTTTGGCATGCTTACTATGTTCTGGTTTCATCGATAATTTCAAGATGGCGTTAGGTGACAATTCAAATAACAGCACTAATAGTGACTCCCAGTCCTGGCCTATGTTTAATCATGATTTAGCTCATTCAGGCTCTTCAGCATCAACAGGTCCAATAACAAATCAAACACTCTGGATTTTTAATTACAATGACACCTTCTGGTGGTCTCCCAATGTCGTTGAGGGGGTAATCTATGTTGGGTCTGATTGGCGTGGTTTCATGTACGCTTTGAACGCTTCTTCAGGCAACACCTTGTGGATGACCAACGTAGGTGCGATGTCTTCTTCTCCCGCCGTTGTTGACGGCGTATTGTACACAGGGTTTGTCGGTGGAGTGGACGCTCTGAATGCTTCTACTGGACAGAAATTATGAAGTTACCAAGGTCAAATTCAGACTTATTCATCTCCAGCCGTTCTAGGCGGTGTGGTTTATGTAGGCTCAGGCGACAAGAATGTGTATGATCTCAACGCTTCTGACGGTGCACTGATTTGGAATTTCACAACAGATAACTTGGTTTATTCTTCTCCTGCCGTTGCTGGTGGTATAGTCTACGCGGGCACCATGGGCGGTAGCGTGTATGCTTTGAATGCCAGTTGTGGCGCCTGTTTCTGGAATTTCACCGCTGGCGGCCCAGTTTATTCGTCTCCTGCAATCGCTGGCGGAGTCGTCTACTTTGGTTCGGATGACCACGATGTTTACGCTTTGAACGCTACCACCGGAGCCGTAATCTGGACTTATACAACTGGAAGTTTTGTAGATTCCCCGCCGGCAGTGAGTGGAGGCATAGTCTACATTGGCTCTCGAGACAACAATTTTTACGCTTTGAATGCCTCTACAGGCAGCAGGTTGTGGAGTTACACCACGGCGAGTTTTCTGGATTCGTCTGCGGCCGTTGCTGGTGGAGTAGTCTACGTCAGTGGGGCTGGGGCTAGTCGTTTGATTTATGCATTGAACGCCTCAAGTGGAACTGAAATATGGCGCTACATGATAAAGGATGCAAATTATACAATTTCGCCACCAGTGGTTGCTGGAGGCTTAGTCTATGTGTCGACAGGCCTCACTCAGGGGCCAGGTAATGGCACCGGCAGCGTGTACGCGTTTAGCTCCCAAACTCCTCCTCTGCAAACTCCGTCTCCAACGAGTCCTCCAACACCTACATCAACACCATCGCCAACCCTTGCTCCTTCCCAAAACTCAACAACAACGCGAATTGCTACAACCGATAATGTAACAGCGAACAGTGAAACAGTTGACCCCATAAGAGGTGAAAACATACCCAGCCCCCAACCAACAATCCCTCCTTCCTACATACCCGTAGCTTCATACGGTCAAACTACCGAGCAATCAGGTTGGCTTCAAATAATCTATGCATTAATAGCAGGCCTCAGTAACGATAACAATACTTGTAGTTGTGCTTAAAATGATAATAAGAGACACGTAATGCGAAAGCTCGCCAAGAAAACAAAATTGTAACACGAACCGGAAAGTTGGGGGGGCGAGACGAACTTGCCCAAACGGGTTCAAGCCGCAATCAATTCAGACATTGATTATTTTCAGAGATAAATCAATCTTTTTTCTTAAAAGCGGGTCCGCTGGGATGATTAAGGCAGCAACTCCGCAAACTCTGCAGAGACTTTTCTAATTGGAACCAGCCGTTTTTCCAACGTGGTATTTTTCACGCGTCACTTTCTTATTTTTCAAGGGTGTTTGAGGCTATTCCATGCAACATTAAGTCAATCGAATGCTGCAAGTACTCGTCTTTTTTTATGCCCTTTTGAGTAACTAGATTTTGGTACTCAGGCGTTAAATTGATGGTGGCTTCTGCAGTGATTACTAAAACATTGCCGTTTGCAAGGGGTCTAGACCATTGCGCTTAGCTGGTTAGCGTTTGAATGTTTGCGACGTTTCCTGTGTCTGCCCATACTCCGACGCCTATGCTTTTGACTCCCCCCGGGTAAACCTTGTCGAGATACAGCGTTATGTACCAGTAAGGGAATAAGGTTAGGTCTGATCGAGGCGTAGGAAAGAACACCGCCGAGACGGGCTCTTGAAGCACAGTGAAATTGGAAACTTGCACTCCGTTCGTACTCCAGCTGAAGGTGTTGGCCGCCCCTCTGGCGATTTGAATTGCTTGGTCTTGAGTAATGTTCACCTCAGTGTTGCCGATTGAGTAGATTGGCCAATCGTCACTCAAAGTGGTAAGAATGCCGTTTTCAAACACTATTTGGAGGCTTTTTGCAGCGAAGTCGACGTTATTCTCAGTGTATAGCAACGAGAACTGAGCGTTATCTCCATCTATAGAAGTTTCTAGCTTGACGTTGCCCAAGGTTTGGTCTTGCTGTATTTCGGTGGCTGTGGATAGAAGCTGGCTCATCTGGTTGAGGTAGTCGGCATTGTTAACAGACTCGTATCTTGTCATAATATCTCTAACCGCTGTTAAGAAGTCAGTCGGTTGAGGTTGAGTGTAGATCGGAGTGAACGATGTTACTCCTTCAATCACATTTAGCTGAAAAAGGGAGAAGTTCCCGTTCCTAAACGTTAAGATCACGTTAATATTGCTAGCGTTGTTCACGAGAGAGTATGTCAGCACTTCCCCAATAATGCCTCCCATATCAGCCTCTGGTCCCACATTATCGCTGAGAAGGGTCACTTGATATTTTGTGACTTCTATCTGGAAAACGTCCTTTATGATGGCCATTGCCTCGTCAGCAGAGTTGCTCCCAGAGAGCAATTGCTGATTCTGCGATTGCACCTTTTGAAGATTCGCGCCCAAAGTGCCGTAGTCCTTAGAAAGTTGACTATAGGAGGCGTATTGACCGTAGGAGACGCTTGCCAAAATCACAATGCCTATTATGAAGATTGCATACAGCGACTTCCACCTCAAAGGCAACGATGAAAAGCTTTTCTTTTGAACTGTAGGAGCCTCTTCCGCTCCCTTCATCATTACTATAGCGGCTTCACCGAAACTGGATAACTTGTATTTTCCGTCTTCTTTCTTCACCACTAGCTCGCCGAGGCTTTCTAGGTGATAGGTCAAATGTGAACTTGGAATCCCGAGGTGATCAAGAATTTCTGAGAAGGTCATCGATTTTTCCGAAAGCATCCTGAGGATTTTGCGGCGTGCTGGATGCCTCAAAGAACTGAACATTGTTGAGTAGGTTTCTTCCTCTGAGCCAGACATGCCAAGCACTTTGATAAACTAACGTGGTCAAGTTAGATTAATTTATCTGTGGAAAAACCAAATGCCCAGTTTAGTAAATAAATGTAGAATCACTTTTGTTTAGTATGTTTTTCTTGTGTCAATAAACCTTGACAAGAACCGTTTTATCGGAAAGTACTCTCAGGTGTTGATTGTTCAGAGGAAGCAGTTATGAAAAGAATTGAATCTAGTCAAGTTCAGAATCTTGCTTGCGAGTCTTTAGCGCCGTTAAGCTCTGAGAGCAAGTGCGTTACAGTGGTGATATTTGAAATGGAAGGAAAGACAATTCTGCAACCGCTGATAACCGAGAAAGACGCCAAAACAATCCAAGACATGTTTCGAAGTGAAACTCTTGAAGTTTGGCTATCTAATGGCAAATCTGAGTATTCTTTTTTTGATGTTGATATCCTAAAATACAAACAAGTGTCACAGCCGTTGACGAAATGCAGCAAGATCGCAAATCAAGTGTGTTTGAAAAACCTGTTTCAAAACATTGTTTGTTGTGCACAATGCCCTATGTGTGATGAAACAGGTGGGCTGTGAAATGGCAACAATCAAAAAAACAGTTGCAGAACGAGCGCCACTTATAACACAGGAGACCTTTTCTAGTCCGAGCGAGAGCGCGCTAAACGTGCTGGCAACTGCCAGAAGCGTGGAAAAAAATCGCGATTTTCCAGAAATGCTCAGAATCTTGGATGAGAAATGCCGAAAGTGCACCCCCATAACTCCGCTCCAATGCATCTCAAGCTGCAAAACCTGGAAGTTGAAAAACGAGCTTAGAGGACTCTACAAGAATAGTAAAAACCCAGATTTCATGAAAGACCTAATGAACGCACTGAAAAACGATACGCGACTGCTCATTCTTATGATGGTCGCTAAAGGTCACTACTCAGTGCGCAATCTTCAACAAGAACTCAGAAAGGCGGGTCACATACACAGTCAAGACAACATAGTTGAAGAATACTTGCGTCCATTGTTAGAAGTTGGGCTTGCCGTCGAGGCTCAAGACCAGTACCACACGACAACGTTCGGTGGCAGACTCACAGAATTGATCGAAGGTTCAGCTAACTTGGTGAACCTTCTGCCGGCTTATTCCGAATTCCACGAAGAAACTGTACTCAAAGCTTTGCTCAGCGGACCCAAAACCTTTGAAGACATAAACGGGGTTGTCTCCCGGAAGATCATCTCGCGAATTTTAAAAAGACTGAAAACGGTGGGCCTCGTGGAAACGCCCAAAGACAGAGCTTACATAATCTTCTTCAGATCAAAACGCGACCCTGCAAAGGAAAAGTTTCCATCTTCCGATGGTAAGGTTTACAACGACATACCTGACGAGGGAATTTCTGCACAGAAACTTGCCAAGAAGACGGGATTTGCCACCAGAACAATCTATAAACGGCTGAAAGGACTGAAGGGAAAGAAGCTAGTATTCAGTAGAAAAATGCCTAAAGCCTATTGCCTGACTGCTAAAGGCGAAAAGTTGGCTTCGCTTCTGGATGCACTCCACACTCTTGTTCAGGAAACGCTGAGCTCCTCTGAACAAGTCTTCAAAGACAACGAAAACATTGCCCCACAGAGTTCGGGTTTATCTGGCGCAGGCTATTCAAGCGTTCCAAGTAGCCTAAGTTTGCTCGCAGAAGAGAAGGCTGAAACGATGAAAAGTTCTCAACTGGAAATATGTGTGGACATCTTGGAGGTCTTAGCTCACGACGGTCCGTTGAAGCTGACGAATGTCATGCAAAATGCTAATGTCAACTGCAGTATACTGAGGGAGTGCCTTGACTTCTTGACTAAGCAGGGGCTGGTTGAAGGAAAGATGGTTGTTAGAGAAAGAAAAGTCTATGCGATCACGCAGCTCGGTATGACTGTGTTTAAGCAGTTCAGAGAGCTCAAAGATGTACATCCCTTAGTTGTGGAAGCAGGAGACGAAGTGATAAACCAAGAACCCTGTTTTGTTTTGAATCGCAAATTCGCATGCGCAAATAAGATTGAAACAGCAAAAGGCCAACTTTAACAATTTCACAAAAGGTTGTGTGAGAGATATGAGAAGAGCCCTAATTCCTATCTTATCCATAATTCTTATTTTATTGCTATCAACTTTAATAAATTTCAGACCAATCATTCAACCAGTCAAGGCTCAACAGCAGCCTAATCAAGCATACTCAGATAACTTCAATGCAGACTCAGGTTTATGGCAATATCTAGGTAGCGCCTACAGAGATCCAACAAACGACTACATTGTCCTAACTAATTCTGGCTACGATCAAGCAGGAATTGCCCTTTTCAACTATCCAATCCAAGGCCCTTTTACAGCTAACTTCACATACAAAGTTGGAGGAGGAAGCTGCTCAGGGGATGGGTTCACGATGTTCTTTTACAAACAACAGTATTCAACCCCCGCCAATGGGGGCGATCTGGCTTTCAGCCCTCTAAATGAAATTGCCCCTGGATACGGAATTGAGTTTGACGGCTGGCAAAACATTCCTCAAGACTTCCAAAGCATAGCTGGGGGTCAAATAAATCCACCAACAGGCGATCCGTCATCTGCATATATTGGGCTAATAGAGGATTCAGCTGGTAATCATTTGACCTATGTTAATGATCAAACAGTTGACGACAACAATTGGCACCAGGTTTCTGTGATCGTCGCAGACTCTTCCGTCAGCGTTCTTGTTGACCAAGCACTGGTTCTTCAATGGGTCGGGGTACTTAACAGAACTTATAATGGCTTTGGATTCAGTGGAGCTACAGGAGGAACCGGAGACAATTGGCACATAATAGGTAATTTTTCAGTCAATTTAGGGACGCCTGAATCAATCCCCACAGGAACTCCCACACCAATTGCCACAGTAACTCCTGCACCAACTTTAATTCCACTGCCTACACCTGCATCTGCTACATCACCCCCTGCTCCACCAGTTCTAAAAGAGCCAAACCAGTCCATCGGATCATACTCAGACGATTTCAGCGCGGATTCAGGTTTATGGCAGTATTTTGGGAGCGCATACCGAGATCCAACAAACCAGGACATGGTCTTAACTAATTCTGGCACCTATCAAGCTGGAGTAGCCCTTTTCAACTATCCAATCCAAGAATCTTTCACAGCTAACTTCACATACAAAGTTGGAGGTGGAAGCTACTCAGGGGATGGGTTCACAATGTTCTTTTACAAACAGCCTTATTCAACATTTGATAATGGGGGCAACCTAGGTTTCAACTCTCAATACGCAATTATTCCCGGATATGGAATTGAATTTGATGGCTGGCAAAACCCGTCTGGAGATTTCCAAAGCATAGCTGGGGGTCAAATAAATCCACCGACAGGGGACCCGTCTAATGCTTATATCGGATTGATTGAGGATTTTGTTGGTAATCATTTGGCCTATGTTAATGACCAAAGAGTTGACGACAACAATTGGCACCAGGTTTCTGTACAAGTTCAGGGGTCTTCCGTAAGCGTTTATGTTGACAAAGGATTAGTCCTTCAATGGACAGGGGTACTGAACAGAACTTATGATGGCTTTGGATTTAGTGGAGGAAATGGAGAAGTTGGAAGCAACTATCACATAATAAGCAACTTTTCAATTACTGCCCATAATTTGCAGACACCATCTCTTACCACTTCCTGCATAAGTTCAGTTTCCCAATCAAGTTTAAATGTCAACATTAACGGTTTCTTAACCTCTGGTGGAACTGGCATTTCGGGCGCACCTATTTTGTTTTCCTACAGTGTCACTGGCGGGGAATCTTGGCAAGACCTTACTCTTGTAAATACTGGTTCTGATGGTAGCTACTCGGCTCTGTGGTTTCCGCCTGTTACAGGTAATTATCTATTAAAAGCCGTATACGAAGGCAATGAAAATTATTCAGGCACCAGTAACGTTGTTAACTTTGCTATGGCACCTGGCTCAGAACAAAGCGTTTTCTCAGTAACCTCAAACTCAACCCTGTCAGAATTATCCTTTAATTCAACCAACAAAGAATTGAGTTTTAGCGTTTCTGGCGAACTCGGAACAATGGGGTATGTTAATGTTGACGTTCCTAAATCTTTAATAAACGATATTTCTGGTGTAGAAGTATACTTAGACAACAACAAAATATTATATACTGCTCAATCTCAAAGTGACTGCTGGATTCTTTACTTCACTTATCACCATAGCACTCATAACGTTGCTATAAACTTGGGTTCTCCAACAAAATTAACAGCTACATCTTCATCAAGTAGTTCTTCCAGCATCTCACCTCTAATGTCAACTTCGCAGCAGTCGTCTCCCTCTCTGCCCATAGGTCTGACAGTTGCAGTGGTTATAATGGTCGTTATGGCAGTAGCAATTGGAGCATTCTCGTTAGGAAAAAGAACAGAGCGAAACAAAACCCGTCTGGCAGATTATCAAATATGAACTTTAAAGAAGCCCCGTCGCCGCTTATCCAGTCAAACTAAGACTTCTTAGTTTTATTGACCAATTCGCTTAATGATGCGGTTTCTTTAAAGTTTTTAGCTAATCTGTTCTTCTTCAGATTTTCTTTAATTATATTCTAATACTTAAAATACCGAGGGCTTCTATGATTGCAGCTACCAGAAGAAGTAACACTCCAAAAATTACTGCGAAAATTTCAGAACGTGAAAGTTTTAACTCGCTTCTACTTTTGATTCTTTCCAGGCTGCCGCTTAACTATCCCGTTTGATTGAACAAAGTAAGGCTGGCGGTGGCTGCAGCAACAAAAATGAAACCTGTAAACTCATAAAAACCTGATCCGTAAACAACGGTTATGCTTGGAAAAAATCTGCTCCCGTGACTGATACCGAATGAGTCGGTTCCAAGAAAGATTCCAAAGAAGCTCATATTGATTAAAGGATAAAAGTAACCCAAAGGGATGGATTTTATGCTTAACAAATTTAGGGCAACAGTTAATCCGCCACCGACTACAAAGGTTAAATAGAAAAATAGGCAAGAAAACACTGAGAAAATCATTCCCTATAGGGAGTTTTGCCGAAGGAAAAACTCCTCTGAGAACGCCATAAGGCAGGAAATAGTAGCTAGCAAACCACCAGATGAACAGTAAAAAAAAGAGATATGAGCCATAAAGTTATAATTCTTACCCACACGTTTTCATTTATTACATACTTTCTCAGATTCATTTTCATACTCACAAGTCGTAAGTATCTAAATGTCTTCGTATGAATAAATTCTACATATAGAAACACATTTAGTCGATTTATGTTTTTTGTAGAGCTCAGATTTTGATGAACGAATGATAGGAACAATTGCACAGAGAGCGCAACAAGATATTCCCGAACTCTTAACAAGTTGCCTCAAACTCTCATGCTTGTTGACTTGCTAATCAGCGCTTGCAGTAATCAAGATTCAATGGGGTAAACAGATTGTGAAAAGCTTGTTGCAAGAACCTCCGTATTAGATGTGCCGAGTATCACGTATTCCCCACTATTCAATTGAATTACGAGGTCGGTTGAATTGTTGGAAACTACATAGGCGGTGTCTCCATTACCAAGTGTAAATATGCCTACATTGAAGTGATCGTAGTTCGTTCCATGCTGTTTTGATAGGGTAAGATTCCCTGAACCTACCTGCCCAACGAAAGCAGAGACGATTTTATTGGCTGTGATATTCATATTTCCAGCGCCGCTAAAGCTAGGAGACTGAATACTCAAGTATCCAGTCCCTACCGTTATTGTTGAGGGCGTGCTAGAAGCAAAAAACAGCCATAAAAGATACTTAGTGACGTAAAATGATATCCAAGAAAACGTAATTAAAGCCCTTTTTTAACTTATTTTGCCAATCCGTATGATTGCTTTAACAATTCCACAGCATAGTCAATTTGCTCTTTCTCGGTAATCTTTATTTCTTTTTCTTCTCCGTTTCCATCGTTGAAATACCATTTGTAGGTTTTTTCTGTAATCCACTTTTGTGGGTCAATAAGTGTTCTGGGGTTTGCTCTTAATCTGATGGTTATTCCATCTTTGCGAAGCATTAGTATTGCAAACCTGTTTCTTAAACCAGTCTGCCCTCTGAATAATTGAAAGTCATCTCCACTTGGTTCAGTGGTCAAATCGGAAAACTCATTTGTTATAGAAACATCAAGTCTGTTACCAAAAGCTTGACATTGTCATTGTTATCTTCCAACTTCTTTTCCCAACTCATGGGTAGTTTCAAAGATTCACTATTATCTTTCTGCTTAACTGAATTCTGAGCAACTAAAGCTGTTTCAGATGTTTTATTTGGAGCGTTCTGTTTTGTTTCTTGCAAAAGCCTTTGCAGGTCAGCCTCCGCATTGTAGAGTTCTTTTATGGCATCCATTTTACGTTTCAGGATAGCCCATTTGGTCACGCCAATCGTTTTGATGACTTCCTCGTTTCTTATTGGGGTCCCGTACAGCTTCCCGTCATAGGTGAACCTATAGGCTTGGCAATCCAGTAGATACCTTTCGGAACATTCTTTCCAGCGAACTTTACCTCCATCCTTATTTTGCTCGAGAATGTAACCTAAGAAGCCCTCATTCTTCGAGGCGTAATCTTCGTCAGTCACAACAAAAACAATTTCAGAAACAGTACCGCCCTGCACATTTTCCCAAGTGACGTTGAAAACGCCGAGTTCCCGAACCAACTCTATCATCCCTTTTGTTGCATTCATCTACCAAACACCAGCCTTTTCACATAATCGATTTTCCGTTGCATCTTACCCATGTTTGATCGCTATAAACGTTACTGTAAACAAAAATACGAGTTAAAAATTCATGTTTGCTGTTTAGCGCTCAAGCTTGGGTTATTTCGCCCCCTTTTTTCTGCTTCACTCTGAATTTCTGCCTTATAACCCAAATTACTTATTCGCTCATTTCAATTTTCGACATATTAGTACAGGCGAAATCTGCTTTAAATTGAGTTAACGCAGTGAGTTCATATATGCGTCCGACATTATTATGGGGCGAAAAGTTAGGATGGTGACGTTTTGGTTGTGATTGATAGCAAGTGTGCCTGCGGGGAAAATGCTAATGTTTTCGAGAACAGCGAGCAGTTCTGTAGCAACTGTTACTTGAAGAATAAGGGCAGGCGCTAACCTGATGTTTGACGAAAATACAGAAGCCTTTTGGCTATTTAATGTATATTAGCATCTAGCACAATGTAGAGAATGTTGTTTCCGCGGAGCAACACATTACCGTAATTTGTCATCAACTGTTCTTCTTTGCATTCGTTTGCGCTTTCAAGAAGAATATTCATGTACCCATCGCATTTTATCATTTTTCCTTTATATTCATAGCCATTTTTGAGAACAACTTCAATATTTCCGTGCAACTGTTTTATGAGAACGTTCAACGGTTTTTTATTTGGTTCCATCATATTACTGTGTCCTAGTCCATTTCTTGCAATGTCCAAGAAACCATTACCCCCTATGACTTGAAAACAATTAAATAATGGTTGCTCGTTTCGAATGAGAAGTGTCTTTTCTTTAGAAATATTCCAATTAGTTGACGGTTATAATCGCCTCTAATCTGCAATTGGTAACTATCGGATTTTCGCTTCTCAATAAGAACTAAAGATGGTTGAACTAAACGCTCCGTGCCTAATTCTTTTAGTAGTGCTACCGCTTCCTCTCTCTTCACATGAGCCACTCAAGCCCTTGTAAACGTGCAACACTAATAACACTTTGCTTCGAACCCCATCCTTTAAGCCTCAAACATTTTGTCTTTACCAATCAGGTTTTCTCTTCCAAATGTTAAACGTACATTGACCCCAACAGTAAGAACCAGCCTTGTATTGACAGCCGCTGCAGCCAATACCAGTGAATTTAGAGGGGATTCCCAGCTTATCCGCCGCGAGGCGCCATCCATTCTTATCCTTGATGAGCTTGTTTTGTTCATTCAGCATCCGCAGTGACTCGACCACAAAAAGCGGGTTGCCTTCACTTTCAACGAAGAGCTTTTCCGCAAAACTTCGCTCTAGACCACCACCCAGCATGCTTTCAATGATCTTGGTTACGCCCGATGGATTTAGATGTGGCAAACTAATTGTTTCAAAGAGATCCTCACGCCTCATCATGGCTAAAGTTACTGCCAATTGGTGAGGGTACCCTTCTGAATCGTTTGTGAGCTCTTCGCTTCTGAAGGTGGCCAAAACTAAAACCCGTTCTGAATTCCGTACTGCTCGGGCAACGTAATGCAACAAAGCCAGAGACGCTGAATCTGCCCAATGAATATCTTCCACTACCAAGACCACTGGATTCTTAGCAGCAATCGAATGGATTGCCTTGGCTACAACTGCGAAAGTTTTGTCCTTTAAGGCTTGAGGGTTGAGGTACTGAAGCTGCCCAGACAACTCAGCTTTGGCGGGCTCCTTTAACCAAGAGTTAAGTTCGCTCTCTTCTCTGCTGCCCTTTCCGCCCAGAGTTGAGTAGTAATTGCTGAAGGCTTCAATGAAGGGAAAATATGGAACTCCGGCATTGAAGAGACACCAGCCAGAAAGCTTAGTAATGTTTTCTTTCTTTACAGAGTTTAAGAATTCTGTTACCAGTCGGGTTTTTCCTATTCCTGCTTCCGCAGAAATAAAAATGGTTCTTCCTTTTCCTTTATTGCAGCTTGGAGATCTAGGCGTAGCTCTTCGAGTTCCCTTTCCCTGCCTACCATTACTGGCTCGGCTAGAAGCTTTGATTCCAAGTTGCTCTGACCGCTAGAAGTGCACAAGTTGGCGCTTTTATTCTTTATTTCTATTCTTAAAATACCGTGCGAGGGTTCAAACCTAAAATCGCCTTCTTAACCTGATATCACTGACTTAAGCCACTAAAGCAAAATTACGCAGTGTTATGAGCCGAGTTGTTAAAAGCGGGGGATAATGTTGAGCCCTCCAGTTTAGATCGGACCGTCTCTACTTAAAAGTAGTGCCAGTCTCCTTCTGTTTCACTGTCTTCTTTTCATAGTTTGCGCTAAAATTATTGATAATTCGGGATTCGCTTAATTTATTAAGCGAAGCCTATTTTTTTCTTGGAAAATAATCATGGCGGGCCAGCTGGGGACTCGAATCCCGCGGGAATATGCACTTTTAACCTATAACTCTGGTAGCGTAACAAATTGGGGCTCAGACCGTGCAGGGGATGGGTCTACTATGGGTCGAGCCGAACTTGAACCCAAACGAGGCTGGGTAAAAACTAAATTCGATTTCAGAAAATTGCTGGTTTTATCTAAAAAATGTTGGGTTTAAAAAAAGATTCAAAACATATTTGGAGCAATTTTTTGGGCTCGATTTGAGTTTTCACGTAGTCTCTGTCCCGATATTATGCGTGCTGGCAACTTTAATTTTAGGTACCGAATTTGGTGTAAGAATTTCGAATTCATAATTCTTTTTAGTTTAACACTTACCAATGTTGACTATGAGCGGAGCAAAGGGTCTTCAAGATTCAAATTCAAAGGTAATGGAGACTACTTTTCAACCAGTATTTATCGTGGGAACTTCTGAAAAAAAGGATAGTTTGCGTATTTTGCATGTTGATGATGACCAGGGTTTTCTAGAAGTTTCGAAACAGATACTCACAATAGAGAACAATTTTGAGATTGACACGGCCTCATCTGTCGATGCAGCCTTCAAAAAAATGGAAAGCCAAACTTATGATGCAGTTATTTCTGACTATGAAATGCCTCAGAAAAACGGATTAGACTTTCTAAAAGAACTTAGACAACAGCAAAGCGACATTCCTTTTATTTTGTTTACGGGAAAAGGCAGGGAAGAAGTTGTCGTTAAAGCTTTGAATTTGGGCGCTGACAGCTACATCAACAAAAATGGTTCTCCAGAAACAGTTTACTGCGAATTGGCAGATGCCATAAACAAGACTGTGGAACGCAAGAAGTCAAGAAACCTGCTTGCCACTTCAGAGTCAAAGTATCGTACGCTGGTTGAAAAATCGCTACAGGGAATAATGATTGCTCAGGGTGATCCGCCCCGTGTGGCTTTCGCCAATGCTTCTATAGGCAAAATATTGGGTTACTCTCTTGAAGAGTTCACCTCTCTTTCACCCGCAAAGGTAGCTGCGTTGATCTATTATGAGGATCGAACCATTTTCTTTAATCGCTTTAAAAATCGGCTGGAAGGGAAACAGGCCGACAAAAGCTACGAGTTTAGGGCAGTGCGAAAGGATGGTTCGATAGTTTGGATGGAAGCTTTTGCCACATTCATTGAGTACGAGGGGCAACCCGCTGTGCAAGCCATGTTCTTGGATATTAACGAACGCAAAAAAGCCGAGGAAACATTGAAGGCAGCTGAACGAGAAAAGCGCGAAATTTTGGACAGCATAAGAGAGTTCGTAGCATATTTTGATATGAACCAAAAGATTATGTGGGCTAACAAAGCGCTCTGTAACTGGTTGAATCTACCTGCTGAAAAAGTCATAGGGCGAACTTGTCTTGAAATCACCAGTCAATCAAAACCATGTGACCATTGTCCAGCCGTGAAAACTCTCAAAACGGGCCAATCAGAAAATGCTGAAGTGCTTCTACCGAACGGTAAATTGCTTTGGATGGATGCCTATCCAATTCTCGACAAAATGGGCCAGATGCAGGGTGTTGTAGAGATTTCGACGGATGTTACAGAATATCAAAAGACGGCGAAAGAAATCGGCAGTCTTAATGAAAAGTTGGATGTTCTGGGAAAGATGACTCGTCACGACATCAAGAACAAGCTGCAGGTGATTAACAACCACATCTTTTTAGCCGAGAGGCACGGCAAAAACGAGAATACTCCTGAGCGGATGGCTCTGCAAGCTGTCAAGCAAGCTTCATTGCAGATTGAGGCAATTCTTAATTTTGCCAAGGACTACGAGATGTTGGGCTCCGAGGAACTTAAATTCATTAACGTGGGTGAGATATTCAGTGAAGCCGATGCCTTGTTTCAAGGATTGAAAGACGTTAAAGTTGTGAATGATTGTGGTGGATTATCAGTTCTGGCGGATTCGCTTCTTAGAGAACTTTTCTACAATCTAGTTGACAATTCTTTGAAGTATGGCGAGAAAATTGCTCAGATTCGCTGTAGCTTCGAGGAAGATGGCGAGCAACTGAGATTGATATATGAAGATGATGGAGTAGGAATACCGTTAGGCATGAAGGAGAAACTCTTCACTAAAGGATTTGGGAAAGGCACTGGTCTAGGACTTTATCTTATCAAGAATATGATGGAAGTCTATGCTGGGCTATTCAAGAAAATGGCGAACCAGACAAAGGAGCCAAATTCACAATAACGATTCCGAGGATTAACCAAAAAGGAAAAGAAAACTTCAGAATAGCGCGCCGCGTTGTAGCCTTAACGGAAATAGGTGTGAACCATTAAATTAAGGGAAATTAAATGAACCTTTTTGCTTTTCTGTCATTTT
Source organism: Bathyarchaeia archaeon (assembly GCA_049520955.1). Classification (GTDB taxonomy): domain Archaea; phylum Thermoproteota; class Bathyarchaeia; order Bathyarchaeales; family Bathycorpusculaceae; genus Bathycorpusculum. The sequence goes on along the minus strand of JBEKPG010000009.1, from coordinate 29,093 downwards.
TTTCTTGCGGAATTTCCCTAACCATAGGAACAATCGTTTACTTTTTGAAAAAAGAAGATAACGTAAATAGAATTTTTATGACTGCTATTGTCTTCAATTCTATCTGGGCATTCACTGAGTTTATGACCAGACAAGCTGACGTCGCCTCTACCGCCTATTTTTGGATTAAAGTGTCTTCCATATGGCCTATTTGCATCGTCCTTGTGCTTCATTTTGCACTCGTCTACACGAAGAACCCAGTATTAAAAAACAAAGTAACCTATGCAATTCTGTATCTTCCAGCATTAGCTTTTTCCTCTATTGCCTTGACTACTCATCTATTTGGAGATCAACCCGTCCTAAGGTATTGGGGTTACGATTCCACACCACCAGCTAGTAACTGGGTTAACACTTCAAGCCTTGTTTGGGCTGCGATCATCAGTATTTCGGTCCTTCTTATTTGTGCGCAGCATTATTTGAGCGCCAAAGATAATGTTTTGAAGCAGCAAGCAAAGTTTGTAACCATCGGTCTTTCAGTTCCAGTCATTGTGGCTATAGTAACTGGAATAGTTTTTCCTGAATTAAACATTCAATTTCCAGAGTTAGGAAACATTTTCACGCCTGTGTTAGCTATCTTTGTTGGATACGCGATCTGGAAGTTCAGGTTGTTTAGTTTAGATCCGGCTCTTGTAGCTGACAACATAATTACAACTATGCCTGATCCTCTTATTCTGACCGATAATCAAGGAAAAATATTGACTGCAAATAAGGCCGTTAAAGATTTTTCGGGCTACGAGGAAAATGAAATTGTAGGAAAACCATTAGATTTATTTTACAAGCCAAAGAGTGACCAAAACAAAGGGCTGGCCGAAATATTAGGAGATCAAACATTCAGAGGGCTTGAGATTAAGATTAAAACAAAAACGGGAATCGAGAAAAGTGCCCTTTTCTCCAGCTCCGTGATTAAAAATAGCAAAGGGCATAAAATCGGAGTTGTATGCGTACTTCAAGATATTACTGAACTCAAGAGAATGAAGGATAAGCTGGAGCAATACTCTATGCACCTCGAAAGCTTGGTTGAAGAGAGAACTGTGCAGCTGGAGCAGGCTCAGGCTCAGCTTGTTAAGTCTGAACGGTTGGCGGCTATCGGCGAGTTGGCTGGAATGGTTGGGCACGACTTGCGTAATCCGCTGACAGGCATCAAAAACGCCGCTTATTATTTGAAGAAGAAGGGTGCCGAATGCCCAGAAAGCCAGGCTAAGGAAATGCTTGAAATCATCAATAAAGCCATAGATCACTCAAACAAGATCATCAACGACTTACTGGACTATGCTAGAGAGATGCATCTGGAACTCACAGAATGTGCGCCACGCACGCTCGTGGAGGAGGCTACGCGAATGATTCAGGTTCCCGACCGAATACAGATCGTAAACAAAGTTCTTGAAGAGACCAAGGTTAAGGTCGACGCGGACAAGATAATGCGCGTTTTCATAAACCTCATAAAGAATGCAATAGATGCAATGCCTGAGAAAGGAACTCTCGAAATAAGAAGTGGCCAAACAAAAGACAACGTGGAAATTGCTTTCGCCGACACGGGCATGGGCATACCTGATGAGGCTTTGCCGAAGATTTTCACACCGCTATTCACGACTAAGGCTCAGGGCATGGGTTTCGGCCTCGCCATATGCAAACGCATCGTGGAATCACATGGGGGCACGATAACGGTGAAAACAGAGGTGAATAAGGGAACAACGTTCACAATAACTTTGCCCATTAAACCTAAAGTGGAGGTTGGAGATGGAAAAACATGGATAAACATGCCAGAATCCTTGTTGTCGACGACGACGAAAGCACAAGAAATACTGTGAAAGCAATCTTGGAAGATGAAGGTTACATCGTAGACGCAGCAGCCACCGCTGGTGGCGTAGCAAATTGGGACTCAGACCGTGCAGGGGATGGGTCTACTATGGGCCGAGCCGGACTTGAACCGGCGACCTTTGGCTCGTAAAGCCAACGTCCTAACCAAGCTAGACGACCGGCCCGCACATTTTGGTATTCTACAGCTTAATTTAAGCTGTTTAGATTAAGCAATTGCATTTGGTTAATATTAGAATTTTGTTCCTTAACTTCCGCCCAAAATTAGCTAGTGAATTTGCCCCTCAAAAATCTAGCCGAAAAGTTAACGCGGCAAATGCAGCGATAACTACGACTAAGGGCAACCACAGAAAAGATGCGTTTAGTCTTATTTTCATCGTTTCCAATCCCGTTGAAAACGTTAGCTGCACACGATAATGCAAACCTTCTAGACTATTTCACTTTCCTTCACTTTCCTTCACTTTTTCCGACTCAACCTGCAAACATTTCAAGCCCTAAACCAATAAAGCAACCCAAAACAGCCAAAACAAAAAGCCCTTCAAGATCCGTCAACCCCAAAAACCTACAAAAACAAAACAGCACAACGAAAGCCAAAAGTCCGACCACAATTAACCCCTCACTCAAAAGCCAACTAAAACAGACATCGACAATTTCGTTAAACACATTCTTGTACATGCTCTTGCTAGGGCTTAATTTATATATCAAGCAGGCCTAGTTTTTGTGGGGATACTTTTGATTTCTCAAAAACTCTTAGAATTCCTAAACAAAGCAATAGCCCAGGAACTTCAAGTTAGTATTCAATACATGTGGCAGCACGTCCAAGTCACAGGCATAGACGGCGCCACCGTGGAAGACACTTTCCGCAAGACAGCCATCGCCGAAATGAAACATGCCGAACGTCTCGCAGAACGTTTAGACTACCTCAACGGCGTACCCACAATTAAGCCTGACCCGGTTTTCGTCGGAGGCAGCCTCATCGAAATGCTCAAACAGGACGAGTTGAACGAGGAAGAAGCCATAAACCTCTACAAGCAGGCAATTCAGGTTGCCGCCGAAGAAGGCGATTACACCACTAGGAAAATGCTGGAAGAAATTCTTGCAGAAGAGGAAAACCACATTAACATTTTCGGCAAACTCCTCGTCGGCATGGATGAACCATTCACCCAACCAGGAACTTCACAAATGTAATAGCAACGAGAATACAAGAAGAAAAAGCTGGGCTTAAGCATCTTCATTAGAGCCATCTTTGATTGCAGACTGCTTACTGTTGATTGCTTTTGCATTCTTTCTTAATCAAGCTGAGTACAATTCGAGGTTTCACCTGTTTTGCCAGTTCTAATATCTAAAATTGGCTCTTCGCTAACATGCTTCATAGCAATACACATATATCATTGTGGGCAGTTGGGTTTTCTTCTGTGATGTCCATTTCAGATAATCCTGTTTCTTTAAGATGTCCAGTTTGTGGAATCCAAATCGACTCGGGCATCTCAACAAAAATCGATGTGGCAAGCGACAGCTTCGGAGGCAAAAAATACTGCTTCTGTAGCGAAAACTGCCGACGTCACTTCGAAGAAGACCCGAGAATTGCATACTTCTCGATGGAAATAGGTGTATCCAGCAAAATGCCAACTTACAGCGGCGGCTTAGGTGTCTTAGCTGGGGATATAGTGAAATCCAGTGCAGACCTGCGCCTTCAGATGGTTGCAATCACCCTTGCAAGCAGGAAAGGCTACTTCAGGCAAAAAATAACCGAGCAAGGGGAGCAAATTGAGTTAACTGACGAATGGGACCCAGGCAAAACCTTAACCCGCATGCCCAACATGGTGACCGTAACCATCGAAGGGCGCCCCGTAAAAGTGCGAGCTTGGCTCTACGAGTACCAGAGCATCACTGGAGGTATGGTGCCAATTCTGTTTCTAGACACAGACATGGAAGAAAACGCCGCCGAAGACAGAAGAATCACAGATTCACTTTATGGTGGCGATAAAACCTACAGACTTAAACAAGAAATCGTTTTGGGCATAGGAGGTACCAAACTCCTAAGAAACCTGCCTTTCAAAATCAGAAAGTACCACATGAACGAAGGCCACTCCAGTTTATTAACACTTGAACTGCTGAAAGAGAACGGCATGGACGCAGAAAAAGTCCGAAACCTATGCGTTTTCACTACGCACAGCCCAGTGGAAGCCGCATTCGACCAATTCACCTACGACCTTGTCCTGCAGGTGCTAGGCAAAGAATACTTGCTGGCTGACATGAAGCAATATGCGGGAACAGAAAACCTCAACATGGCTTTCCTAGCGCTAAACTTGAGTAAATACATCAATGGCGTTTCCTTAGCGCATGTGGATTACTCCAGAAAACTTTTCCCAGGTCGCTATATCCGAGCCGTTACCAATGGGGTCCACTCCCACACTTGGACAAGTCTGTATTTCAGACAGCTCTTCGACAAGTACATCCCAGGCTGGGCTAACGAGCCTATACTACTTGGAAAAGCCAGCGAAATCCCAAACCAAGAAGTTTGGGATGCACACACGAAAGCAAAAACAGACCTGCTAACTTTCGTTGAAAAAACCAACGGAGTAAAACTGGATTCACAAGCCCTCACAATAGGCTTCGCCAGAAGAGCCACAGGATACAAGCGTGCAACCCTGATCTTCTCCGACCTGCACAGGTTAACAGACATCAATCGGAAAGAAAAAATCCAAATGATATTCGCCGGAAAAGCACACCCAAAAGACACCGACGGCAAGAGACTCATAAGACAAATCCACGACTACGCAAATACACTGAAAGATCAAATTAGCATAGTTTACCTAGAAAACTACAACATGGACGTCGCATCTAAGCTTACCTCAGGCGTTGACGTATGGCTCAACACTCCTTTGCCGCCATTTGAGGCCTCGGGAACCAGCGGCATGAAAGCCGCGCACAACGGCGTCATAAACTTCAGTGTCCTAGATGGCTGGTGGATGGAAGGCTGCATCGAAGGCGTGACGGGCTGGGCAATAGGCCCTCACCCAAGCGAGCTACTAATCGAAAGCGAAAGAAGAGAACTGGAACTTCAAGACCTCTACAGCAAACTCGAATACCTTATTATTCCAACATTCTACAGGCAAAAAGACGCTTGGATAACCCTTATGAAAAATTCCATTGCAAAAATAGCCTACTACTTCCAGACGCAATGGGTTGTGCGAAGATACATAACAGAAGCCTACCTCATCTAAAACCCAAGACGATAAGCTTACTTACCCATCTTAATGACTAAGTACCCTATTTTCGGGTTCATATTTTTGCTTCATAAGCCTTATTTTCGTTAAACCAGCAAAGATATTGAGCAGTTGAAAAGCTGTCAAGCTATATCAAGGCTATAATAAAAATTTGGGGAGCGGGGTTTAAAATGGACGGCAACAGAACTATCAGAAAATGCAGCATTTTCTCGAAACCCAATTTGTGGAATTTAGAAGGTTACTCTTTAGAAGAGATTCCCTTTAGTGTTCTATCGGGATTCTGATTAAAAATGGACAGAGCTAATAAGCGCGGTTGCGGAACATGCTCAGAGTATAACGCAAGCTATAGTATCTGCAATGATGAAGAGATAGGTGGTCAAAAAAACCCATTTTTAACTTATGAGAATTGCCCTAAATGGCATAGCGACTATGACCCCAACCCCCAAAAGAATAGCCCCTCCTGCTAAACATGTAGGACTTATAAAATTGGTCAAAAAACTTGAACATGATTGAAAAAAAATCATGGTTTTCGTCAAACAAAGAAAAAAGAAAATTGCTGATTTATCGCAGTTTCATGAGAACCATTTCTGCGGCTAAAACCATTGGTTCCCAAGTTTCGCACAGGGGCGGCGCATAGGCTGTGTCTGCTTTGGCAAGTTCACGAACGGTCATGCCTTTCTGAATGGCGAAGCTGAGGCAGTTTATGCGTTGAGTAACTTCTTCTCCACCGATAACTTGACCGCCCACGATGCGTTGGGATTCTTTCTCGACTACTAGTTTGATTTTGATGGGTTTGGCTCCTGGGAAGTAATCTGCTTTGGTTTTGCTGGTTATGGCTCCCGTTATGACTTCGATGCGGTTTCGCGCGGCGGCTGTTTCAGTTAATCCTGTGTTACCAGCTTCAATCTCAAACAACCGCGTGACAGCCGAAGCTAAAATGCCTGTGAACAATGAGTAATCGCCTCCAGCGTTTGCTCCTGCTACTTTGCCTTGTCTAACCGCGATAGTCCCAAGTTGAGCGCACATTGGTCGATGTGTGATGATGTTTGGGGCTTCAGCACAATCGCCAACAGCGTAAACGTCTCTCACATCGGTTTCCATACGCGCGTTGGTCTTAATCGCACGGGTTTCCCCAAGAGGAATTCCCGCATCAACAGCAAGTTTCGTGTTAGCACGTACGCCAAAAGCGCTGATGAACATGTCTGCTTCGATTTTTTCTCCGCCAGCCATAACCGCAGTAACCCTGTCTTCTCCGAGGAATTCTTCAACGCCTTTGCTGATTAGGATACGCATTCCCTTTTGCTCCAAATGCTCCTGAACCAGCTTTGCCATGTCCGCGTCAAGCAACTGGGGCAGAATCTGAGGCAGCATCTCAACGATGGTAACTTTCAAACCTTTCTCCATCAAGCCAACGCCCACTTCCAAGCCGATCAACCCAGCACCCATAATAACGGCTGATTTCGCGCCAGCTTTAATAGCAGCATCAATTTTCTCGCCATCTTCTATGCCGCGGAGGCTTAGGATCCCAGGTTTTTCTCTGCCTTTAATCGGTGGCATAAACGAGTCAGCACCTGTGGCGATTACTAAGCTGTCGTATGGAAGAATCTCGGTGGCTCCTGCTTTGTCAACAACTGTTACAGTTTTCTCTTTAGTGTTAATCGAAGAGGCTTTTGTTTCGTTGCGCAAATTTAGCTTTAGCATTTGAAAATATGCCTGTGGGTAAACAATCAAGTCACGGAAATTTTGAATTTGCCCGCCGATGACAAAGGGTAAACCGCAGCGTGAGTAACCCGCATTCTTCTCCTGCGTAATTAAGGTGATTTCGGCTGTGCGGTCTTTTTTGCGTGCAGCAGAGGCTGCTTCAACACCTGCTGCGTTAGCTCCAATAACAATAATTCGCCTAGCCATATTGCTCTACCTTCTGCTTATTTGGATTGGGCTTGTGCCTTATGCCACTCAACCGCTTTGTTGAAGTCCATCAGGTTGGCGAGCTCAACTTGTAAGTTTGAAGGTTTAACCACGACTAGCCAGCCTTTTACATACGGGTCCTCGTTTAATGTTTCAGGTTTCGATTGGACTTCATCGTTTACTTCCTCGATTGCTCCGCTTACGGCTGCAACCAAGTCCGACACCGCCTTAACAGACTCCAATGTTCCATAGGGCTCGCCTTGCGCCACTACTGTTCCAACACTGGGCAATTCGGCATAAACAATTTCTCTTAGCGACTTTTGCGCATAGTCAGTTATTCCCATGCGAACTTTGTCGCCTTCAACTTTTATCCATTCAAAATCTTTGGAAAAATAGAGGCCTTCAGGCACTTCGTATGATTCAACTTTAACCATGCACCTAACCTTCTAAGTACTGATGAGTATCCAGTTTGACTTCAAGGTTAAAAAAGGTTTCATAAAAAGAAAAAAAGGGTTTAGCGCTCCCGTTTACCCGCTATCCAATCTTCTGTCCATTGCCTAGCTTGCGAGTCAGGTACCTGAATGGGCGGATGCTTGAACGCGTAAGACGGCATGCTAAGCAAGGCACCGGCAATTTTGCGGTCCAACGCTATTTTCGCAGCTCGAATCAAATCAATAACTACACCTGCACTGTTCGGAGAATCTTCTACCTCAAGTTTAACGCTGATGTTAATGGGGCGATCACCGAACTTGCGTCCTTTGAGCGAGATGTAACAGATTTTCTTGTTCTTCAAGAAAGGAACGTAATCAGAGGGACCAATCCTTGTTGGCAACTTATATGGGACAAGGCTTGTGACGGCTTCAGTTTTGCTGATGCGTTTTGAGATGAGGCGGTTTTCCACAGTCATGTTCTGGAAATCCGTGTCCCCTCCAAGATTTAACTGATATGTTTCATCAACAATGACTCCGCGATCCAAGCAGAGACGCACAAGGTTCCGGTGCAGTATCGTGGCGCCCACTTGGCTCTTAATATCGTCGCCAAGAACGGGCAAACCAGCCTTCTCAAACTTTACACTTTCTTCAGGGTTTGACCCTATGAATTCTGGCATGCAGTTCACAAAGGCGCATCCTGCCTCAATGGCTGCTTGAGCGTAGAAACGCGCTGCGTCATGGCTTCCCACCGGCAAATAACATACGAGCACCTCAGCCTTTGCTTCTTTGAGAACTTTGACGATACTTGCTTTATCCGTTTTGCTGTCGTCGTAAACATTAAAGATTTCTCGCATATGCGGCGCTACGCCGTCTAAGATTGGAGCTGGAGAAACTTTCACTCCTAAATTTGGCACATCAGCAAATTTTACGCAGCAGTTTGGTTTAGTAAATATGGCTTCAGAGAGGTCTTTGCCAATCTTGTCCTTGTTAACTTCAAAAGCGGCAACAAACCGAATATCCCTAATGTGGTAACCACCATAGTTTACGTGCATTAGCCCAGGAACAGTGACGTTTTCTTTAGCGTCTTTATAGTATTGAGTTCCCTGAATCAGAGCTGATGCGCTGTTGCCAACGCCGATAAGTGCAATACGTATTTCAGGCATGAAACGATAACCATCCAAGATTATACTGTTAGAGAAGGCTTAATGTTCGTCTACTCTATAACTTTTTCTCAATCTTATGGCAAGATTAAAAGGGACCGCCAATACACTAGCTAATCTGGTGAAGGGTCAATGAGCAAAACCGATGTCACTATCACATATTCTCCGTTCAAAGAAATTGTCATATTGGAAAAAAACTATTTCAATACACCTGACGAAATAGCAAGGTTCACTTCTGTAATAGCCGGAGGCAAACTAGCCGGGTTATACTGGGTTGACGGCGTGGTCTTTCTCTATTTTCCACTTCCCGCTTCAACAACTGTAGTCGCCAAAGAGCTACTAGAGAACAGCAAAGTTTACTGGAGCTTTGTCGGTTACGCGCTGATGCCGAAATACGCTCCGATAATTGAAACCAAAGAAAAAATGATTGTGCCAGTAGTTGACATAACATCTGATCCTATTCTGAGAAAAGTTGCCCAATGGCTAAAAGAACAAAAACAGTAAGCTGCCTCGAAGGCCGCTTTTTGCGTGAGATAATTTTTAAGGGCAAAGTTTTTTCGGGTTCCGGTGAAGGACGAAAGTTTATTGATTTGCCATGGGTTAAGCAGCAGATTCAAGAAAAGCTTGGTTTTACTCCTTACTCTGGAACACTAAATATCCGCCTTACAAAAGAGAGTGCACATCAAAAGAAACTTCTTGAAAATGCTAAACAGCTCTTGATTTACCCCGCAATAGGTTACTGCACTGGCAATCTAATCAAGGCAAACATTGACAGTTTGGAGTGTGCAATAATGATTCCCCAAATTTCCAATTATCCGAGTGATGTTTTAGAGATTATTGCTCCATTATATTTGCGTGAGCACCTCAAGTTAATAGATGGCAGCGAAGTTGCTGTCACCTTCAACGTGTAGGCTTGCATGATTTCTTAATTTGTGCAATGTATTCCTCTGCACAATTGTTTCTTATTAAGTACGCACCGTAAGTTACCAGGGCTTTCATGGCGCGCGCAGCATCCTCGGGGGAAGTGAAAGAAGGCACGCAGAGTCTGTCAAACCTTGAACGTGTGTAGAGTGCCATTTCTGTTTCCCCAATGTCACACATTACTATAGGCTTGGTGTATTTGGATGCAATTTTCACGATTCCATCAATGTATTTCTCTTTTAATCCTGGCATGTGATGCAGCCCAAGCAGAATTATGCCGTAGATTTGCGAGTCTTGAAACATTAAGTCAGCGGAAATCTCGAACATGTCATCAGTCACTGAACCAGTTAGGTCAACCGGGTTTGACGTAGCTGCGATCTTCAAAATGACATTTTTGTCTTTGAGTTCTTGGAATTTCTGAAGTGTCTCATCATCAAAGCGATCTACTGTCAGACCTAAAAGTTCACATTCATCAACTGTCATAACTCCGGGTCCACCTGCATCAGTTAGTATGCCAATATTTTTATCTAAAGCCGGCGGCTGCATAGCTAACGCTTTTCCAATATCAAAAAACTCCTCCATATCCCTTGCCCTTATGACTCCACCTTGGTGAAAGGCAGCATCATAAATTTTATCTGACCCTGCAATGGCGCCGGTGTGTGAGGCTGCTGCTCTTGCGCCTGCAGCGCTTTTGCCAGATTTTATAACCACCACCGGCTTTTTGAGCGTAACTTTCTTAACTATTCTTAAGAATTCTCTTCCATCTTTAATATCTTCTAAATAGACTAATGTGACTTTAGTTTCTTTATCATGAAGCAGGTAATGTAGTATGTCTGATTCGTTTACGTCGCATTTGTTTCCGAAACTTACGAATTTGCTAACGCCCATCTGCCGACCAGTCAAGTAGTCTAACGCGGCAGAGCCGAAGGCTCCACTCTGAGTGATCATCGCAATGTTGCCTGGCATTGGTCTTGGTGTTGCTACAACTTCCTCTCCGGTGGTTAGAGTTTTTGTTTCTGGAAGAAACAGGCTGTCAATACCTGTTTTTGAATAGTAGACTCCTAGGCAGTTTGGTCCTAAAACGCGAATTCCGCCTTTTTTAGCTATGGCGACCACTTGTTCTTCTAGTTCTGTGTTTCCAACTTCTTTAAAGCCGGCGCTAATTATGATGGCGGCTTTAACTTTTTTGGTGACCGCTTCCTCCATAACGCTTGGCACAATATTCGCGGGGACAATAATTACGATTAAATCCACTACATCAGGAATGTACTTCAATGAGCGATAACATTTGAAGCCTAAAATTGAATCTTCATTTGGATTAACAGGATAGAGCTCTCCTTTGAAAACTCCATGCTCTTTGTTTGTTGAAAAATTTTTGAAAATAACGTGCCCTGCTTTATCAGCTTTCTTCGTGGCGCCGATTATAGCAACTGAACGAGGATTAAAGAACGCGTCTAATTTCTTTAATGCTTCTTCCATACCCAATTCACCAGTCAGGTATCTGCCTTCGAAGTCTTATTTTTATGTGTTACCCTTCAAAAAAGCTCTTTTTTAACTAAATGATTATTTGTTTCTTCTGTATTAACCTTAACGTTTATTTTTTTCTAACGATAACTAACGGTTTATGTCTGATTTTAGACAGCATTTCCCAGCTTACACCGTTAACTTCCACCTGAAACCTTGCCGCCATGTCCCAAACGGTTGCTCCTGAGCCGGGTCCTCTGGCTTTGTCGGCGATGTTTGTAATCGTTAACGCTTCGCTAGCCTGAAGATTCCAGCCTGCGACCGCTAGAGGAGTTGAACTTTTTTTGAGTTTAAGCATTCTTCCCACGGTGTAGGTGACGGCTCCTCCGAAGGAATGTATGCCTTTGAATGGTTTTGGCCTTGGAGTAAAAAAGAAATTCCTAAACCTATATGTTTTATCTGTGTCAGCAATTATTACACAAACATTTCTTTTCAATTTAGCAAGTACCTTTTCACGAATTTCCACTGCCACTTCATCTGCGTTGTCTAACTTCAAGCTTACATACGAGTAAGGCAAGTTAGAGCCGTCTATTCCTCCTTCAGAACCAAACATCAGCGCCTGACAAAAACCCGCGTATTGGAGGGCTACTTGTTTGTGGCGGCTTCCAGATTCCAAAGGGCACTGTCTTAGTCTGTGCAGCAGTCTCTGGCCAAAACGGCATAATATTCCAAGTGGGTATCCCCAGACAGTTCGCATCCAGAAACGCGCGATAACTTTTGCGTTTAGGCTGGGTTTGATTTTGCTTTCGTCTATTATGTTTCCTGTTGCTGTTGAAATTGCTTTTTCAGATATGACCAAGAAATCTCCATTTTCAATTTTGCCCTCCAAAGTTTTGGTCAATTTGTCGATATAGTTATCGCCTGGTCTCCAGTAACTGGTCGTTAACGCCAAAGCATAATACTTAGTCATTGATGTGGCACTTGCTCACGAATGCAGTCAACATTCTACCCTAATAAGACTTATAATTATCTTTCAAGAAAACCTGTACAATCTAAACTTTAAGCAAACAGGTAAGCTCATAAGTGGTAATTCGTTTCCATTGATTCTTGGGATTATTCGATTACTTGAGCGCCTAAAACAGCGAGTAGGGGAAACGTAGGTTGGATTGGTATACTTTGCCTTTTATGGGAATTTTTTGCCCGCACACGGGACAACTCATATCCGGGGTCAGTTTCCACTGGGTTATTTCGAAACTGTTTCTTTTAATTATCGCTTCACCGCAATTTGGGCAGTAAGTGTTTTCAGAGGGGTGACCGGGAACATTGCCTAGATAAACGTAGTTTAATCCTTCGTGTTTGGCCGTCATGTACGCCCTCTCCATTTCCTCGACGTTTGTAGCCGGTATTGTGGTCATTTTATAATCTGGATGGAAACGCAACAGATGAAACGGCGTATCCTTCCCCAAATAGTCTCTAATCCACCCAGCCATGCGCTTTATTCTGTCCATTGAATCACCAATCTTGGGAACAACAAGGTTGGTGATCTCTATGTGGACACCGTTTAGCTTGAGTTCTTTTAGCGCCTCATAAATTGCACCAACGTTTGGCACCGCAGAAACAGATTTGTAGAAGTCTGGATCGCCGCCGCCCTTAAAATCAACCGTCGCCGCATCCAAAAAAGGCGCAATAGTCTTAACGGCCTCGGGAGTCATGTAACCGTTTGTGACAAAAGTGTTAAACAATCCTGCTTCATGTGCAAGCTTGGCTGTGTCGTAAGCGTACTCCATGAAAATGGTTGGTTCAGTGTAAGTGTAGCTTATTCCTTGGCAATTACCGTTTAGTGCTGATTTAACTACTTCTTCCGGTGGAAAAGGTCTGCCAGCAACTTCTTTGTCTTGGCTTATCATCCAGTTGTCGCAGAATTGGCAACGGAAGTTGCAGCCAGCTGCAGCGATTGACATAACTAAAGCTCCTGGGTTAAAATGCGACAGCGGCTTTTTGCTTATTGGGTCAACTCCAGCAGACACTGCTTTCCCATAGTTAAGTGTGTAGAGTACGCCATCTTGATTTTTTCTCACTAAGCAGAACCCTAGCGCTCCATTGCTTATCAGGCAACGACGGGCACATAAACAGCAGTTCACTTTGTTATCTTCCAGTTTTTCGTAAAGCATAGCTTCATGAAGTGACATATTTTCTCACTTGATTCCTCAAACAATAGATGGAGCTTTTTTCTTAAAAGCATTAACTACAAAAGCTTGTTGTGGAAACATGTAGGAGCTCCAGTATGACAAACTACGCCTTTCTGTTCTACCACGTATAGGAGTGCGTCGTAGTCGCAGTCGGCTGTAACGGACACGATTTTTTGGGTGTGCCCTGAGGTTTCTCCTTTAACCCATAATTCGTTTCTGGAGCGACTCCAGTAAGTGGCTTTGCCCGTATTGAGCGTATTCTCAACAGCTTCCCTGTTAGCGTAGGCGAGCATGAGTGTTTCTTTTGTTTTTGCGTCTTGAACAACCACGGGGATTAGTCCGTTGCCTTTTTTAAAATCTAATTTTTCAAGCAATCCTTCTGAATTCATTGTCTAATTGTCACCCCCATCTTGCGAAGGTAATCCTTCACAACTGGAATTGGGTACTGGTTGTAGTGAAAAATTGAAGCTGCTAACGCCGCATCCGCCTTCCCTTCTGTAAACACTTCAAGCAGGTGTTTTGGCACTCCAGCACCGCCGCTAGCGATGATTGGAACGTTAACTCGTTCGGAGATGGTGCGGGTTAACTCTATATCATAGCCGTCTTTTGTTCCATCTCTATCCATTGAAGTAACTAGAAACTCGCCTGCGCCGAGCCGCGCTGCCTCCAAAGCCCAAGCTACAGCGTCGATTCCTGTGGGTTTTCTGCCTCCATAAGTAACCACTTCAAACCATACATTTCCTTCGCCAGTTTCAACAGTAACCTTGCCATCGGCTGCTTTGCGGTTTCTCTTAGCATCTATGGCGACGACCACGCATTGTTGACCGAAAACATCAGCCAACTCAGTAATGACTTTGGGATTTTCAACTGCTGCTGTGTTAACTGAAACCTTGTCCGCGCCGCTGCATAACACGAGTCTAGCGTCAGCTATGTTTCTTATTCCGCCGCCCACTGTGAATGGAATATTGATTGCTTTGGCTACGCCTTCAACAACGTTGCGCAAAATGTCTCTTCTCTCTGAAGAAGCAGTTATGTCCAGAAAAACCAGTTCATCAGCGCCATCGTCTGAATAGCGTTTAGCCATTTCAACTGGGTCGCCTGCCCGCTTGGGATTCAAGAAGTTTATGCATTTGACCACTTTTCCATGATCTACATCGAGGCATGGAACGATACGTTTCGCTAACGGCATCCTTCAAGCTCCTAAAGTCTTAATGGCTTCTTTTAGAGTGAATATGCCTTCATAAAGGGCTTTGCCAATCACTGCTCCATCCACTCCAACCTGCTTCAGAGCATTTAGGTCATCTATGCTGCCGATTCCTCCAGCCGCTATAATTTTGGCATTTTGGAACTTAACGGCTTCACGGAGCGTTTTCAGATCTGGACCACTAAGCATTCCATCTTGAACGATTGACGTTATAAGAAACGTTTTTACGCCAAGGGCGGCGAATTTTTCGAGCGCCTCTTTTATGCTTAACGCAGTTGCTGTTTTCCAACCCTCAACCATAATCCGTCCATCTTTATTGTCTAAGGCAACGATAACTGAATCAGCTCCGAATTGTTCCTGAATCTTTCCAATCGCCGACGGGTCACGGAATGCTAAAGCGCCAAGAATAACTTGCCTGATTCCACTCTTCAACAGAGTCGCCGCTGCCTCAAAACTGCGGATTCCGCCACCAACCTGAATTGGCAACGCAACGTTGGATGCAATTTCCGAAATTACATCATAATTGTTTCCAGAGCTGAAAGCCGCATCCAAATCAATGACATGCAATTTGCCAGCCCCTTCGTCGCGCCACCGCTTTGCAGTTTCTACGGGACCTCCAAACTGGTCATAAATCTTAGCCGTCTTCGGGTCGCCCCGGGACAACCTCACGATTTTGCCACGCATTAGGTCGATAGCTGGAATCAACTGCACTCAAAAGTCACCTTACAACAACTTTAGCGAAGTTTTTCAGGATCTTCAAGCCTAGGTCGCCTGATTTTTCTGGGTGAAACTGAGTTCCGTAGATGTTTTTGCTGGCGACTGCCGAGGTGAAAGTTTTACCGTATTCTGTTTGTGTACACACTATTTTCTTGTCGGTAGGGACTGGGTAGAGCGAGTGTACGAAGTAAACGTAAGAGCCCTCTGCTACGCCGTCGAATAGTTCGTTTTGTCTTATGATGTTTAGTGTGTTCCAGCCCATGTGCGGCACTTTAACAGTGTTGGGCAAGCGAATTGTTTTGCCCTTAAAGAGTTCTAAGCCGTTTCCTGGTCCTTCTTCGCTTTCTTCAAAGAAGAGCTGTAATCCCAAACATATGCCAAGAAGCAGCGTGCCATCTTTGACGTTATTTAAAAGCGTTTCTTTGATTGATTCTAGTTTTGCAGCAGCAGCGCTAAAAGCTCCAACGCCTGGCAAAGCAATAGCATCCGCCTGAGCTAAGTCTTTTGCCGAAGTGCCAATTGACGTTTCTAACCCTACTTTTTCCAAGGCACATTTTAGGCTGAGCAGATTGCCCACGCCGTAGTCGAAAACTACTGCTTTGGGCATTAAATGACTCCTTTAGAGCTTGGAACGCCTTTTCGTCTTGGGTCTAAAGCTACTGCTTGCCTCAGTGATAGGGCTAGGGCTTTAACCGCTGCTTCCGCCTTGTGGTGATCATTGCTGCCATACTCTACGAATACGTGAACGTTTGACTGCAGGGAGGTGGCGAAGGATTCGAAGAAGTGGTTGATGTCTTCGGTTGGCATGTTCTCAACTTTTTTGCCTCTAAGCTTTAGGTCAATTTTAAAGTACGGACGTCTCACCAGGTCCACAGCCGCAATAGCCAAGGAGCAATCCATTGGGGCGGCCGCGTTGCCGAAGCGTGTGATGCCTTCTCGGGTGCCTAAGGCTTTGTTTAATGCTTCCCCTAAGCCTATGGCTAGGTCTTCGACTGAGTGGTGGACTAAATCGCCCTTTACTGATGCGGTTATGTCGATTAAGCTGTGGGTGGCAAGTGAAGTTATCATGTGGTCAAGGAAGGGAACGCCCGTGGCTATGCTGACTTTTCCTTCGCCGTCAAGGTTTACTCTTACTTGGACTTCTGTTTCTTTGGTTTTACGGTAAACTTCTTCGGTCCTCATTTTATTCACCTTGAATTTGCTTTAACGCTTCAACTAGTTTATCATTCATTTCTGGCAAGCCAACTGTAACGCGGAAACAGTTTTCATATTGTAGGATCTTGCCCAATTTCTTAAGCATTATACCCCGTTTCAGTAACTTCTCGTTCACTTCATCGCAGGGTTCCTGCGTATTGACCAGCAGGAAGTTTGCTTGGGAATCAAATGCTTGAACGCCATCTATCTCGTTTAGTGCCTTTATCAGTTTTCCCCGTTCACTTTTAACTTGCCTGACAGATTCCATCATCAAGTCGACATTTTCCAGCATTTTAGAACCCATCCTCAAGGTAAAAGCGCTCACTGGATAGGGCAAGGGAGCCCTTTCTGTTAAGATCTTTGCTAACTCGGGATTCGCCACGGCATAACCAAGCCTAAGCGCAGCTAAGCCGAAGGCTTTGGAGAACGTTCTTAGAATAATCATGTTTTGGAACTCGCGTATTCGGGGTACTAGTGAGTAGTCAGCGAATTCACCGTAGGCTTCGTCTAATATGACGATTCCAGGAAAAGCTTTGGCTATGGTTTCAACATCTTCCAACTTAAACTGGGTAGAGGTCGGATTATTGGGCGAGCAAATGTATAGCAGCCTAGTTTTATCCGAAAACTTGGCCAGCATCCCTTTAACATCAAGCTGGAGGTTGTTTAGAAGCGCCACCGAGATGTATTCGCCTTCTTGCCGTTTAACGCAAAGTCTTGGAATGCTAAATGTAGGCGCAAACGAAACTGCGCTTTCGCCTTTCTCAACAAAGAGCCTAACTATTCGATCAATTAATTCGTCACTTGCGTTCCCAACAACCAAGTAATCTTTTGGAGCCCCAATGTAACCAGTAAGCTTTTGCCGCAACTCGTCCTCTTCGTCCTCAGGGTATAACCGCAAATCAATTTCATCAGCCAACTCCTTAGCAATTTTAACCTGTTTGGCTCTGGGGATAAATAGGTTCTCATTGAAATTAAGCTTGATTATTTGGTTAATAGGAACGCCTATTTCCTTCGCAAGCATTTCGGGTGAAGTTCCAGCTTTATAGCAGTCTATTGCTTGAAGCTTGACAAGTTTTTCTTTTAGCCATTGTCCATATGACGCACTCATTTTTCAAACCTAGCCTCTATCGCTTTGTAATGATTTGGAAGATTTTCTGCTTCCGCCATAACCTTAATGCTGTCTTTTGCTCTTTCGAGGCCTGTTCTGGAGCTTTCGACTATGCTTACTCGCCGCACAAAGTCCAAAGCAGATAATCCTGAAAATGACTGCGCGAAGCCTCCTGTTGGTAGCACGTGGTTGGTTCCACTGCCGTAATCGCTTAGGGCAACTGGGCTGTATGGACCTAAGAGTATTAGGCCGGCGGTAAGTTTCTCTGCAATCTCCTTAGGCTTTTCGGTCATTACTTCTAAGTGTTCAGGAGCAAACTGATTAACCAAACTGACCGCCTCATCCATGCTTTTACAGACTATTATGAAGCCGTATTTGGCTAGTGCTTCTGAGACTTTTTCGCCTCTTTCTGCAGAAGCGGCAACCGTTGCCAGATTCTCTTGAACTTGCAAAGCAACCTTTTCAGAAGTTGTTATGAGTCCGGCAACGCTATCTCCACTATGCTCAGCCTGCGAAACCATATCGTAAGCAATGAATCGAGTATCAGCTGACTCATCAGCCAAAACTAGCACCTCACTTGGGCCAGCCGGCATGTCAATCGCAACATCTTTTGAAACAAGAACCTTCGCCGTTGTCACGTATTTGTTGCCTGGACCGACTATTTTTCGTACAGGCTTTATAGTTTTTGTTCCGTAAGCTAAAGCGGCTATAGCTTGGGCTCCGCCAACCTTGTAAACCTCGTCCACTCCGCAGATATCGGCTGCGACGAGAACGAGCGGGTTAATTTTGCCTTTTGTGTCTGGCGGTGAACAAACGACAATCCTTGGGACACCCGCTGCTTTGGCTGGAACCGCGGTCATGATGAGCGTGCTTGGGTAAGCGGCTTGTCCTCCTGGAACGTAGCAACCGACACTTTCAATTGGACGCAAAACGGTTTGAACCCATATGCCATCGCTAAAGGTCTTGATTTCAGCTTGGGTGAGCATTTGCTTTTGGAGGGCATTGACTTTTTCTTTTATGAATTTTAGAGCGGAGACTTGTTCAATGTTAGTTTTCTTGTAGGCTTCTTTGATTTCTTCTGTCTTAACTTTAATTGTTCGGAGCGTTAGTTCGGCTTTGTCAAATTTTAGGGCAAACTTTACCAGCGCGTCATTGCCGTCATCTTTAACTTGCTTTATGATAGCTTTAACGCTGTTTTCAACTTCTTGAGCTTCCTCTTCATTCGCTTTCTGCCGTTTAAACCAGTCTGCTGGCAGCGCTTCTGATTTCCAGATTCTCACTTGGCTTTGCCTTTGCACGGGGTCTCCTCTCTCTTACCAATCTCATTTAATGCCAACACTTGCCGCGGCTCATAAACTACCAAGCCTTGAGCTAATTTACGGATTTTTGGCAAGAGCTCGATTAAGCAGTCTTTCTCGATAACAGTGTTGACGCTGACCCAAGTGTCATCTGCCAAGGGTGATATGGTGGGGTTCTTTAATGCTGGTAATTCAGTAAGTAGTTTTTGTAGATTTGCCTTTTTGACGTTAACGAATATGTGGATTCTCTTTGACCCGTCCACGACTCCTTTAAGCAACGCAACTATATCATAGATTTTCTCCCGTTTCTCTGGGTCTTCTAACGCTTTCTTGTTAGCTATGAGCACCGCGGCAGATTTCATGACAGTTTCTATGATTCTCAAGTTGTTAGCATCAATGGTGGTGCCAGTTTCAGTAACGTCCATTATGCAGTCAGAGTCTTCTGGCGGCTTAGCCTCAGTTGCACCAAAGGACAGGAAAATCTTTGCTTTTGCGTTGTCGCCTTTTCTCCACCATGGAGTTACAATCATAGGGTCGGCACTGCCGAAACGTTTCTTGTATTGCTCTGTGCTCTTGAGGTATTCAGATGCGATGTTGAGATATTCGGTGCTGATGCGGAAGTTTTTGCCTTGACTCCAGATGGACTCCATAAACTCGCCCATCGTGCTTTTTTCGCTAATACTTTTTGGCACCGCTATGACGAGTTTGATTTTTCCATATTCCAGGTTTTGAAGGATTTCGACGTCTGCTCGGTTTTCTTTAACCCAATCTTCTCCAGTGATACCCAGATCTTGTAGGCCTTCGTTGACAAACACGGGGATTTCTTGAGGTCGAAGAACCTTCATTTCGATTTGCGGGTCGTTTATCGAGGGTCGGTACGTGCGGTCAGTTCCTGAGAGTTTGTATCCTGAACGCGCAAAGAACTCAGAGGTTGCTTTGGACAGGGAGCCTGCTGGTATAGCAAATTTTATTTTATCCATAATTTTTCACCTAAACTTTTAGAGAAACCACTAAGGGTTTTTTGTTTTGACAAAACGGTTTTTCGAAGGAATGCGCCTGACTTCAAGTAGCTTCTCGTTTCTAAATTTAAACGCTTTGGATTGCTTCTAATGAACGCAATCGCCTTGTATGAACGCAATCCCTCATCATCATTAACCACTGAAAGACACCTGAATGCCTGACTTCCTAATAAACTGTTTTCCTAATATTTAACTTGTCAAAACGCTAAAAGGCACTAAACTAAAGGCGGCTTCCTTTTTTTGATTTCAAAAACCAGCGGCGGCACTGAATTTCGGGTTTCTAACTCTACACTTAATAATCCTTCCATTATCCCCTCCCAAATTTCACAATCATTAATAAATGGAGTTTTCAGGAGCAAAAACTTGTCTTTCAAATAGAAATCTCCGAATCCCTGCACTTTCAACCTTTCAAAGATCTTTCCCCAATTTTTCTGTTCACTTGCTTCAATTTCCAGCATCGATTGGATAGAAACCTTTAGTGCATCACCCATCCTTTCGCCAATCTCGCGCCACTTTTCCTTAGGAATTTGTTGCGTTATTATATTAAATAACTCAACGTTTACTAGCGCGATGCGGCTTATTCCACAGTAGTATTCGCCGGGAAAACGCCACTCATAAATCATCATGCTTCTGTAAATGTCAAGCATTTTGGAGATGAGCGGTTTGATTCCGGTTTCTTTCCCGTCTTTGATTAAAGATTCAATGAATTCTCGTTCGCTTCTTTCAAGGATAATCGTTGTTCTTTTTGTTTCTTCACTTTTCTCTTTTGGCAGATCATGGCTTCTTGGTTTGCTTTCCTGCATACAAACTATTTCTGCCTTCATATCTAATATGACTTATGTATTCAGGAAACATATTTGTAGTCAGGTTTATTTTCTTAGGATAATTTCAAAGAACAGTTAAATAAAACAGGTTATGCATCTAGAAGTTGCCGATGAAGAATCCAAAATGCTGATTGATGATGCACCCTGGGGTATCTGAGGCAAACTTAGATTGTTATAAGCTTCTTTCTGATAAGGAATAGCATGGATGCCATACCTACGATAAATAGGATAAGGCCAGCGCCTATTGAGATAAAATAGTGTATTTTAAGGATATTCACCAGGATATATGTCGCGTAAGTTGGTCCAGCAAAGATTAGTAGCATTGATAAAACTACCAGTGTGATTCTCCAAAATTTTGAATATATACCGGTAACATTCACGTTTTCTTCGTTTTCAGTCATGCTACACCCAACTTACACTTCTTCTGGTGCATTGTTTTCTACTAAACCTTCTTTTATCTCTTTTCCTAAAGCTTTCATCAAAAACTTGAAAACGAGAAATCCAGCTTCACGGTCTGCTTTAAAACCCGTAGTTGTTCCAAGCAAGCTAACGCCTTCCAGTTTTCTTTCTTTTGCCATTGCTAATGTGAGTCCTGTTCCCCCAACAATTCTGCCTTTGCTATAAATAACCGCGCCTTTTTCCATAAACTCTGTAGCCAACCTCGTTGACGTTGCGGCAATGTAAACCTGAGTTTTATCTTCGGAAATCGGTATCCCGCCCATTGTTACGATGAAATGGCAGCCTAGTGTTTCAACAAAATCAATCACTTCTTCACAAACCTCGTATTGGGCGACTACATCATCGAATGACGGCTGAATTTCACCTGTCATTATGACCAAATTGTTTTTCACCATAGGGGCATAGTAAAACTCGTACCGAGGCAAGTGACATATGCCCTTGCTGTTTATTGAAACGTAATCTGGAAAAGAAGGCGAATACAACTCTGCAAAAGGCTTAGCGTCACAGAATTTTATAAGAAGATGCGCAGCGATTCTGCCGACATTCCCAAATCCAGGTAGCCCTTGAATAAAAAATGGGTTCTCAAGAGTCGGATTAGAAAGCTTACGTAAATACGCCTTATTCATCAGCAAACATCCTTCGCCAAAGAAATACAAATCGCCTCTAAAATGCTTTTGCCGACGATGAAAAAGAAACTATTAATATTTGACGAATAACCTAATAGAATGCTAAAACAACTTTGTAGAACAAGATTTAGCGGGGTGGGGTAGCCAGGATTAACCCGCTGGGCTCATAACGGCGCATTGTCGCTGTGAGAAACCCAGAGATCAGTAGTTCAAATCTACTCCCCGCTACCAACAAAATCAATCTCCATTTTTGCTAGTTTCAATTCATATTATGCTATGAGGGACTAGGCTATTTTGAGCTACTTGCGTTGCAATGAAAATATGAAAATGGATTTGCGTGCGTGACTAGTGACAGTGTTGAATGACGCGTAAGAAGAGCCCAAACTGAGCCCTGTTCGCGAAAAATAACTTAACCCAAGCGTTGAATATTTTAAAGATTGCTGGTGAGCAGTTTGGGAGTAATGCTCAGTTAAGGGTTTGTTTGTCTAATACTTAAAACGAAAGCTCCGCCAATAATGCCCAGTGCCGCGCCTATGAAGTAGCCGCCCATGTCTACAAAGCTGATGGCTGAGAACACGATGATAACTATTGCCCAGTTTATGTGCTGGTGCGGCTGGACTCGCAGCATGATAGCCGACATCAGTACGATGACGCCGCAGATCACCGCTACTAAAGAAATTCCTGCAAGAAAACTGTACGAGCCCCCGTAGCTGCCCATGAAATTGTGGTAGCCGTCCATCATTCCACGCATGTAACTGCCATATCCGCCAAGGCTTGAGCCGCCTGAACTGTACCAGACCACGTTTAATATGCTAACTACTAGTATGATTAAGCCTCCAACTAGCGACACAATATAAGCGAATGTTATTCCCTGATTTGTTGCCATAATTTTCACCTCACAAAAATCTCCTTGGATCAGTATCAATATCAACTATCACTGGCTTCGACGATGAAAGCGCTCTGTCAACGGCTGCTTCAAGCTCGTTTGGTTCAGTAACCTTAATGCCCATGCCGCCTGCATGCTCTGCAAAATCAGAAAAATTATAATCATATAGGTCGGTTTGCCAGCTTTCGAAGCCTTCAACCTTTTGCTCCTGCATAATCATGGCTAACCGTTTATTGTTCATTACAAAAACCTTAACTGGCAACCGATACTTCAGAGTTGTCAAAAAGTCGCCTAGAACCATTGTTAACCCTCCATCACCTGTCAAACAAACAATTTGCCTATCTGGATAAGCCAATGCCGCAGCCATAGCGCCTGGCAAACCAAACCCCATTGTAGCTAAAGTGCCTGACATTACCATCTTTTGAGATTTACGCATCATAAAATTCCTGCCAAACCACCAGCAGTTTTCCCCAACGTCCAAAGAAATCACTGCGTCATCTGCGATTTTCTCGTTCAAAACTTTTATTATGTATTGGGGTCTAATCGGCTTCATATTAGGGTCAGCTTCTTTTTCAAGCTGGTTTAGCCATTCCCGCTTTAGCTTTGCAATCTCAGCCAAATAGTCAGCGTTCTGTTTCTCCTGAACTTTCTCGGTTAACTTTGGGATAAGCACGGCACTGTTTCCAAGCAAACCTGCCTCAACTGGATACCTGCGTGCAATCATGAGCGGATTAATATCAATCTGTACAGTTTTCATCTGTGGAATCTGTGAAAGATCTGAAAAAGAAGAACCGATAGCTATTAGCATATCGGCTTTTTGCATAAGTTGCGCTGCGGCAGTCGAACCAATACCGCCATGGCATCCAACGTACAAAGATTCATGCTCATCGACCACTCCTTTAGCTCTGAAAGTTGCCATAATCGGCGCGGAAATCTTTGATGCCAGCTTTAACAGTTTGTTGCCTTGACCTCGACAGCCAAAACCCGCAAGAATCACCGGCCTAACTGCTTGGTCAATGATCTTTGCTGCCTTTTCAATAACTCCTTCTTCCTGCCCATATGCAAGATTAGGCATTCTGCCCTCAAAGGGCAAAATCTCCGTTTGATAAGCCAGTTTCTGCAGATCATTAGGAATCCCAATGTGCGAAACACCTTGGTCTAAAAGTGCATGCTTAATCGCTAAAGTTGCTAGCGTAGTAGTTTGGTCCTCCGACATCAAAATCTTGTTAAAAACGCAAATCGGCTCAAAAAAGGCGGCTTGATCAATTTCTTGCGTTGAACCTGGACCCATTAGTTGCCTAGCTACCAAACCGGTCAGCGCTAAGACTGGGGAATGATCTAGTTTAGCGTCATATAAACCAGTAGCCAAATTGGTTGCACCTGGACCAGAAATTCCAAGACAAGCAGCAACGTGTCCAGTCAATTTCCCATAAGCTGAAGCCATAAAAGCTGCCGTCTGCTCATGCCGCACCTGAATGTACTTTACTTTGCCATTGGTTTTTCGTATAGCATCAACAACTCCTAGCGTTGAAGTGCCCGGAATACCGAAAACGTATTGAATGCCCCACTCGGCAATTTGGTTAATCAAAACTTGTGAAACTGTGTATGAAGCTTTTTTCTCTTCAACTTCCAAGGCTAACAACACAAAAACTGATTTTGGCGCTCCACAAACAGGGCACACCCATTCTTTAGGCAAGTCACTAAACTTCTTTCCTTCTTTTACTTCATCATAAACATAATTGCAAACTGTGCACCTGTACCTTGCCAAATTTACACCTTCAAAAAATCAGCTAATACTAATTAAAACTCTTTCAGCCTTATCTGTTTATTGGCTAATGAAAACAAGCAATAAGGAAGTATGAGGAAGTACAGGGAAGTATTTTTTTGTCAAAAAATCGGCTCAAAAGTTATGAGATCTTTTGGATCCGTAAGGATCAAAATAAATTATAACATCGAACAAATTGAGTGCTGATTTAAACAAAGTCTACAACGAATAATTCATAAACTGCATTAATCCACTATTTAGTTAAAAGAGATGTGCATTATGGAGAACTGGGATCTAATAATAATTGGCGCTGGTTCCGCTGGGCTGTCAGCTGGAATTTACGCTGTTCGAAGCGGGCTAAAAACTCTAATTTTAGAAGAGAAGCTTGCTGGTGGAACAATCTCAGATGCCTCAGTAGTGGTAAATTATCCAGGGTTTACAGAGATTAGTGGTGGAGAACTCGCTGAAAAAATGACAACGCACTGCAGAAAAGTAGGAGCAACCATTCATGATTTGGAGGCCGTTACTGCATTAGAGCTTACGGGGGAAAAAAAAATTGTAAAAACCCTAAAGGAAACCTATGAAGCTAAAGCAATAATTTTTTCCACGGGTTCACACTATAAGGAACTCGCCGTCAAAGGTGAAAAAGAATTTCGCGGCAAAGGTGTAAGTTACTGCGGGGTCTGTGATGGACCATTTTTTAAAGGCAAACGAGTGATGGTTATTGGCGGTGGAAATTCAGCCTGCATCACTACGCTTTACCTTTCCGGTCTAGCGTCCCAAGTTACTGTAATTCATCGGAAAAAAGCTTTCAGAGCTGAAGAATCATTGATAACTGATATATCAGCAAAGGAAAATGTAGTTGTAATTTGGAATACCGAAGTTCAAGAAATAAAAGGGGACAAACAAGTCAAAGCAGTCACTTTAATCGATAACACAACAGGAATAACAAGCGAACTGGCAGTTGACGCGGTTTTTGTACAAGTCGGCGAAGCACCAAACAGCCAAATAGCCAAAGCCGCCGGAATAGAAACAGATGAGCATGAATACATCAAAGTTGACATGAGTCAACACACAAATCTGTTAGGAGTATTCGCTGCAGGCGACGTTACAAATCAACCGATTAAGCAGGTTGGAACAGCCGTAGGTCAAGGCATCACGGCAGCCCTTGAAGCTTACAGTTACATTAAACGACCTTATTACAAAAAATAGAGAGAAAGGATTATATCATTCTAAAGCCCTTTTCGTGTTTTCAATACGCTTTAAGCTAGCATGTTAGCATGCAAAAGTTTAAAGTAGCAGCGGTGTTTGAAAAGAGGTTTCAGAATGAGTGAAAAATGTCTCGCTGTAGTAGAAATTGACCAAGACTTATGTAGTCGATGTTGTGTTTGCCATTCAATCTGTCCTTATGAAGCAATAAAGCGTGATTCAACTGGAAAAGTTGAAGTTAACAATCAAGAATGCCAAGTTTGCGGCATATGCTATAGCGCTTGCCCGTCTGCAGCTATTAAAATGCAGTATTACACTTACGATAATCTCTCAAACTACGTTAAAGAGGCACTTGCGAAAGCTAATAGTGGCGCTGACACGCTTGTTTTAATGTGCCGAGGAAACTCGCCTTCAACAGGTGAAGTTCAAGATATCCTTAAAGAACAAGGATTAAAGATTGAAAATTATGTTTCGTTGCGTTTGCCATGTTCAGGCAGAGTTCCAACTGACTTTGTTTTTGAAGCGCTTAACCTGGGCGTAAAAAACATTGTTTCTGTCCAATGTGAAGATCCATTTTGCCGCTACAAAGAAGGTACAAAAATAAATACGCGAAGACTCGTCTTAGCCCGAAACGTGCTCAAACAGTTAGGCTATGATGAAAACGCAGTTAGAATTGTAAAATTCTCCCGCAAAGCGGTTTATGATGTTCAAAAATGCGTGGGCTGTGACAAATGCATCTTTATCTGTCCATATGAAGCGATTGAGTTTGAATCGTTTGCTACTCCAAAGGTAAATGAGGAAAAATGTGTTGGTTGTGGTGCATGTCAACTAGTTTGTCCTCATCAAGCCATCGAAGTGAAAGGCTTCGAGTTTGAAAACGTTGTAAACCGTTATGGAACCATAGTTGAACAGTTGAAAGCCAAAAAAGGTCCAGCAGTTCTTGCATTCGTTTGTCAGTGGTCAAACTTCTCAGCGTTAGACAACCCTAACAGCGCGTTTGAAGGCAAAAACGTGTTGGCTCTCGAAATTCCATGCTTCAAGTCTTTAGATCCGGTGCACGTTGTCAACGCGTTAAACTGCGGTTTCGACGGCGTAATGGCGGTAGTGTGCTCAGCACAAGACTGTAAGCTCCAAGAAGGCAGAGACACCGCAGAACGCAACTTGGCGGCGTTATTCACCGTTTTGAAAAAGAATAATCTGCTTGACCGATTCGAAATTTATGAAGAGTCACCAAGATGTATTGACGAGTTCAATCAGAAACTAGATGCTTTTTACAAAAAGATTTCAGCGCTACCAAAATGTGAAATAACCGTGGAGGCGAAAGCAAAACGTACAAAATAGTAACAAAGAAAGAACTTGTGCCGAAAATAAAACTGTTCGAAGTTGAAGCTCCAGACATTGCAGCTAAGTCGCAAGCTGGACAATTCGTAATTGTCATAAACGGTAAAGAAGGCGAACGAATACCCCTGACAATCTGTGGATATAACACGGCGAAAGGAACAGTGTCTTTTGCTTTTCATGAAGTCGGCAAAACGACAAAAGCACTTGGCTTGCTAAACCAAGATGACTGCATCAATAATGTTACTGGTCCCCTTGGCAATCCATCAGAAGTCAAGAACTTCGGTAAAGTTCTCTGTGTTGGAGGAAGCGTAATGATTGCGCCCTTGCTGTTGCAGGTTAAAGCCATGAAAGAAGCAGGCAACAACGTAACCACAATTCTTGGCGCAAGGACAAAAGAGTTCATAATGATGGAAGATGAAGCAAAAGAGATGAGCGACAAGCTTTACATTGCAACAGATGACGGTTCAAAAGGCTATAAAGGCTTAGATTTCCTTAAAGACCTGCTTAAGAAAGAAAAGTTTGACCGCTGTGTAGTTATGGGTCCCGTAATCCTGATGAAAGATGTTAGCGAAATCACCAAGCCCTATGGCATACCAACAATTGTAACTACAACGCCTATAATGATTGATGGCATGGGCATGTGCGGAGTATGCCGGGTCACAGTCGACGGCAAAATGCAGTTTGGCTGCGTTGATGGACCGGAATTTGACGGTCACAAGGTAGATTTCGACCAGTTAATTTTGCGTCAGCGCACGATGCTGCCTGAAGAAAGGTTAAGCTCAGTATTGTGGGAAATGCGTGGAGGTTGCAAGTGTGGCAGAAGTTAAGCCTAAACCAAAATTAAACAAGAAAGCCGTTGAAATGGCTAAACAAGAGCCTAAAATACGCGCTAAAAACTTTAACGAAGTCGCTTTGGGTTACACTGAAGCTGAAACGCTTGAAGAAGCGAGCCGATGCTTACAGTGTCCAAAGCCTCAATGTATATCTGGTTGCCCAGTTGAAGTTCCCATTCCAGGCTTCATAAAACTGCTCAGAGAAAAGAAATATGCAGAAGCCATAGCGTTGATAAAAACGAAGAACGCATTGCCTGCAGTTTGCGGAAGAGTTTGCCCTCAAGAAGTCCAATGCCAAGACAAATGTCTCGTGGGAAAAATGGGTGAGCCAATCAGCATAGGACGACTAGAGCGATTTCTTGCAGATTGGGAACGTGACAATGGTTCCCAGATTCCAGAAAAAGCCCCCTCAACAGGCAAGAAAGTAGCAATTGTCGGTGCTGGTCCAGCTGGATTGACTGCTGCTGCTGACCTTGTTAAGCTTGGTCACAATGTGACAATGTTTGAGGCTTTACATGTCGGCGGAGGAGTATTGTCATATGGTATTCCAGAGTTCCGTTTACCAAAAGCTATAGTGCAAAACGAAGTGGAGTACATTCAAAAGTTAGGTGTTGATTTGCGCCTTGGCAACTTGGTTGGCAGAATCCATACGATTCCAGAACTCATGAAGAATGGTTATGACGCGGTATTCATCGGCAGCGGCGCAGGGTTGCCGCAGTTCACTGGTTGCCCAGGAGAAAACCTAGGCGGAATTTACTCAGCTAACGAGTTCCTAATACGTGTTAACCTCATGAAAGCATTCCAATTCCCAGACTATGATACTCCAATACGCATAGGCAAACACGTGGTCGTTATCGGCGGCGGAAACGTAGCCATGGATTGCGCAAGAAGCAGCATGCGGCTAGGCGCTGACGTTTGCTTGCTTTATAGGCGCTCCCGTGCAGAGTTGCCAGCAAGGCATGAAGAAATAGAGAATGCTGAGGAGGAAGGCTTGGTCTGCAAGTTTCTTGGTGCACCAGTCGAGTTTTATGGTGATGAAAGCGGCTGGGTTAAAAGTATGAAATGCATAGCGATGGAGCTCACTGAACCTGACGCGAAAGGCAGACGTGGAGTTAAAGTAGTTCCGGGATCAGAGTTCACAATGGACGTTGACACGGTAATCGTTGCGATCGGTCAGACACCAAACCCGATTATCCAGCGAACCACAGAAGGTTTACAGAGCGATGCAAGGCATGGAACGATATGCGTTAATGAAGTAGGTAAAACCAGCCTTGACGGAGTTTACGCAGGGGGAGACGTCGCAACAGGTGCAGCCACAGTCATCAGTGCTATGGGTGCAGGCAAACGCGCAGCTAGAGCAATGCACGAATACCTATTGAACAAGAAATAACTTCGCTAAAGCAGCTTAGCCTCTTAGAGATTTTCACTTCTCTTTTTAATGAATCAAACTTTT
>JBEKPG010000008.1:0-62840 GCA_049520955.1 Bathyarchaeia archaeon | reverse complement strand
CAGAATCCAAAATAGTCGCATAAGTACTATCCTTATGCACATCCAACCCACAAACTAAGGCGCTCATGGTATGGCGTGAGCGCCGACGGCGTATAATACTTCCCATACCATCAACAACACTTATTTTTCATTCTTTGTTCAAGCCGTTTTGAGCTGGTTTTCTGCTGCGAAGCTTGAATTGTTTGCAGGTTGCGGCTAGAAATGTGTCGGGATGTGTCGGGATGTGTCGGGATGTGTCGGGATGTGTCAGAATGCGTCTGATGTGCTATAATGTCCCGTAAAGTTTTGGTAAAGTGTGGTTTAGGTTGATGTTTACAAAAATGGTTTTTCAAAACAGTGTTGCAAGTTTAATAATCATCCTATTAACATTGCGAGTCCTTGTTAACTTGTTATTTTCCTATATTTGCCTACAAAAGCAATCCAAAAGAAAGCCAGATCATAGAGAGTTAGTATAGCTTATTACTTGCTTTTGATTAACTATTTCTGGTGAATTTTATGACTAAAACTGATGAAAACCTAAAGGCTGCTTTCGCAGGCGAATCCCAAGCCAACCGAATGTATTTGGCTTTCGCTAAAAAAGCAGAGGAAGAAGGCTTCCCTCAAATTGCTAAACTGTTTAAAGCTGCGGCTGAAGCAGAGACAGTTCACGCGCTAAACCACCTTAAAGTATTGGGTCAGATAAAATCAACCATTGCTAACCTTGGCACGGCCGTATCGGGCGAAACATATGAGTACAAAAAAATGTACCCCGATTTCATAGCCGACGCCAAGAAGGAAGGAAATAAGCACGCTGAAGCAAGCTTTGATTTCGCAAACAAGGTTGAGCAAATTCACGCTGGTCTCTACCAGAAAGCACTTGACGCATTAAAGAACAAAACTCAGCCTGCAAAAGCGGACTATTACGTGTGCCCCGTCTGTGGAAACACCTTTGAAGGCTCAGCGCCTGACAATTGCCCAATCTGCGCAACGCCTAAAGAGAAATTTATGAAAATAACATAAAAAAAAGTTAAGTTTTGATTTTTTTGGCTATTTGCTGCCCAAAATCAAAACATTTTTTCAAATCTTCCTCGTTTGGAACATATTTTGCTTCAACGCTTGGTTCATGCACTTCAAAGCCTGCTCTTTTCGCAATGTCAACCATGTCTCTGACTGCTCCGCCTCCCCAGCCGTAAGAGCCAAAGAAACCCCAAAGTTTACCTTTAGGTTTCAGACCAGTTATGTAAGTTAGGAACGAGCCTAAACTGGGAAACATCTGATTGTTTAATGTTGGCGAACCCACAATCACAGCCTTTGCATCGAGAATTGCGGTGACTACATCGGTGTTATCTGTGGCTCGAAGCTTGAGAAGTTTAACTTCGACGCCTCCGCTGCTTATACCGTCGGTTATAACTCTTGCCATTTTATCGGTGCTGCCCCACATGGTATCAAAAACCACGACCGCCTTCTGTTTAGCAGCCCCGGAGCTCCAGTTCAAATAAGCATTAATTATTTTCGAGGGGGCTTTTCGCCAAATTATGCCGTGGCTCGGCGCAATAATGTCGATTGGAATTCCCATTTGGACAACTTCTTGGATCTTCCTTGTAATAAGCGGGGCAAAAGGCATCAAAATATTAGCATAATAAGTCATAGCTTCTTCCATAAGCTCGCAATCCTCAACCTCGTCATCAAAGCGTCCGGAACTTGCAAAATGTTGCCCAAACGCATCATTTGGCATAAGGATTTTGTCTTCAACTATGTAAGTGAACATACTGTCTGGCCAATGAAGCATAGGAGCCTCAAGAAACCTCAAAGTCCGTTTACCAAGCTTCAGTTCATCGCCACTTTTTACAGTTTCAACTGCATTGAAGTCTGCTCCGTAATGCTTGATTAAAGCCTCTTTTCCTCTTTGCGAAGAAATTATCTTGGCGTTTTTCGCAAGCTTCACAATCATTGGCAAGCTGCTTGAGTGGTCCATTTCTACGTGATTGACTATTATGTAATCAATTTTTTCTATATTTGCCAGCTCCGAGATGTGCTCAATTAGCTCGTTTGAGAAATTGCTTTTGACAGTGTCTACTAGCGCTATTTTTTCATCTGAAATCAAGTACGCATTGTAGGTGCTTCCACGGCTAGTAATGTAACCGTGAAAATCTCTAATGTTCCAATCGACAACTCCAACCCAGTTTACTCCTTCCTTCAAAACAACCTTAACCATACTTCTCCACTCATTTTGTCACTTATCTGTCCGCTCCAATTTAAGGACCATAAAAATTAACTTTTGATTGTTTTGATTGTTTATATGGCTTGCGTTTTACATTTTTTTAACAGCAAAATTACATAACTCATCCGTTATGCACAGAATAACTCTTTTTTGCTAGTAAAATTTTGCTCAAAAATTATGTAGCTTCCGTTGCAGAAATTGACTAAAAACCCTTGAAGCGATATACTATTTACGTACTCTTTTCGGTTGTAAGGAGCTGGTATCCCGAGAATCAATCAAATCTGCATAAGAAAATGAATAATCAATATATGCCTGAATTATCAGTTTACTAATGTATTTGCCAATTGCAAAATTGGGCAACTCGAGTATGAAGGTAGATTTTATGAGTTTGATTCCTGATGACAAGAAAGAATTGCTTAAAAACGATTTTAAGGAGAAACTGGTTGATCCAGTGAAAATTGTCATGTTCACTCAAGAGTTGGAATGCCGCTTCTGCTCTGACACACGGCAACTAGTACAAGACTTAGCTACTCTAAATGACAAAGTAACTACGGAGATACATGATTTTGTTACTGACGCCGCAAAAGCCAAAGAATACGGCATCGACAAAATTCCAGCCTTAGCGATAATTGGCAAGAAAGATTATGGCGTGAGAATTTACGGAATACCGTATGGGTATGAGCTTCAAACTCTAATTGAAGCAATAATCAACGTTTCAAAAGGAAAAACTGACCTCTCAGACAACACCAAATCAATTCTGAAAGAAGTCAAATTTCCAGTTCACATTCAAGTCTTCGTAACCCTAACCTGCCCTCATTGTCCAGCGGCTGCTGCCGTCGCCCACAAATTAGCAATCGAAAGTGACTTGGTGAAAGCGGATGTTATAGAAACTGGCGAGTTTCCAGATTTAGCTATGAAATACAATGTTATTGGAGTGCCAAAGATAGTTATTAATGAGAAAGTGGAATTCGTTGGAGCGTTCAATGAAGACTTATTCGCTGAGCATGTGCTGTTAGGCGCGTTCTAGAAAAGGAATATGCTGTCGTAGACGAATTCTCTCATGAGGTCCGACATGGTGCACGGCGCGTAAACTTGCTAGTGTTTGGAGACACGACACAACTCGATATGCTAGGGAAATAACGAATGAAAATCTTTATAGCTGTTCTGGGCTTTTCACACATGGCTGATAAAGAGTGTCTACTATTCTCCATTTGATCTACGCTGCGATAATAGGACTGATCCAGGGAATTTCTGAGTGGCTGCCCATAAGTAGCAAAACACAAATTATCGTTTCCTCAACATATCTTCTCAAGCTAACATTCCAGCAAGCATACACTTTTGGTTTATTCATGGAGATAGGCACGATAATTGCCGCAGTAGTATACTTCAGAAAAGACCTTATCGAAATTATACAAGTACTACTAGGTTCGAAGAATAAACTGCAAAGAAAACTCCTGATATACATTGTAATTGTCACATTAATAACTGCTATAATAGCCGTTCCAATTTATCTCGTTGCCGACTCAATAAAGGGAATCGCATTAGGAATACCCATGCTTATAGTCGGGCTTATTCTTATAGCAGACGCAGTGCTCATTCGGTACTCTAGAAAGAGACGGGAAAAGGGAATGAACTCAAGAAAACTAGAAGACTTGACTCTTAGGGACTGCGCGTTAGTAGGAATCGTTCAGGGAATAGCAGCTTTGCCAGGGGTCAGCAGGTCAGGGGTCACGACGAGCGCAATGCTTCTTATGAATGTGGAGCCCGACGAGGCTTTTAGGCTATCTTTTCTTGCAGGCATCTTCGCCTCAATCGGGGCTTTCGGGCTAACTCTTATCGTTTCTAAGTCGAATGTTGCAGTTGCAGTTAATGGAATTGGGCTGGCAGGCATCTTCGTGGCAATTATAGTTTCTACGATTGTGAGTTTGTTTTTGATTGACTTTCTTATCAAAGTGGCTGGAAAGTCAAAAATAATTTACTTAATAACCGCGCTTGGAATAATAGCCATGGCCAGCGGTTTGCTTTATCTAACTTTTGGACTATGAAACACAGCTATTCCTAAAGTCAAAACAAATCTTTAGAACCGAAATGACTAACTAATCTCAACATATTGTGCCAAGCCATAAACCACAATCACACGAGAATACTGCAAGCGAATATTGCTAAAAACATCCACAGCTTGTCTTATCTATAAGAGTAAAGAGCTTTAAGCGAATCATTGGAATCCAAACTTTAAATCCGTCAAATGAACTCTGAAAAAATGTAACATGCAAAAATCTTCTATGAGTACTGTAACTTATGCGTTGGTTATTCTAACCGTTTAATTATGTGGTATCCAAACTGCGTCTTTACAGGACCTGAAGTTTCGCCTTTCTCAAGCGCGAAAGCGGCTTTCTCAAACTCCTTAACCATCTTGCCCTTCGTAAAAGTGCCAAGGTCTCCACTGTTCTTTGCAGATGGACACAAAGAAACGTTTTTGGCCATGGAGCCGAATTTTTCACCTTTTTCAAGTCGAGCTTTGATATTTTTAGCTTCTGTTTCTGTCTTAACGAGTATGTGCGCACAGTGAATTTTATCTGCCATAAACATAATGAACGTCAGTTTTCACATATAACTATTTACTTTCAAAATCGAGTTAATTTCCGTCAAACAATGGTTTTTCCTCAGTTATGCTAACAAAAATCAAGAGTTAGGAGAATAAAATGTCAATTTCGCGTTGCCAACATGCCTAAAAAACACAAAAAAATGTTAAAACACTTAGCCACGATTATTCTACTACTTCGAAGTTCGAAGTAACTGCTAACATAATAGTTATAATTAAAACAACCAATACTTTGAATATGGCAAACGCTATTCCGCTCAAAAACATAGAAGAAGAGCAAAAAATCGACTATGCTACAGTAGAGCAAATTGCAAAAATTATGAGATTTTTAAGAAATATTGAAGATTAAAGAAGGTTGCCAACTGACCTGAGACCCGGGTCAACACCAAATAATTAAGCTCTTACCGTAAGAGCCTTTGCAGTCTTTTTCTGACTTTTTTACCATGTTGACGCTAATTCGATCTATAGAATAAGATTTCGCCTAATTATCTCATGAATTGTTTGTGAGCTAAGCCATCATGTATTTTTTCTGCAATCGTCGTTTGCCACTTGTGACTATTGATCAAATATTCATAATTTAATGCTTTTTTGCGTTAATAACAAGATTGCAAATCAACTGAAATTATAAAGAAATATTAGCAATAAAGAAGGGAATAATCTCCCAGTTGTCGATTGAGAGATACACGTGGAATTCAATATAAGTCTAAATTTACTCGATTACCTGAATTGCACCTTCAGGGCATTGAGCTTCACATGCTCTGCAGACTAAGCATTCGCTTGCTTTGGTTGGTGATGATTTGCCGTCTTTTATTTCGTAAACGCCTACAGGGCAAGTGTTCACGCATGTTTCGCATCCGGTGCATTTGGGATCAACAACTATTTTTACCATTTTTGTTTACCTCTGATTTTTATTGGAAAGCTAGTGAGTAAAATAAAAGGGTTTAGGTTTTTTAGCGAGCTTTTTCACGTAGTCTTAGCAGTATTCCGTTTATCGCTGATTCCGCTTTGTCTTTGCTTTTCTGGTAGTCGGCAATGC
The DNA here is from genome assembly GCA_049520955.1 of Bathyarchaeia archaeon. Classification (GTDB taxonomy): domain Archaea; phylum Thermoproteota; class Bathyarchaeia; order Bathyarchaeales; family Bathycorpusculaceae; genus Bathycorpusculum. The sequence continues at coordinate 57,002 of JBEKPG010000008.1, read as the reverse complement.
TTTTCTTGTAAGTTTCTATTGAAATTTCGCCTTTATTTTGTTGAGATTCAAGGTTTTTGAGTTTATCATCAGCCTCGTTTAAATTTGCTTCAGCAGAATCAAGTTGTTTTACTAAGTCTGCGTATGCACTGCCTGAGTTCCGGAGTACCTCTTTTAATCTGTTTGTATTTTTCGTAATTGTTTCTAAACGTATTTCTATGGATCTGCGTTGAACTTTGTATTGGCGTCTGGGTATCTTTCCTTTTTGCGCTCTTGTATCCAACGATCTTATTTCTGAATTTAACCTTTTTTTGTCGTCATAAGCCTCAGTAAATTCCCTTAGGTTTTCAGGAGTAATACGTTGGCTAGTCATAGTCTCACCGCTTTTTACTTGTTCAGATGTTACTGTGGTCGGTTTTGGCGTCGATAACTTCTCTCTTCTAATTTTAATTGGTTCTTTTTCGCTTGGTTTGCGTTTCTTATAGACCACGGCACCTATGCATCCGATAACTGCTGCGAGTGAAACCCAAAGAGTCGATCTAAAGGAGACCCAAACTGGATTGTAATTATATGATAATTGCACAGTATTGCTTTCTGGGAGACTATAATCAACATAGCTTATGCCGTCTCGTGTTATTGTAAGAGTGTCTTGGAAGGAATTCCTTGTTAAAGAACTGGAGGGATCAAGGGATGATAGTTTCGGGGTTATAATTGTTGCTCCTTCAGGTGGGTTAAAAGTGAAGGTTGCATGATCAACGTAATAATCGAAATCTGGGAAAAGTTTGAAGTTACTCAGGGTGTATTGGGAGCCTTGAATTGTTGCGCTTGGTAAGTTGTAGCTAGCCGTAATAATTGCGGATTGACCACTTGCTATAGGTGTTGTCAAAGTCGCATTAGCCTGCAAGATGTTTATTTGTGTTGAGTTAATGCTGGTTGTTAATACTGTGCCACTTTCATCTTTTACTACAATATTTGACGCATTTTTTGATAAATCAATAATAAAAGCTGACATTGTTGTTGTTGAGTTGTTTATGACGGAATAGCTATCTAAAGCAGATACTTTACCAGCTGGATCAATTGTTATTTGGCTATTTAGCTGGTTTATATCGGTTAACTCAATATTTCCACTAGCTATTACAAATGCTGCCGACGCAGGAGAATAAGTGTAAGCTGGCAAGTTTTGTGCAATATAGTTTTCTGAGTTTACTACTCCATCGCTTTTTGTGACAGTTATGCTTGCGGGTGTGATTGGAAGATTTATGGTTACGTTGCAGTTAGCGACGCTTTGCGTGAGGCTTGGGTAAGCTGGAAAATTAAGCATGTAACCGCCGATAGCTGAGTCGTTAGTAACAAGATTATTGGATAGTACAAAAGCTACTGTAAAAATGCTGGGTGAATTTCCATTGAAATTTACTTCTGCGCCGTAAAATCCGCTTCGACCCCCTAATTGGACGCCTAAATTCACTTGGTAAATGTTGTTTGAGTCGTAAGCTACAGCTTTAAGAATGTATGCACTATAAGTAAAAGGCATCCCGATCAAAAAGGCATCAGTTATTTGTCCAGAAACATGAATTGTATCTTGAATAACCACCTGCCCAGAATACATCACAGTAACCTGGTGATCAACTTGGGTAATGCTATAACCATTGGTTTGAGCGAAAACCCCAGCAGAAGGTACAACAATCGGGAGAGAAACTAGTAATAAAGAAACCGCAATCATGAATACTGCATGGGTCTGTTTCACTGAATTCACCAAGTCCAAGTTTCGTTAATCTTGTGTTCGCTTATTTATTTACTTTACAGTAACCCCGGTGTATTTAGAGCTTAAGTTAATAAACATACAAAACCTCAGGCTCCACATACACGTATTAGCTCTCTGGTTTTTTTATCCTTAAGGCTATTTTTGCGTGCTCAAGCCTACCTACCGGGTCTAAAGATGCTTCAAATGTGATTCAACTTAGATGCTCATAGAACTGATGGCTGCATTTTTCATCATGCAGTTGGTGTTTTATAATGAAATGAGATGTTCTACTGTTAATTCAAAATGCATCAATCTTTTTGACTACGTCATTTCAGCATTAGAGATTTTTTGACTAAGTTGTTATGAACGAAAACGGGATTTCAGACTTGAAGAGTATCTCCTAAATGGGCATGCGTTTGGTGAGTTAATTCATTTTGTGATCGTTTGAAGCGTTTTTTCTGCGGTTGATGCGCTAAAAAGTAAATCGTCAATTGTGGCGGTGAAGGTAGCGAGTTTACATTCACATTTAATCTGGGTTATAACTTTTGTCTTTTCTCTCGCTGTTTTAACTTGTAGTCCAATTGGCACCTTAAAGTTGTCTGGATAAACAGCGTTTGCAACTGCCTCTGCCATCTTGGCGTTACCGTACTCAAGTGTTATTGACGCTTCCAATCTTTTCGCCTCTCAATTGTTTGCCAACCAGTTCATCCACCATTTTAACAAATGCGTCAATCTTATCTAATGGTACCTGGGCGCCTGCAGCGATGTTGTGTCCTCCGCCTTTGCCCCCGTTCTCTTCAGCAGCTAACCGCATGACGTTGCCCAAGTTTACGCCTTTGCGGATTGCTGCTTCTGTTGTTCTTGCCGAAAATTTTGCCGCTTGCTCTTTTTCTACGTTGGCGAATGCGATGAGAGATTTTTCGTTGTTGGCGAGTCCTGAGACAACTATTGAGGAGACGGTGCCGATGATTTTTTCGTTGATAAAGTTCTCGCCGTAGATGACGTAGATGTTTTGGAGTTCTCTCATGCGTTCAGGTTTCTCCATTACCCAACCCAGATACTTGTTTATGTTTTTGCGGTAGTCTTCCAATATCTTGTTAGATTCTTCAAGAGCTGTTCCACGGTCACCCATGCATATGGCAATGCCGAGGCTTGGTCGATCCATGCGACCTGCCGAGTTTAATACTACGGCAAATTCTCTTGCATCTCGCAGTGCTGTGCTTGGTTCTTCTTTGGTTAAAATGTAAATGTATCCAATGAGGTTCTCAACTTCCAAATGTAACCCCTTAGAAAGCAGATGGTCAGCTAGAGCAGAGCATAACCGTTTCTTTTCGTCTTCGTTTAGGTCCCGAAGCGCTCGCCATTTTTCGCCTTGTTTGATGGGTATGTTTAGATTTGCAAGGAAAACTAGTGCTTTGTCTTCTTCTCCGCTTAAGCCTGGAATAAACGGGTTAGTCGTAGTAGCCAGAGTCCTATGAATTGGTCGGGTTTCTCTGCCGAAAAACGTTAAGTCTTTTTCAACTTTTAGAAGGCCAGCAGCGACGGCGTCGTCAACTATTAACTCGTTTAAGCAGCATAGGCTTCTCTGTTCATACTTATCCTGCATATCACCTAGAGCGCCAACCAATGCAACAGGCGCCAAATCTACATTCGCCCTGTTCACTGCTTTAGCCACAAAATAAGCTACACCTGAACCACTAACATCGGTTGCCCCGTCGATGTCGAACATGTGTGGATTTACCTGAACAAAATTATCATTCGACAAAGTACCCGTTATCTGGTGATGATCAAGAATTAGGACCTTAATGTTTGGAATTTTCTCATTTAATAGGTCAAGGTTGCCGCTTCCAAAATCTGTCAAAATCACCAGCTGCGTCTTATCACCAACAATTTCACCGATGATTTTTTCGTCAAGCTGCTGAGTAATCCTAATTCGAAACTTGGCATCAAGCCTGTAGAGTGCTTTTCCCATCACGCCTGCGGCTGCAATACCATCAGCATCCAAATGAGAAAAAACATGGATAAAGCCGTCTTTCTGAACTGTTTCCAAAATTACTTTTGACGCCTCTGCAGCTGAAGCTAGAAAGTGTTCAATAGATATTTGCTTTGCAGCCATGCTTAGTCACTCTTTGCCTAAAGAGGCTTCGATCGAATTTAAAGCTGGCGACTTAATCGAGCAAATAGAAAACCAGAAACTACAGAAAAGAAGTGTTTAGGTTACTGAAGCGATTTTAGCTACGTACTTCCAGTTCTTTGCCAAAACGCCTTCACGCTTATAGTACCGTGAGAGCTTGTGGATTCTAGCTTCAATTATCTGCATGTTGCGCTTGTTATGCAGGTCCTTCTTGTTTTTATCCATATGAACCGCAAGGCTCTGCGCCTTTTTCATAAGGTTTGATAGATCTTCCGGTAACGATGGGGCTAATCCTGCGCCCTGAAGAACGTCGCTTATGCTCTTGCCAACTATAGGCTTCACTAAAGGAATCGCATATTGATCCCTGAGGATGGTGCCTATGCTGCTAAGTGAATGGCCTTCCTTCGCCAGTTTTATTATGAATGATTCTACTTCTTCAGGCTGATACTTACACCAACTTGGCGGGCGCCTGCTGACTGGGCGTATTGAATGGGATTTTCCTTTTTCCTGCTTGGGCATCTTTACACCTTAAACTGAACCTAAACCATACCGCACGAATATTTAAAAGTAATCCCCTTGATAAGGAAATCACTTTTTTGGCCATAGTTTTTGTTTGTACCATTCAGCAAATTTTCGTATAGCCGTTGCTCTATGCGAAAATCTATTTTTCTCTTCAATAGTCATTTCCGCAAATGATTTGCTGCTTCCAGCTGGCTTAAAAATTGGGTCAAAGCCGAAAGTTGATTTTCCCTGCGGTTTACGTTCGGTTAAGGTTATTTCGCCACTGGATTCGCCATCAAAACATTCTGGCGCATAAAGGGTTGGGTCGTAGTAGGCTATGACTGACTGGAATTTTGCTTGCCTATTTGCTGTGTTATCCATCAACCTAAGTATCCCGCTGTTGTGAATTGTCTTGTACACGTAAGCTGCATAAGGACCTGGAAAACCGCTCAGGGAATCAATAAATAAGCCTGCATCCTCAACAAAAATTGGCAAGCGGCTTCGGTTAAACGCGTTTATGGCGCTTGTTTGGGCGATTTCTTTTAGGCTGTCGCTTTGTATCTCGTCTCCCTTCACTCGAAGCATAGCAACTGCAAAGCCGTAACTGCTTAGGATGCTTCTGGATTCATTGAATTTGTTTATGTTGCCTGTGGCAAAAAAGACAATCTTGTTATTGAGGCTGCATCTTTGGTTATTGTTTTCTTTCTTCGACATAACGACCACGCCTCTCTATCTCTTTGATTTTCTCATAAACCTTTTCCGCTGCTGCAGAGCCTATAATCGACGAGTAACCACATAGCACGTTTTTGAAGCATTCTTCCCAGAACTGGTAATGCGTACTTTGCAGCGCTCTCTTCATCAAATGCAGATCCACGCCCTCTGCTTCCAGTTCAATGTTTTTTTCGCCTAATCCGAAATCAACAAAAAAGATTTTGCCTTCTGGACTCAAGATCATGTTTGAGGTCGTTAGGTCGCCGTGGATTAAGCCTTGCCTGTGAAGTTTTCCGATAAATTCACCGATTTTAACGCATAATTCCTGCCGCTTACTCTGTGAAACTTTATTGAGTAACTGCTTAACCTGTTGCCCTTCCACAAACTCCATCGTGATTGAAGCTTTAGCAATGTTTATAATGTAAATTAGTGGAGTTGACACACCTGCTGCTTTCGCTTCATGCATTAGCTGAGGCTCGTGTACTGTACGGTAACTTCGAATATGATTATCCAACGCGTCTGGTCGGTACTTTTTTGGGATTCGTATTTTCACTACAGCTTTTCGTCCATGCCAATTGGTAACGTATAGGCTGGCTTCTGCACCCTTCTTAAAGAGCGTTTGTTCGGCTATTGTATCCATGGCACGTCCACCTTATCCACCCGCCAACGTAGCTTCACGCAACTCTCATCCAAAGGCGTAACCAACCCATGCGTAAATGCTAAAATGCCCGTCCAAGCAATCATGGCACCGTTGTCAGTTGCAAACTCAAGTGGAACCACGCTGAATATTGCATCATGCTCCTCCGCTATAATGGCAAGCATGGACTGTAACCGTTTGTTGGCTGCTACTCCGCCAGTTAACAGAACCTCTTTCTTCTCCGTATGCGCCAACGCGCGCTCAGTAACTTCGGTAACCATCGAAAAAGCGTTCTCTTGAAGGCTATAGCACAAATCTTCCAAAGAACAATCTCTCCTGTGAAGCTGAGCTGTAGCCGCAGTTAACAAGCCGCTAAGGGATAAATCCATGCCCTTCACAACGTACGGCAAAGAAACCAGCCTCTTCCCATTAGCTGCCAACTGCTCCACGGCAGCCCCAAGCGGCAAACCCTTCCTATGCTTAAGGCCAGCTTCCCGGGCGAAAACATCCAAACAGTTCCCAAGTGCAATGTCAAGGGTTTCACCAAAAACTCTGTAGCGACCAGCCTCAAAAGCCGTCACCATAGTGTTGCCGCCTGAAACGTAAAGAGTCACAGAGTCAACAACGCCAGTCTTTAGTTTTCCGATCTCAATATGCGCCACAGAATGGTTAACACCCACGAGTGGAACCTCAAGGTACGAAGCCAAAGCCCTCGCAACAGTAGCACCTGTTCGTAAGCATGGGCCTAAACCTGGACCCTGAGAAAACGCAATGACCGACAATTCACTTGGCTTCAAGGCCGCAGCTGTTAAAGCCTCACTTAGCACTTCAGCTGCGACTTCAGAGTGATGTCTCGCCGCTTCTCTAGGGTGAATTCCGCCTTCTGTTGGTATGTAACTGTCGGATTTGTTGGCGACTATTTCTCCGTTGAAAGCGGCTATTCCAACGCCGAAATCATCAGCCGAAGACTCTATGCCTAAACAGTAGTTTTCCTCTTTTCGCTGCTTGCTCTGCATGTTTTTCATGGATTCCAAGTTTTTTAAGGGATACATATTTTTATCTGGATTCAACGCTTATATTCTAATTGCATAATTTGGAATTGATTAGATGCCTAAACGTAATGACCTTGAACAGAAAGCACTCCATTATGTTGTAAACACAGGCTATCAAGGTGTGCTTCAATCAGATTTATGGCGTGAACTAGGCGCAAGCAGCCGAGAAGGCTCACGTGTCTCCATTAAACTGGAAGAAAAAGGGTTAATCCGCAGAGAAAAAGAGCTGCAAGAAGGCAGATGGACGTATCGGCTTTACCCAAAGAGGCTTCCAGCGTCGATAGTAACCATTGCTGACTGCCCATGCCTGCTCTGCCCAGACAATGAACGGTGTGACCCAACAACTGCGCTTTCACCTAAAAGCTGCCCAAAACTTACCGATTGGATACTTGGTTTAGGAAAAGAAGCCACCACTTCTCCTGCGATTCCAAGCGCGCCAAGCATACAAGAGGATGATTCACTTGCCGAAAGCTTGGATCCAAGATAGAAAACGAGAATACTACTACAAAAAAGCCAAAGAAGAAAACTACCGCTCCAGAGCCACATACAAGCTAGTTCAAGCGAATGCTAAATATGGTTTCATACAAAGAGACTACGTAGTAGTTGATTTAGGTGCTGCGCCAGGGGGCTGGATTCAAGCAGCAAGAAAAATGACTGGAAAAAAAGGTTTCGTTCTAGGCGTCGATTTGAAACCTATAGAACCCTTCACTCAGGAATACATTAGAACAATAATTGCAGATTTAACAGAACCGGGAATAGTCCAGGAAATACGCTCTTTTCTGCCTCGAGAAGCGGACACAGTAATTTCTGATGCTGCACCGAACATCACAGGAGTTTGGGAAGTTGACCACGCAAAGCAAATCGACTTAGCAACCAACGCATTAGAAATAGCTCAATGCATACTGCGTCCACAAGGAAACTTTTTTGTTAAACTCTTCGAAGGCGAAATGTTCAACGACTTTATTCTTAAGGTCAAGGGTCTTTTTGAAACAGTTAAGATAGTAAAGCCTCAAGCAAGCCGAGCTAAAAGCTCAGAAATGTATCTTCTGGCTTTAGGCTTGAAATCCACGGCTAAACGTGAACAGGAAGCCTAATTTTTCCTTCATAGCCAGTCGTCTCCAAGTTTACCTTCATTCGCTCACAGCGACTCTGCTTTTATCGAAGAGGCTCCGCGTTTGATCTGGAAAGAGTTTTAACAAAGATTAAAATGTTAGAAACGCTAACCCTTGTGCACAGGATTCCGCGCCATAAAAATTAAGCCAAATGAATTGAAAAGAAGGTCTATTGCCATGAAACTTGACTTGTCCTTTTGGACGAATGCGTCATCAAAACGGAAGAGAATCTACACAATAATAATAATTTTCATTCTCGCATTCATAGTTACGGTTATTGGAAGCTATATACCACTTAGCCATCAGGACTCAGAGTCAATAAGTAACAGTTTAAACGCGACTCTTAATTCGCATAAGTCCAATGGCACCTTAACAGAATATATTTTCATCAATAATTTCTCGATCTGTTTGTTAATGTTCATTCCCATAATTGGGCCTATTATAGGATTTGTAATACTGGGTGATACTGGCATCGCTCTCGGGGCTATATCTTCCGTACAAGGCTACCCGGTATGGATAATTCTGATATCCGAATTGATTACACCTGTATTTTGGTTAGAATTTATTGCCTATTCCACTGCAATTTCAGCGAGCATTTGGCTGACCCGCAGACTTTTGCAATGGCGGTTGCGTGAATTAAAAAACACTGCGATACAAATAGGGATTTGCGCTGCAATACTTTTCGTAAGTGCAATAATAGAAGTATTGCTAATAAACGCTGGTATATAGAACCGAATTTCTTCTTTTAATCTTTTATTATTTCTAAGCTTAAGTTTAATGCTTTAACGCTGTGAGTTAGTTCTCCCATGCTTATAATGTCCACCTGCGCGGCTGCATACGCCAAAAGATTTTCACTTGTAATTCCGCCGCTCACCTCCATTAAAACTTCGCCAAACCCCGCTTTTTTTAACATCTCGACCGTGGTCTTAGCCTGTTTAGGCGAGAAATTATCAAGCATAATGATGTCAGCTCCGGCCTTAGCCGCATGCATTGCATCGTTGGCTTTTGTAACTTCTACCTCAATTTTTTTGCTAAAAGAAGCGTTCTCTTTTGCTTTTTTAACTGCCTTTTCAACGCTTCCAACAATTGCAAGATGATTGTCTTTTATCAAAATCATATCGTCCAAATGCAGCCTATGTGGGTCTCCACTTCCGATGGTCACAGCTTTTTTGTCAAAGTAAAGCATTCCTGGTGCTGATTTTCGGGTTGCAGCAATTTTCGCTTTAAAACCTGCTTCTCTAAGTTTGCCTGTCAAGGTTCGCGTGAATGTTGCAATGCCGCTCATTCTTGAAAGAAGATTGAGCATCGTTCTTTCAGCGCAAAGAATGGTTTGGGCGTCTCCTGTGATTTCCAATAATACTTGTTTATTTTCTATTTTTTCCCCATCAGCAACTTTAACTTTAACTTTCAATCCTAAGTACTCGGCGAGAATGCTTGTTTCTTCTATTCCAGCTGCTATGCCTTCCTCTTTGCCAATAACTACAGCTTTTACGTCTAAGTTTGAAGGAATAATTGCCTGGACCGTTATATCGCCTTGTCCGATGTCTTCCGCGAGTATTTGCCTGAGTTTTTCTTCCAGAATTTTTCGTGGAACAAACATACCTTGTACTGTTACGTTTAAACCTTAAATTGCTTGCTTTTTCAAGCGTAATACGGGATAGTTAAAATAAATCGTCGACCTATCTTGTGTTTACATGCGATTGCTATTAAGCTGCTCAGAGCTTGGCTTGGGCCATGTTTCCCGTATCATACCCTTAGGGAAGAGACTGGAAAAAAATGGTCATGAATTATTCTTTTTTTCAGGCGGCAAAGCGTACGACATGCTCCAAAAGGAGTTTAGGAATGTTAACAAGTGCACGCCAATATCCTGGTACGAGAACGCTTACGGAATAATCACTTCTGCCTCGCTAATTAACCTCATCTTTCCGCTTCCACTGTTCAATAACGAGAAAAATAGGCTTGAAATAAAAAACTCCAATGCGTGGGAAACTATACATCGCTATTATGACCTTAGAGAGAATATTCATGATATTTCACCTGATGTTCTCATATCCGACGGCGACATAAACGCACTTAGACTTGCGCAAAAATGGGGAATTCCCTCAGTTTACATCGCTAACATGATCCGGCCAAGCTATGGTTTCTCTGCTTTTCTTAATCCAGGCGAACGACTAATAGAACGATATGTAAAGCGAAGCTCAAAAATAATAATTCCTGATAATCCCCCACCCTACACCATCTCTGAATATAGCGTTGGAAACTTGGATAACATAGTAGGATTAAATGGAAAAGTTGAATTCATAGGAAGCTTCGTTGACACAACGTGGGCTAATGGCTCACAAGAACACATTTTTGCACCCATAAGTGGACCACCAGGCACAAGAGCAAAAATAATGAAAACCCTCATTCCAGTCCTTGAAAAACTCAAAACCAAATGCGTTATTAGCTTAGGAACGCCCGGAAAGAAAATTACCGCCAAAATTGGAAACTGCGAAATTCACACTTGGCTATCTGCAGAAGAGAGGCAAGAATGTATGAAGAAAGCTAAATTCGTAATTTTTAGTGGTGGACATGCAACATGCTTTGAAACTATCAAGTATTCGAAACCAAGCATTTGTATTCCAACGCAACCTGAACAGTTGGGTAATGCTGCCAAACTTCAAGACTTAAACTGCTCAATAACTGTTAGAAACAAGGGTCAATTAGAAAAGGCGGTTGCTAAAATGGAAAAGGAGCAAGAATCTTTCGACAGAAACATGTTGGCGCTCAACAAGTTTTCTAACAAGTTTAGAGGTTTAGATAGGGCAGTTACAATCATCGAAACCCTAATAGATTGAGCAACCTTATTTGCTGAGGCTTACACGTTTAACTTCGCCTAGCGGTGTTTCTTCCTCAAAAATAATGGCTTTAAATTTGTAGATTTTGGCGTCCTTTGTGAGCCAGCTATCCGGGGGAAGCCCTGCTTTGTGGCAGCATTGGCAAAGAAATTCTTCTTCGCACCAGCTCCATTCAATTGGCACTTGTGGCAATAACAAACCTCGATAGAACCCTTTTTCAACAATTAAGCCATCTTCGCCAACCTTAATCTTACTCAAGTATTCTTTTGGATTCTTAACTTCCACAAGCTCTGGAGGCGTTAGCACGCTTACTTCAAAAATAACTTTGCTCATTTCCTTTAGTGATAATGGGTCAAACCTGGGGTCTTGCGTCGCGGCATTTATGGCTGAATCGATAACCGCTTCAACCAGCGGACTTGTCGGATAAGGGTATCCTATGCAGCCACGAAGCTCTTTCTCCCCATTCTTTAGAGTGCTTATTGTAACGAATACACCACATAGCTCAAAGAGTTTCTTAGGAGTTTCTTTTGGAGTTTGAATGATTTTGCCTTTTTCCAATTTTTCGTTTACAGCGCTTCGAGCAAGTTGGATTAAGAATTTTCCTTCTTCTAGGTTTAGTTCAAACGACATAATTCTTACCCTTTCCTTCTAACGGTTGAATAGACGTCGCTGAATCTCTTCTGTTAAGGTAAATTTGAAGAAATTAGTTAGAATTTTACAGATTCTTCAGTTATTCCTTCCTTAGTTATAATAAGGAAGTCAATTCCGTCGCCGCTCATTGAATCTCTGCTTATTGCCGACTTTATCGAACGCATCACGAGTTCCTTAGTTTCTTCTGCGCTCATGTTTTCTTTGTAGCCTTCTTCTAAAACTCCCATGGCTATTTCTGTGCCTGAGCCAACTACTGCATATTTATCAGGTATGAGTGAGCCTAAAACATCCAGAACGTAAAGCGATGGGCCTTCTTCATCCAAACCGCCGACAATTGTTTGAGTGATTAATGGCGCGTATCGACGATTGAAGAGGACGTTTGCCATAAGTTTTGCTGTTGAGCGGACACTGATTTTTCTGCCAGTGTCCATACTGAAAAGGTTAGCTTGTGCTTCCATTTCTTTAGCGAGAATTTGCATGTCTCCAACGAGCCCTGCGCAGGCAACGCCGATTCGATCGGTTACTTTGAATACTTTTTTTCCGCCTTTGCTCATGATGAAATAACCATATGTTACTCTTTTTTCCGCAGCTAATAGTACTCCATCTGAGAAGACAGCGCCGACTGTAGTGGCACCTGGCATCCAAGCGTAGCCGCCTTGCTGGACTTGCTGCATTTGCTCCTGCGGCATTTGTGGAATTTGTGGTAATTGCGGTCCATATCCTTCCATAATTTTCGCCTTTTCCGTTTGATATACACAAAACAATCTATTAAGGTTACTTATAACCATTCCAGCACAGTTAAGGCACTCAATATAATTGAGGTGTAAGCCTGTGACCGCCAAAAATTCGGCAAACCGATTGGTTTACATAAAAGTGCTTGCAAGGTTAACTGAATTTCAAGCAAACAGATGGAAACGTTAACGCAGCAATTGAGACTGCCTGAAATCCAAAGTCAAAATAAGCTTGTACTTCAGAAACTTTTACATACTCTTTGATTCCTTAAATGGCAAATAGCCGATAGTTGAAGCTGATGATAGAAATCTATTCTCAAAACATCGACGGCGTTTGGTTTAGCGTTGCCTGCAATCAAGGGCAGATTGTCTCGTCATCTTTTGGTTTAAGCCAGCAATTAATATTAGGCAACATTTTGGCAAATATACCGTTCAACGTGCCTTTTCAGGTTTTTCATGAGCCCTCGTTTTTCGCAAAACATGTGTTATCTTCTTTAAAGAGAATTTATGGTGGACAAAATGTTAACACAAATTTCTCGTTAGCTTTTGCCCGTTTGCCAGCTTACACTCAAAAAGTGCTTAAAGCAACCGCAGAGATTCCCCTCGGTTATGTAACTTCTTACGGCTTAATCGCCAAAGCAGTAGGTGGCGGACCAAGGGCAGTGGGAAACGTTATGGCAGCAAATCCTTTCGCGCCAATTGTTCCCTGCCACAGAGTAGTTAAATCAAACTTCACAATAGGCGGTTACGGGGGAGGCTTGAAAACTAAACTTGAACTTTTATGCAGGGAAAAAAGAGGCTTTTCGAATTCAAAAGAATTAGAAGTCAGTGGACGTCAGCTTCAAGTTTTCCCTGTTGAATATGTTCTAAGAAATTTGGCTTAACCCGAATTTTTTTTGCGCAAATCATAAAAGCTTGCGAGTTTAACCTCAAAGGCGGGGAAATAGCATTGGTTAATCGGGGTCTTTACGTTGGCAGATTTCAGCCTTTTCACTTAGGTCATCTTGGAGCCATAAAGGCAGTTCTAAAAGAAGTTGATGAACTTGTCGTAGTCATTGGCAGTGCTCAGTATAGCCATAACTCCAATAACCCGTTTACAGCGGGGGAGAGATTAGTTATGATCCGCCGGGCTTTGCAAGACGGTAAAGTGGATTATTCTAAACTTTGGATTGTTCCAGTTCCAGACGTCCATTTACATATGTTATGGGTTAGTTCATTGGAGGGTTACACTCCAAAGTTTAATGTATGTTATTCTAATGAACCGTTGTCACGTAGACTTTTCACGGAAGCAGGTTATCAAGTCAAAAACATTCCATTCTTTGATAGGAAACAATATATGTCAACTTTCATTAGAGAAAAAATGCTTCAAGGCGAAGGTTGGACAGAGCTCGTTCCTAAAAGCGTTGCTGAATTCATTAATGAGATAGATGGTGTTAACAGGTTAAGAGATTTAGCTAGAACCGACAAGGTTTCTTAAACGACCATTTTTTCTGTTGAAGCTTTATGATAAAAACGCCAGGCGAGAAGATAAACTGTGATTATAATTAACAGTTCAGGTAACACTCCTAAAAACGCCGGGCCTTCGACAGCAAAAAAATTGTTTGTAGCATGAAGCAGTACAGATACCAGGTAGTAAGGCAAAGGCTTTTTCTTAACGATACCATAAGCCGTTATGGCCGTGCTTGAAGCATGAAAAATAACTGCTGGGATTCTGACGACCCAAGATACATTTAAAATGAAAACATACAAAAAGAATTCGGAAATGCCGAAGCCTAGCCCGATCAAAATTCCTAAGGTTACAAGTGACCTTTCAGTTTCACCATGCCTGTAGAATAATGGGAAAACTTTGGCTAACTCCTCTACAAAAGGAGCCAACAAAATGATTGCTAAAGCCGCGGGAAAAAACGGGTAGAAGTTCGAAAAAAACAATGTAAATGGAATACTTACTAGGATTCCAGAGGAGAAAAAGAAGATTAGTTCCTTAAGACTTGGTTTATGAAGCGGTATAATGCATTGCTGTTGCGGTTTATCTTCCATAAAAATAAGCTTCCTGTAATGTAGTGAACTAAAAGCTTCCTTATCAGCATTTTTACCGTTCCTCAGAAACCGGCGGTTATGGGGTTTTTTGGTTTCATTATTTCCCTAAGAAACACTGTTGCATAAGACCCTCTAAGCAGTGTGAAACTTAACTCAGCTTGCCAGTCTTTGCCGCCAGAATTTTCTGAAACATTTTGCAACTTGAAATCTCTAATTGGGGTTATTGTCGTTCGCAAGCCGCCTTTACCGCCAATTCTTGTTGATTCATTAATTTGCAAGTTCTCCATCTTAATTTTTTCTTCCTCAAGAACTTCTTTTTCTATTTGCCCCATGACCCCTTGAGACAGCTTCTGCCTTACTCCAATAATGGGTAAAGCAACTCGCAATTTTCCAGCCTTAATTGACTCATTAACACAGCCAATAGTTTCCTCGGTTACCTTCTTTGCCATGTTATTCAAGGGCAAACCAGAACGTTCAACAGCAACTACGAAATCGCCAACTTCGGCGTTGTTCAAAGAGTATCCGTGCCTAATTCGCTCGCTGAGAAAACGATTAAACAGGTAAGATTGATGCGCTTGAACAAAAAGTTCTTGAAGCTTAATAGGTAACCGTTGAAAAGCACCAATAAAATCATCTGGTTTATCCATTAAATGATTCAGCATTAACCTTTCAAATCGCAGTTGCTTAGGAAAATTTCCCATGGCTATCTTGAAATTTCTTGTTATCTGGAGTTCTTGACGTGCTTGTTTTGAGGCCGGATGCTCATGAACGCTAGGTTTGGCCAAGAAAAGCATTGCCGCCTCCTCAAAATCACCTCTGACAAGTGCTTTTCCAACCAAATGAGTTATTGGACGTGTTGTTCCGAAGCGCTGGTGTCCAAAAAAGTTTGGTATGCCACCTAAAGCTTCAAGCTCCTCAAAGGTTTTAGAAATTCTTGTTTCAATGGTTGATTTCTTGTGTTTTATTGCTTTGATTTTTATTGTGAAGTGATTGCCCAGCAGGTAATATAGTGAAATCGCCTCACGGAGGTAGCCTACGGGGTAAATTTGGATATCTGTAACATTAACTTTCGAAGCGTCCTCTATCAAGCAATCTTCAATCGTCAAGTGCTGAGCTGTTATGGCTTTTGCGTCTTTAATACCCGCAATTTGTATTCGCCTTTGATCAATGCCAAGTTCTTTAGCTACATTTTTGATGGCTATGAATGTGTCCCAGTTGTGCTTCACCAAAACGCACAGCAAGTATCTTTGCTTTTGAAGAGTAGACCCTAAAACCTTGTTAGGAATATCCCCGTTTACGGATGCTTTTGAACCGTCAACAAGAACTTCTTCAACAACGAAGTCGTCAACTGCTTCACGGATTACGCCCCCGATTCCTAAGCTTTTACTAGCGTAAATTTCGATGCCTAACTGTTTATCGAGTGCTGACACAGGCAAAACCACTCGCCTAGAATAACTGAAGCTTACCAGTTAACCTGTCAACCATTCCCGCTGGAGCAGGACCAATCCCTAAACATGTTATTGTGCCCTCAGGAATCTGCGTTAAACCCCTATCAACAATCAATGCATGAGGTAAACCTAATTGGGCAGCCGCATCTTCCAATTCATGAAGCTCTTTTTCACTTGGAACCTTAACTGCGATTTTCCTTTGCCCCTCGTAGAGCCAAGCTTCCCACCATTTTTTATGATGCGCATAAGCATCTTGAGCGGCTGAAACCGCAGCGTGCCCAGCTTGCGCCGCAATTTTTCCTTTACCCATCTTCAAATCGGTGCGGAAAACGAGGACTTGCTTGTATTCAAATTCGCCCATTCTCTTTTATCCCGCCTCTATGTTTGGCAACCAAGATTTTAAGTGTTTGCAGACAAGTACAGCATAACAAAGTAAGCAATAGCTGCCAGCATCGAAGGTTTCCCCAAGACTTTAAGCATAAGCTTTCCCTGAAAGTCAATTTCATCCACATCACTTAATGCTTTATTCACACCCAACTTTCCGCAGAATCGCAGCATCTCATCCACTTTCTCATCGGACAAAGAGTCAAGAAACCTTCTAAGCCTAAGCATAACACTAAAATCAAAACCCAACAAATCAGAACAGCGTTTCTGATAAACTTTCAAGGCAACTGATGAAAAGTCGGCTTGCCTTATAGCTTCACAGGCGGTTTCTGCAGCGATTTTGGCACATGTTAAACCGAAAATTACCCCGCCGCCAGTGCTTGGTTTAACCTGTGAAGCGCAATCACCCACAGCAAGAAATCCGTTCCCATAAGTCTTCTCTATTGGACCACCCAATGTAATGGCGTGATAGGTTATTTGCGTTATTTTGGCTTTACTTAGCTGTTTCGAAGCCACAGGATGCTTAGTCATAAGCTTACGGAGCGACTCACGTGGGTTTCCCCTCTTTACGGCTAAACCAACTTTTGCTGATCCATCCAAGGTAGGAATAAGCCACCCATAAAGACCAGAAGCGTATGCTTTGCCCAAGTAAACCTCAACCGCGTCACGCTCCACGTTTTTTACGTTTTCCACATTTGCTTCAACCGCATAAACCAACCCCTGTGGTTTGAGTGCCTTTAAACCCGTTTGCTTCAAGAGCCGAGAAGAGATGCCCTCAGCATCCAAGGTTATCTTGGAATGAATAAACTCTTCTTTTCGACCGTTATTTAGAATGTTAACACCTTTGACAAAATCATTCTCCATAACAAGCGATTGCACACGAGTGCTTAGGACGAAACGAGCGCCAGCAACCTCAGCTCGCCTAGCCAAGTATTGGTCAAAACGTGCCCTATTCAAGGAAGCAGTCACTGGGTGAGAAAAACGAATTGAAAACTTGGTGCCAATGGGCGAGTAAAAGTTAGCTGCGTTAAAAATGTTTTCAACGATTCCGTTTGGAAGCGGATACAAACCCATTGTGTTTAGGCTTCGAATGCTTAGATGACCAGCACAATGGGACGGAAATCCAATTGCGGAGTGCTCCTCAAAAACCGTGGGTTTAAACCCCAGCTTAGCCAAGTTGAGTGCGGCATATGAACCAACAGGTCCGCCTCCAATAATTATTGCGTCTGGACTATCGCACATTGGTTGCGCTGAGTGCTTCATCATCATTATGTTACTGGACTAGTTCAATTCGGCGTTTTCCACGAGCCATGGATGAAGTGCGGATTTTACCGCTTACCTCTAGCTTTAGCAGCAGGTCATTGAAGTCTTTGTAACCCAAATCTTCAAACTCACCTTTTAGCTGTCCAAAGAGCTCATCATCAGTCAAGTCGCCCTTCTTAGTAAGAACTTCCAACATAACATAGTAAGCTGGGCGGGTTTTCCAAGTTTTTATCTGAGGCATACGCTTCCCTTCTAAGCAATTGGTGTTGTAGGCTTTTGTACTTGTCGGATTTGCTGCATAAAGCCCTTGTACCATTTCTCCATGTCAGGAGACACCGATGGACCCATTTCTTTCATCGCGTCTTGGAAGTCACACATAGTAACTTCTCGGCAGTTTAAATCCCTTCTTAATGCATGCATCGCGGCTTCTCTGCATAAGGATTCTATGTCCGCGCCTGAATAGTACCTGGTTATCAATGCCAACTGGTTTAAATCAACATCTTTGCATAGCGGCATTGGTTGGCTATATAATTTAAAAATCTGAAGTCTACTCTTTTCATCAGGTTCGGGAACATAAATTAGCCTGTCAAATCTTCCCGGTCTAAGCACTGATGGATCAATTAGGTTCGGTCGGTTTGTTGCTGCTATAACCACAATGTCCTGAAGCGATAAGATGCCATCCATCTCTGTCAACAGCTGGCTTATTACCCGTTCCGAAACTCCGCTTTCGCCGGACCCGGAACCACGCATAGGTGTAAGCGAATCCATCTCATCAAAGAAAATCACTGTAGGAGCGGCCATTCTGGCTTTTCGGAATACCTCACGGATAGCTTTCTCCGACTCACCCACCCATTTGCTGAACACTTCTGGTCCCTTGATAGAGATGAAGTTGGCTTCGCTCTCGGTAGCCACTGCACGAGCTAGCAGAGTTTTGCCACAGCCAGGAGGACCATAGAGCAATATGCCCTTGGGGGGCTTTATGCCCATACGCTGGAACAGTTCAGGGGTTTTGATGGGCCACTCAACCGACTCCTTCAAGTGCTGTTTAACATCATCCAAACCGCCTATGTCGCTCCAATGTACCGTGGCCACTTCAATGTACACCTCTCGCATCGCCGTGGGTGTAATTTCTTTGTAAGCGTTATCAAAATCACTCATTTGCACTTCCATCTTTTCAAGCACAGCAGGTGGAATGCGTTCTTCCTCAAGATTAATCTGTGGCAGGTATCTGCGTAGCGCTTTCATAGCAGTTTCTCTGCCTAAAGCCGATAAGTCGGCGCCTGTGTATCCGTGTGTCATTTCGGCGAGACGATCAAGGTTTACTCCTTCATCTTTTTCTCCCTCTTTTTTTTCTCCTTCTTTGGCGAGAGGTACAAGAGGCATGCCCCTTGTGTGTATCATGAGACATTCCAATCTTCCTTTTTTATCTGGAACGCCGATTTCTATTTCTCTGTCAAATCTTCCCGGTCTGCGAAGTGCAGGGTCAAGTGCGCTTGGACGGTTGGTTGCGCCGATGACTATGACGTTTCCTCTTCCGCCTAAACCATCCATTAATGCAAGGAGTTGTGCGACGACCCGTCTTTCAACTTCGCCTGTAACTTCTTCTCGTTTCGGCGCTATAGCATCAAGCTCGTCAACAAATATTATGCTCGGAGCGTTCTGCTGTGCTTGCTGGAAAATCTCTCTCAAACGTGCTTCAGATTCTCCATAGAATTTGCTCATGATTTCCGGACCGTTAATGGAGTAGAAGTTGGCTTCTGACTCGTTAGCAACTGCTCGAGCTAAGAGCGTTTTCCCGCAACCAGGAGGACCGTGAAGCAGTACACCTTTTGGCGGTTCTATTCCTAAGCGTTGGAAAAGTTCTGGGTGGCGAAGTGGTAGTTCGACCATTTCGCGGACCCGCTGGATTTCTTCATGTAAGCCACCGATGTCTTCATATGTGGTTCTAGGTAAGCCTTTGCCTTCGGGTGCTGGCTCGTTTAGAATTGTTAATCGTGTTTCGGCTGTTACCTTTATTATGCCGTGGGGTCGAGTTTTGGAAACTGTAAATGGAATGGCGTGCCCAAGCATCATTACTAAAGTTGTGTCGCCTTCAACGAGGGTGCGCTCCATGAGACGGTTTTTAACAAAGTTAGTAAAGTCTTCATCAACGTTTAAGCGCATGTCAACTGGAGCGAGAGTTATGCTTAGCGCTGTTTTAACTTTTGCTGGTTTCACAACTACGTATTCATTTATGGCTACTCCGGAGTTTTTGCGTGTGAAGCCGTCAATCCGGATGATGTCACGGTTTTGGTCTTCACTGTAGGCTGGCCAAGCTATGGCTGATGTTGTGCGTTTGTTAATAATTTCTATTACGTCTCCTGCGCTTATGCCTAGTTTTTGCATAGTTCGTTGGTCAATACGGGCGATTCCTCTACCCACATCTCTTTGCCTTGCGTCTCCGACACGTAATTGAACTTCGCTCAAACAGAATCCTCCAAATAATCTAGTGCTAAAGGTGTGTGTTTGAAAGAACGTTTATTACTATATAAACTTTAAAGCTCAATGATTAAAAAATTCAGATGCTTGTAAAGACAGGGATTCATTCATTTTCCATAAAACTAAGCTTTAAGCAGTTTTTATCTGCTGCTTCTGCGCACAAACATGCATTGCGCTTGGCTTACACCCGGTAATTTTCCTAGTTTTTCTTCGAACTCATCGACGATGCCCGTTTTGTCTTCTGGAAACTTTACCTGCACCAGAAGCGCTACGAGCCCAAAAGCTATAGGCTCCTCGCCATATCCATCTATGGCGGCGAACTCGGGTTTAATACTTTCAATCTGTTTTTTGAGGTCATCAAAGCTCTTCACTATGTCTTCTGGAAAAACCTTGTATGTTACAATAACGCTACCCATATGCATTCGCCTTTAAGGCCCTGTAAAACCACACTTTGGACACTTATATAAACGGCCGAATTTGCGGCATTTTCCATCACGTTTAATCTGCAATTCTCCGCAGTTGGGGCAGAGGAATTTTGTGGATTCGCTGCCAGGTGGAATTGGTTTGCCGCAGCTTGTGCAGGTGACCAAGGAAAGTGTTGACGCTCTTTCTGTCATAATCTACATCTCTCGGCTCTTAATTGTAAGTCTTCCTTATATCTGCTATGCTTATCAACTGAAGATTAAGCAAAATAAGTAGTTATACAGGGTACAGTGATGGATATTTCCGCTGGAACAACGGAACCCCAGCAAGCAGCTGACTTTCCACACGGAGTTCCATGCTCTTCTGACGCAACCATGAAAGATTGAATGGGTTATGTTTACCAGCAAAACCGATTCCAACCAACTTTACTGGCGTTACAGTCTCATTAGACGCTCTTGATCCCAACGGCAACAATGTCCATATCGGCAACGCCACAAGCGATGAAAACGGCTTATACTACTACACTTGGACTACTCCAAACATTCCCGGCAGCTACCTCATCACCGTAACTTTTGCTGGCACCAACGGTTACTGGGGATCGAACGCGCAAACCGCCATGACAGTTCAAAGCGCACCTTCTACAGCTGCTACACCAACTTCTACTCCAACATCCGCAGCACCCGCATACTTTGTTCCTGCAATCGCTGGCCTATTCGTTCTAATCATCATAGTCCTTGCTTTAGTAGTGCTACTGATGCTTAGAAAGCGACCATAAAATCAGCACAACCAAAAAAACCATTTCCCTTTTTTTTAGTTTTCAGAAAGCAAAGGTGAAAAGAAGAATCTGGTAGAATTCACAAGGATAGAAATCAATACCGAGAACTTGCTTTCTTTTGCTGCGAAAAACCTTTGATTCTAACCGTTCAAACCAATAGCCACATAACTAACAAATTACGCACAGTGCGTGATTAATTTAAAACCATAATGAAAAGCCTCGAAAATTAGGGCTCGATTTTTTTGCTGATTTCGCACTTAAGTCATTCAAAGTCCTAAAAAAGGCGGTTTATCCTTTGAACATGCAGTGTTCAAAACCAACAAGAAACCAAATAGAGACCAAATACTTACAAATTCGCAAGTTTATTAAGAAGGCTTCTTGCCTATTTTTATTGTCGTGGTAAATTTTGGGTGTAGATTTCAAAGACCTCGTTCCGAAAACTCCAGTCAAGCTGGAAGATTTAGGCGGCAAAATCATTGCCATCGATGCCTATAACGCGATTTACCAGTTTCTCTCAATTATACGCCAGCCAGACGGTACACCTCTAAAAGACAGCACAGGAAAAGTCACCAGCCACTTGAGCGGCTTATTCTACCGTACAAGTAATCTTGTAGAAATGGGGATAAAGCCAATCTACGTTTTCGACGGTATTCCGCCGACTTTGAAAGCAGCAGAGATCGAGCGACGCAGGCAAGTTAAGGTGGAAGCAGCTGTGCACTATGAGAAAGCAGCGGCAAAAGGCGACACGGCCAAGATGCGAATGTTCGCCCAAGCCACAACAAGCATGAAAGATTACATGCAAGAGGACAGCCGAAAACTCTTGGAGCTTATGGGTTTGCCTTGGATTCAGGCACCAAGCGAAGGTGAAGCACAAGCCGCCCAGATGACAAAACGCGGCGATGCAGATTACTGTGCAAGCCAAGACTATGACAGCCTGCTTTTTGGAGCACCAAAACTGCTGAGAAACGTAACTATTTCTGGCAGGCGAAAACTGCCCAGCAAAAACATTTACGTCAACGTGGTCCCTGAGGTAATTGAGCTTTCCAAAACCCTGGATCAATGCGGCGTAACATTTGAACAGTTAATCGATGTTAGCATCTTAATCGGCACCGACTTCAACCCCAATGGCATAAAAGGGCTTGGACCAAAAACCGCTTTGAAATTAATCAAGCAAAATGGAACATTAGAGAATGCGCTTCCTTTCATAAAAAACGCTGCCTTTCCAGTTGAGCCAAATTGCATTAGAGAAGTTTTTCTGCATCCGCAGGTCACAGATCATTATAAGCTGGAATGGAAAGAACCAAATGTAGAAGGCGTCATCGACTTCATGTGCAGGCAAAAAGAGTTTTCCGAGGATAGAGTCAGAAAATCCCTAGACAAAATGCAGGAAGGCACCAAGAAACAGAAAAGCAAAGTCTCATTAGAAAAATGGTTCATGTAAAACATAGACTTTGCCAGTTCCAACCAAATCTAAAATTGGTCCCATTACGACTTGAGTATGCAAAGCTACACAGACAGGAATCACTCCATATGCTTTCAACTTATCTTCTACTAAATTCGCCTTTTCTCGACTTTTTCCAACTTTATTTGAAGCAACCTGCAAACTATTCTAGCCCAAAACTTAAAAAGAAACCCAAAACAACCTTTTTCAAAAAACTGGAATAACCCATATTCTTACCTGTACAATCTAGCTAAAACATCATTTGCATGCAAGAAAAATCCTACAAAGACTTTAGGAAAAATAATTCTCGAGTTTCTTAATTCCTAATTACCGAGTACATTAAAGGGTTTCACATACCGGTGAGTAAGATAACAGTATTCTCAGTATTGTCACTTTACAGTAACACACTTTGCTAGGTTCCTTGGCATATCTGGGTTGAATCCTTTTTCAAGAGCAACATAATACGCTAAAAGTTGCAAGGGCACTACGAAAGGAATCGGTGAGAGAACGCCAGGAATGCCATTTGGGACTTCAACGTAATCATCAGCCAACGCCTTGATGTCTTCGTCTCCTTCTTCGACTATAGCAATTATGAGCGCGCCCCTGGCTTTCATCTCCATAATATTGCCAATAAGAGTTTTATGGCAATCGTCTTTGGGGCAGACGAAAATTACTGGGAAACCGCTTTCAACTAGGCTAATAGGGCCATGCTTACTTTCGCCAGCTGGAAACGCTATCGAAGGAATGTAAGCAATTTCCATTAGTTTAAGTCTACCTTCATAAGCGGTAGCGGTGCTGATTCCTCTGCCTAAGAAGAAGAACACTTTAGAATTCTTGTATTTCTTGGCGATTTGCTTAACTTTTCCCTCTTGCGTCTTAACTATTGTACCAGCAATATCAGGTAATTTATCCAAATTCTCTTCAAGGCTGTCTATTTCATCCTGAGAGACTTTACCTCTTTTCTTTGCCAACCTGAGAGCAAGTTGCGCCAAAACAGAAAGCTGGGATGTAAAAGTCTTCGTAGCAGCAACTCCAATCTCTGGACCAGCCTGCGTACCAATATAAACTCGGCTAACACGCGTTAAAGTGGAGCCGATAACATTAGTTAAGCTAAGAATCGTGGCAGCACGTTGCTGAGCACAGGTTACGGCTGCTATAGTGTCAGCTGTTTCGCCTGACTGACTAACCGCTAAAATGGTGCTGTCAATACTTACTGATTTACCATGTTGTTCTATAAATTCAGAAGCGTAAACAGGGTAAGTTGGCAAAAACGCAAGTTTAGAGAACATGTATGAAGCCGCCAAACATGCATGGTAGCTTGTTCCGCAAGCAACAAGAAAAACCTCGTTCGCACGGTCCAGAAACGTCGTTAGCAAATCCAGATAGTGCTCCTGGATTCTCAACGTGTTGCGAAGAGTTTCAGGCTGCTCATGAATCTCTTTGATCATAAAGTGCGGATAGCCTTGTTTGATAGCCATTTCAGCCGTCCACTCAATAGTTTCCGGCTCCCGGATGACGGGGCTGGAGTCCAGAATTTTTCTAATCTCATAGCCTTGAGCTGAAAGAATAACCATTTCACCATTATTTATCATAACTGCCTTGTTGGTGATCGGTAGAAACGCTGGAATGTCTGAAGCACAAAAAACACCTTTACCATTGACGCCTAAGACTAAGGGGCTCTCATTTCTGGCGCAGACAATCTTGTCAGGCTCTTTTGTGGAGATTACGGCAAGGGCGTAAGAGCCTTCAAGGCGCTTGAGGCTTTCTTGAACTGCTTCGACAAAGGAGAGATTAGGGTTCTGTTTGAGGGTTTGCTCAATAAGATGAGGAATTACTTCTGTGTCTGTTTTAGAAACAAACTTGTGATCAAGATTTTGCAGTTCAGTTCTAAGCTCCACGAAGTTCTCAATGATTCCATTATGAACAACCATTATTTCGCCAGTGCAGTCAGCATGGGGGTGAGAGTTCACTTTTAAGGGTGCGCCATGCGTCGCCCAACGCGTGTGACCAATACCTATGCTCCCTGGTAAATCGTCAAGGTTCAGAAGTTTGTGAACCTCGTCAATTTTTCCCTGGTCCTTTTTCAGGAAAATTTTTCCGTCAGATATTGTTGCTATGCCCACTGAGTCGTAGCCGCGATATTCAAGCCGCTTAAGCGATGAGTGAATTAAGGGAGCAGCAGTTTCTTCTATTAAGACACAACCGAATATTCCACACATTTTAGTAGCCACACTTTCTCACAATGAT
This sequence comes from Bathyarchaeia archaeon, assembly GCA_049520955.1. Lineage (GTDB taxonomy): Archaea > Thermoproteota > Bathyarchaeia > Bathyarchaeales > Bathycorpusculaceae > Bathycorpusculum. The sequence goes on along the minus strand of JBEKPG010000008.1, from coordinate 32,420 downwards.
AGGGCTTATGAGGATGCATTTCGCTAATAAGCATTATTACGATTTCAGTTACATCGCCCAAAACTTTTTTGTAGCAGTTGTAGCCCATTAATCATGCAATCAAAGGTTTCAAAGCGATTTGAACATAAACTTTTTGAACCACTATAAATAAATTTTTTATAGTACCTTCGTGTATCTTCCCTTTCGAATGCGCATGGACAAAAAACTGCTTCTCCAAGACAACGGCAACTCCCAAGAAGTTAAGGAAATCAGCATAATGAATGATTCACAAAAGCTAAAAATGATACTAGGCAGCTTAAGCTGGAAAATCCTAACAATGTTATCAAAAAAGGAAATGTACCCCTTGGAAATCGCGCGGCAACTCGGTATGCATGAGCAAAAAGTCTACTACCACATAAGAAAACTTGCTAAAGCAGGAGCCATAACCGTTGAAAGAGAAGAAAAAAAGAAGGGCGCGACAGCAAAATATTACAAAACAGTATCACCGGCCTTCGGCATCGAGTTTCCCGACGGTTACAAGGCCATCCAAAACCTTTGCCTCTTAAGCATCGACAAGCAGCTTGAGGAGTTCTTCAGAGAATTCATTAGCAACGGCGTTTTTGACGGAAAAATAGTTGTAGGTAGCCCGCAACCACATGGACCCTTTAAAACCAGCGCCAGAGACGGACATTACGCTGCTCACTTAGCGCTTTTCATCGGGCAATTTGCAAAAATGCCAACAGAATTTGCTGTTAAACTCGACGTTGACGTGAAGGTGGAGAAAGAGGAAAAAAACAACTTAATCCTTGTTGGAGGTCCAGGAACAAACCTTCTTACACAGGAAATAAACGAGTATTTGCCTATCAAATTCATAATGCACTTTTCAGAGCAAGGTTTCTTGCTGGGTGGTTTATCATCAAAAAAGACGTTTCAGGTTTATACTTCAGATGTTTCAGGATTAATTGCTAAAATCGTGAATCCCTGGGATAAGAGTAAACGCATTGTGGTTTTGGCAGGAAACAAAGCTGTGGGAACAAAAGCGTGCGTTTTAGCTTTAACTAATTTTTGGAAGAAAACATTAGAGAAATATAAGGGGGAGGACCCCTTCGCAGTGGTGATTCACGGGTTTGACTTAGACGGGGATGGCAAAGTAGATTCGATTGAGGTTAACGAGTAATTGAACGCTGAACAAACAAGAGAAAACGTCCTTGCATTTGGGCATGAAAATATTATAGCCGTTCACCCTTCAACTCTAATGTTCACAAGGGAAAAGCAACTGTCAAAAACTGGCGATTGCGTTGTCGGAATAGCTTCGGATAAAGCATTAGCGGATTTAAACCAAAAATTCAAAGACAAATTGAAACAACCAAATGCTAAAGTAACTATCATTATTGAGGCTGAAGGCTTAACTGGTCAAATTAACGCCTTTGGATCTCCAAAATTGATCTTAACTCACCCTACGGATATGGTGGTCCGAAAAAGCGACTATATCTGCAATCGAACTTTGGCGATTCGAGCCGATAAGTCAGCAAATGATTTGCCACGAGATTTAGTCGAAAAGCTCAAAAATCCAAAACAAAAAGTCAACATTATCCTTGTTCTTCGGGGTTAAGCGACTTTAGCGTCTAAAACAATCTGCGACTCATAAGGTGCCGTTTCTCGAACGCTTCTTGCGTAAAGAAACTCTTCCACTCTTCTGTCCGTTGACTTTACGGCTTGGGCAAAACGGAGCTTAAGGTTCTGTACTGAGTCTGGTGAGCGAACGAAAGCGTAAAAATGGATAATTCCGCCCTGAGACTTTATTGCTTGGCAAGCGGCATCAACAAACTCGATTGCTGTTTCAGGCAAATTCATTATAACCCGGTCAGCTAAGCCCTTAAGCCTCGTCGCAGTAATTTGCCTTGCATCACCAAGGATGGGGAAGACTCGGTTTTCAACCCTGTTTAGCCTTGCATTTACTTTAAGTAACTCAAAAGCGTCAGAATTAATATCAACAGCATAAACCTTGACGGTTGGATTTCTTTTGGCGATTAGCACCGAGAAAGGCCCAACTCCGCCAAATAAATCCACTACAGTTTCACAATTTTGTGTAAGTGATGCCACCCGTTGGTGTTCATGTGAAAGCCGAGGCGAAAAATACACTTTAGCTAGGTCAACTTGGTATTGGCAACCAAACTCCCTATGGACAGTTTGAGTTTTGTGTTCTCCCGCGATAAAAGTGAACTCGCGTAACCGATAAGTTCCGCTTATAGCTCCTGCTTTAGCAAGCACAGTTCTAATGTTTCTGTGCGTTTTCAGAACCGTGTCGCCGATAAGATTTTCGTATCCCTTCAATTCAGGGGGAATTTCGATAACGGCGATATCCCCTATTATGTCCAATGCTTGAGGCAAACTTGCCAGCAAATAGCGTGGCAAAACGTTTTCGAGAACCTGAATGAGCGATTCCGCAGGGGTTCTCTTTTCAGCGAAAACGCCAGTTGATGATTCAGTTTCGGGCACCTCGTTTCTTATCGTTTCCAAATTATTCTGATCTGGTCGCCTGACCAATGGGATGTAAAGGTTGATTTCATCTCGATGAATTTCCAGAGACTTATCTATCAATTCAAGTTCATTGGCTAATGCTATTGCTTTCTCGCCTCGTTTTTTTGGAACTTTTATGCAATTACTTGATTTGGACATGTGATCAGCTGCTTTTTTCTATCCTATAGAGATTGTTTACTTTTTGAATGGTAAATTGGACGTTTAACATTTTTTTCATCAGCCAAATGTTAGCTTCAATGTGTTCAGAAATCTCTCTAACCAGAAAAGCTGATTTGCCCTGCGCTAGAGCTAAGTAGGGAATGAGCATATCTGCCAAATAGATATCAACTGTGGATTCAACAGATAACTCGGTTATGAGCCTTTCTGCGGCTTCTTTTCCGACAGCTTCTGCTGTTTTGTGTAATTGCCCTATTGCATCAGCTCCTATTGTTACGCCTGTGTCGGTTTCAGCCCACAAGACGATTGAACTGCCTTTTTGGAAAGGGTTCGATTCGTCATTTACTACATCGATAGAAGCGTTATAGCCACTCCGTGAGAGGAAGTCCTGTGCTGCTTTTGCTTGCCGCTCAGCCACTTGCCTATCAGCCAAGAAAGTACAGATTGACACACCCTTTATTTTTTTTAAATTGCCAAAATTCTCTAGCTGGATCGGTTTCAACATCCGGTTTGGCGCGGTTGTCATTGTTACTTCTCCCATTCCTTTTGGGTAATAACCGTATTTCTGAACGGTTACAGTAGCATCAACGCTCATTTTCTTAAGCGCTGGCATAAACACGTTTCGCATGTAATTGATGGTTGGTGCATGAGTTGTGTCTGTTCCGCCTTTTGCTACATGCAAGTTCACAGGATTATTAGCGAACAAACAGATTGGCAACGTCGCCAACAGCAACATTGGGATGCTTCCTGCGGTCTGGATTTCTGCCTCAATGTTCCCGCCTTTTATTTGCTCAGGAATGAACCAAAGCTCCCTTGAGCCTAGTGTGGCTCCTTCTAATTTGGCGTTGCATAGCTTGGCCGCTGTGATCACTGCTTCTAAATGCTGAGGTTTTAAGCCAGGTTGCGGGCGGTTCTGTCTAATGTTACAGATATGTAGTGGCTGTTTTGTGATTGCTGCCAAGGCTACGGAAAGGCGAAGTATTGTGCCGCTTCCGCTTTTTTGGCTTCCGTCGATTTCAATCATTCCTATTTTCTTCCAGAGTTGTGTGTGTTGCAAATAATTAATAAGCGTCTTGGGATTATTTAGAAGTTTGAGGGAGCGTTTGCATGAGCACTGACAAAGAAAAGCTCAATGAGCTAATCGGAAAGGTTGACAAAATTCTTAAAACTTTAAACGATATTTCAGAAGAAATTCGTTCAGTTTCAGCGTCCATGAAGTCTATTAGTGGAGGTCAAAATACCCAGTCCACTGCCACTCAAACACCTACACCACCTGAGGCAGGGGCAAAACAGAGGTCGCTTGATGACATTCGCATGTCGTTCCCTGAGGAGCTTGAAGCTCGATTAAGCTTTGAGGAGAAGGGTGACTACATAATAGTTAAACCGAAGCAGTTTTTGGGTTCTGAAAACTTTGCAAAAATTGCTTCAGCAATGAGAGGCATGGGTGGAGAATATATTAGCGCTGGAAAAGATTCGCATTTTCGGGTGCCTAAGAAAAAAGCGTAATGGCGTTTCATCAAATTGATAAAGAATTATGTGAAGCACCTAAAAATGGCGCGAATTGATTTTGAGAAAATTGCAAGTCCCCGTCTATGGGTAATTATGCAAAATAATTTATAACGGCATAAAAATTGCAAATCACGCAACTGGGCTTTCAGCATACCCTCTTTTAATTGTCCGTACTGTTAAAAGTTTCAAGTAACGTTAAATTCAATTCAAGTTTATGAGGAAAAAATTGGAAAATATCTTACCATGTTCGGAAGTCTCTAAATTCTCCATGATACGGTTCCCACTCAACATCAACGTTTGTTATCATTGCAGTTGAAGGTCCACGATGGCAGTATTCAACAAGGGCTTTGACATCTTCTTCTTCGCCTTCAAAAACTGCTTCCACTCGACCATCAATTAGATTGCGTACCCAACCCTTAACTCCAAATCTTTCTGCTTGCTGCTTGGTTTTTTGTCTAAAGAAAACGCCTTGAACTATGCCACTTACAAAAACGTGAGCTCTAGCTTTAATCATTAGCTTTCTCAGATAAAACTAATGGGTTCAAATTTAAAAATATATTTTTAATAAAAAAAGGAAAAACATGTTTTCAATCCCAAACGCTGATTTTTTCTCCAACGGTGTACAAGAAAAGACTTGCTGAAGGAGGACCTAACCATCTAAATTTGCTAACTAAATCTTTGACTACGTTACTGTAATTGTCGGACTTATCAAGACTATCAAGGTATTTTTGGAATCCGCCGTACATCTTTTTGATGACTTTGAAGTTTTGTGCATTTTGTATTATTGCTTGAATTTTGCCTTTATTTCTGATGATTCCTGTGTCTTTCATGAGTCTTTCAACGTCAGCACCAGTGAAGCATGCTATTTTTCCAACTTTAAAATTTAGAAATGCGTTCTTGATTGATGGCCATTTGTTATCGATTACTTGCCAGTTTAAGCCTGCTTGGAAAATAACTCGGCACATGTTTTCAAAATAGGCGTCATCGCTGGTTGGGCGTTTGTCGTGGTACCACCATTGGGGAGCTTGCCAATGTTGTTCTTGCATAAAATCAACTCTTAACGGTTACTTCCATTCCCAGATTGTAATATTGAGCTCTGTCCACATAGGGTCTAGCGCTTCAAAAGTGACAATAGCAATCAAGTCATTTAACCAGCCTAGCTTCTCCGACATGGTCATGAAACTCCATAAGCCCACGCTTGTGGGCTTTTGGCCTGGTATCATCTTCATTAGGTCAAAGCCTTTCACTATACCCATATCACCAGTCATCGTCATGAGCATTCCTTGATCTTTCGAAGCAGCAATGCCTTTAGGAGGAGTCATGCTCATACCTGTCACGTTGAGATTGCAGTCTACGCCTTTAGCTTTTCCCATACCTTTCATTTGAGCCATCCATGTGTACATAGAAGTGACACCTTCCATTCCGACTGATTTAATAAAACTTGCTCCACTTTTGCCTTTGCCTTCCCATAGTTTTTCGCCAATCGCCATTTTTTTCAGCTCTTAAGAATAATGGATTTTTATTTTGAATTTAAGCAGTTGTGGTAGCTGTTGTACAGCCACAGTTTAGAGATTTTGCTTGGCTTACTTTCACTCACCCCTCCCCTGATCAAAAGAGTCGTTTCAAGGCTTGTTTTAAAAGAGTTTTTTCGTATACTGCATGTTGGTGAATTTGTCATGTTCAAGGGAAACTGTGGGAAACTGATGGTTTATGCGTCAACTGGTGCTCCAAGCAGGAAACGGTTGGAATCGGTTAGAACTGCCACGAAGGAAACCGCTAAGCGTCTAAATTTAGATTTTAAAATGGTAAAGTTAGATAAGGCAGGTTCTCCGATTTACGTTTACTATGAAGAAACAGGTGACGAGGAACCGATTCCTCTGTATTGTGATCAAGGTAAAATGTCTGATTTAGAGGGGATATGTTCAGCATTGCGAAGTATGATGTTTGTTTTGTCTTTTCATCCTAAGCATTCAGCGCTGAGGCACATGAGAAAGGAACTACTCAAACTTTCCTGAAATGGATCCCTTGGTTTTCCAATACTACTTCGTAAACTTGGTTTACATCAAAGGCAATACCTAAATGGTCGTTTTCCTGCTCGGTTAAAAACAATATTATTTTCGGTGTTGCAAGCTGAGTTTTTTGTGGCAGGAAGGGCATTTGTTGTTGGAGTGCTTGCATAATGTCCTGTGCCATTTTGGCTTCATCTGATTGAGGTCTTAGAACGTAGGGGTTGACTTCTTGCTCTTCAACCAACTCGATTCTTTTTCCTAGATTTCCATCTAAATCGCGGTTTGACTCAATTTTGCTCACTCTTACGCGGAACATTCGGGATTCACTTCTAAATTAGCAAATATTCGGTTCAAGGATTTAATTCTTTACACTTGGTGAATGGCTGTTTTCCAACAACTGTCCCCGTTATGGTTTTATATGCTGCAAGCATAGAAATGAAAAGAAGAGAAATAAGCAATGTCAGATACCGGAGTAACCGTTAAGAAGAATCAAGACTTTTCCGAATGGTACGTAGAAGTCGTTCTGAAGGCTGGACTTGCAGATTATGCGCCAGTTAAAGGCTGCATGATTATCCGTGAAGACGCTTATGCCATATGGGAGAAAATCCAAGAAATCCTAAACAAGAAAATCAAAGCCACAGGGCACAAAAACGTATATTTTCCCATGTTTATCCCTGAAGGTTTACTGACAAAAGAAGCAGAACATTTTGCTGGTTTTACACCTGAAGTGGCATGGATTACTATAGGAGGAAATACTCCGCTGGAAGAGAAGTTGGCAATACGTCCGACCAGCGAAACTATTATGTACGCTACCTTTAGCAAGTGGATTCGAAGCTGGCGAGACTTACCCCTAAAGATTAATCAGTGGTGCAATATTGTGCGGTGGGAAACAAAAGCGACTAAACTGTTTCTTCGCACAAGAGAGTTTCTTTGGCAGGAAGGCCACACTGCGCACGCTACCTCTGAAGAGGCTGAAGCAGAAGTAATGTACGCATTGGGTGAATATAAGGACATAATGGAAAATTACCTCGCAATCCCCGTGTTGACAGGCACTAAAAGTGACAGCGAAAAATTCGCTGGCGCACTCTATACAACAGCTTTGGAAGCGATTATGCCTGATGGTAAAGCGTTGCAGATGGGAACTAGCCACAATCTCGGTCAGAACTTCGGCAAAGTCTTCGATGTCAAATTCATCGGTGAAGACAAGGTGGACCATTACGTTTGGCAAACCAGTTGGGGCATAACCACGCGGCTCATCGGCGCTATGGTTATGGTTCACGGCGATGACAAAGGCTTAATTATACCCCCAAAAGTGGCGCCTACACAGGTCGTTATTGTTCCAATTCCATTTAAAGGCGCGGAACCCGAAGTTATAGCCGCTAAAGCCAAAGAAATCGCTGAAACTCTCAAGGCGAAAAGCTTCAGTGTTATTTTGGATGATCGAGACGCGTACACGCCAGGATGGAAATTTAACCAATGGGAACTCAAAGGCGTTCCAATCAGAATAGAACTTGGTCCTCGGGACCTCAAGCAAGGGCAAGTCGTAATGGTAAGACGGGACACGGGTCAAAAAATACCAGTTAAAGAAGCAGACATACCCTCCAACATCGAGAAGCTCTTGCAGGAAATTCAAGATAACCTATTTGCAAAAGCCAAAGCTCTGCTGCAAGAAAAAACTACCAGTGTGCAGGGGTATGAGGAATTCAAAAAAGTCGTTTGCAACAAAGGCGGCTTCTTGAAGGCTGCATGGTGCGGCAGCGCTGACTGTGAAGCAAAGATTAAGGATGAAACAGGCGCAACCATAAGAGTTAGACCATTCCAGAAAGAAGAACCGGCGACTAACTGCGTGTACTGCGGACAGAAGGCTAAAGAAATCGTGTATTTTGCAAGGTCGTATTGACAATAGGCTTATTTTCTAATTCAAGCTAAAATATGCAGCTGTTTAGCCTCTTCAATCAAGCCTAGCTGTTCCAAAGTGGATTGCTTTGGCACTCCATTCATGTCCCAGCCTCTTTTTTCGTAATAAACGCTTAGCATATCATTGTATTTTTCATAATTAAGTGAAGTGCCTGTTAATGCGCCTTCAGTGAGGGGTTCTTTAAACCACCTCATGGGCGGAACATCAAAATCTCTGCTCCATTTTCCCTTGTATTCTCGCACCCAGAAAGCACGAATTAAATTGAGTATTCTATCGCTGATTTGGTTTAGCTGCTCTAAAGAAAACTCTACTCCCGTAGCTGCAAGCAAGTATTTTCGGTACCATTCAAGCTCAAACCCAAGTGAGTTGTAGGGAAAACGGCAAACGGTTAATGCTTCGAAGAGTCCACCACGGATAAGTTGGGTTTCGATAAGGTGGTCAACCTTTTCCGAGTCGTAGTTTTCTCTGCCCGCTTTAATTTCCCACGTTATTATCCAAGCGTCTTTATGATGGGCACCGATTGAACTGGTGCCATATGCTAAAGCCATACCGGGTGCAGCGTGACAATCATAAGCAGAAACCTCCAAGCCCTTCACATGCATCGCCCAATCGCCTGATCCATTTCCAATGGTTTGCGAAGCGGTTCGGACGCCTTCAGCTAGGACTGCGCCAAAACCACGTCTATAGGCAATATCGTTAATCATAACTTTGATTTTTTCAAAGTCTCCCCATTGAATTTTTTCAGTTATTAAGGCTTTCTGGGAGGCTTCTATGGCAAATCCAAGCACGTTACCGAGAGATATAGCATCAAGCCCAAGCTCGTCTGCCATGCGGTTTAGGGTGGCGACTTGCGATAGATTTCCTAAACCAATGTTGGATCCAAGCATAGTCACGTTTTCATAATCTAACTCTGAATCCTTTCCTTCGCTGTCTTTAACAACATTACCGCAGGTCATGCTGCACTGTGGGCACCCGCGGTTTGAAACCTTAATCTTTTCCATCGAAAATCCGCCGATTTCTTCAGCTTTACTGAAGACCCCTTGCCTATAATTTAACGTAGGAAGAGCACTGTTTTCTTGTGACCATTCTACTGTCGACATGGTTCCTTGCCGCTTCCAAAAAGGATAGAGCGGTTTAGCCATTACTTCTCTGTAACCATCCGCCGCCAGCTTCCGCATACCTTCTGTGTCCGCAAGCGATATTTGGGAAGTGCCTTCAATTACTACGGCTTTCAGATTTTTTGAGCCCATAACAGCGCCCATTCCAGGTCGACCGCCTGCACGACCCTTTTGCGAAACAACAGTTGCAAACTTGACTTGGTTCTCTCCTGCTGGACCAATGGATACTATGCCCACAGAGCGCGAATATTTCTCCACCAGCTTTTCATGTGTTTCAAAGGAGTTTAAGCCCCAAAAATCCTTGGCATCCAAAAACTCGCAGTCTTTATCTTTGATATGAAAGATGACTGGCGTTAGCGCTTTACCCTCAATTATTAGCGCGTCGTAACCAGCTCTGCGCATGTTCACTGACGCTAACGTTCCGATATTTCCGTCACCATAACCGCCAGTCAAAGGGCTTTTTGAGGCAACAACAAGCTTGCCGCTGTTTGGTAAACCAATGGCTGTAAGTGGTCCAGTAGCAAAAATCAGCTTATTTTCCGGTGACAAAGCGTCGGTTCCCTGTTTAAGGGCGTCCCAGAGGATTTTGACAGCGAAGCCTCTGCCGCCGAGAAAACTCAGCGCTAAAGCTTCATCATATTTCTCTGTTACAGCCTTACTTTTGGTTAAATCTGCATGAAGAAAAGTGCCATTCCAACCAAACATCTTGTTCACCAAAACACATCTATATTCAAAGATGAATCGGAAATAAAAATATACTTAGATACAAAATTTTTACTCTCTTACGTTCAGTAAACAAAAGTCATTAAGCTGTTTAAGTTAGGAAGATTTATTTTTTTGGTTAGCAAGTGTTTGGGTAACAGGTAACAAACTTGCGCGTCAAAGTAACCGACAGAGCATCAAACATCGAGTATGCCATACGAGATGTGATAGTGCATACTAAGCAGCTAATTAAAGATGGAAAAAAAATCTATTACCTAAACATCGGTGATCCCGCGGCTTTCGATTTTAAAACGCCGCAAAACGTTAAAGATGCCTTATGTAAGGCAGTGCAGAAGGATGATAATTACTATTCGCCTTCCGAAGGAAGATTGGACCTCAGGGAAGCCATTTGCCGAAAAGAGAAGAAAGTCAACAACGTAGATATTTCATCCGACAACGTATTGATTACTGAGGGCATTTCTGAAGGAATACAGATGGTTCTCGGAGCCCTAGTAGAAAAAGGTGACGAGATTCTCTTTCCTGGGCCCACTTATCCGCCATACATATCTTACACAAGGTTTTTTGATGGCAAACCAGTTGCTTATGAAACAATTGAAGAAAAAGGTTGGCACCCAAACGTTGATGATTTAAGAAACAAAATCACTAAGAAAACACGTGCAATTGTAATTATCAATCCAAACAACCCCACAGGGTCGGTTTACGACAGGAAAATGGTTAAAGAGGTTCTTGACATAGCAGGCGAACATGATCTTCTTGTAATTTCAGATGAAATTTATGATCAATTAACTTATGAGAAAGAATTCGTCAGCGCCGCTTACATCTCTAAAGATGTGCCAATTGTCGGGTTAAACGGCTTCTCCAAAGTTTACCAAATGACCGGATTACGCCTCGGCTACATGTACTTTAAAGGCAAAGGCAAACAACTCGACGAACTCAAGGAAGGCGTTGAGAAAGAATGCCGCATACGTATATGCGCCAACACGCCAGTGCAAATAGCGGCCACAGAAGCGCTCAACGGACCTCAGGAAATGGTGAAAGATATCGTTGACCGCCTCAAGCAGCGCCGAGACTTCTCTTGGAAACGACTAAACGAAATCGAAGGAATAAGCACCACCAAGCCTGAAGGCGCATTCTACATATTCCCAAAAATCCGCGACATCGGCTCAAGATGGAAAACCGACATGGACTTCGTAGTGCAACTGCTAAAAGAAACCGGCGTGCTAGTCGTTAACGGCTCAGGCTTCGACCCTGTTTACGGCAAAGGTCACGCAAGAATAGTTTTCCTGCCGCCGATAGAAGAGTTGGATGCAGCCTTCAACGCGTTGGAAGAGTTCATGAAGAAAAACAAGAAGCTTGCAAGCGACTAAGCTGTAGTTGAAGAAGAATTAGGATAATGTGAAGGTATAAGCAAAATAAGGTTCCGATATACAGGAGCAGGACAAAATAATCGTGATTACGAAGACGATGTCGCTGTATTTCCAATTGGAATATACAAAATATCTTTAAGGGATTTGCACCTGATTTTTGCTTATGGCAAAGTATATTAGTCGTTTTTTCCTTTGGTTTAATTTGATTTTTGGTGAATTTTATGGAGAAAGTAAAATCATTTACTCTACCGAAACTACCGTACGACTACAATGCCTTAGCACCATACATTTCAGAGCAGCAACTGAAACTGCACCACGACAAGCACCATCAAGCTTATGTGAACGGGGCAAACGCGGCTTTTGAAAAACTTGACAAGGCACGAAGCGAAAACGCTGACGTTGATTTAAAAGCCACATTAAAAGAGTTATCTTTCAATGTCGGTGGCCATCTATTGCACACTGCATTCTGGGAAAACATGGCGCCCGCAGGCAAAGGCGGCGGAAAACCAAGTGGAGCTGCAGCGGACATGATTGATATGGGCTTTGGAAGCTTTGAGAGGTTCAAAAAGGAATTCACGACGGCTGCTACAAGCGTTGAAGGTTCAGGATGGGCTGCATTAGCCGTGCACCCATGCATTGGAAGACCACTGATTATGCAAATCGAAAAACACAACGTAAACGTTTACCCAACGTTCAACATACTGATGGTGTTGGACGTTTGGGAGCACGCTTACTACCTGGATTACAAAAACGAGCGACCGAAATTTGTTGAAGCCTTCTGGAATATCGTCAACTGGGACAAAGTGAACAAAAATCTCAGTCTCTTTAAGTAAGCTCTCGCTTACTTTTTTTAGCTTACGCCTTTTTTGATTAGTTTATAAAAATAGAAGCGCCCTGAAAATTAACGCTTGCTTTTATGGTGGTGGGGTGATTTTTATTGCGGCAGCGGGGCATTGCATTTCGCAGGCAAGGCATTGTATGCAGTCTTTTTCGCGGGCAGGGTCAGATTTTCTTTCAGAAAGCGGGTGACCAGGAGATTCAGCCCAATCGTACAGTGAAACTGGGCAAACATCTACACATATTCCGTCTCCGACGCAGGAATCCCAGTCTACAGCGCTGGTTGTTCCATGAATACCTAGTTTTTGGGGGGCTTCTACTGGTCCCCAAACTTTATGTCCGTTATGTTCGCCGACAACTTGGCGTTTTGTTTGAAAATCAGGGTCAATTGGCATAAAAATTCACTATATTAAACTCAGAAAACCGAGAATATTAGGCTTTCTACTTAACTATTCTTCCACAAAGCATTTTTGGAATAACTCCTATTGTTTAGGTGGTTTGAATGGTTCAATACTACTTTCCCACTGGGATGCGGTACTCTACTCTTGACGAAAGAAAACAATTTTATAGCTCTGAATTTAACGTTCAAAAAGCTGCCGAAGGGTTCGGTAGTCAGCGCGGTAAAGTGAAGTTTGCAGTAATTATAGGCAGACACACAAAAATTTACCCAGAAAAATACAAAGAAGACGCGTCAATCACCATAATAATCGACGAATATTCAGGCTTAGAGGACGTAAAAGGGCAGATAATCGAGTTCTTGCCTGAAGCAGTTTACTATGACCGAAACGTCTACGACGCAAACGACCGCAAATTGGGACAGCAACTCGCTTTTGACCTTGACCCCGAAAACATAACCTGCCCAATCCACGGTACTTTAGCGGATAAAATGAAGCGACAACAAGGATTAAGCTTCTGCGAATTAGAACTGGAAATGGTTAGACAGGAAGCACTACACCTATATGAGTTTTTGATGAATCGTTTTTCTGATATCAGAGTTGTTTATTCTGGCAGAGGCTTCCATCTCCACGTTTTAGACCAGCAAGCCTATTCGTTGAGCACCCACGAAAGGTTTAATCTTGCACAGCAAGTAAAAAGCGCTGGATTTCACATTGATGAGTGGGTAACTTCAGGTGAAATGCGTTTGATTCGGCTTCCATACAGCCTAAACGGTTTAGTATCAAGGATTGTGTTGCCACTAACAAAAGGTGAATTGGAAAGCTTCGACGCTCTACATGACGAGCGGTGCCTGCCGAAATTCCTGGGGAAAAAGCTTACTTTTTAACTTCTTTGGCTTTTTTCTCGGTTTGGGCGTAGTAAGCTTTCTTTTTCTTTTCTTCTTCTGCTTTTGTTGGTTTGGTTGATTTTGCCATAAAAATCCTCAAATTATAATATCTCAACTTGCATAAAAGATTTTCCAGCCAAGGTAAGCGCTGAAAAGTTTATTTGCCATTTGATGTTTCAATTAATTGCGTGAGGCTTGGTTATGGAGCAATTCGATGTAATTGTAATAGGTTCAGGGTCTGGAATGCTTGTTGCTTCATTAGCAGTTGATCAGGGCTTTCGAGTAGCGTTGGTTGAAAACGGGAAAATGGGAGGCACATGCATAAACGTGGGCTGTGTTCCGTCAAAAATGCTGATTTATCCAACCGATATAATCGCCTCTCTTAAAGAGTCGGGGAAACTAGGCGTTCATGCAACCGTGGATTCGGTTGACTTCAGCAATATTATGAATAGGATGCATGCACTGGTTAACCATGACTCAGGGCATCAAGCACAAGCGGTCGAAGCAACGACCAACATAACATGGTTTAAGGAAAAAGGCCAGTTTATCTCAGATTACACCATGCAGGTTGGCGCGCGCATAATTACGGCGCAGAATATTTTTATTGCTTCAGGCGTGCGTACAGCAACTCCACCAATAAAGGGCATAGAAACTATAGATTACCTGACAAGCGACTCTGTTTTAGAATTGCAAACGCCGCCTAAAAGTATACTAATTATTGGCGGAGGCTACGTTGGCATGGAGTACGGACACTTTTTCTCAGGTATAGGCACGAAAACCACCGTACTTCAAAGACCTGATCGAGTGGTGCCTGATGAGGAACCAGAAATCTCTGAACTGTTAAAGAAGGAAATGCAGCGGCGCATGGAAATATACACGGGTTTTGAGGTTACTGAGGCTAAACAGGAAGGCACACTTAAAACTCTTATAGCCAGAAACCGACAAGAAGGCAGCCAAAAAGAATTCATCGCTGAAGCTGTATTAGTTGCTACAGGCAGAGTATCCAATGCTGACATTCTAAAACCTGAGAAAACTGGAGTAGAACTAGACGATCGTGGATTTATCAAAGTTAATGAGTACCTCGAAACCAGCAAAAAAAATATTTGGGCTTTCGGGGACTCCATCGGCATCCAGATGTTTAAACATGTAGCCAACTACGAGGCAGGAATAGTTTGGCATAACGCAGTGCATGAACACAGGGTGAGAATGGATTTTTCACCGGCACCTCACGCAGTTTTTAGCCATCCTCAAGTTGCCAGCGTCGGCCTAACAGAGCAACGAGCCAAACAGCAATATCATAACATTCTCGTGGGACAAGCCCCATATAGTGAAACGGCGATGGGTGCAGCCATGGGCTTTCCTGAAGGCTTCGTAAAAGTTATTGTTGAAAGAGAAACAGGCAAAATCCTGGGCGGACACATAATTGGTCCCGAAGCTTCCATTCTAATTCAGGAAATAATTAATGCCATGGCGTCGGAGACTGGAAGTTTTGCGCCCATTGCACAAGGTATGCATATTCATCCTGCATTGTCTGAGGTGGTTCAGAATGCTTTCGGCAACCTAAGACCAGTATAATTAAATAGTTTTTATGCCTGAAGTCATCGTGTTCTGATTCTTAACTTCATGTTAGCTAAAAAGATATATTGCCCCCAAAGCAACTCTTTCTAGCGGAGTGTTTTGTAATGAATATTTCTAAGGTTTCTGGTAAGAACAACAAACACAGGGTTCTCGTATACGCTTTAAGTACTTGTGTTTGGTGCAAGATGACTAAGCAGTTTCTAAACGAGAACAATATCCAATATGAATTTGTTGATGTGGATTTAGTAGAAGACGAAGATAAACAAAAAATCCATGAAATAATCCAAGAAAAGGGCGGTATGATCAGCTACCCCACGACGATTGTTGATGATAGGATTGTAATTACTGGTTTTCGCAAAGACAAACTCAAAGAGGAACTTGAAATTTGACTACGCTAGAAGAAGTCCGCAGAAGAGCTGAGGCTGACGCCAAAACATACGGGTACTATTTAACACCCCAACCTGAACTCTTACAGGGCTTTCTTGAGGGATTAAAAACAAATGAAGACCGCTACGGTTATCCATTATGCCCATGTAGGCTTACCTCAGGCGTATTCGAATATGACCGAGACATAATTTGTCCCTGCGATTACCGAGATCCAGACGTCGCCCAGTACGGCGCCTGTTACTGCAGACTCTATGTTAACAAACAAGTTTACGAAAGCAAAGACTTACCTGAAGTTCCTGAGCGAAGACCACTAGAGAAACAAAAAAGAGCATATGAAACACAAACAGTCGCTAATAAATCACCCACGCAAGGAGGGCCAGAAAAACCTCCGGCAAAAACCGAAAAAGCACAATCGGGAGTTAAAAAGAAGTTATGGTATTGCAAACAATGCGGATATGTAGTTTTTAGGGAAGACCCGCCATATATTTGCCCAATATGCAAAGCGAAAAAGGAAATGTTTACTGAAATAGATAGCATTATTGAATTTAACGGTTAATTTTATTTTTGGATTTCTATCTCGATTTTTTTCCAGTCCTCTTTTATTCCTCGAAGGGAAGTCACGGCGCCTGTTATTGTTCCGCTTAAAATTTTCTCAACAAATTCATTTAGTGGTATTTCTTTTCCATCAACTTTTAGTTTGAAGCTCAAACTTGTTCACCAATAATATTGGTTAGTATGAAGTGTATGGTAAAAGTTTTATGCAGGGCGCCAAGCTTAAAAGTCGATTACGCGGAGCCTTTTTAGATTCTTGTTGTGGTAGGTTTAACTGTGACTCTGAGCTTCGTCAAGTTTTCTTTTATCTCTGCCTTAACGCCCATAGCCGCAAAATATTCTTCAAGGAATATTCTGATGAAATCTTTTGAAATCTCCGAGACCAAAACCAATGTGTAATCGTTAGGAGCGTTCTTTGTTAAGCGGTAAAAGTTGCATGCCTCAAGCCTGACCAGCATTTCTTCAGCTGAGTGCACCTTTGTTTTCAGTTGTTCCCAATGTGCTCGAGCTACTTCTTTATGCTCACTCCAAAACTTTTCCCGTACAGGAGATGAAGCGATTAACCGCAAGAACATAAGCCAATGATCAACATCTATGATAACATGTTCACCGTTAAGAAGCATATCGCCATAGGCCAGAATTTTTTTCTTGACTGCTGGATCTTCGAGAGACTTGTTTTCGTTGTAGAATTTAAGGGCACGCCGCATAACTTCGCTTTGGGAGACTTGTGCTTCAGTGCTTATTTTTTCTAATAAGTCAGCTGTTGTTTTGTCGAAAGCAACGGTTATTCTCGTTGGGTTAACCATAATTGCCACTTTATACTATGTTAACATATTTTCAGATTATTGGAAATTATATAAACATTGCGTAGTAGCAATCAGATAAATGTTTGCAAATTTGAAGTTTGCAACTGTATTATTAAACAAATGTTGAAAAAGATAGCAGTCGAAGCAAACTTTTATTTCCCCACCAATCCACTATATTAACACTCACACTTCTTGGGAGATCGCACTAAATGAAAAGACCAGAAATATACCTTGAACCCAATCAAAGAGCAGCAAAGATAATCGAACTCCTTGAAAAACAGTTTCCAAACGCAAAAACTGCTCTGTCCTACTCTAACCCATTGGAAATACTTGTAGCAACCATGCTTTCTGCCCAAACAACTGATGAAAGAGTGAATATAGTAACGCAAAGCCTGTTCAAAAAATATCGTAAACCTGAAGACTACGCAGATGTTGACATAAAAGAGTTAGAACGAGATATTCATTCAACAGGTTTCTATCACAACAAAGCCAGAAACCTGAAAAAGTGCTGCCAACTCTTAGTCGAAAAATACAATTCTCAAGTACCTAAGACAATGGAAGAAATGCTGGAACTGCCTGGAGTGGCAAGAAAAACCGCTAACATTGTATTATACAATGCTTACGGAATAATCTCTGGCATAGCAGTTGACACTCATGTCCGCAGACTCTCACAGCGTCTAGGGCTTTCAGAACGGGATGATCCTGTTAAAATAGAACTGGATCTAATGCAAATTATCCCAAAAGACAAGTGGATGAAAGTAACCGACCTGTTGATTTTCCACGGCAGGCAAGTATGCATTGCAAGAAAACCCAAATGCGAAATATGCGTACTCAACAAGATTTGCCCAAGCGCGTTTAGTTTTGGCTAAAATAGAAAGCGTCATCCATTTATACGCCAGTTATCTTTTTTCTAGAAGTTAGGATTGGTTTTTTTGGGAAGCAAAATTAATGTCGGAGACAAAGCACCGGATTTCACTCTTGCAGATGTTGATTTGAAACCTAGAAGCTTAAAGGATTTTTTGGGTCAAAAAATTGTTTTAGCATTTTTCGTTGGCGCTTTCACTTCAACGTGCACTAAGGAGATGTGCGAATTTCGTGATTCAATGGCTCGACTTGTTGATTTGAATGCTCAAGTCATCGGAATAAGCGTAAATGATCCCTTTTCAAACAGAGGTTTCACAGAAAAGAATAGGTTGCCCTTTCCTATATTAAGCGATTACAAACGTGAAGTTACCGGAACCTATGAATTAGAGCTGCAGAATTTTGCTGGACTCAACGGTTACACGGTTGCTAAGCGCTCAATTTTCGTTATCGACTCGAAAGGTATAGTGCAATATGTTTGGATTTCAGATAATCCGGCAGTTGAACCAAACTATCAGGAAATACAAAACGTTCTTGAAAAAATCACTTAAAATCTAGGCTTCTTCGTCATTAGCGCCGTATAGAAGAATCGGACGTATCCGTCGCCTTCTGATGAAGAATAATGTCTAATTTCTTCTATTTAAAAGTAGGAAGAGAATAAATCAATTATCTGTCGCTTTGTGAAATGATTCCAACCTGGCCCATTCTTGTAACTAAAACAAGTAAGTATCTAAACGCTCCATTCACTTAGGACACGAAAAACGCCCTCTATGAATTTAGTTCGGTCTTTATATTCAACATGGTGGAAACATCCCAAGTCAAAAACAAAATCGAACGCTTCATCCTTAAAAGACAAATCAACAAAGCTCTCAGCCACAAAGCTAATGTCAACTTTTGCTTGTGTAGCTTTCTTCTTGGCCAGGCCGATTGCAGTTGATGAAATATCAATTCCCGTTACTTCAAAACCGTTTTGCGCGAGGTAAACAGTGTTGGTTCCTGCGCCACAACAAATGTCTAGCGCTTTACCCTTAGGGACAAGCCCATTTTCGATGTGTTCAACCAGTATGGGTCTGGGTTTACCAAGTTCCCAGCCTAATTCTGCAATGGGATATTTACGGTAATATTTGTCCCACTCAGAATAATTAGAGTACATAAAATCCACATTATGGGATTCTTGCACGTGAATTTATCCTTATTTCTCGTCATGATAGCAACAGCTGTATCTTTATTGTTTGACGTGTTAAGGTCTTCTAATCTAGGTGTTGACGCTCAACCATTAAACACTTATCCATAATAACAATCAAACCAGCACGTCTAGCTGCTTCTGCTGCTTGCTCGTTAATTATTCCCAGTTGCATCCAAACAACAAGAGGCTTACCAAAAGTTTGTTTTAGCTTGATGGCTTGTTGTACTATCGGGGGCACATCTTTTGAGGGGCGGAAAATGTCAACTATTTCTATGGTTTTCTGGATTTCGGGCGGAATATCAAGTAGGCTCTTGTAGCTTTTTTCGCCGAGAATCTCGTCTGCGAAGGGGTTTACTGATATAATGTGGTAGCCATGTTGTTTTAGGTAAGCGCTAACTCTATGGCTATCTTTCTCGGGCTCTTTGGATAATCCAACAACCGCAATAACCTTGTATTTTTCTAATATATCAGTAATTTGATTTTGACTCAACCAAAAATCTCCCGTATCTAAAAAAATGTGTTATGGTGCTTCGCTTAGTTTTAACTCAAAAAAGTGCTCGCTGCCGTTGCGCAATGCAAGGATTCTAACTACATCACCGATCTTTCTCCTCTGAATTTCGTTTACCAAATCCTCGATTTCATTTGTTTCCACGTTGCTCATCTCTAAAATAATGTCTCCTTCAGCCATTCCAGCGGCCTCTGCTGGGCTTCCGTAAGCAATTCTGGTTACTAACACTCCACGGTTCACTGGTAAACCATAGTAGCGCGAGATTTCCCGTGTTAAAGTTAATCCCACTATGCCGAGCCATGGTCTTTTGACTCCTCCTTCAGTAACAATTTCATCAGTGCAGCTTTTCGCTGAGTTTATGGGAATTGCAAAGCCTATCCCTTGAGCGAACGGTATAATGGCAGTGTTTATGGCTATGACCTTGCCTGTCACATCAACGAGCGGTCCGCCACTATTTCCTGGATTAATAGAAGCATCGGTTTGAACAAGGTTCTCTATCAAGCCTCTTTCAGAGTCAATGGTCCGATTAATCGCGCTAATTACTCCGGATGTTACGCTCGGTCCACCTGCTAAGCCGAAAGGGTTACCGATAGCGTAGACCCTTTGCCCCATACGTATCTTATCTGAGTCGCCAATTTGTGCTGCTTGAAAACTTCTTTTACTGCTATTAATTTTAACCACCGCTATGTCATGAATGGCGCACGACCCCACAATTGTACCTTCAAGTACTTCGTTGTTGCCCAGAGTTACGTTGATTTTTTGTGCACCGCCAACCACGTGGTTATTTGTTAAAATTAGCCCTTTTGGATCAATTATGGTGCCTGAACCCATGCCTCCCACTGGCACCGCTTGGTAGAAAATGTTGTGAACAAGTGTTATGGTGCTTATGCTAACTACGCTTTTGGTCACTTTTTCAATAGTATCTAAAAAAGCGTTCTCGTCGTATGACAATGTTTTTCCTCAAAAAACGGCAAACTTTCGTTCTTAATAAACCTTGTATTGCTTCTTAATTAGCGGCAGAAGAAGCAGTTTTTCGCCCATTGCGATGGCATTTCTTTTTGGCAATATGAGCACATTAAGCCTTTTTCTCTGACGGCTGTGCACGTTTGGCAGAATAGATTCAGGATTTCTGCTTTGTTGTTTGGCTCCTTAATAAGGAAAGTTACCATTTGATCTATAAGCACTAGAATTTCATTTGAGTTTTCTAAGGGGAGCAGATTTCCTCTTTCTCTCCCTACATATCTGCTCACTGCAGACTGTGATAGCCCAAGAAGCTCTGCGGTTTGTTCTTCGTTCAATCCATGTTTCTCAACGATTGACCTTGCCATTATAGCTTTTACTGCAGGTAAAACAGTTTTAACTCCTACTTCGCACGGTAATATCAAAGTTTAACACCGATTATTCATAATTCTGGGAAAACCTATTTAAATATGACGCTTGTCATAAATATATGACGCGTGTCATGACGGGCTATCAGTCGCAAAAAAAATTCACCCAACATCTCAGTTCTTCCCCGTTAAGACACAAGCCAAAATAGGAGAAAAAACAAATGGGCAACGTACTATTACCACCTCGAAAAAGTGAAAACAACCGCGACCTATTTGTAATGCTAAAGTCACTTGACGCAGAATGCAGAAACTGCGCTCCAATAACACCTTTAGAATGCATAAACCGATGCCACGTATACAAACTAAAAAACGAGCTAAGAAAACTTCGCGAAACCATGGATAATCCAAACTACATAAAAGAGCTCTTCAACGTTCTAAAAAACGAGACAAGACTCCACATTCTACAATCAATCGTAAAGGGTAGATACTCAGTAAGCCAACTTCAGCAGGAACTTAAAAAAACAGGGCACAGCCACAGCCAAGATACCATAAACGAAGAATATTTGCAGCCTCTAATGGCAGTAGGTCTAGCCACCGAAGCACGAGATGAATACTACGCAACTGTATTTGGTGGTCGGCTAACCGAGCTGCTTGGATGCTTCCCTGAATTTGCCGAAATACTTCCAGCCCACTCAGAATGTTACGAAGAAATCCTTTTACAATCTTTACTATCGGGACCAAAAACCTTTGAGGATATTGAAGCACTTATCTCGTCAAAAATTGCCTCCCGAATATTAAAACGTTTACGATCCTCAGGTTTGATAGAAACCCCAACTGAAAGGGACTACATATTTTTCTTCAAGTCAAAACGAGACCCCAACATAGAATCCTTCACAGATACCGAACGAAAAGTTTACGATACTATTCCGAATGAAGGAATACCAGCTGGAAAGCTTGCCAAAGAAACTGAACTCTCAATGAGAAGAACATACAAGTACCTCAGAGGCTTGAAAGGCAAAAAACTAGTTTTCATAAGGAGAACTCCGAAGGCTTATGGTTTAACCTGCAAAGGTGAAATGTTAGCTTCAGTACTTAAGGAGCTTCAGCAGATAGTCGAAGATACATGGAACTCTTCCGAACAAGTTATGAACAACAACGTAAACTCTTAGCAAAATTCTCTAATTTCTTTTTTTATATTTATATTTTTTATGTTATCCTCCGCCGGGAGCTCCGTGAAACGGCGCATTTTCCCACAGCAGTTTCCACCAATCTTCCTCTGTTATAGTTTCTCCATGAACAATTATCTCTAAAACCATCTTTAGCATTGCGTGGTGTCTTATTTCATCGGCCAATATAGAGTTTAAGAGAAACACAACTTTCTTATCTTCAACATTTGGAATCATGGCTTGGAGGCGCTTGATCAGCTTTGATTCTATTTCGATGTGTTTTTCCACGAGTGCTCTTTGCTGGTCAAGATGCTCTTGCGTTAACGCTGTAGAAGTGCCAGTCAGCAGGGTAACTGCTGCCGAGTAAAGTTCCGCGTGCTTCACGGAATCCAGCGAAACACCCTTCAAGACACCTTTAACAGCCGGATTCTTCATACCGACCAGCGCTTTTTCAAGGGAATCAACTATTTCGTTTTCAACGATTATTTGATTTTTCAAAAACTCAATTAGATTATTCTTCGGTTTTTCCATTTTCTTACTTCTCCACGTTAAGTTAAGCCTTGTTCAAGTTTTCGGAAATTCTCTTTCCTAAATCCTTACAGGCGCCAAGCATTTTTTCGTCAGGAACATACTTTACTAGTAAAGGCGGTTCAGCAACATTCATCTCAAACTTGTTTTTCATAATTTCCAAAATAAGTCCAGGTGCTTCACCGCTCCATCCATATGAACCGAATGTAGCGCCGACTTTACCCTTCAGACTTATGCCCTTTACCGCAGCTTCCTCGAAAAGCTTTTTGAAATCAATAGGCATCTCATGATGATAAGTAGGTGCCCCAATAATTATGGCATCAAAGCTACTTAGCTCTTCAGGTTCAACGTGAAAATTTAATTCTACTCTAATCTTATCGTTGATTTTTGCTCCATCAGCTACTTCTTTCGCCATTTTTTCTGTATTTCCAGTCCTGCTATAAAATAAAACAAGAATCTCCGGCATAAAAAACAAGTATAGAATAATATTATTTCAATATTTGCCTTTCGGTTATTAAAACAAGAAAATGAAACTAGATTCGCCGTTTTTTCTATTCTTTTTCATGAGCTTTTCCTGCTTTAACAAGCATACGGACTCTTTGCCCACCTCTCGGTCCCCCTATTTTTCCACCTTTGCGGCCTATTTCACTGTAAAATTCTTCTCCGTGTGTTTGAGCCGTTTTTAATCCACCTCTCCTGCCCGCCTCTGCAACCGTCATTTTACCTTTCTTCTCAACTTTTGGCAATGCCTTCACCTCCCATTAAAAATAAACAAAGTATCCACTATCAAAAGAAGGAAATCAAAAAACAATTAAAACAGTAGGCTTGTTTATTCTGCTTCATGCTCTTTGCCCACTTGAATTAGTTTTCTGACTCTTTGCCCACCTCTATGGCCCGCTTCCTCAAGGCTTGTTTTTCCACTAGCCTCACTTGAACCTTCATGCTGCTTGGCCCTCTCAGAACCACCTTTGCTACCTATCTCACTGTAAAATTCTGGACCACGTTCATGAGAAACTTTCTCGCCGCCTTTACGACCAATTTCCTCATAAAATGCCCGCCCATGAGTTTGAGCGGTTTTTACTCCACCTTTCCTTCCTGCTTCTGCAACAGTCATCTTACCTTTTCTGTTTTCTCCACGCATGCTCAAAAAAACTCACCTCCATTAAACAAGGGAAAAATTAACGGTACTAGAGCCGAATAACCGCTCATAAACTTATGTGGTTGTGGCATAACAATAACATCACAACTAAGCAAAATAGAATTATTCCAAATGAACAATATGCAAAAAAAAACAGCTTACAAAGTGAATATTTAATGGATAATGGATCCATGAGTTAATTTAAATATCTCGGAAAGGTCAACCTTACATTCATCGGGTAACCTGAATGAAAGTGCTTCTCATCAATCCGCCTCAAGTATTTTATCCAGGTTCTGAACAGCCAGCAGGCAATCTGCCTCTTGGCTTAATGTACATCGCTGCGATGCTTGATAGAGCAGGTTACAAAACTGAAATTTTGGATGCTTTTATGAGTGGTGGCGAATTCCTGAAAAACGGCGAAACAGTAAACGTTGGCATGCCGTTTGAGCGTATAAAGAAGGAAATTTTTTGTCGGAAGCCAGATATTGTTGGTGTAGCGGGACCATTCACTTGCCAAATAGAAAATTCACTCAAAATAGTTAGCTTAGCCAAGCAAGTTGACAAAAACACTTTAACAATTGTAGGCGGTCCGCACGTAACCACCGTACCAAAGGAGTTTCTTGAAGAGGCAAAAGACGTTGACATCGCGGTGACAGGCGAAGGCGAATACACAATGCTTGATATAGCTCAGTATTTTGAGGGCAAAAAACAGTTAAACGAAATTCTCGGCGTCGCCTACCGTAAAAATGGAGAAGTCATAATAAATTCGCCGAGACCTTTCATCGAAAACTTGGATGAGCTTCCTTACCCAGCTTACGACCTAGTTGACATGGAGAAGTACCTAAACCCCAAAAGCATAGGGTACCGCAGCTTCAGAAGCAGGGCAATATCGATGATTACTAGCAGAGGGTGCCCTTTTAACTGCTGTTTCTGCTCGGTCCACCTGCACATGGGCAAGCAGTATAGGGCACACTCCACTAATTACGTTTTGAACCATATCCAATTTGTTGTGGAAAAATTTGATGTTAAAAACATCTTCTTCGAAGATGACAACCTGACTTTTGACCTTGCAAGGTTCGGAGCCATCTGCGACGGTTTGATTGAGAAAAAAATAAAAATCGGTTGGGAAACGCCAAACGGAGTCCGAGCAGACTGCTTGAATTTGAATCTGCTGGAAAAAATGAAAAAGTCGGGTTGCCAAAGCGTCTTTTTCGGCGTTGAGTCAGGTGACCAGCAAATCTTGAACAATGTAATCTGCAAGAGCTTAGACTTGAACAGGGTAGTTGAAGTAGCGAAAATCTGTAAAGACATAGGTCTGAAAACAGGCGCCTTCTACATTATTGGCTTCCCAGGCGAAAAGAAAGAGAACATGCAGAAAACCGTTGATTTTGCTCTAAAGCTCAAACGCGACTATGATGTTGGTATGCATCTTTTCAACGCTACGCCTTCGTATGGGACAAGACTGTATGAGGAATGCAAGGCTAAAGGGTACATTCAGGAAGATTTGACTTGGAACTCTTTTGCTGGGGCGCGGCAACCGAAAGGTATGTCGTTGATTTCAACTGAGGATTTTACCTCTCAAGAAGTGAAAGAGATAGCAGCTAAAGCGCTTGCAGAGTATAAGAAATTATCTTTACTGAATCACATTAAAAATCCACGGAAAGCTTTGAAGACAGCATTTGATCAGCCGCAGCTGATTTTGAAATATATCAAAAACCTGTTTTAGATGTTTTTTGAGAAGCTTTTTTCAGGTTATTTTTGTTTCAGGGTGTAAATGGCTTTCAGGTTAAGTCCCCAAGAGTTTGAAAGCGAGTTTCTGGAATCAGCTAAAAGGAGATATGTTAACTATTGGGCTGTTTAGTCTTTTCAGATAGTTACCACTGGGTTGATGACCTTACTGTATTTCATTTCATACATTCCTTTACAGTTCGCTTTAAGCTCCTGATAGCGGCTATTTGAAGAACTAAAGAATGCGATTGTTGCGAAAAAATCTTCCAGCTCGCGTGGGCGAACCTTAGAGGTTATCTTGTTGGTAATCTCATCCAAGCTTTTGCTACTATTTCCAGCTACATAATCACAAACAGTCTTTAAGAAGCCCAAACCAATTGTCATCAATATCGCCCATTGCCAATCTAAGCTAACGCCAATCCACATTTATTTTTTTTATGAATTTTCAATTCTGTTTCAGAATACATAACCAATCCTAACATGTAGACAGATATGACTGATCGAATTGAATTTTAAGGTGAGTTAATCAGCTATGGAACGGGCGGCTGAAATCACCCAAAAATGGAAAAGTGGCGAGGCGATATATTTTGTTTCAACTTAGTGTCTCTCCCAAGAATCGCATGCGACAATTGAAATAAGAAACGAACAACGAAAAAGTAAATACCCGCAACAGAAGGTAGCGGGCCCGCTGGGACTCGCGTAATTATTTAAGCGAATCCTGAATAAATTAGGAACAAACCTTTCTTCGCAATAAGTGAGCCGGACTCCGCTTGCCCCCGAAAAAAGAGACGAGCCACTTACTTAAAACTTGAAGATTTCAATCTTTACTAAGTACAAGACTATGGTGTAAGTCCGACGGGAATTGCTGTCCCAGAGGGAAGCATTACACTGCTTACCTAAATATTACTTTTTTTGAGGCTTCATTTCTTTGATTGGTAAGTGCTTAAGTCGGAATTATTCTTTTAGCATCTGGGTTAGTATGCGTAGTTCTGCTTTTCTGCGGTGTGTAACTAAGGCGGTTTTGTGAATGTTGAGTTTTTTGGCTAACTGTTCAGAACTGATTTTTCTAGGCAAGTTGTAATAACCCATTTTATATGCGGTAAGTAGAACTTTTCTTTGCTTTTCTGTCAGGACATTAAGCGGTGAGTCAAGAGAAAACTTTGCGTCTGTTAATGAGACAATCTTGTAGCGCCTGCCCAATCTTTGGAGTTCTTCAAGTACTTTTTTGATTTGGCTTGTGGTTCCCAGGAAAGTTACTTTAACTTTTCCTTCTCGAATTTCACGGGACACAAAATACGCTTCTTCCGCTCCTATTGGATTTACCCTTGGCGAACTTGGAAGTCTTACTTTAACGAAGACTATGTATGCTCCGGTTTTTTCTCTTTCGATAATCTTTACTTCAAAAGCGTTATCATTGATGAGCTTGATATAATCTTCAATGTTGGAAACAGACTCTTCAAGCTCCACTCTGCATATAATTGCGATTTCTTCTCGGTCTTGCCGGAGAACCTGCAGCTGTTCTAGGGTTTTTACATTTTGAAGTTGTATTCTCCTGTTTTCGTTCATTTCGTCTTCTTTATTTAACTCCAAAATCAGTCTGCGCATAAGTCAATCAAAGCCTAAAGATTTAATATACTTTGTTTAAGAGGCGAACATATCCTCTAGAAAACTAATCCGTCTGCGGGCTCATTGTTCACACAGAATAAGGGTAGACAAAAATGTCAGAAATAATTAAAGTTGAAAACCTTGTGGAGATTTATGCAGACGGCACAAAAGCGGTCGATGGAATCTCTTTTAGAGTCAACAAAGGCGAATTCTTCGGGTTTCTCGGTCCAAACGGCGCAGGAAAAAGCACAACAATTAAAGTTCTCACCACGTTACTTGGAAAAACCTCTGGCTCCGTGACCATAGCTGGTTACGATATTGATAAAGATGCTCAAAACATCAGGAAAGTCATAGGCGTACAAAGCCAAGAAACCGTTATCGACGGCGACCTGACGGGAAGAGAAAACCTGATTCTTCAAGGCAATCTTCAACGAATGCGCGGCGAACCTCTTAAGAAGCGTGTGGATGAACTGCTAAAGATCGTAGAATTATCTGAAGTTGCAAACAAGAAGGCTGCATTCTATTCTGGAGGAATGAAAAAGAGGCTTGATCTTGCCTCAACGCTCGTCCACAAGCCAAAACTAGTGTTTCTAGATGAACCAACTACAGGACTAGATCCCCAGTCGCGCAACAGTGTATGGAAGTATCTCGAAAAACTGAACCAAGACGAAGGGATCACTATCTTTCTAACTACCCAGAATATGGAAGAAGCAGACAAGCTATGCCGTAATCTCGCAATAATCGATCATGGACAAATAATAGTCACCGGTTCACCGGTTGAGCTCAAGCAACAAATTGGAGGCGACACAATTGCCCTATCGTTGGCTAACGACTCAAACGGTGAATTGAAAGAAAAAGCAAGACAAATAATCAAAAACGTTCAGGGAATCGCCAAAATAATTGACACTGAAGATGGACTTACCGTTTACGCGAAAAACGCAAGTAGTTTGATTCCTAAGATAGCACGAGTGTTTGACCAAAATGGCGTTACTTTGGCTTCTGTTAACTTATCATCTCCGTCATTAGATGATGTTTTTTTGCAACACACAGGAAGAAGAATCAGGCCGGCTGAGCTTAAGAAGTCTTCCTCTTCTCAGGGGAATCTGGCATCTAAGGTGAGGCGGTAAAGATGGCTTACGACTTTTACTATGATGTGCGAGCTCTCTTTGCAAGGGCTATGAAGAAGTTCCTTCGGACGCCTATTTCGATGGTTTTCTCTCTTCTTCAGCCCATAATCTTTCTTGTTCTCTTAACGCAGGTTTTTAATAAGTTTGGAAGCCTTCCAGGTTTTCCTGCTGGTGGGTATCTTGAATTTGCAGTTGCAGGGATTCTTTTTTTTAATTTACTTAACAGTACGATGCAGGCTGGGATTTCGATGGTTGACGACATTAACTCTGGGTATCTTTCGAAGATTCTTGTGACGCCAGTGAGTAGGTCTGCTATTCTTCTAGGGCGGTTGCTGAGCGATGCGGTAAGAATGCTTATTCAGTCAGCCATAATTCTGGTGATCGCGTATCTTTTAGGCGCAACTTTCGCCACGGGAGTTTTTGGAATCTTGCTGGTCTTTCTTACTGTTGTCTTCTTTGGGGTAGCTTGGAGCGGCATATATTTAGCAGTAGGGTTAGCCACAAAAAGTTCTGAAGCCACAACGACCATTGGTGTAGTTATGCTTTTTCCTTTGTTGTTTATTAGCATCGCTTTGGTGCCGTTTAAGTTTCTCCCAAGATGGGCGCAAACCGTTTCAAGCTTTAATCCGGTCAGTTATGGAGTAAACGTGATAAGATCGCTAATGTCTACTGGGTTTAACTGGGGTATTGTTTTGCCAGCCTATGCCATAATTGCTCTGGTGGCCACTTTGACCTGGGGAGCGACGTTATATCAATTCAGGAAAGTGGTGAAGTAGAGAAAAGGATGGTTCTATTAGTTTAGCAACTAAGTAAAGCTAAACGAGTCCTGACTCGTCCACCCTTTCTATCTTTTTTCAAGTCAACTTTCAAAAGGACTCGCTTAATACATTAGGCGAATCCAATGGCGAGCTCGCTGGGATGCGCTTAAATATTTAAGCGAATCTGCAGATTTAACGGGCAGCGAAATACCAAGGCAACCGTAGAAAAAGAGTTTTGCGAGTGTTTTGTGGAAAAGCGTGGTTGACATTGGGCATTGACAGGTTTTGCGTTTGAAACTTGGGGGTGGGAACGAAAAAGCTGGATAGCGGTTTTTTTCAATTCAAACTTTAGAATTTTAAGGTTTTTGAAATGGCAGCTGCCTGAGTTATTTAAATAGTAATATAAGCATTCGTGATGGAAGAATAGTATTAAGTTTTACAGTTGAGGCAAAGTTGCATGTCTTCGAAAAAAAACGGTTTGCGCAAGCAGTCTTATCCTGAAGATAAGGTTGACCAAGCATTTCCGATTGTTGGCATAGGCGCTTCTGCAGGCGGCTTGGATCCCATCCGAAAACTGCTAGAGAACTTGCCAATTGATACAGGTTTATCATTTGTGGTTATCCAGCATCTGGCTTCGGGACAAGAGAGCATGCTGCCTGAAATCCTATCCAGGTCCACAAAGATGAAGGTTATCCAAGTCGAAGACGGAATGAAAGTTGAACAGAATCACGTTTACGTTATAAATCCAGGAACAACCATGACGTTGAAGAATGGTTTTCTAAAACTTGTTCCCAAAGGCACGGCTCTTAAACCTATTAATGACTTCCTGATTTCTTTAGCCTCCGAGCTGAAAACTAAAGCAATCGGAATTGTACTCTCAGGAACAGGCAACGACGGAACCGAAGGACTGAAGGCAATCAAAGATGAAGACGGAATAACCTTCGCCCAGGATCCTGAAACCGCCCAGTACCCTGACATGCCCAAAAACGCCATAGCCGCTAACGCCGCATTTTTTGTTCTTTCGCCAGAAAAAATTGCAGAAGAGTTAACAGCACTTGCTAAACACCCTCAACTTAGCCAACTCCAAAAGATTGAGGACGCAAAAGAGGGTTCTGACCTTAAGAAAATCTATCTGATGCTCAAAGTTGCTTTCGGCACTGACTTTACACATTACAAAGAAACAACCATGAACCGACGCATCACACGCCGAATGGCCATCAACAAAACCGCAGAACTCAAAACATACTTAGAATATTTGAAGACCCACCCAGTTGAATTGCAGGCACTTTTTGACGACTTGCTAATTGGCGTAACAAGTTTCTTCCGAGAACCAAAAACATTTTTGGCTTTGAAAGAAAAAGTGTTTCCAGAAATCATTAAGAAAAAGTCTCAAAGTGAACCCGTTCGCGTTTGGGTTCCAGGCTGTTCAACAGGCGAAGAAGTCTATTCCCTCGCAATAGGGATCCAAGAATATTTGGAAGAAAAGCTCATTCTTGATGTAAAAATCCAGATTTTCGGCACCGACGTGAATGAAAAGAATATTGAGAAAGCTCGCCAAGGAACATACCGCAAATCCATAGAAGATAACGTTTCCGAAAGCAGACTAAAAAAGTTCTTTAGAAATCAGGATGATAGCTACCAAATCGCAAAATCAATAAGAGAAATGTGCATATTCGCAAAGCAGGACATAACAAGCGACCCACCTTTCTCCAAATTAGATCTCATTGTCTGTCGAAACATGTTAATCTATTTTGATTTCCAGCTTCAGGAAAGGGTTGTACCTATTTTCCATTACGGATTAAAGGACGGGGGTTTTCTAATTCTTGGCGAATCTGAAAGCGCAAGCAAATTCCAGAATCTGTTTGAAGCCCTCACCAATAAAGGCGTAATCTACAGAAAGAAGCTAGCGCAGCCTCAAATTGGGCTAAGTCATGAGGTGTTTGCCCCGTATTCAGCCAAGATAGATATTAAACAACCCCTGAAACTGGAGGCAACGGTGTTGCTAAAAGACGAAGTGGACCGTCAGTTAATGGGTGAGTATGTCCCACCGACACTGTTGATTAACAATAAATTAGAGATTTTAGCTTTCCGCGGACAAATTAATCCTTACCTTACCCATGAACAGGGTCCCGCAAGCCTTAACGTAAATAAAATAGTTCGAAAGGAGTTGAGGGCAGAGGTTCAAACCGCAGTTTATACAGCAAGAAAAGCAAACAAACCTTTCAAAGCAAAGGTACAATTCAAGCTTGAAGGGCAACCGCGAATAGTCAACTTGAAAGTCAAACCCCTAAAGATGCCCCAATATGCAGACCCTTTCTTCCTGATAACTTTCGAAGAGGCAAAAGTGGATTTACGTCAAGAAACCGAATCTTCGTCTTCACAACACAGGACGAAAAATTCAGAGAGCGTTCAATTACGAGCTCTTAGGGAGGATTTGGATGCTTGTAAATTGTCTATGCAGATTGTTAATGAGGAGCGTGAGGCAACCAGTGAAGAGTTGCGTGCCGCTATGGAGGAGTTGCAGTCAAGTAATGAGGAGCTGCAGAGTACAAACGAAGAATTGCAGACATCCAAGGAGGAGTTGCAATCAAGTAATGAAGAGTTGCAGACGCTAAATGAAGAGCTTAAAAACCGCAATCAATCATTAAATCTAATAAATGATGATTTACTTAACGTATTAAAAAACGTTGAATTGTCCGTTCTCATTGTAAATAATGACCTGCAGATAAGACGTTTTACGCCATTTGCTCAACAGCTCTTTAAAATTAAGCCTTCAGATGTAGGACGCTCAATCACTGACTTTCACCTGGGGCTTTCCCCAGAAGAATTGGAGAAAGCAATTCGTAAGGTAACTACTAAATTGGTGGCAGCTACCCAAGAAGTTTCAGGTGGACAAGGTCGTGTTTACGAAATGCATATTCAACCCTACTTAACTGTGGATAAGAAGGTTGACGGCGCGGTTTTGTCTTTGATAGATATCACTGATAGGAAGAAGTTGGAGAATGAGCAAAAGCGACACTCTGAGAGTTTAGAGCAGAAGGTCAGTGAGCAAGCTAAGGAACTGGTTGATGCTGAGCGTTTGTCTGCTATTGGCGCGACGGCTGGCATGGTTGGGCATGATATTCGCAATCCATTGCAAGCAATTGCCAGCGACGTGTACTTGGTGAAGTCTGATTTGTCTGTGGTCCCTGAAGGCGAAGTAAAAGAGGGCATGAAAGAAAGTTTAGAGGGCATTGAGAAGAACATTGAATATATTAACAAGATTGTGCAAGACCTACAGGACTTTGTTAGACCGCTTAAGCCGACTGTTCAGAAAACAGACCTTGAGGCGCTCTGCCGAGAAGTGCTTTTTGAGAATGGTGTTCCAAAAAACATTGATGCCACTTGCCGAGTGGAAAAAGAAGCGAAGAAACTGATTGCTGACCCCGCTATGTTGAAGCGAATTTTAAGTAATCTGGTAAATAATGCTGTTCAATCAATGCCTGAAGGGGGAAAGCTCGACATTCACGCATTTCAAGATGCAGGTGAGGTAGTTATAAATGTCCAGGATACAGGTGTTGGCATTCCAAAAGCAATAAGGCCAAAACTCTTCACTCCACTGTTCACCACGAAATCTAAAGGACAAGGCTTTGGCTTAGCTGTCATTAAACGCATGACTGAAGCACTAGGCGGCACTGTATCTTTCGAAAGTAAAGTAGGCAAGGGCAATAAATTCATAATACGTT
>JBEKPG010000007.1:0-67803 GCA_049520955.1 Bathyarchaeia archaeon | reverse complement strand
TCGCATAAGTACTATCCTTATGCACATCCAACCCACAAACTAAGGCGCTCATGGTATGGCGTGAGCGCCGACGGCGTATAATACTTCCCATACCATCAACAACACTTTTTTTTGCATTTTTTTGTTCTGTTTGTTTTGGGTTGCTCTTTTGCTGCAAAGCTTGAATCGTTTGCAGGTTGAATCGAAAATAGTCCCTAATAGTCCTTAGCAGTCCATAGTAGTCCTTAATAGTCCCAAATAGTCTCTAATGGTCTGCAATAGCCAAGATAGTTCAAAAAAAGTCAAGAATTCTCATGATCGAGCTTTTATTCTTTGTCTGAAAAATGTAGAGCAAAAATTGGGTAAATAAATAGTCGTATTGACGTTAAATAAATAAAATAAATAACTCTAATCGAGTTTCAGTTTTTTAGCTTTTGCCGACCGTTGACGCTTGATTTAGGCTTTGAGCGAAAGCTTCCGCTTGCTTAATGTCGTCTTTGTTTGGTCGTTCTTTGTTTATGCCTCCAGTAATTTTCATTAGGCCGTAAGTGTCAAGTCCTGCACAGTTAAACTCCCCAATAATAGTGAAGCCTTTGGATTGAAGTTTTTCTTTGAGTTTCTTGTGAAATTTAACACTGTTTCCTGTTCGACCGCTTGTGGAGAATATAAATGCTTTTTTGTCAGTTACTTGAAGCAGCTTGTCAGCAAGCTCAAGCAGAGATTTGTGGTGTTTTCCAAAGTAGATTCCTGAACCGAAACCGATAATGTCATACTCAGAGAGGTTATTTGGGTTAATTTCTTGGGGCGTTTTGATTTCTGCGTTGAGCTTACTTGCGAAAACTAAAGCTATTTTCGCTGTGTTCTTGTGATGATAGGAAAAACAGATTATTAGTGTTTTCATAATTTCACGGGTAATCAAGCTTTAAGGTGTTAAACTAATATATTTTTTGTTTTGAGAATATTGCAAACTAAAGCGATATGACCCGCGGAGGTCGCTGTTGCTCGTTTGTTAATCTACTTTGAAAAGCGCAATCGATGAAAAACGGTTGAGTCCAGAAAATTGGGCTTCGCTTCTATTATCTTACTCGTTATGTCTACAAACGAGGCATTAAATAGTCTACCGGATATGAAAGCTGTGGGTTGATGAAACGTGGAGGATAGGCAAGAAGTTGAGAGAGATAGACAGCGCGCGGATGTCTTCGATGCACTGGGACACCCCACGCGCATTGTTATCTTGAAGGTTCTAAGTGAAGGCGCTCTCGGCTTCGCCGACTTGAAGAAGAAAACTGCCATCGACAGCAGCGGGCATCTGCAACATCATCTAACCAAACTTAATGGCCTGATAAAAACTGATGAATACGGAAAATACTGCCTTTCCGACCAAGGTAAAGACGCCTTACTAACAGTTCAAACGGTAGAGAATGCTTCAGCATCAAAAATAAGAGAAACCGAAAAAAAGCGTTGGCCCCGTTTTAATACAAAAATGGTTTTGAAATCGGTTTCCTTGCTACTTGTGGCTCTTTTAATTGCGAGTTCAGCGATTACGTTATATGAGTATAATCAAGCAGTGGCTTTTCAGAAGGAAAATTCATTTTTCAAAGGAGTCAATTCCGAAGCCGCTGCGTATTATAATGAGTTCGGAGTAATCCCCACTACAAATGTTAACTCTTCATTTTTTCCGCCTGTTTCAATGTATCGGGCTTTACAAATAGCTTTTGAAGCTAACGGGTTTAACAAAGAATCTCTCCAAGGACTTGTAGTGAGCGCCGATCTTTGGAACGCTGAAACCGTAACGAACTTAACAACTCTCAACGGCGACGCTGTTGGACCAGGCGAGTTGTTTCAAATTGGACCTGTGACAAGCCCTCCTGCAGATTATTCTGACGTTAACGGTAACAGTGTAATTTACCAGTATGTTTGGATAATACAATCTCATAATCCGACCAGCAGAGGTATTCCGCCTTTAGGATTTAGTTATAGTGTGATTGATGCTTCAACAGGAAACATAACTGTATACCCTGGATTCTAATTGTTGCACCCATGTTTTGGAGAGTGCTAAGGAAAAGAAAAGCTGTTTTCGTTATGCTCTTAAACATCAAGAGATCTTTCTGCTCTTAATTAATTAATATAATCTGTTTAGTGCGAGCCTCCTTCATTATTAGCTCGTCAATCTTATTTTCGTTTTTTTGAAATCTGAAACTCAATTAAATTTTTGATTCAAACAGGGCTGTTTGGTTGAATCTCAACGGAATAGTAACTTGACGTGATGACTTTTTGTGATTACCCATAGTGAACTGACTATTTATTGTTCTGAGCAAAGTTCACTGAAAGGAAAGATTAACATGACTAATAAAATGATTGAGGCGGAAAACCTCACTAAAACTTATAAGAAAACCGTCAAAGCAGTCGACCACATTTCTTTTTCGGTGAAAGAAGGCGAACTTTTCGGTTTCATAGGGCCTAATGGAGCGGGAAAAACCACAACAATCAAAATGCTCACTACTTTGGCTTCCATAACCAACGGGACTGCGTTAGTGGCAGGATACGACGTCTGCAAAGATCCAGCAGCTGTTCGTGAAAACATTGGAATAGTGCCTCAAGAGCTTACGGCAGATGATGAATTGAAAGGTGCGGAAAATCTGCTTCTTTCCGCAAAACTTCATCATGTTCCAAAAGACACAGCTCGCAAAAAGATGAAGGAACTGCTTGAGCTTTTGGAACTTGAAGGTGCTGCACAAAGGCAGGTTAAAACTTATTCTGGTGGCATGCGTAGGCGGCTGCAACTTGCAATGGGGCTTATTCATGGCCCGAAAATACTATTCTTGGATGAACCAACATTAGGTTTGGATATTCAGACAAGACAAAACATGTGGACCTACATTCGAGACCTTAACCGCGAAAAAGGAATCACCGTTTTTATGACCACACATTACCTGGAAGAAGCTGACTCATTATGCGACAGAATCGCAATCATAGATAACGGAACAATCAAGTTATCAGGGTCACCTGCAGATCTGAAAGGCAAACTTGGAGGCACAATTTTGACAATACAACTTGGGAACGGCGCTGACATATCCACTGCGCTATGGGGAATTCAAGATGTAACTGAAGTAACAAAAGAAGGTGAAACTTACAAAATTAAGCTTGCAAGGACTGAAACAGCTTTACCGGCAATAGTTGAAATGGTAACTAAAAAAGGCTTGAAGCTATTTGACATTGCATTAACTAAACCAACACTGGATCAAGTTTTTCTGCAAATCACAGGCAACACCATGAGAGACGGGGCAACAAACGGGAATGCGTATGGTCAGCGCGTTTTAATTGAGAGGCTGAAGTAAAATGTTCAACGACACTTTAGCCTTAACCGTGCGCTCTCTCAAAAAGTGGGTTCGTAACCCCGCCGCTATAATGCCCGGACTATTTATGGCTGTGTTTTGGCTAGCACTTTTTGGCAGTTCATTTAATCCCCTGAACCTAGTGCCTTCGCAAATCGGCGGCACCACATTATCCCCGGTTCTGGTTCAGCAGATCAAATCCGCGATGAGTTCAACGTTTGGGGGTGCTGCAAACTACATAACGTTCCTCACTGCAGGCGTAATCGTCTTCACAGTCATAATTAACATGGCTTACGGTGGAATTGACATAGTTCTTGATAGGCAATTAGGCTACCTTAACTCGTTACTTACCTCGCCGATATCTAGGGCTTCAATATTCTTCTCGGGTGCGATGCAGAACTTTGTAAAAGCCATGTTTGTAGCGGTGCTGACATTTGTTGTGGCTTTGTTGCTTCCTAATGGCTTGCAAGTAGGAGCGGGCTTTGGTATTCTAAACTTCCTCGGTGTGTTTACCGCATTTGCGCTTGTAACGTTTGGATTCGGCTGCCTTTTTAGCGCCGTAGCTTTCTCGGTGAAAGTTGTGGATTCATTGATCGCAATCATTAATTTCTTGGCCTTTCCTTTAGTGTTCATGAGTAGCGCTATGTTTCCTCTGGGAACGTTTCCATCGTGGCTCAAGGGGATAGCGGAAATTAATCCCGTTACCAAAGCTGCCGACACTGCCCGATTGCTAATTGTGAACGGCAACCTCTCCTCAAGCCAACTGTCAACGCTCTCTGGAAACATGCTATACTTAGTTGTCTTTGCCGTGGTGCTTGCTGCAATTGGATACTTGATTGCACGAAGAGCATTAAAGGCAGAATAAAAGGAGAATCACCGTATGGTCATAGTAAAGCATACTGAATTACCCTTAAAAGCGCAGGAAGTGTACTAAAAACCATGTCAAACTTACGTATACCACGCGGACAAACCGCGGTACTTGATCGAGTCGAAGGCGATCTTAAACTAGGCTACAACGCAAGAATCGAAGCCAAAAATGGCAAGAATGTTATGGTCACTAAAGGCGTATACCTTGAAGGCAAAGCATATGTAAATTGTGATTTGGAATGCGATTCTTTAGAATCCAAGACATTTTTGTCCAAAGAGATTACATTTAAGGTTCTTTCCAACAGGCAGCGACTTGAAGTAACAGGTCGACATGTGGGACACCTTGAAATGAACGGTAACTTGAATGTGCACAAACAACTCAATGTTAGTCACTCAGTGCAGGTCAAGGGTTCAATTAAAGCTGAAGATATCGATGTCGGCGGAAGAATACAAGCAGACTCTATCACGTGCAGTAGAATTAGAGTCGGCGGACGTGCAGATGTAAAAAGTGTTTTGGAAGCCTTAAGCGTGGAAGTTGGAGGAAAAATGGTTGCAGGTGCTGCGAGAATTGGCGACCTCAACGTTGGAGGCGAAGCCGAAGTTGACGGAGGCTCTATAATGGGAAGTATCCGGGTGGGAGGCAAATTCATCAGCAAATCTCCATTAGAATTCGGTGAACTGTTAGTCTACGGCAGAGGTTTTCTACCCGCCAACTGCAAAGGTCACAGACTATCCACTTTTGGAAAAATAACCGTTGAGGGCGACATAACCTGTGACTACGTTCAAGTTAGCGGGTTTGTTGAAGTGTTAGGTGATTGCCATTCAGAGAAAATAGAGGTAGGCGGCAAATTTGAAGTCTCGGGCACTCTTTTTGTTTCCGATAGACTTGAAGGCTATGGCTCAATCAAAATCGTAGGTAATTTTGAGGGCAAGAATCTTCGCGTCGGCGGCAAATTTGAAGCAAACAAAATCATGGTAAATGAAGAAGCAGACGTCAGTGGCAAAGTCGAAACAAAAGAAGGAGTCAAAGCCAAGCAGTTGAACGTAAGAAGCGGCACACAAATCGACGGAACAATCATCGGCGAGCGGGTAGAGATAGGAAAAAGTGCGGACTTAAGTTATGGAGCTTGGACTTCTACATGGCCTACTAAATGGGCACTGACCGGTGGAAATGTCAAAGTCCAAGACATCTACGCCATGCAGGTCCTGATGGGCACAATGTGCAGAGCAGCTCGAATCTATGCCGAAACTATTAAGCTGGAACATGGTTGCGTCGTAGAGCAAGTAACATACACGAAAGAGCTCCAGACTGATTCGAGCGTTATCATCTGCCAGCCTCCCCAAAAAACAACCATTTTGCCTCCTGCGCCTTTCTGAGGCTAAAACCATGAAACTTGAACTTAGGGAGAAATCGTTCACATGAGGGACAGGGAGACAAAGCGTTCAAGAACTGACCTCTATGCTTCAGTCTTGGAAGTCCTAATTCGTTATCCTGAAGGAGGAAAAATCACCCGCATCTCCTATGGCGTCGGCGTCCCTATCGATCGACTGAGAACGATGATCGAAAACCTATGCAGCTTCGGCTTAGCCAGAAAACTGACCGACAAGGAGCAAATATACTATTTCGCTACACCCCGAGGCTTAGAATTCCTTGATACCTACTGGAAAATGAAAGGCTTCTTTGAAATCTTCGGCGACAAACAACTATAGACCAAGGTTCAAAAGAATTAAGAATCAAAAAACCCGTTTTACAAAACAACCAGCATCGCAAACAAGTAAGTTATCGCTAGGTTTTTTGTATTCTATTTAAATCAAGAATAAATAGTGGTAGTGCAATCTCGTTACCTTAAAGGAGAAATAAACTTGTCTGTAGCGCAAAGAAAGTATTTCACTGAAATCGCGGCGTTATCAGATAAAACCGTGTCTGTAGTGACAACAACTGGAAAAACATTCAAGGGCACACTAATCGGCATTAACCAGGACAATATGAGTCTTTGCATGGCTGACGCAAAAGACGAATCTGGAAATTTGCTTCACAGAGTTTTCTTAAACGGGAACATGGTTGCACAAATATCGAGTGCAGAAAAACCTTTTGACCTCAAAGCCTTAGCTACAAGACTTGAAAAAGTCTTTCCAACCATGGTTAAACTATATGATGACAAGGGTTTCATCTGGGTCATGGACAAAGTTAAACTAACGGAAAAAGGCGTTATTGAGGGTTCAGGCCCAGCCGCCGACCGAGTGCAAAAAGTCTACGAGCAATTCATGAGCGAAGTCAAAGCCTAAATAAACCAGCGAAGTTGTTCTTCCTCTTTCTTCTTTTCTTCTGTTATTGTTCTAACAATTCCAAAGGACTCTAAAACTTTCTTTATCTCGCTGCCGCTTTCTTCAAGTTTAGACAAGTCAATGTTAAGCTTCAAGTATTTACCAAGCATAGTCAACGCACACTGTGCAGCGTTAACGTCAGGATCCATTCCCGGCGTATCAACCAATAAAGAGAAACCCTTCATGTCCCTAATGCCTGCCAAACCAATTGATAAGCCTGCAATACCGAAAACATGCCCAACCATCACTTTAGTCCCCAGATCAAGCGCCTCCTGCATCGTATCCAAATCCGTGGCTGTACTATAAATTGCGGGCACAGGCTGCGCCTCCTCTTTCTTGAAGCCGCCAATTGATATTACGAAACGGCAGCCAAACTCTTGTGCTAAATCAAGCACTTTATCCACAAGCTCGTATTGCCCAACAGTTGTCAGCGCCTGCGTGTTTCCATACCAAATAATCAAGTCGCGTCCACCATCCTCCCGCTTAGCATAATAGAGTTCATTTATAGGCGAAAGCGCACCGCCATTCTCCGTTGAAACCGCAAAATCCTGAAACGACGAGGAAAAAATTTGGATGAATCGTTTTGCTTTTAGCTCCTTTATCAAATGTAGCGCCGCAATATTTGCCACAAATCCTATGCCGGGTAACCCTTCAATAAGAATCGGGTCTTTTAGTTTCGGTTTTTCACTTATGTCTATTGAGCAAACCATGGTTTAGCATCTCTCTTGTCGTTATTAGACAGATATGGTGATATAAGGTTGCCTAATCTAAGTCCGCGCCTGTTTACACATACGTTTATGATGAATGTTTTGCATCCAAAAATGGTCTAGTTTCCGCTTAGAATTCAGCTCTAAACTCAGTATCATAGATTATGTATTGATGTTGGAAAACTCTTATTAGCTCACAGAATTCTCAATATATGCTAAATGAAACTCAAGGAACCCGCAGTTCTGCTCGTTCTACTGCTTGTTTTACCACTTTTCTTAAACTGCAGTTTGACCACCGAAACGGCCGCCGCACAGTCTTCACCAAGCCTGTACTTTGGCGTTGATGTTGGTTTCGGAGGCATAGCTGCAACTGAACAATTAATCGATAACATTAGTTCTTACACAAATTTCTTTGTAATCGGATGCACTAATAACTATAATGAAACAGCTCTTAATATCATCAGTGAGTACGTCTATAACAAGGGTTTGACCTTCATAGTTTACTCAGATTTCAGCAGGTATCCTTCGCAACAATGGCTTGCAGACGCCAAAAAAAATTTTGGTAACAGTTTCTTAGGAATTTATTACTTTGATGAACCAGGCGGAAAACAAATCGACCAGACAGATTACCCTATTATCCCAGCGTTGAATGTAAATTTAAACAAAACAACCTACAGTGACGTCTCGAACTGGTATGTTGGTAACCTGTCTTATTGGTTACGCGGACAATATTCAATTACTAAAAATTTTGCTGACCCAACAGAATATCAATTATTCACCTCGGACTATGGGCTTTACTGGTATGATTATGAAGCAGGTTACAATACGGTTTTTGCAGAGTTTACAATGAATTACAGTCAACAATTTAACGTAGCTCTCTGCAGAGGTGCAGCCACTGTTCAGAGCAAAGATTGGGGGGTCATGATAACCTGGAAATACACACAGTCGCCCTACATGGAGAACGGTTCAGAACTTTTAAGCGACATGGAGCTGGCGTATGAAAATGGCGCAAAATACATCATCGTCTTTGACAGCAACGCAAACTACACTCAAAACGTCCTAACTCAAAACATTGTGAATGGACAGGGAGGACAGCTTGCCGCTATGTACCAGTTTTGGCAGTATGTTAAAGCTAACCCCCGAACCATCACTACAGCAAGCGAAAGAACAGCGTACGTTCTGCCTGCAGCTTATGGTTACGGTTTTCGCGGACCACTAGACAGAATCTGGGGACTGTGGCTAAGTGATAATGATACGACTGACATCGGCATGAGCATTACTTCACTTATCCAAATGTTGGGCAATAACCTAGACATAGTTTATCCAGATGGATCACGGTCGGTTGAATCTGTCGGATATAACAACGTAATCAATTGGAACGATCCAAACCTTATTCCCACGCCATCACCTACTCCCCAACAAACTACTTCCTCGCCCTTTCATGCAACTTCGGTTTATTTTTACGCGATTGTAGCCTGCCTTCTGGTTCTTGTTGCAGTTGCCGCCTTAGTTTTGAAGTTTAGAAAGAGAAGCGGATAACCTGTGGATATGCTTTGAGAATTCAAATCTCCATTCTTCTCTCTCGATTTAACTTGAAAAGATTAAAGAGTGTTTTCAAAAAAAAGATGTGAAATTAGTAACGTCTTAACGCATTAGGGATTTGCTGAGACTCTGGGTCACTCGAGGAAAAGAAAAAATGCAAAGTCTTTTCAATAGGATGAGAAAGTTATCTCACTTCTCAAAGCCAGTCAAATAAGAGAAGCTGACATCGTACTTGATGCTTCCTTCATCAAAGCCTGGAGCACAATAGACCTCATCGATAACCAAACCGGCTATTCTGACAAGGAAGCAAAAGTTGGAAGAGCAGGCAGAAGCTACGCTTTAGGTTACAAACTTCATTTGTCCATAGATCATAAGCTGATGCTTCCGCTGTCAAGCGTGTTTGCTTCAGCAAACCAGAACGAGAAAAAGCATTCATTGACGATTCTTGGGAAGCCAAAGCAGGTTTTGAAAGGTTCAGGAGCTAAGATACGCAGTTTGATTGCCGACAGCCAGTACAGTGATGGAAAAATCAGAATGGCAGTTGATAAAACAGTGATTCCGTATCCTGCAAATCAGAAGCGCGGGTTTAAGGAGGTTTTGCGAGTGGACAAGAAATTCAGAAGCTTTGGACCTGAAGAGGATAGGAAAGAATATCACAAGAGACCTACGATAGAAGCGGTCAACAGTTTTTTGAAGACTCAGTACGGCATGGCGATGAACAAAGTCAGAGGCTTAGGCCAGGTTGCGTCTTACGCACTGTTCAGTATTCTTTGCTTGGTTCTTAACAGAGAAACAGCTCAAAACATTGGAAGAGCACATAAGGCAGTGTCACCGACTTACTTCAACACATAACATCGGAAAAAGGCAGCCTGCGATGGTTTATTTTTAAGCTTTAGTACTTTAGAGAGGGTAGGTAAACCACATCGCTGGAAAGGTCTACTTACTCAGGTTAGCGGTTTTTCGATGCCTAAGCATCACCTCGACGGAGAACAGAGAAAGAAGTAGCGTCTCACCAACTTACTTCAACACGTAATAAAGGGACAAGGCAGCGCGCTAGATAGCGTTGTTGACTGAAGTGAGGTCTCCAGTGGTTGGAGAAGACGAGGCAGATGCTATTGGTCCAACTAGTATGTTTGAAGTTGCATTTGAGCTGGAGTAGCCGCCTATGGCGGGTTCTTGGTAAGATGTGGTGACGTCGTAGTATCCGTTAAGGGGTGGATTCCACTTGTAAGAGTAGCTTCCATCAGAGGCAGTAGTTACAGTGTGGCAATTCTAACTGTACGTACTTTAAGGGTTTTAGGGGATAAGATATTCAGTTTTTAAGATTCATAAATTTTATATTTAAAGCGCTTTATATCGAGCTTCCTAGATTCTCAAGCGACTGTTGGATAAGAGGAAACATATGAAAAAAGAAAGAGTTACCAGCACATTCTTTAGGTTCATGATTAAAGCCGTTACATCCTTCAAAGTTATCATTCCAGTTCTATGCATCCTATTACTGTTTGCAGCACAGATAACACCGCTGTTTGCTCAGCTTAGCGCTGCCAGAAACTTAAGTGGAACGTGGAAAAGCTCGTCAACGGGCATGTACTATGAAATGGACCCAAGCGGCTCAGGCATACGCGAAACAGATGTAACCGCGACGTTTGAGTTGGATATAACTCAACAAGGCAATCAAATATCAGTAACTTTGGATTTAAACCCGACAAGTTGGACGACAGACCC
This sequence comes from Bathyarchaeia archaeon, assembly GCA_049520955.1. Lineage (GTDB taxonomy): Archaea > Thermoproteota > Bathyarchaeia > Bathyarchaeales > Bathycorpusculaceae > Bathycorpusculum. The sequence continues at coordinate 57,323 of JBEKPG010000007.1, read as the reverse complement.
AGCTTACACACAAGAATACGGCATCCCTGCTGCTCCTGAGATTGCTGGCGCTATCGACTTCACAGGTACCGTTTCAAGTTCAAGTTTCACCGCATCGTCTCAAGGTGCATTGACCCAAGAGCAGTTAACCGGTTCGTTCACCACTAACATCATAACGGCAACGCTGACTGGAAACGCGCAGGAAACAGATCAAAATGGCATAATTGTAACGCTAACAAGCTCATCAACATCCACTCTAGCTCCTACATCAACTCCATCATCATCAACCCAGCCGACTTTCAACCGCTACATGGGCAGCGTTTCACTAGATAAGGGCTCGGCGTGGTTCACCAATACGGGCATCAATGCACCGCTTTCTTCAGGCCAAATGGACTCTGGAGCAACAGTTTTGACCGGGAACGATTCGATCGTCGGCTTCACTTACCCTATGCAGGATGGAACCGTATATTTGGATGGAAATACTGCTGCGGGTTGGGTAGCTCTCACATCGGAACCTGCGCCGGATAACCAAATTGCCTATTCAATGTATCCATTCAATACCGCTCTGCCACCGGTCTGGGGACAAGACGCTAAAGATATGCTAATATCGATGCCACTGGAGGCAACACTTGCAGTAGCATTATTCGGAGAAGCAATTGGAACTGCTGCAGCGGTTACGCTAGTCGTCGAGGGCGGAGTCTTTTTGATACATTATGGAAGCGCATACATCAACGAGCGAAACTCGCATCTAGTTCAAGTACCTCAAGGAGTAATCGCGGGTGAAAATACGAAGTATGTTGTAAACGTCTCTAACGGCATGACAACGGTTCAGGTCGTTGACGGCCCAGTCTACTTTGTTGATCCAGTCACAAATAACACAATAACTGTAGATTCGAATCAGATGTTGACGCTCTCCCAGGGAGGGCAAAGCGGGTTTAGTGAACAAGACCTGCAGTCTGACTTATCTGCCTTTAACCCAGCTTCGGTAAACCAATGGTGGACACAAACCACGGCCAATGCTTCAAACGGCTTTGCCAGCTTTCTTTCTAATTATCAAAGCATGACTGTAGCGATTATAGCTGTGGCAATAATTATGGCGATAGCTGCAACTGTCGTTGCAAAGCGAAAAGGAACTAAGCTACGACAGCCCGGCTTGCCATCAACAAAAAAATCTGTACGTTCTTCGGCTCTAACACTTCGCCCAAAAGGAGTTAATCCCAAGAAATAACGGTTTACTGCCTTGTCTGCTATATTCACTACCGTGTGCTTGGTGTGCAAGTGGAATGGGCGACATTTCTTATTAAAACTGGTTTTTCAATTATAACTGTGACGGGATGGTTTGGGCGAAGCGTAGAAGTTTTGGAACGGTAACATAAATAAGGCATTTCCTCAGATTTATCATTGCAAAATAGTCTAAATAAGCTGTGATTATATGAGTAGGAAAACAATTTATTTCCAGCATAGCTTTTTGTTCTTCGCAGTCTTGCTGACTTTATTGTTTGTCGTTGTCGCCTTAGTTTTTTTTGGAGCCATAAGCATTGCTTTTGAAAACATTGGTTTCACACCTCTGATTATTTTTCTGATTTTGATTGGTACCTTAATCGGGAGCTTCATCAACATTCCATTGCTTAAACTGAAAACAACCATACCTATGGTCCGAGATGAGACGGTCAACTGGTTCGGCTTAGCCTACCGTATTCCCCAAGTTGAGTACGGAGAAGCCGTCACGTTAGTCGCATTGAATGTTGGGGGCGCGTTGATACCTACGGGCGTCTGTATTTACTTGCTCATCAAATCGGCTCCTTCGATGATTTTCCTTTGCTTTATTGGTGTATTGGCAGTTGCGTTGGTAACTCATTTAGTAGCACGACCAGTAAAAGGGGTGGGAATAACAACTCCAATATTCATTCCGCCAATTGCTGCAGCTGTGTCCGCACTAGTTCTTTCGCCAGCGCACCCAATAACAATCGCTTATGTTTCAGGTGTACTTGGAACCCTAATAGGAGCCGACCTGTTGAACCTTCAAAAGATTCCGAAGCTCGGCGCCCCAGTTGCAAGTATTGGAGGAGCAGGCACATTCGACGGTGTTTTCTTAACTGGCATAATCGCAGTGCTCCTTGCTGGATTGTAAAAAAAAGAGTTGAACCATTAAGTAGAAACCAGGTAATTTAAGCGGATTTTTTAACAGTGAGGCTTCTAAATGGAAATAGAGCTTTGCTTTTCAAAGTTCTGAGAATATTTTCAGGTAATCTTTTAAGTCGCTGATTATTAAGAAGTTGCTTTTCACGTGTTCTTTGCCGTTTACTCCCATTTGCTTGGCTTCTTCTTTATGATTCAACAGGTATTGAACCTTTTCAGCAGCTTCGCTAACAGTATTTACAAGAAAACCGTTTGATCCATTGTTGATTTGGAGCGGGATCCCTCCAACATTTCTGCCAATTACTGGAACGCCTTTCCACAAAGCTTCGGTTACGCTTAAACCAAACCCTTCTCGCGTTGACATTTGAAGAATCACTTGTGAAGCTCTTTGAAACGCGTTAACTTCTAGATCTTTAACGCCTTTAAAATCTGTTAAGAGATGGATGTCGCCATCGTCTCCTGCGTGCCTAGCTGTTTTCTCAAAATAAATCCATCCTTCAGGATCATCCGCCGCCATGCCCGCTATGAGAAGCAGCTGTAACTGTGGAACCTCTTTCTTTACAAGTCTGTAGACGTCGATAATGCCGAGTGGATCCTTCCAAGGATCAAAACGCCCGACTTGAGTGATAATGGGTTTTTCAGGGTTTACGTCATATTTGTTTAAGACCTCAGAAATCTTGTCCGCTGTAATTTCCTTGTTTTTGTCGCTTAAAGGGTCGATTGACGGAGGTCTTATGAATATTTTTGGAACATTTAGACTCGGCATAACATATTTTTTAGAGGTGAAAATTGCTGCGTCGTATCGACTAATGTAGGGCTCAAGAAAATTCCAAACAGCAAGATTAGGCGTGGACAGGTCTATGTGGCATCGCCATATCCATTTATCGTTCTTTGCGGGAAGAAACTGGATCATCGCGGCTGGTTGGTTATCGTGAATAACGACAAAATCAGTGTTTAAAATTATTGATTCGCTGTTCATCCTATTGAACTCCAAGTAAGTTCGCACATCTTCCGCTGAGAGATCCAAACTCATTCCTTGAAGTGCGTTGTGTATTTTCTTAGTCACGTGGAAGAAATCGACTGACCCCTTAATAACTTCCCAATGAACATCTAGCCCCACATCTTTCATTATAGGCACCAGATTCTGAAGCAACTCTGCTACTCCCCCTCCGAAAGATGTGGAATTAACGTGAGTGACCGACTTATCCTTTAACGGCTCGGCTAAAGCTTTAACCGAATTGACTTCTTCTTCTCCGACGATTGGTAAGTAATCGTCAATTTTGATTTTTCTCAACTGTTCTACGCGCAACATAAATGTACCTTCAGAATTTCGGCGTCAACAAATTTATGCGACAAATTAATATCTGTGCCACAGAATAATAATGTTTGTCCAGCTTTAAGAATCAACGAGAGAAAAACCATCACTCGTTCAAACCCAAGATTCATAGAGTGCTTCTAGGCAAAAGCTTAGGGTTCAACAAAATAACAATAACTGCCGCAGCAGCGATACGAATAAACTTTGTGAACGAAAAATGAAAATTGGAGCAAATTATTCTAAAAATAGCAGCGAATTTGTAGTGTGGGCTCCACACCGAAATGCGGTCTCTGTGGTTCTACCTCAAGAGAACCAAATTCTAAAAATGGAGAGCTTAGATAATGGCTATTGGCGATTAGTGGCTGAGGGAATAAAACCCGATACACGGTATCTATTCCGCCTTAATGATAACATAGACAGGTCCGACCCGGCGTCGCATTTTCAACCTGACGGCGTCTTTGGTCCATCAGCAATAGTAAATCATTCTTCTTTCCCTTGGAAAGACAATAGCTGGTGTGGAGTAAACCTCGAAGACATGATCATGTACGAATTGCACATTGGAACCTTCAGCCCGGAAGGCACTTTTGCCGGCGCAGGGGGCAGAGCCCATGAGCTATCGAGATTAGGAATCAATGCGGTAGAACTTATGCCGGTTTCACAATTCTCAGGCGAAAGAAACTGGGGCTACGATGAGGTTTTTCCCTTCGCAGTACAGAACACTTACGGTGGACCGGAAGAATTAAAAAAACTTGTTCAAGAGTTCCATTCTAATGGGATTGCCGTAATTCTAGATGTCATCTACAACCATATAGGTCCAGAAGGCAATTTTCTGAAGGATTTCGGACCGTATTTTCTCAGCCGCAAAACTCCGTGGGGGAAAGCAATAAACTTTGACGGCCCGTTTAGTGCTAATGTCAGGAATTTTTTTCTTGAAAATGCAGTTCACTGGTTCAAAAACTATCACATTGACGGTTTAAGATTAGATGCTGTTTTTGCGATAATTGATAACAGCCCAAAGCATTTCTTAAACGAGCTATCTGAAACTGTAGAAAATTTTTCAAAGACAACTCCGAGAAAGGTTCTACTTATAGCAGAAAATGACTGTGTTGACCCCAAAATAATACAATCCAGAAAAACAGGTGGATATGGACTGGATGCACTTTGGCATGACGACCTTCATCACTCACTTCACGCCCTTTTGACAGGCGAAAGAAACTGGTACTATTCATCATTCGGAACATTAGAGAAACTGGTGGAAGCTTTGGAGGAAAACTGTATTGGTCCTTCGCAACAACTAACTAGACAAACTTTAGGAAAGTATTCATCGAAATGTATTTCTCCAAGTAAACTTGTTGTTTTCTCGCAAAATCACGACCAAATCGGAAATAGACCAATAGGCGAACGATTAATAACAATCGCTGGCGTTGAAGCAGCAAAACTTGCTGCGGGATTTATTCTGCTGTCCCCATTCATACCTTTACTCTTCATGGGAGAAGAGTACGGGGAAGAGGCACCTTTCCTCTTCTTTACGGACTATTCAGATGAATCCCTTAGAAAAAAAGTGAGGATTGGAAGAAAAAATGAGCTTAAGCAAAACGGTTGGAAAAATCAAACACCTGACCCCCAAAATCTAGCAACATTTTCGAATTCAAAAATAGATTGGCAGCAAAGATCTTTAGATAAAGGAAGAAAGATCTTAGCTTATTACCAGAAGGTCATAAGCCTGAGGAAAGACCACTGCAACAGTAACTTTGATAAGCAGCTAGGAACAAAGTTTTTTATGTACAAGGGTAAGTCGATTTTGGTCATTCAAAAACGCCTCTCAGACTGTTTTATGGTGACAGTTGCCAACTTCAGTAACCATGAAAGAAATTACCGATTCCCGTGCACTGGAGGCGTCTACGTGAAAGTGTTGGATTCCGCAGACAACGATTGGGCTGGTCCAGTATCGGCTCTGCCCAGCAAGGCAAAACTCGGCGACAGACATACTATCTGCCCATTGAGCATGGCAGTTTATTTAAAATCGAAAGGCGAAAAATGATGACTGAAAAATATATTTGTATACATGGGCATTTTTATCAGCCGCCTAGGGAAAACCCCTGGCTTGAAGAAGTTGAATTTGAAGAATCTGCTCAGCCATACCATGACTGGAACGCTAGGATAACTGCTGAATGTTACGCGCCTAATTCTGTTTCTCGAATCATGGATTCCCAGTGGCGAATAATTGGTGCGGTCAACAACTACTCAAAAATCAGCTTCAATTTTGGTCCTACACTTCTCTCTTGGATATCAAGTCATGAACCCAAACTCTATGGGTCGATATTGGACGCTGACAAGGAAAGCGCAAAGACTTATTCAGGGCACGGTTCAGCGATTGCTCAGGTTTACAATCATATGATCATGCCATTAGCTAACAAGAGGGACAAGGAGACTCAGATCATTTGGGGAATAAGAGATTTCGAAACCCGATTCGGAAGATATCCTGAAGGAATGTGGCTACCCGAAACAGCCGTCGACATTGAAACCCTTGAAGCAATGGCAGAAAACAACATTAAATTCACCCTGCTCTCTCCTCATCAAGCTCTCCGAATTAGAAAGATTGGAGAAAAAGATTGGACAGATGTGAAAGGAGAAAAAATCGATCCGAGAAGAGCTTACATCTGCAAGCTGCCTTCTGGAAAAACAATCAACGTCTTTTTCCTTAACAAGTTTATAGCCTCGGCCGTTGCTTTCGGAGATCTGTTGGCAAACGGCGAAGGCTTCGCGAACAGACTGATGGACGGTTTCAAAGACTCAGAAAATATGGCGAGCGCACTAGTAAACTTGGCGACTGATGGGGAACTATACGGTCACCATCACCCTCACGGCGACATGACTTTAGCGTACTGTCTCTACTACATCGAATCGCAGAAATTAGCAAAGATTACAAACTATGCCGAATTCTTAGAAAAGCATCCGCCAGAATTTGAAGTTGAAATCCAGGAAAACACTTCTTGGAGTTGTTCCCACGGCATCGAAAGGTGGAGAAGCGACTGCGGTGATAGTACAGGAAGACCTGGCTGGAAGCAAACGTGGAGAAAACCTCTGCGCGAAGCGATGGATTGGTTGCGAGATGAACTCGCTTCAAAGTTTGAGTTGGAAGCTGCAAAATACCTAAAAGATCCGTGGTCTGCAAGAAACAAATACATAAGCGTGGTGCTTGATAGGTCGAGTGAAAACGTTGAACGATTCATAGCTGAGCAAGAAAATAGAGAATTGAGTGTAGACGAAAAGAAGAAGGTTATGAAACTGCTCGAGATGCAAAGGCAAGCAATGCTGATGTTCACAAGCTGCGGCTGGTTCTTTGATGAAATATCTGGAATAGAAACTGTGCAAGTAATGCAGTACGCAGCCAGAGCAATGCAACTTTCTCAACAAGTTTTGGGATTGCAACTTGAAGATAAGTACGTCAAACTGCTTGAGAGAGCACCCAGCAACATTCCAGAGTTCCTAACTGGTGCTAAGATTTACAACATTTTCGTTAAAAAAGCAGTCGTGGACGTGGCAAGGAAAGCAGCACAAGTTACTATTCTTCAGCTTTTTTCAAACGAACAAACTGTAGTCCCCACAGACATACAACAATCTGGCTGTTGTTTCACTATAACGAACAAAGAATTGGAAAGGCGCGACGCTGGAAAATTCCGGCTTGTTATCTGCCACTCGGTCGTTCAATCACATATAACATTGGATGAAGCGACGCTTGCTTGCGTCGCAATATGGCTTGGCGACCACAACGTTTCCTGTGGAGTGAGACTCGATACGGATGAGGCGCTCTTTAAGACAATCAAGGACGAAATATTAGAAAGTTTCAGCAAAGGCGAAATAAATGAGACCATTCTACTAATGCCCAAGTACTTTGGAAACAACACTTATTCTCTGAAAGATGTTTTCAGAGATGACCAAAAGCTCATTCTAACCTTTGTAATTCAGGAAGCCGTTAAGAAGGCAACCGAACTGAATGAAATCATATATCGCGACAATTTCGCACTATTACGTTTCATGAGTGAAATTAATATTCCTCCGCCAAAACCTTTTCGAACCGCAGCAGAAATCTTGTTAAGCACTGAAATAAGACAATTGTTGGCAAGTGAAGATACCAATTTGAAATCACTCAGCAAACTTGTCTCCGATTCCAAAATGTTTGCCATCGAATTTGAATCTGGGCCCATCTCGTTGGAAGCCAGCGAGAAAATAGTTAAAGAATTAACAAAGCTAATAGATGCGTCACCTGACATCGAAAAACTTGAAAACATCGACAAACTAATAGGGATTCTCGGCGAACTGCCAATAAAACTTGAGCTTTGGCACGCTCAGAACGTCGCTTTTGATGTTGCACAAAAAATCTATAATCCACTGAAAGAGAAAAAAGACGAACAATCTCAAGCTTGGGTTTTAGCGTACCAGAAACTGTGCAAATCTATCGGAATAAGGTTGGATTAAGCTTTGAAGCCAGTCGCAACCTACAGGGTGCAACTGAATAAAGAATTTGACTTCAACAAACTCAACGCAACCCTCCCCTATTTGTCTAAACTGGGCATATCACATGTGTATACTTCACCCATCTTCAAAGCGAGACCTGGAAGCCTACATGGCTACGATGCATTAGACTCCAACCAAATCAACGAAGAACTAGGGGGATCAGAGGCATTCTATGCTTTGCTTAAAGAGGCAGCTTCCCTAGGGTTAGAGTGGATACAAGACATAGTTCCTAACCACATCGCTTACTCACCCGAAAGCGTCATTGTTTCGGACATAATGAAATTCGGTACCGACTCCCTTTACCACAGTTTCTTGGATGTTGATTGGAACTATCCTTCTCGAAAACTACAAGGAAAGATTTTGGCCCCCTTTCTAAAGGAAAGCTTCGAAAAATGCCTGCAGCAAGGTCAAATTAGCTTATCTTACCATAACGGCTTCCGAATAAAATATGGCGATCTCGAATTTCCAGTCAAAATCAGTTCTTACACCAGAATTTTTTCAGGGTCAACTTGCAATTTATTTCTTCCATTTCATGACGAAAGGAACCTGTTTTCGAAATTGGAACAGAATTACGATAAGGATGAAACGCTAAGATACGAAATAGAAGGGATCTTAGATCAATACAACCGAGACCCCAGCTTGTTGCGCAGTCTACTTTCAGAGCAAATCTATGTGCTTACAAACTGGAGGACTGCTTTTAAAGAGATCAACTACAGGCGGTTCTTCGACATAATTGACCTAATTTGTCTTCGCGTAGAAGAAAAAAATGAATTCGAAACAACGCACAAGTTGATACTGCAGCTTTTGGCAGAACAAAAGATAGCAGGGCTAAGGGTGGATCACATTGACGGTTTACATGATCCGGCGGAGTATCTCAACAGACTTCGAAAAGCGGCACCCGACGAATATTTAGTTGTTGAGAAGATTCTGCTAAATGGCGAAAGCCTGCCAGAATCGTGGCCTGTTCAAGGAACTACCGGGTATGACTTTCTCAATAAACTGAATGGACTATTCATTGCAAACCAAAACAAATCGAAAATGACTTCTAACTACAAAGAATTCACCAAAAGCAAAAAACCATTCAATGAATTGTTGGTCGAGTGTAAAAAGTCTGTAATCCGAAACTACTTCAGGGGCGACTTAGAGAACTTAACGCGACTGACTTATCAAATTCTCAAGAGCAGACAATATGGCAAGAAATTTACGATGTATAACACTCGAGAAGCTGTGATTGAGCTGCTTTCGGCCTTCTCTGTGTACAGAACTTATGTCAGCGAGATCAATTCCACTGGCAAGGAATTGGGAAATTTCAAAGACGCATTGCACGCTTCACTGCAAAGAAACAGGAAAATTGGACCGGAGTTAGAAGCAATAGGCATGTTGTTGGACGAAAGCGCATCATCAAAAGATGTGCTGCAACTGATCATGAGACTTCAACAATTCACAGGTCCTATAATGGCCAAAGGACTCGAAGACACGGCACTTTATGTTTATAACAGGTTGCTATCACTCAATGAAGTCGGAGGCGAACCAACAAAATTCGGGCTCTCCCAAGACGATTTCCACAGATTCTTGAAGTCGCGGCAAACAAACTGGCCGATGTCTTTGAACGCCACAAGCACTCACGATACGAAACGAGGGGAAGATGCCCGCGCTAGAATAAATGTTCTAAGCGAAGTTCCTTTCGAATTTTATAACCAAATTAAGAAATGGTCAATACTAAACTTCAAAAAAAGGAAAACCGTAAACAACAAACTCGTCCCAAACAAGAACGAGGAGTATTATTTTTATCAAACTCTTCTTGGCTCTTTTCCCTTTGAGCAGACTGAATTGCCTGAGTTTACAAACAGACTAAGGTTTCACATGACAAAGGCGGTAAGGGAAGCTAAAATTAACAGCACATGGAACTCACCTAACTTACAATACGAGGAGGGCGTAACCTCATTTGTTACCGAACTTCTTGAGGTAGGCAAAACCAACGCTTTCATGAACGAATTTATGCCATTCCAGAAAAAAATCGCTTTTAGTGGTTTTCTCAATTCCCTCTCCCAAACTTTAGTTAAAATAGCCAGTCCAGGAGTTCCCGACTTCTATCAAGGTACAGAACTCTGGGACCTGAACCTTGTTGACCCGGACAACCGGCGACAAGTAGATTTTCAAAAGAGACAAAGATATCTAGAAGAGATAAAAAACTTGAAATCCACCGAGGTTCAAGGGCTTACTAGCCGTTTTGAAGATGGAAGAGTAAAAATCTTCGAAATAAACAAGGCATTAGAAGTCCGAAGCAAAGAGAAAACTCTGTTCCAAAATGGTATCTATATTCCACTAAGATCTAAAGGCTCTCATAGGCATCATGTTATCGCTTTTTGCAGAAAAGAAGAAACAAGGTATGCGGTAATAATCGCGCCCAGATTTCTGGCTAACCTAATACATATGCAGCAGCTATCTTTCAATGATGTGTGGAAAAACACGTTCGTTTGCCTTCCAAAGGGGGCTCCAAAAGTGTGGAACGAGATCTTTACTGGAAAATCTTTGGTTTCAAAGAAGATTGGTAATGATGAAGCTTTTTGCGTCGAGGAATTGTTACAAATTTTTCCTGTTGCCATGCTATTGTCAGGTGAATCCAGTAAATGAAAATAGCTCAGAGAGCAAGTGGTGTTCTCCTTCACGTTACTTCTTTGCCCTCAGATTTTGGTATTGGTGACTTAGGACCATGGAGCTACCGTTTCGTAGATTTGCTGGCACAAGCAAATCAGCTTTACTGGAGCATCCTTCCGTTAACTCCAACAAGCACCAAATACGGTAACTCTCCTTATCAAGCGACCTCGGCGTTTGCAGGGAATACTCTACTCATAAGCCCAGAGTTACTCTTTAAAGATCAGTTGCTGTCAGAAGAAAACGTCAAAAGGCTGAAACTACCGTTTGGACGGGTTGCTTTCAAAGCCGTAACAACGAAAAAAAAGATTATGCTAAAGAAAGCACACCGGAACTTTACCAAAAACAGCAAAAGCACAACAAAAGTAGATAATAATGATTTTGAAAAGTTTTGTTCAGATAACTCCTTTTGGCTTGATGACTTCGCCCTAAATAGCGCCATTAAAGACTTCACCAATGAACCTTGGTATATGTGGCCAAGCCCGATTCGCGATAGAGACCCACACGTTCTCGCCCAAAAAAGAATTGAACTAAAAGAGCTCATTGATCAAGCGAAGTTTGCGCAGTTTCTTTTTACAAGACAGTGGAATTTGTTGAAACAATACTGCCAAGCCAAAGAAGTGTTTGTCATAGGTGACTTGCCTTTTTACGTGAGCTATGATAGTGCAGACGCATGGGCTCATCCTGAATTATTTAAGTTGGATGCTCAAAAAAGACCAAGGTATGTTGGAGGTGTTCCTCCAGATTATTACAGCAAAACAGGGCAGCGATGGGGGAATCCTGTTTACAATTGGCAGGAAATAAAAAAGACGCATTTTCAGTGGTGGGTAGATAGAATCGGTAGCAATTTGAAGTTTTTTGATATTGTGAGGCTTGATCACTTTAGAGGTTTTACTTCTTATTGGCAAATACCTGCTTCATCTAAAACGGCGAAAGAAGGTGTTTGGACTAGGGTTCCTACAAGGAGTTTTTTCGATACTTTGAAGTTTTTTTTCCCAACCATGCCGTTAATAGCGGAAGATCTCGGGTCCATCACTACTAGCGTAAGAAATAACTTGAAACGTTTGGAAATTCCTGGTATGAGAGTGCTCCTTTTCGCATTTGACGGGTCGGCGGACAATCCTAACTTACCTGCACATCATACAAAAAACTCAGTAGCCTACACTGGAACTCACGACACCAATACAGTGAAGGGCTGGTTTGTTGAGGAAGCGACTCTTGAAGAAACCAACCAAGTTTTCAAAATTGTGGGCAGAACAATTTCAAAAAGGCAAATTAGCCAAGAATTTATCAAGATAGTAATGAGTTCTAAGTCTAATCTAAGCATAATTCCTATGCAAGACGTACTTGAACTTGGGTCGGAATCAAGAATGAATTATCCAGCAAAGCGATTCCACAACTGGGAATGGCGATTGAAAATTGAGCAACTGTCAAGTAAAAACTTTGAGAAACTAGCAAAAATGACTGCGAATTCAGAAAGGAGCTAACCCCAAGAAAATCGTTTCAATTTCGCGTCTTTTTTTCTTACGTTTTAACTCTATATTTCTTTCTGTTGATTAATAAAGAAACCTAGAAATTGTTAGTGGAAACCCTCAAAATCCAGAATCTAAAATGCGTTCGAGCATTAAGAAAATAACTGCGTAAAATTTTGAAGAGTCCCCATTCATGTCAATGATTTCTATGATTTGCACTTTGGCTGTTGTTGTGAGATACAGTGAATTGCACCAAACCCACAAATCAAGTCAACACAATTTATACCAACAACTTTTCTTTTTGGGAATAGTTCTTGCAGAATCGATAACGCTGCTTTGTCTTTCTCGGATTCAAAAGTAGGGACCAAAACTATTTTGTTGCTTATGTAAAAGTTTGTGTAACTAGCAGGGAGCCTTTTTTTGTTGCATTCGATGTTTCCTGGCATAGGTATCTTGACAATCTTCAGTTTCTTTCCGTCTTGATCGGTTGATTGGCACAGTATTTCATAATTTTTCCTTAAGGAGACTGCATTCTCATCGTTACCTTCTTCATAAGCGCACACAACTGTTGTCGGATCAACAAAACGTGCAAGATCATCCACATGACCGTCGGTGTCATCTCCAGCGATACCACATTTCAACCATATTATGTGAGAGATGCCTAGATAATCTTGCAAGAATTTCTCGATTTTTTCTTTGCTAAGATGAGGATTTCTGTTCTTATTTAGTAAACACTGTTCAGTCGTGAGTAGTGTTCCTTTTCCGTTAACGTCTATTGATCCTCCTTCAAGCACTATGCCTGGCTCGAAACAGTTCAAGTGCATCTTGGTGTTTATTACCTGAGCAATATGCTTGTCTTTTAAAAGTTCTTCGTATTTTTCTCCCCAACAGTTAAAAATCCATCGGACCATTGCCAACTCTTGTTTTCTGTTACATACAAATATTGGACCATAGTCGCGAAACCACACATCAGCATAATCAAATTCAAAAAAATGTATCCTCTTTAAATCAATCTCTTTTTTTAAAAACAAACTTGTTATCTTTTCCTTCATGACCTCATCTTTCACCAAAAGATTGACGTATTCATCTTCATGGAGAAGCTTCACGATATGCAGGTACGTTTCCTCAACTTTTTCGACCCCTGAAGTAAAGGTTGAAGGATCGTGTGGCCACGCTAACCAAACTGCTTCGTGCTTACCCCATTCTGCGGGCATATGGTATCCTAGTTCGCATGGCGTCTTGTTTAATTTGTTTTCAATCTTCATCAATGCGCCTCAGAATTATTTTCTGTTAACGAAATGTACGTGTCTGGCCGCCTATTTTTAAGAAACCCCCAGCCTTCTTGGATTTTTTTGTTTTTGCTTAGATCAACCTTGACAACCAGTACTTCCTCATTCGTATTGCTTGCTTCTTTGAGCACTTTTCCAAAGGAGTCACACACGAATGAACCGCCCCAAAACCTCAGTTGCCCTTCCTCACCTACTCTATTCACAGCAGCAACATGAACTCCATTCATTATGGCGTTGGCGCGTTGCACTGTTTTCCAAGCGTCATGCCAGTTTCCCTCAGATGAGGTGTAGCCCTTAATCCAGCCGATGGCGGTAGGGTAGAAAATGATTTCTGCCTTCATAAGCGCGTTGATTCTGGCTGGTTCGGGGAACCATTGGTCATAGCAGATAAGAACCCCGACGCGTGCGTACTTTGTTTTGTGTACGCAGTAGCCTTGGTCGCCGGCTTCAAAATAATTTTTCTCGTAGAATAGGGGGTCATTTGGTATGTGCACTTTGCGGTAAGTGCCTACGGTTTCTCCGTTTGCATCAATTATGACGGCTGAATTGTAATATTTTCCGTTAGAATGTTTTTCAAATAATGGAGCGATTAAAACAATGTTTTTCTTTTTTGCCAACTTTGAAAATGCCCTTGTGGATTTCCCGGGGATAGTTTCAGCCAGTTTACTGACATCCTGGTTTTTTTCTTGCGGAAAATACTTGGTTCTATATAGTTCTTGGAGGCAAACAATTTGAGCGCCTTTCTCTGACGCTTCTTCTATTCTTTCTATGGTTTTGTTCATGTTGTAGGCTAAATCGTCTGAAACTGTCGTCTGAATCAGCCCAATACTAACTATTTTCCTTTTTTCTTCTGCTTCAAGGCTGTTTGGGTTAGTGCCGGTATTTGCCATTGTGTTTCCTAATTGCAACTATGTGAAGCTCTAGTCGTAATAACTTTTCTGAGCCTAAACAAAATAAAATCGAACGATAGGCCAAGAAATCTTGCAAGGTGTTTGTTTCATGATAACACTTTTTCGTCTAATTGAAACGGCAGTTAAATTCTGCAAACTTTGTTGTTTAGCCCAGTTTTCGCTGGGCAAACTATAAATTTCTTTGTAACGACATAAGGATATTGGTTATGATTTTTGGGTACACAATCTCTTAAGCCACAGCTCAGTTTGTTCGAAGCTATCGCCACTGGGCTTGCCGCAATTCTTGGCGCAGGCATATTTGCGATAATAGCGCCTGCTGCTGGGCTAGCGGGACCTGCTTTGCTTGTTTCTTTTTGTATAGCTGCGTTTGTGGCGCTTTGCAATTCATTCTCATCTGTCCAGTTAGCGGCGGCGTTTCCTCGCTCCGGTGGCACTTATGAGTTTGGGCGTCGCATGCTGGGCAATTGGTGGGGTTTTATTGCCGGCTGGATGTTTCTGGCTGCCAACACTGTTGGACCGGGAGTTAGTGCTTTGGCGTTTGGCAGCTATCTTAGTGCAGTGCTGCCTGCGGTTTCTAGTCGCGTTGCAGCAGTAGGCATTGCCGTGGTGATGATTGTTCTTAATGCCTCTGGCATTCGCAGGTCTGTGCGTGTGACAAGCGTAATTGTTGTTTTATCAATTATTTCATTAGTAACGGTTGTTGCAATTGGTCTTCCCTCAGCTCATCTATCTAACTTGTCACCGTTTGCGCCAGCAGGAATGGTCGGCGTTCTGCGTGCTACGGGGCTGCTTTTTTTTGCTTTCACTGGTTATAGTCGAATAGCGACTTTGGTGGAGGAAGTGCGAAATCCCAAACGAACCATCCCGAAAGCTTCAGTATTAGCCCTAAGTTCAGTCACCGTGATTTACCTGCTTGTAGGTGGAACAGCGATAGCGGTGTTGGGTGCTTCCGGGGTTGCTAACTCTTCTTCGCCCCTAACTGCCATGATGGTTGCTGTGGGAAGCGGCTTCGGGGTGGCCTTGGTTGCTGGAGGCGCCTTACTTACGACCTTTAACGAGGGCCTCTCGGACATTTTGGGCGTTTCTCGGGTTGCCTTTGCTATGGGCAGAGAAGGTGATTTGCCAGAAGGTTTAGCGCGGTTAGGCAGAGAGAAGAATCCGTGGCGAAGCGTTGTCTTCGTAGGAGCCATTACCCTGCTGGTTGCTGCCTTTGCACCCTTTGTAACCGCTGTGGCAATCTCGAGCTTTGGAACCCTGCTCTATTACTCCATAACAAACATATCAGCACTGAAGCTACCAGCCGTAAAACGAACTTTCCCCCGTGCACTAGCAGTAGCGGGACTAGTTGGTTGCCTTGGACTAGCTTTTGCCCTCTTACCAGAATATGTCATAATAGGCCTTGTGATTCTTGCGGCTGGTTTAGTTTTTCGTAGTTTACGACAAAAAATCAAACGCCAGGAATCATAAGGCGAAATGTGGTTGCGTCAAGGAATTCTTATAATCTTTTTGTAAGCAAAATTCTGGATGAAAAGTTTGATAAGGCATCTTTATCATAAAGGTTCAGGGGATATTTGATGCTTTCAACTGGTCTCGATGATTTGGACAAGAGTATACTTAAGTTATTGCAGTTTAATTGCCGGCTTTCGTTTGCAGATCTTAGCCGTGAATTAGGTGTCGCTGAAGCCACAGTTAGATTTCGAGTTAACCGACTTGTAAGCACTGGCGTTATCGCTCGATTTGCAGCATTGCTTGATCCAGCTAAAGTTGGTATGAAAGTGAGCGGTGCAATCTTGCTTAAAATAGATCCAGCTTATTTGGAAGAAGCTTGCAAACAACTAGTTTCATTTAGCGAAACACAATACTTGTTTCAAAGCACTGGTGAATATGATGTGGTTTCAGTAATTGTTGCCCGGGACATGGAACATCTTAATGACTTGATTAAAAAGACCAAGATTATTCCAGGTGTAAAAGATGCTAGGGTATCAGTAACAACGAGGTTTTTGAAATTCGACCCGAGCATCCTCCTGTTATAATATGTTCGGCGAAGCTACGCTTCTATTACTTGCTGAATTAGCAAGAATTATCATATTATTCTTAGTTTTCCGCAAGGTTAATACGATAAGCGATGTTCAATTAGCTTGGTAAAAAGAGCTAACTCTTAAGGATAAGCTATCGCTCTAAAAACGAGCTTTATTTCAGGTGAAATTAGTGAACGAGAACGCACGTCAGAATAAATATGAGAAATGCAAAAATTCAGAGGCAAAACTCATTTTGCATGGTTCCACAACGTCATCGCTTATAAGTCTTGACGAAACTGACAGAATCATACTGCAAATACTTCAAGACGACTTTCCCATTGTGCAAGAGCCTTGGCTTGAAATAAGCAACAGACTTAACGTCAGTGAAGGCGAAGTTATATCGCGTTTAAAGCGGCTCGTTGAAGCAGGCGCCATCTCAAAGATAGGTCCAGTCTTTGATGCTTCAAGACTCGGGTTAAAGGCAGCTACTTTAGTTGCAATGAAGGTACCAAAGGAAAATATGAATGATGTTGCTCGCGTCATAAACGAGTATGAAAATGTTTCCCACAATTACGAACGTGAAGACGAATATAACTTGTGGTTTACTCTTGCTGCGTCAAACAAGAGCGAATTAGCCGTAATACTAAATGAGATCAAGCAAAGAACAGGCATGAAAGACCATAATATACTTGACTTGCCTACCATTCGTCGCTTCAAGATAAACGTGCATTTCCAAATAACCCAAACAAACCTTTAGGGTGAAAAAAACTTGGATGAAATTGACCTTAAACTTTTAGCCGGCATGGAAAAAGGCATTACTTTAACTACAGCGCCTTTCAACGATATTGCCCTCGAACTAGGAATCACACCAAAAGAAGTTGTCACTCGCTTATGCAGTCTTAAAGAGAAATGTGTAATCAGGCGATTTGGCGCTTCATTAAAGCCTAACAGTATCGGTTTTTCGGCAAATGCCCTTGTAGCTTGGAAGGTGCCTGAAAACCGCGTTCAAGAAATCGGAACCTATTTGTCAAAATATCAAGAAATCTCACACTGCTACGAGCGCCAAACTGTCAATCGAAGATGGGACTACAATCTCTACACAGTTATACATGGGAGAGAACGGGCAGTTGTTCAAAGTATTGTTAAAGAAATTTCAGAA
Source organism: Bathyarchaeia archaeon (assembly GCA_049520955.1). Lineage (GTDB taxonomy): Archaea > Thermoproteota > Bathyarchaeia > Bathyarchaeales > Bathycorpusculaceae > Bathycorpusculum. Next base: position 39,868 of record JBEKPG010000007.1, on the reverse strand, counting down.
GTAACCGCAATAAGCGAATATAAGATACTTTACAGCACAAAAGACCTAAAAAGAAATGTCAGCGTTGGCAATTTCGCAGTGCTCCCAGAAAAAGCTCCTTCAATGCTGTGTGAAAATTTTCAGGAGCTGAATGATCCTTGATTAATATTACTAAACTTTGGTGTGGAACTCCAGGTTCGATGGATCACTTACGATATAGCGCTGCAACTCACCAACGACCAGTTGTTGTTTGGAACACAACACGGCGCTGTAACCTCAATTGCGTACACTGCTATTCGAAGTCCGACAATAAAATATACTCCAACGAACTATCGACAGAAGAAGCCAAGGCTTTTGTGAAAGATATAGTTGAGTTCAATGTTAAGGTGCTGCTGTTTTCCGGTGGAGAACCCTTGCTTAGGCGTGACCTTTTCGAAGTTGCGAGTTTTGCGTCCAACGCGGGATTAAGAGCAGTGTTATCTACAAACGGCACACTAATTACAAAGACCATAGCAGAGCAATTGAAAAATGCGGGTTTTTCCTATGTGGGCATTAGTTTAGATGGCATGGGTGAAACAAACAATAAGTTTAGAGGCAAAAAAGACGCTTTCGAGTTGGCAGTTGAAGGAATCCGGAACTGCCTTAAAGCTGGAGTTAAGACGGGCTTACGCTTTACAGTTACCAAATATAATTTTAATGATCTTCCCGAAATTTTCGAACTCATTGAAGCCGAGGGAATCCCCCGAGTATGCCTTTATCACTTAGCGTATGTAGGACGGGGAACCGAAATTACAAAAGATGACCTTACGCATGAACAGACAAGGGAATTCATGGATTACGTTTTAAAGAAAGCCGAAACGTTCCACAAGAAAGCCTTAAGCACCGAAATCTTAACCGTTGATAACCATGCCGATGCAGCGTATTTGTACCTTAAACTGAAAGAGAAGGATCCAAAAAAAGCTGAAGAAGCGCTCCAGCTCCTAAAATTAAATGGAGGCAACAGCTCGGGCACAGGGATAGGATGCGTTGATTTTAATGGTTATGTCCATCCAGATCAATTCTGGCAACATTACTCAATAGGAAATATCCGAACACGCAAATTCAGCCAACTCTGGGCAGACGACTCTGAACCATTGCTTCAAGCTCTCAGGAACAGAAAAATTCAACTCAAAGGGAAGTGTGCTGAATGCCGATTTCTCGAAATCTGTAACGGCAACCTTAGAGTTAGAGCGGAAGCAATTTATGGAGATATATGGGCTCCTGACCCGGCCTGCTATTTAACACCACAAGAAACAAGGCCCAATTAGAAGGTGCCACCGTGAGATCAACGGAAAAATCACCCTCTTCCGAAATGCTTGAGGTTGCGCCGCAAGTTGTAGCTTGGGAGTCCACTCGTGCCTGCATTTTTGCTTGTGTTCATTGCAGGGCTGAAGCACAAAAAGATCCTGATCCAAAGCAACTTACAACTCGAGAAGCACTCAATTTGGTTGATCAAATCGCTGAGTTATGTAAGCCAGTTTTTATTATAAGCGGTGGTGACCCCCTTCAGAGAAGAGACATCTTTGAAATCGCTTCATACGCTTCCAGTTTAGGTTTAAGAGTTGTCATGTCTCCGAGCGGCAGTAATTTGACCGCAGACACATTTGAAAAAATGAAAGTTGCTGGCATAAGGATGATTTCTCTTAGCCTTGACGGTTCCAGCCCTGGAATTCATGATAATTTCAGGCAAGTAGCTGGCGCTTATAATTTGGCCATGAAAAACATGTCGTTGGCTCGTCAAAGCGGATTTGCTTTTCGCGTTAACACAACTGTTACCCAGCATAACGTCGATGACCTCTTCAATATTCAAAAGCTATCAGTTGAAATGGGCGCCCGTGAATGGGACGTTTTTATGTTGGTGCCGACGGGCCGCGGAAAAGTAAAGATGGAAATAACGCCAGAACAATATGAGGAGACTATTCAGTCGATTTATAAAGTGAGTCTCACATCGCCTATTCCAATCAAAATGACCTGTGCACCTCAATATATGAGAGTTATCGCTCAGCAGCCAAGAGAACCCCGGCTATCGCATACAGGCAGAGGTTGCATGGCTGGCAACGGTTTTTGCTTTATCTCTCATGTCGGAGAGGTCTTCGGTTGCGGCTTCCTTCCAATTTCAGCTGGCGACATCAGACAGCAGAAATTTAAGCAAATCTATCAGCAATCGCCTTTGTTTGTTCAGCTGCGGAACCACAAGTCGCTTAAAGGAAAATGCGGCAGTTGCGACTATAAGTCTTTGTGTGGCGGATGTCGGGCAAGAGCATTATCAATTTACAAAGACTACCTAGAAGAAGAGCCATACTGCATTTACAATCCAAAGATTTAAAGCGTCAATAACTTGCGACTAGAAGTCAAGTCGACGGATGAAAATCGCTGTAATTAAGAGCCTGAGCTCAGTTTTGGCTTACTTTTTTGGTTTGTTTGAGTGCATAGTCAAAGAACTTTTCAGCGATACCTTCAGAAATCCATTCTGAGCGAATTCTAGTTTTCTTTTCGGCCTTACGCAATTCAGAAAGTAGCATGCGATTTAAGTCTCTGGCACTTTCACCTTTGATTTCAGCGTTGATTTCGAAGCCATCAGCGGTTGGCTTGATTGAACCGTTTTCCCCAATTATTCGTTCTAAGTTACCTTTTATAGCTGATGGATTGGCACTGCTCACTAGTGCAGATAGCTTGAATTTTTTCTCAGACACCAAATGTCAATCCTTTTGCTTTAGCGTGAGTTAGCGATTTGCATGTCTTTCTGAGTGAAGTTGTCCACCCGTTGCCCAATTGCTCTTTGGCGCTTCGTAAATAACGATGGTGACTGCCTCCTTAGGGATTCCCATGTCCTCGAAGACTTTGGTTATTCCCTCGACTGCTTTCTTCTTATTCTCCGGGCTTATGCCTTCCCAAACAGAAACCTGAACTATAGGCATTTCATTTTTACCTCAAATAACACATTCGTCATTCCCCTAATTAATATTTCAATGTCACCCTAAGAAGGAACATTGCATTGCAGCGCAACCATGACTTTTCATTAAATTTTAATCAAATTAAGATTTGATTGATCCTTTTTATCTCAAGTAGATTGAAGATATGCTGATTAATTGCAGTAAGGAAGAAAAGTGGTAAGAGAATTTTATTGACCTAACATCTGAGCCTAATCACTTTTTAGGTTGGTGCATGCGTTAACCTTTTGCCGCCCTCATTTGTAATTTGAATGGTATCCTCAGTTTTTACGCCTCCAACATCTTTCACCGGCAGAATTGAGTGACCTATAGCCAACGTCCAGTTTTCTTTTATCTCCAACTGCGCATGGCTAAAATAGTGACTTGGATGAGGCCACTCCTCAAATTCTAAACCAACCCCATGCACTGGTCCTGGAATCCAAACATCGCCATAACCTTTAGCAGTGAATTCTTCCGTGAAGGCTTTGGTTACTTGGCCAACCTTCCAACCTGGTTTAATATCGCTTATGATTTTCTCTTGTATAGTTTTGTATGCTTGTATGATTTCACTTTGCTTTTGTGAGGCTTCCCCGCAGACAACGGTTCTAGCGCAGTCTGAAGAGTACATGTCAACAACCGGGTGAACACCAATCACGACGAGGTCGCCGTTCTCAATTTTGCGCCTTGACGCTCCGCCATGCAAGTAAATACTGTGTGGTCCGCTATCTACGAAAGTGCTTGATCCGTAACGCATTGCACCAGCCTGTCGCATAACGTATTCGGCTTCTGCTGCAACCTCAATTTCTGTGACACCTTGCTTTACAGCGGCGATAGCGGCAGAAACGCCTCTGCTTGCTGCTTCAGCAGCTTTTTTCATAGCTTCAATTTCTTCCGAATCTTTGGCGTAGCGTAATGGCATAAGAATTTCTTCGTTTTCGATTATTTTCATTTTAGGGTTTGACTTTAGGAACTTGTAAACTAAAAAGCCCGGATTCGAATGAGTGCAAAACCCCACTTTCTTTTCTGCAACATTGTGTTGCTTAACTAATTGAAAGAAGTTTTGCATGAGCTGTGACGGCGTACGCCAGCCTCGGATATCCTTGATTCCTGAAGCCTCAGCTGCAGGCTCTACTTCCTCGTCAAAAACAATTATTGTTGGTTCACCTTCCTGCGGAAGAAACAGCCTGGCAACATTTCGCATGTCACCAGTTAGGTAATAGTAGTTTTCCCTGCTTGTAACTTGAAGCGCAGCAACTTCCTGCGCAACCATTAACTCTTGGGCTTTTTTACGGCGCATCTCAAAACGATTCATAGCCTAAACCTCATTTCATTATTTTTCTTGTTTGTGGGCGCTTATCAATTTAGCGCCACAAGAAGCTTGACTCTGTCTCAAATTTTGGTACTTTGACTATTATTAGAGAACAACAACATTGTGTTGCCATTTTTGTTCAGCTTGTTTTAGTTTGTTTTTTAGTTTAGGGCTTGAAGCGTTTGCAGGCTGCGTCAAAAAACGTCAAAATACGTCAAGAAGCGCCAATTTTCGTCAAAAAAGGCAAGGCAACAGTGCAGGAGACTCTTGTCTTTGTCTGATAGAACAACAACACAATTTTTTTGTTTTTGTTCAGGCTGTTTTGGGCTGCTTTTTGTTTTTAGGCTTTGATGCCCTTGCAGGTTGCGTCTAGATTCGTCCCTATTCGTCTCTGTGCGTCCCGCTGCGTCTAGTTCCGTCTAGCTGCGTCTAGTTGCGTCCTGAAAAGTCTCTTAAATGCTGTAATTATTAACAGTGGCCAAAAGTCAAAAAAAGAAGTTGCAATTAACTTGCTTCTTCTTTTTTAGATGAACGGATATACTATCTTTCAAAACAGTTTAAAGAGATTGAAGAAAGAATTTCTCTCAAAGGTTTTGAATCATTCACTTTTGCGCCTGTGTTTGTTACTCTTTAAATACAGAAACCTATTTTCATATTTCAGCTAATAACTTAATCTAGGCGCAACTTGGATGGAAAGAAAAGATTATCTTGAAAATCCAGTCAAGCACATAAAAATAAGCGGTGCTTTAACGGTTGACCAATTAATGCAGGAATTCAAAAATTCCGGTTCTTTAGGCGCTGGGCGTTTAGCAGCGGCATGCGATATTTATGAGAAAATGCTCAAAGACAAAGAGTGCACTATTTTCTTGGCGCTTTCAGGTGCTGTTGTACCTGCTGGAATGCGCACATTAATCACTGATTTGATAAGAAAAAGGTTTGTGGATGTGATTGTTAGTACGGGAGCTTGCATGGTTCATGACGCCATCGAAGCCGTAGGTGGGCATCATTACAAGGGAAGTTGGGCAGTGAATGACAATGAGCTCTACAAATACCATGTTTTCCGTATTTACGATATTTTTGTTCCCGAAGAAGACTATGTTAAATTGGATTTCAAAATGTCGGAAATGTATGATGAAATCGCGTTAGAACGCAAGGGAGAAAGCTTAGCTTCAAACGAGTTTTCCTGGGAAATCGGCAAGCGGCTAACTGACCCAAACTCTATTCTGCGAGCAGCGTATGAAGAGAACGTGCCCATTTTCCTGCCATCCGTGCGTGACTCAGAATTTGGCTTCATACACTGGTTACATGCCTCTCGGGGCAAATCAAAACCTGTGCTTCAGCTTGACGCCTTCAAAGACGTTCCAACTATCTGCGGCATTAGTGCGAAATCGCCCAAAAATGGGATGATTGTCATCGGCGGCGGAGTGCCACGCAACACGATTCAATCATCTGTGTTAGCATCTAAGAAAGGCTTAGATTACGCGGTGGTAATTACCCTGGATCGGCCTGAAACAGGAGGCTTGTCCGGTTCAACGTTGGAGGAGACGGTGAGTTGGGGAAAAATGAAGGGTGCTGCGGACCACGTGATGGTTATCGGCGAAGCGCTGATGGTTTTTCCGTTTCTGGTTGCTTCCGTAACCGAACGATTAGGCGAAAATTTCAAGCGCAACCCTATTGCACATCTTGAAAAATCAGTAAGTAAAGGAAGCTAAAATCATGGGTGACAACGACTATGGAAAATGCTGTGGCAACTGCGACGGTCACAACTCATATGATTACCCCAACAAGATTTTCTGTTCAACCCGGCACGCTCAAAACAAAAACCCAATAGTTGATACCTTGTGGTACTGCAGCGACTGGAATAAGATCAGCCAGGAATGCTACTGTGCGCGAGAAGCCTTAAAGAAGAAAAACGATGGGGAAAAAACAGAGTAACGTTAAAGTTATAATGCAGAAGCATGTTTTGGTCTTGGTTGAAGCCCGGTGGTGTAGTGGTCAAGCATAGGGGCCTCTGGAGCCTCTGACGAGAGTTCGAATCTCTCCCGGGCTACCTTAAATCCTCAAAATGCCATCAAACATATCGCGTTTTAGCTATAAAGCACAGCAATTCAATATCAAATTGGGAAATAGACAGAGCAGACGTGCAATTAGGAATCTTTGAAACTACTCTGGCTTATCGCTTTGCGCTCTATCATGAGAATATGCATACTAAAAAAACTACCTCAGAACTGATTCAACGTTTAAGTTTAGCACAACTTCGGAAATGTCACTGGCGTATTCTGCTGTTCTCCTAACACTTTCAATCACTAGTCGCAAGTTCACGATTTCTTCGATCTTGGCATTTTGCAAATAAAGAACGGTTTCTTTCTCCAATTTATGTACCTGACTTATCTTTTCAATTACGCTCTCAGCCAAGTTAAAGTCACATCTAAATAACGCATCCATTGCGCTATCAAACATTGAATTAGCCAAACCGCTTAACTGGGCTATTCTTTCTAGGTGCTCCTCATTTACTATCTCTTTTAGGAGAAGGGTGTTTTCAGCAATTTTGGTTGCGTGGTCTGCGGTTCTCTCAACGGATTTCGCTATAAGCCTATATCCCAAGCAGTCTTTTTGGTAGTTTATTCCGATTTCTTTGACGATTCTTGGATTTGAAACTGCCAGCTTAAGCAACCGCACTATATACAGGCCGAAGCGGTTTACTTCACGGTCGGTTTCAATAACTGATTTTGCAGCTGAATAGTCCAGCTTCTTCAGCGCGGCTATAGCTTCTTTATGCATTGAGGAGGCTATTATTGACATTCTGCTTAGTGCATTTTGAACTGTGAGTTCAGGATAATTAAGTAAAACCTGCAATGTCAATTCGGTTGGGATGTCTATTACTATTTCTGTTCCAACCAAGTATTGTCTGGCAAAGTTTTTGAGGTGATTTCGAAGTTTTGAGGAAAGCACTTTTTGACCTTGCGCTCTAATGTGCAGAATGTTGTAGCCGTCTAAATAGGCGGAAATTGCCGTTCTCATAACAGCGTCAGAATTGTCGTTTAACGACGTTTTGATGAAAGCTTCATCTAGCTGTTCCTTTTTTACAAGTTTTAAAGGCGCGATTGAGAGTGATCCGTCATCTTCTTCGCGCACTGCCATCGAGCTTCCTTTCTTAAGCTCATTTCGAATCGCCCAATCCTTGGGTAATGACAGTATGAATGTTGATCCGCCTGTCACCTGAAGTTTGCGCTGCTCTTCTTTCTGCTTTTCAACTTCTTTAGTCACGTTTGACTCCAAGTTAGCTTTTTTATGGCGCATCAATATATTAGTTATATATATATAGACTATAAATTTTATGGATTTACTAAATTTACTATATAAAATTCTTGACACAGTATATTTATGCATAGATAAGCCTTAAAGATATTCTGCCAAGACCACCTTGAACAGTACGTTCGAGATGATTGAGGAGTACTACAGAATCAACTCTATCGGAACATCGAACACGATTTCAGTGTCTGCCCAGTTTCTGACTAAGTTCTTAAATTAATATCTCAGCTTTGAAGATAGTGGCTGCTGACTCGCGATTTTATGTGGAGACCTTTGTAGCCAAGTAGATATGGCTGAAAAATTGCCTTTTTCGTCACATCATTGGGTTGCCGTTTGATTAAACCGCGTGCGTTTTTCCTTCAATATGCATTTCAGTTACAAAGCTTTTTTCATTATCCTATGTTTTGTTCCAAAATCCTTTACCTAGAAAATTTTGTTTTTAAAATTGAAATATTCTGTCAAATGTTTAAAACTGAAAAAGTCATGCCCATCTATACTTTATTGTTTTAGCATTGAACTATATACTTTATCAAAAAAATATGGAAAAAGAAGCGTCTTTAAAGTAACAACTAATATACTTAAACAATTAACGTTCCCTTTAAGAAAAACGCGGCTTAAAACTGGGAGCACCACCTTGCTTGGCAAACTGTGGAACACATTCAACGCATGGTCTTCTAAAAAACCCTTAAAGTACTCCCTCTACCTATCCGCAATCATCGTCTTCTTTGCAATAATTCTCATTCCACCCATAATTGGCATACTAGTAAAAATCGGAACAGTTCAAAACGTCATAAACCAACCCGCATTAATGAATACAGCTCTAAGTGCAATTAAAAACTCCTTCATAATAGCCTTGACTGTTTCTGCATTGGACCTAATTGCCGGCGTTCCGTTGGCTTGGTTTATCACGAGAGGAAAATCGAGGTGGCTAAGTGTTCTTGACACTTTAGCGGACATTCCATTCGTTGTGCCAACAGCCGCTTTGGGGTATTCACTTTTGCTGTTTTGGGGTTCAAGCGGAGGAATATCGGCACTATTTGGTTCATTGCTTGTTTCTCCAGGCTGGCTTCTTGTCATGCTTTTGCAATTTACGTTTTCATATCCAGTTGTCGTCCGAGTTATTGTCGGCTCATTGCTTGATTATAAGATGGAGTACGAACGTGCTTCGAGAACTCTGGGTGCTCCACCATTAACAGCTTCAAGAACAGTGACGTTTCCCATTATTAAGCCCTCATTAATTGCAGCGTTCTCGCTCGCATTTGCTAGGTCTCTTTCAGAAACAGGAGCCACCTTTATTGTAGCAGGAGCCTTCTTGAATGGGCCAGTCTTACTCCAAACCTTAAGCAACCAATTTAAAAGTGGTTTAATTCCGCAAGCCACCTATGAAGGAGCAACAGTATTTACAAGCTTAATTTTAATTACTGTTTCGATAACCATTTTCGCTTTAATACGCATTATAGGACAGAGAATAAAGCTGCCCTTTGGTCACGGCTTGCCAGGTTTCGAAAAGAAACTAAGCTACAAAAAAGCAGCAGACTCGCGCAACAGCATTGCGTTACTGGTTTTCATAGTGATAGTGTTGATTCCTTCGCTTTTCGTGGCGCTGCCAGCTTTTCAAGCAATCGCTACTGGAACCAATTTAATTCAAGCTTTCACTGGTTCAGGAATATGGGCAAGTTTTTGGCATAGCCTACTTCTCTCTTATGGCTTAGCTGCTATAGTGACAGCTTTAGGAATCATCCTTGGCATACCTATGGCGATACTGATTGCGCGTAAAACATTCGGCAAATTGCCTTCGGCAATACTTGACTCACTAATTAACGTCCCGATAATAGTGCCATCCATTGCTTTAGGAATTTCTTTGAAGTTTTTCTGGCAAGGAATCTCAGGCATGCCTGAATTTCTCTTATTGGTCTTTGCACACTTGGCAATTACTTATCCGTACTTTGTCAGGTCAATGTCAGCGGCGATGGAGCGAATAAGCATTGAAATGGAGGAAGCCGCCAAAACCTTAGGCGCTAAACCCTTGACTGTTTTCAGGTCGATTGTTTTGCCGCTTGCAAAATATTCTATTCTTTCTGGCGCAATAATTGTCTTTACGAGAAGTGTAAGCGAAACAGGTGCAACTTTAGCTGTAACTACAAATCTGCAGACGGCGCCTGTATTGATTGTTAACTGGGTTAATTCACTCAGAGGCGTCTCAGCGCCAATCCCAGGAGTTAACTCGCTAACAGTTGGTCTAGCATGCGGCTTCTTGATACTTTTCAGCTTCATAATACTGCTAGTTTTGAGACTTTTAACTCGAAAAGGAAAGGTTTAGAATGATAACTAATAAAAGTAATAAAACTGTTTTCAAAGGGAGAGTTATCTTATGCCTGATGTCCGAATCGTAAACGTAACCAAAAAGTACGGAAAAATCTATGCTTTAGACAAAGTTACCTTAACGATACGCGACCAAGAATATTTTGCTCTGCTTGGACCAAGCGGATGCGGAAAAACCACGCTGCTACGACTTATAGCGGGATTAATTGAGCCTGACAGCGGTGAAATCTACATAGGCGATAAACGTGTTGACAAGGTTCCTCCTGAAGACAGAGACATTGGCTTTGTTTTCCAAACTTTTGCGTTGTTTCCACATATGACTGCTTGGGGCAACGTACTTTATGGTCCAAAAGTTAAAAATTACGATGCTAAAGAAGCTGACACGATTGGGCATGAAGTTCTTGAACTGGTAAAGCTTGATGAACGCTTAGACGCTTACCCTAACGAACTAAGCGGCGGCATGATGCAAAGAATAGCTGTTGCCCGTGCGTTGGCTGCAGGTGCCAAAACCTTGCTTTTAGATGAGCCCCTTGGTCAGCTGGATGCTAAAGTAAGAAACGAAATACGGTATGATATCAGAAGAATGGCAAAAGACCTCAAACTAACTGCTATACATGTTACCCATGACCAAGCAGAAGCTATGTCAATCTCAGATAGGATTGCGGTTATGAAGAAAGGGAAAATCGTGCAGATTGGAACGCCGCAGGAACTTTACATGCATCCAAACAGTTTGTTTGTTGCACACTTTATTGGCGAAACCAACTTTTTAGAAGGCTACATTACCCAGACAAACGGATATTCTGAAGTAGAATTACGGGAGGGATTAAAAGTTAAAGCCATAAACCCAGGCATAAAGCAAGATGAAAGAATAGTTTTAGCTATAAGACCTGAAGCCTGCGAAATGAAAAAAGGACACGACACTACCGAAAACGGATTACTTGGAAAAATTGAAAAGGTTACATTTGAAGGAACTATGGTTCGTTACGAAATAAGACTTGAAAACGGAGACCGCATGATAATAAACAGACCGTCATTAGCAGAAAAATGGGTCGAAATTGGCGAAGAAGTAACAATAAATTACCCCATTGAAAAGGCTCACCTCTTCACTTATCCTGAAGCTGGTTTAACCGAGGAAATTTCAGTCTAAATTTTTATCTCCCTGATTTTGCCTGTTTTCCTTGGAAGCGGAGGGGTAACGGCTATACACTAGTTGACCTTGACTTAAGGCTTCTTAGCGCGCATTGTTGTTCCTAAATTAGTTTGCGAAGTATCTGATGCTTCTGGCTTTGCATTAATTATTTGTGTTAACGGCGGCTACTGCAAAGAGCAAGAAGAAGCTTCAAAATTAAAAACTGCCCCAAACTAGAGAATAGAAATTATAACCATTTTACACCAATTATTTAACTCGCCTGCGCTGGCCCGCTACAAACTCATAGGAAAAAAAGTTTGCATGGATTCAATTAGAAAATAGTTTTTCCTTTTTGAGCGTTAAAATAAAATACTAGAAATGGTTAGAGGTTGTTTATTCTCTGCTTGAGAGTATTAAGATGTAGTCTGCTGTGTCCGCACACATGTCGGCTGCTTGCTCAATGAATTCTATCAGGTCGTCGAATATCACCATGGCTCCGCAGTTTATGTTTGCGCCGTATTTCACGAATAAGCTTTTAGTTTTTAGGTATTCGACGTCTATTGCGTGTTCTATTTCGCCGACTTTTTTTGCTTCTTTAATGGCTTCTTCTGGGTTTGACGAGATTTTTTCTATGCTGTTTCTTAATGTCTGTGCTGTGTCGACGAGTTTTCCAGTCATAAAAACGGTTTTTTCCGATAGCTCCTGCGGAATTTCAGCTCCAGAGAGCATTTCAAGGCATCTAGCAGCATCTTTAGCGTGGTCTGCCAATGTATCTAACCGTTTAACAAGATGTAAGAGGTCTTCACGATAATCCGCTACAAGAGCTGCACCCTTGGATAACTCCATGAAGACGTCTGTTCGAAGTGCGTCAACGCCTCCCTCAGTTTTATACAAATTATCAATGAAAATTTGTGCTTCTTTAAAGTTTTTTTCTGAAAAACTTTTGGCTGCTTTATGCAACCATGTTACAGTATCAAAAGCCTTTGTAATTTGATCATGAGCAAGTTCTAATCCGTGGGTTTTCCGGCGCTGCTCAAACCAATGGTAACTTTTTTCTTCCACTCGCATCACTGCTTAAATTATTGATTGGGTTTCAGATATAACCCTTCTCTTAATGCCAAGCGCGCTCAGGATTTGCCTAATATTTTAAACGCATCCAGCCTGACCGCTGAGACCCCGTTTTCCCAAATAGGCGTCGCATTAAGCAGCATTTTTGAAAATACTGCCTTAGGATTTTGGTTTTCTGGGGCCTCATAACATGTACATATCATAACCTCGGAAAATTGTCGAACTCTCGGGTACACCTTCAAAACGCTATAGAAACGTAGCCGTTTCAATAGCCTTCCAGCTTCTTTCTACTCTCAAATTGATAGTACTTGAAAAATGTTTGAAACGAGAGTTGAACCTATCCCGGGCTACATTAAACCCTAGTCAGGTCACCATTCAAACTCTCGAATATGAAAAGAGTGAACAAGTTTTGAAGCGGCAAGACATAAAAGCCGCTGAAGGACCTCTCTAGCAACATGAAGAAGATAGACCAGTCCAAGGGCGAGTCTCCATCTCAGCTGATAGACGCGAGAATCCAGGAGCTAGCCGACTGGCGCGTAGAGATGCTTTCCCGTCTCCGCGCTTTGATCAAGCAAGCCGACCCTGAAGTCGTCGAGGAAGTAAAGTAGATAAAGCCGACCAATCCGCTGGGCACCGCGGTTTGGTCTCATGACGGGTTTATCTGCACCGGCGAGATCTACAAGAATGTCGTAAAGATGACCTTCTCCAAGGGCGCCTCGCTGAGGGACCCTTCGGGCCTCTTCAACTCCTGTCTCGAAGGTAACGCAAGGCGCGCCATCGACTTTCACGAGGGTGACAAGGTCGACGGGGAGGCCCTGAAGGAACTCGTTCGCGCAGCGGTGGCGCTTAACATCTCCTCTAACCGAGTCTAGTCGACGGTCCAACGATCGCTCGTTACTCCTCGTCTGCTACCTCTCTCGAACGCCAGCGGCTGTCCGCACGGCTCTGCCAAGATACGATCAGGGGATCTCAGAGTTGATAACGACTTCTTTAGAGATGAATGGATACTCTTGATACGCATCCTGACCTAATATGCATCCCACCCAAAAAGAGGCTTAATACGCGAGATAGCCCTTGAAGCAGGATTGGCTAGTAGCTACTTAGCATGTCTTCCGAGTTTTCGGGTATGGTTAAGCCGTTATTGGGTAGTATCGGCTAAGTATCCGTCGATCTAACCTAGCCCGGTAAGGAGAAGAGTCGTCAGTACGACAGTAGCGTCAGTAAAAATCCTATTCATTTAAGGTTGTTGTCTTAGCCCAACCACGTTACCGTCAACGTCCTTGACCTGAGCTATCAACAAACCACCACCTACCTCCTTAACATCTTGGACAACTTCAGCACCGACCTTAACCATTGCTTGAAGACTGCTTTTAATATCCTTTACATCAGTATAAGCAATAGGCCCCACCTTAGAGTTAGGGTCTAATCCGACTTCCAGATTGCCAACCCTATAACCTACATAGTAGGGGCTTGCGACATACGGTTCTGCGTCCAGAAACTTGCCATAAAATGCTTTAGCTTTTTCTATATCTTTAACCGGATAAACGATCAGTTTAATGTTTTGTGTCATAATATGCCTCCCATTAAAATTAATAACTAATAACTGCATAATCAATTAATTGATAAAGTTATTGTCAATGAGATTGTGTTGTAGATTCAAAGAAGGACTTAGAAAAACAAGCAGCTATAGCCGCTCGCGAGAACGGCGTTAGCTCTGTTTTACTTCGTAATGCAAAAGGCAGAAAGCTAGGTCTAAACATTACTAATATGGAGTGCCTTGGCCTCTTATTTATTGAGGGTGTCTCAACCCTTACAGAACTATATAGAATCAATAGTTTTCTGTTTTCTTAGCTGGTTTTATGGACAACATTTGCCTTTAGGGATAGGATGTCCATGCGGGCAGTTTCTTGGATGGTTGAGTTGTGTGCATAGGGCATTCATAAATTCTTCGTCCATGTGGTGTTCCATCCCGCAAACGCTTTCTTCTTGGATGTCGGTTTTTAACGCTTCTTGCATTAATACTTCTGTTAGTCGGTGGGCGCGGATAATTCGTTTAGCTATTTTTCTTCCTTTTTCAGTAAGTTCGATGCCCTGCCTCGTCTTGTAAATTACGTAGTCCTCTTTTTCTAGTTTCTTAAGCATTTCTAAGGCGCTTGGCGCGGCAACTCCGAGGTGATCTGCGATCCACGTGAGATGGGCTAGTTTTTCGCCTTTCTCTTCCGATATCCAAAGAGCTTCTAGATATTCTTCCACGCTTTCAGAGGTTGGCATTAGTTGTGTTCTCAGTTGATTAATAGTTGTTTTTGAATATAAGTTTTGAAGTTTAAGCGTTTATTATGGATGGAACGAACGATTTAGGTTTGCCTAAACGTTAATATAGGTGTGCTACTTAGGTAAACCTAAGTGTGCGCGATTTGACAAACAACTTTAGACATGAAGTGTCAACATGAATTTCAAAGTAGGCGACTGGCTTAGAAACTTCGGCCCAGCCTGGATCGTAATGATTGCAGACATAGATATAGCCTCAATTATCACTGCACTACAATCCGGCGCAAGCTACGGTTACAGAATGGCATTCATTCTTCTTTTATTGATCTTTCCCCTCTTCATTATCCAAGATGCAGCAGGCAGACTGGGAACATGCGCGGGGCTTGGACTAGGAGAGGCAACCAGAAAACAATTCGGAAGCCGCAAGGCAATATTTGCCGCTATCCCTATGGGCATAAGTGATTTCCTCGAGTATCTCGCCGAATACGCAGGCATGGCCATTGGTCTATACTTACTTCGCTTTCCTATCCTCCTAGGGCTCGTATTAATTTTTACAGTCCATACGGCTGTGATAGTTGGAAAGCAGTACCGTAAAGCTGAGATGGTGCTCATACCCCTAAGCTTCATGTTAGTCGCCGCTATAGTAGCTTCTGCGTTTATATTTCCTGTCAACCTCAAAGAATTCATTTTAGTCGGGCTCTCCCCCTTACAGCCATTCAATAAACCGTCATTTGACTTCCTCCTCGCGGCCAGCATAGGCGCAGTAATCATGCCATGGATGCTCTACTTTCATAGCGGCGCCGATGCTCGCCGAAAGAAGCTCCCAAAAGACCTGAAGAATGAACGCATTGAAACGCTCCTCGGAGCAGTAGTTTCCGAGGTTCTGATGGTCGTTCTGATTTTTCCAGGAATTCGTCTTTCCAACGGAGGCAGCGTAATCAGTGCGTTGGCCCTATCGAAAGTGCTCTCGTTTTTTGGACCTTATGCAATGCCTATTATGGGAGCCTTATTCCTTTTCGCGGGATTTCTTGCTCTTATTGTTATATCCCTTGGCTCAGCTTGGGGTGTTCTCGAAGCTACAGGCAAATCTTCACAAACCTCCTTCGTAGCGGTGTACATGCTAGAAAGTATTCCAGCAATAGTCCTTGTAGCCACAATAACAGGTTACATTCAACTTATGCTAAGTCTAATGGTTATTTATCCAATAGTGATAATACCGTCTTTGTACTTTCTGGGAAAACTCGTTGCAGACAAAAAAGTGATGAATGGATACTGCTACAACAAGTATGAAATAACAGCTTTTGTATTAGCGTCAATCATGATTGTAGTCGGAGGAATCCTCGGTTTGTACTCTCTTCTCTGAAAACTTTTCTTTGCTGACCAGACGAATAGTTTTAAAACCTAGCGCCATTAGAAGCCCTTTGCGCCCAACAAAAGTTTCGGTTGTGAACGTGCATAGACCTAGATTTGCAAAGAAATGAATTATTAGTTCTTTGATGTATCCTATTCTTGCAAAATATCGCAGAGATGAAGTGTTAAGGGCTATTGTGGGAGCGAACCTTGGAAACCGCAATTATTATTATTACCCTGTCTCAAATTACAATGTTAAATGCAAAAGGAGCTAACTGAAGTGAAGCAGTGCCTCATTACAACATCGGCAGGAAAACGCTTAATCGCCAAAGCATTAGCACATTACCCAATAGTTTTAAGTGCGATTAAAAATGGTACGCTTGTAATTGTAGCTGGAACAACAAACGGCTATGTCGCTGGAGAAATACTACAAACCCAAGAAATTTCAAATGATTTCTCTAGAAAACACTTTTTCCGCGGAATAGTCTTGCCTCCTAACAAAACCATAACAGCAGAAGGACGAATGGCTGACGAAAGCAGATTTCCCGGAGACGTTGTAATAACCAGAGGGGTCTGGCAAAAAGGTAAGACAATTTCCGACGTGGTAGACTCACTCAAAGAGGGCGACGTTATCTTAAAAGGTGCAAATGCTTTGGATTTAGACAATAAACAGGCTGCTATTCTAATTGGTCACCCAAAAGCTGGAACCATCGGTTTAGTATTGCCCGCTGTTGCAGGACGCCGAGTAAAACTGATAATACCCGTAGGCTTGGAAAAGCGCATAAACGGTAATCTTTACACGTTAGCCGAAAAACTAAATGCCCCAGGTGCGAGCGGCTATCGCTTGCTACCTGTTCCCGGACAGGTGTTTACTGAGTTGGATGCAATGAACTTTTTGAGTGGAGCCAAAGCTGAATTAATTTCTGCTGGAGGAGTCTGTGGCGCAGAAGGGTCATGCTGGCTGGCTGTTACAGGCACAAAAGAACAAGAGGAGATTGTAGAAAAAATCTTTGCTTCAGTGGCTTTTGAACAACCCTTTAATCTTGATTACCTCTAAGACCACAACTGAAATTTAATAATTCATTAGCTAATTATCCAGCCTAAGAATGGAGCCGTGAATGTTCGTGATTTTAATAAAAACTATTTAATGGCTATTTAGTTATTTGGGCGCTTTCAATATACGTGGTTTTTGTGTAGTAATTAAAAAGACAATCAAAAGAGTAAGTTTGATTTTCTTGCAGGCTAAGATATAACGGTGTATTGTTTAGAATATATAATGTTTTTCCGCCTGAGAGTTCAATTTCGCTTTTGTTTGCATTGATGACACTTTTCGAAACTATTAAGCCACTTTCTCCTGAAGGTATATTCTTTAAATTGCTTACCACTATGATGGCGGTAATGCCTATTGCCGCTATTGAAATTATTATAACGACAACAATTGTTAAAGTGAATGGATCAGTTTTCATTTATGTTCATGTCTTCTTGTCTTGCTTTGTTTAAATGTCTTGCGTTTTTCTCCAATTTTGTTGGGTTTGGGTTTAAGTGTGTCAAGTAATATGAAAGGAGTTGAAAGGTTTCTACATTCTGAGAGCGTGGCGAGCTTAGAATCGTATAGACTTTTTTTCTCTTGATGCTTGCTTCCATTTTTCCAAGAATTGAGGGACCTATTAATGCGTAAATAGTTTTTCGTTCTTTGTTCACGGTGAGTTCGCTTTTAAAATTTTACTCTTCTTTCAAGAGAAGCTACTTTTCTCTTATGCACTGATGTCACTTTTTGTTCCAGTATTGAGCTAACACGGTTAACGCTTCTTCAAACAAATAGTTCTGCGGCATCACATCAACTTTTATGCCCATTTCTCTTAAGGCTTCGGCAGTTGTTGGCCCAATGGCAACGGTTGTAACTTTACTATTCATTAGGGCACGGAGCGTTTTCATGGGTGCGTTTTCAGAGAGTATTTTGAAAATATTTTTAGCACTTAATCCACTTCCAAAGACAATTGCTTCAATTTTTCCAGAAGTTAAATCTTTAAAAAACTTGTCTTTTAATTTCTTGTCCACAGGCAAGCCTGACTCGTAAACGTAGATTTCTTCGACTTTGGCTCCCATTTCTTTGAGTTTCTCAGTTAAAGTGGGTGTTGCTCCAGAAGTTCTTGGTATGCGAATGATTTTGCTTGAAATTTCTTTGCTCTGCAAGCAATCGATTAATCCTTCAGAACTGTACTTCAATGGGACTAAGCTAACATTTACATGATATTCTTCTTCCAGCGCCTGAGCAGTTCGAGGGCCAACTGCAATAATAAAGGTCTTAGATAAGCCCTTTTTCAATTGGTTGGATTGCTTTAGAGTTTCAGCAGCTTTGAACAGGTATTTCACGCCGTTTGTGCTCATGAAAATAACATAGTCCACTTGTCCCTCTAGCAGTTCACCGACAAATTTTTTTACTGGTGAAAAATTGGTTAAACCTTTGATTTCTATAGCAGGTATAAAGTAGGGTATTCCGCCCTTTTCCTTGATTAGTTTGCCCGCTTCTTCCGCCTGACCTGCTGGGCGCGTTATGGCAACCGTTTTTCCTTTTAGGCTAAGGGTTTTTTGAACCATGCTAGTTTCCTGCCTAAGTTTACAACTTCACCTATAACTATGACTGCTGGAGGCTTGACCTGTTTTTCCTCCGCTACCGTTGCCAGCGTCCCTATTTCGCCAATAATTGTTCTCTGATTCTTTAGAGTGCCTGATTCAATGATGGCTGCGGGCGTTTCTGGTTTTAAGCCTCCTTTAATTAGTTTTTCCGTTATAGCTTGAAGCGATTCCACACCCATCAAAATAACCATCGTATCTACGGCCTCGGCTATTTTTGCCCAGTTGATTGCGTGTTCCGCATCGCCTGCCCTATGTCCCGTGATGATTGCTACAGAAGCCGCATAATCTCTATGTGTTAACGGTATGCCCGCATATTCAGGAGCCACGATTGCTGAACTGACTCCTGGTACAACTTCAAATTCGATTCCATTCTCCACAAGGGCTTCAGCTTCTTCGCCGCCTCTTCCGAAAATAAACGGGTCGCCACCTTTGAGTCTTACCACTTTGCCGCTGCGCTGGGCTTTCTCAATTATTAGCTCAGTAATCTTGTCTTGGGGAACTTCATGTTTGCCTGACCTTTTTCCAACATAAATCTTCTCTGCTTTTTCTGAAGCTAAGCTGAGAATTGACTCGCCAATGAGCCTATCATATATTACAACATCAGCCTCTTTCAGCAATTCAACCGCCCTAACCGTAAGCAATTTAGGGTCGCCGGGGCCAGCGCCTACAAGGTAAACTTTACCATGCCCCATACTTTTTCCTCCATTCTTTCTCGAAGTCTTTGGCTCCTTGCTTAATGAGGCTTGCACCGACTTTTTCGCCAAGCATTTCAGCTTCAGCTAACGTGCCATGTGCGGATGCACGAATCATCTTCCGATCGTTAAGTGAGAAAACGCAGCCAAAAAGCGACAACTCGCTACCTGTTGCTTGACCCACGGCACCTATTGGCACTCGGCAGCCACCTTCCAACTCAAACACAAGACTTCGCTCAGCTGTAATCTCGGCCCTTGTCTCTTTATCTTCGAGGCACTTCAAAAGGTCAAAAAGATTTTCATTGCCCTCTCTGGCGACTATCGCTAAAGCCCCCTGTCCAGCGGCTGACGGAAACAGGTCAAGAGGTAAACGCTCGGTTACATCGTTCAGCAAATTCATTCTTTCAAGTCCTGCTTCAGCAATGACAACACCTGAAAACTCGCCTTTTCTAACCTTATTGATTCTGGTGTCCACGTTGCCTCTTATCGGTTGCACATCTAAGTCGGGGTGATTGAACTTGATTTCCGCCATTCTTCTTAGGCTGCCTGTTCCAACAACTGAGCCTTTGGCTAAATCTTTAAGCGGCACTTTGCCCTTTGAGATGAACACGTCGTTTTGTGAATCTCTCTTTGGGATTGCGGCTAGCACCGTACCAATTTGTTGTTCAACTATGGGTACATCTTTAAGACTGTGAACAGCAAAGTCGATTTCACCCTTAATTACTTGCTGATCGATTTCTTTTTCAAAAATGCCTTTGCAGTCAATCGCGAATAGAGGTTTGCCTTGCTCTTTGTCGCCTAATGTTTTGATAATTTTTAGGTTAAACTCTTCATGTGGATGTGCCTGCTTGAGCTGTTTCAGAACCCTTTCAGTCTGTGCAAGTGCGAGTATGCTTCCTCTGGTGCCAACATTTATGACCATTTTAACTCTTTTTCCCCTTTGCTACCTTGCTGAGTGCCTTGTCGAAAGCGCTTATTGTATGTTTTAAATCATCTTCCAAATGAACGGTTGATAAGAAGCAGGTTTCAAACTGTGACGGCGGGATAAACACTCCTTGTCGTAATAGCTCCTGGAAGTACAAAGTAAACATTTGTGTATCAGATTGTTTGGCACAAACGTAATCGGTGACTGGGTTTTTCGTGAAGAATATTTGGTACATTGAAGAAATATTGTAAACTTGTGCTTGAACCTTGCAAGTTTGAGCTAAATCGGTTAGAGCTTTCTTTAGTTCAGCGCAGTTTTTCTCAAGTTTTGGATAAATTTCATTTTTCTTTTTATCCAGAATATTTAGAATAGTAAAACCTGCCGTTGCGGAAATTGGGTTGCCGCTAAAAGTTCCAGCCTGATATACTCTTCCGATTGGCGAGATGTTTTGCATGATTTCTTTTTTACCGCCGAAAGCCGCCAGTGGAAAACCTCCACCAAGTACCTTGCCGAGTGTTGCCATGTCCGGTTTTACATTGAAGTATTCCTGTGCACCGCCTAAAGCTAAGCGCAACCCCGTTATAATCTCATCAAAAATCAAAACGGTACCATAATCGTTTGTTATTTTTCTTAAATAACTCAAATAATCTTTCTTGGGCAAAATAAGCCCAACATTCGCCAAAACGGGCTCAACAATCAAGGCGGCAATATTGTTGCCATCACGCTTCATTGTTGTTTCTAAACCTTCAAAATCATTATATGGCACGACAATCGTGTTCCGAGTTATCTCCTCTGGAATCCCAAGCGAGTTTGGGGCACTAAAAGTTGTAGCTCCTGATCCTGCCTTGACCAAAACGCCGTCGTGAGACCCGTGGAAGCAGCCCTCGAATTTAATAATTTTTTTTCTTCCAGTATAACCTCTTGCAGCCCGAATTGCGTGCATAGTTGCTTCGGTACCTGAGTTTACAAGTCGCAGCATTTCCATGCAAGGGGACGATTTCTGGATAAGCTCTGCAAATTCCACTTCTTTCTCAGTTGGGGCACCATAAAGTGAGCCTTTGGCTAATTGGTTCTTTACAGCTTCCACAACGTCTGTGTAAGCGTGTCCCATAAGTAAAGCGCCATAAGCCATACAATAATCAATGTATGTCTTATTGTCGACACTGTACATTTTTGCTCCTTGAGCGCGTTCTACAAAGAAGGGGTAAGGTTCAAACGCTCGAACAGGACTGTTTACGCCTCCAGGCAATACTTTTCTTGCTCTTTCAAAAAGCAACTTTGACTTGGTTTCATTCAAGTTTGATTCAACCATGATTTAATGTCCTTGGCAAAGTAGGTTATGATTAGGTCAGCGCCTGCACGTTTGATGCCTGTTAAGATTTCGCGAATTACGGTTTTTTCATCTATCCATCCGTTCTGCGCTGCCGCTTTTACCATCGAGTATTCGCCGCTGACGTTGTATGCAACAATGGGCACGTTAAAGTTTGCTTTTGCAAGACTAATAATGTCCAAGTAAGCTAAAGCGGGTTTAACCATAATCATGTCGGCGCCCTCGTTTACGTCTAACTCCATTTCACGCAAAGCCTCCTCTGGGCTTCCATAACTCATCTGGTAACTTTTGCGGTTTCCAAATTTCGGCGTAGATTCAGCTGCCTCCCTGAAAGGACCGTAAAAGGCCGAAGCATACTTTGCTGAGTAAGCCATAATCGGCACTTGCTCAAAACCAGCATCATCTAATGCTTCTCGTATGGCGCCAACTTGACCGTCCATCATAGCTGAAGGCGCTACAATATCCACTCCTGATTCAGCTTGGCTAACTGCAACTTTTCCGAGAACCTCAAGTGTCTGATCATTTAGAACCTCGCTGTCCTTAACTAGACCGCAGTGCCCATGGTTCATGTACTCGCATAAGCAGACATCACCGACAACTGCGAGTTCTTCTCCGAAGGCTTTTTCTAGTTCAAGCGCAGCTTTTTGAACAACCCCTTCTTTAGCAAAAGCACTTGTTGCTGCGTCATCTTTTTTTGCTGGAATTCCAAAGAGAAGCACGCTTTTGACTCCTTGCGCTAATGCTTGCCTTCCCTCACTTACGACTTGAGCAATTGGCATTCTGCCATATCCTGGCATTGCCGCAATCGGCATGGGTTTTTTGATGTTCTCATCAACAAAGATTGGATAAATTAAGTTATTTGGCTGCAAGTTAACTTGGCTTAACATGTCTCTCATGGTTTCAGTTCTACGTAGTCTTCTCATTCTAACCGTTGGAAAACTCAACTTATTGTGCCTCCATTTTTTGTAAGAGTTTCATCGCCATATCTTGTGCCTCTCCAAGCTTTCCCTCTCTTAAAACTTGTTTAATGTTATCGTTATTAAGTATCTCGTATAACATTTTGCCCCTAACCTTCGAATCAGAAACTTGTTTTCTAAGTAACCTACGCAAATCGGATTGTAGTTGAATTTCAAGTAAATCCTCAGGCGTTATCATTTGCTCTATCCTTTCCCTAAGCACCCTGGCCATGGCTGGACTTTTTCCCGAAGTGGAAACCGCAATCTTTACTTCGCCAACTCGCGCGACAGCGGGCAATATGAAATCGCTCAAAGCTGGATTATCAACTGAGTAAACCATACATCCCGCAGACTTTGCTGCTTTAATTAGCCCAAGATTTAGTTTCGACTCGTTCGTAACTGCTAAAAGTATATCAGGCTTAGGATTAAGGCTATCAACAAAAGCTTTGGGGTCTTGAATTTCAGTCTTAACTAAAGCAACTTTTTTTGCATCATGTAATTTTTGGATGCCGCTTGAGAAGGCTTTGCTCATAACCCAGATTTTTGCGCCTGAATCAAGGAAGCTTTGGGTTTTTCGGTAACCCTCTGAGCCTCCGCCGACTACTATGATGGTTTTTCCATCAAGTTTGAGGTCTAAGAGCAATTTTGTGTTTTGCCACCTTTAAAAAAGTTAAAACTGTTGTTGATTATTAAATTCTTAAACTTTTCCGTAAAAGCTGTGTAATCAATTTGGTTAAGCTTTGGGGCGCCTGCAATTTTTGTAAGAGCATCCAAGTTTATGTATTGTTCTGCTGCTTCGATTGCTTGGGCTCCGAACTCTTCATATTTTATTTCAATCTCTGGTATCATGCCTCTTCCTTCTACGTCTATTCGAGGTACTATACCTAGCAGTTCTACGCCGGCGTTTTCGAAAGCTCGTTTCATAGTCAGCTTGATTTCGTCGGTTAGATAGCTTATACGCGCTTTGTTTAGGATTACACCAGTTATTTTTACTCCCAGACTTCTGAGAATATTCACGTAATTAAACGTGTTAATCAACGCGCCTTCTATGCCCTCTTTATCACAGCTAACTACAACAATGGTGGATGCCCCTAAAGCCGCTGCGACTTCAGCTGTTGAACTAGGCCTCGCTGCTTTATCATTTAGCAGTCCAGTGAAAGCACTCATAGCTCCTTCAACGAGGAGAAAATCGTGATTTTGGCTAGCTTCCTGCACAGCCTCAGCTAAAGGTTTCCAGCCGCTTTCCCCAATTTTAATCGACGAATAACTCTTGATTGGTTCTTTAATTAGGTAAAGGGCAGGCACGACGTCTCGTATATCTCCACCAACCTTTAGAATTCCAACTTTGACGCCTCTCTTTTTTAGTGCACCCGCGATTCCTGCCACGAGAAAAGTTTTTCCTGAGCCGCTTCCTGTCGCTGTCACCAACAGTAGACGTGGCGTTTTTTGGTTAACTGTATTTTGGTTAACTGTATCTTGCTGATGGATATTGGTTGAGATTCCTATTTCGCTTTTGATTCGGTCCAAAAGCTTAGCGTTAGCACTTCGAATCGCTTCGAGTTCTATTGCGTTTACGCCCAATGATTTAGTAATGCTTTCGATGATGGTTGGATTTTCGTCTAATAACGCGTGAATAAAAACTCCTACAACATTGCCTTCTTTGTTGGCTACTCCTGAAACCAAATCCTGCGGATCCTTATGATAATTGACACGTTGGGCGTGTGAAACAAGAATGGTTTTCGCGTCCTTTCGTAGTATGATTTTGCCATAAGTGTGACAATGGAATCCTGAAACTTCCTGACCAACCTTGCTTGTGATGAAACTTTTGCCAGTTGTGGTGGCCTTCACGCGGTCTGTGCAGATTAAGGGCTTAAACTCTGTATCTAGCAAGCCTAAGCCTTCTCTAGTTATAGGAACTTTCGAGAGGCGTCCGACATCGGTTTCTTTTGCAAGTATTTGGAAGCCCGAGCATATTCCAAGAACGAATTTGCCGCTTTCAGCCATTTTCATTATTTCACTTGACACTTTCTTGTTAATGCTTTGTGATTCAACTAGGCTTCCGCCGGGGATAATTATCATATCTAAAATTTCTGAAGCTGGCTTTCCATCTACAAGCGCATCAGAGCAAACTATGTCGGTCGGCAAGTTTCCAAAGTCTTCGAAGCACGGAAGCGCCCCCGGTAGGTAAACTAAACCTATTCTGCGTCGTAAATCCGTCCAAACCTGCCCCCATCGCGTATTTAAGTAAAGCTTATATTTAAGCCGCATGGTTTATCCAACCATGCATGCCTCGGCCAAGATAGATCACGTCATCAACGTTAGAATAACGCACAAAACAGCCCGCGTTCCATTAATGGAGGCTGTAGCATTTAAAGACAAGGAAAAGGCACTTGCCGAAATTCGTTCCCTTCAAAATGTGGACGAATGCTTAATTCTTCAAACGTGTAACCGCATCGAAATCTATGTTGTAACCGAGGATGCTGAAAACGCAGTTAATCTTGTTAAAAATTACTGGGTAAAAATCGGTATGGCACACGCTGAGGAAGCAACTAATGCTATAGAAACCTCAATAGACACCGAAGCTTTCAATCACCTCTTACGAGTTACTTCAGGCTTAGAATCAATGGTTATAGGGGAAGATCAAGTTCTCAATCAAGTCTGGAACGCTTATTTAGAAGCAGAAAACGCCAAAACTGTCGGTCCAATCCTAAAGCACCTATTTAATCGGTCAATGACCGTTGGAAGGCGAGTAAGAAACGAAACAGGCATCAACAAGGGTGCTGTGTCGATTGGTTCAGTAGCAGTTGAATTGGCTGTCAATTTGTTGGGTGAATTAGAAGATAAGAAGATCTTGGTTATGGGCGCTGGAGAAATAGGAACTCTCGTTGCCAAAGCTTTAGCGCGACGCTGTCTAAGTCCAATCTTTATTGCTAATAGAACCTATGACCGGGCGCTGAAATTAGCTGGAGATCTGTCCGGACAAGCTGTAAGGTTTAATCAGTTTGAAGAAGTTCTTGTTGACGCGGACGTAGTAATCTGTTCGACTGCAGCACCGCATTATTTGTTAACCAAAGATATGGTTTCAAGATTAATAAAGCAACGCACGAACAAGAATGACCTCGTAATAATTGATATCTCAAATCCACGCAACGTTGAAAAAACGGTGCAAGAAGTTGAAAAAACAAAACTCCACAATATTGATGATTTGCAGTTAATCGCGGAAAAAAACAAGCAAGAACGAGAAAAGAGCATTGAGAAAGCGGTTAAAATTTTAGACGACGAACTTATGATTCTTAATCAAGATATGAAAAGCTTCTCGGTTCGTTTAATTATTTCTTCGTTGCTTTCTCATGCCGAGGAAGTCCGGCAAAAAGAACTTGCAACAGCTATAGACATAATAGGTGAAGTCGATGAAAGAGAGCGGAAAATCCTTGAAAATTTAACGTCAATTTTGCTAAAACAGACATTTGTTCCGATTGTTGAAAACTTGCGTTTAGCCGCCAAAAACGGGGACGAGCAACTAATCGATCTAGCGGTTAAACTGTTTGAGAAGACGGGGAAAAACTAAGTGAATAATGCTGCATTGGAGGTTGGTTTAATTCTGATTGGGCATGGAAGCAAACTGCCCCATAACCAAGAAAACCTTGAAAAATTAGCGGAAATCTTACGTAAACGCTCCAAATTTAAGCTTGTTGAAATTGCTTTTATGATTAGGAACACGCCGACAATCGCTGAATCAATTGATACTCTTGCTCAGAAAGGGGTGTCTAAGATTGTGTTGGTTCCCGCTTTCCTTGCGCCAGGTGTCCACACGACGCAGGAAATTCCTGAGTTGATTGGCGTGAAAGAGAAAGAGCCTCAACTCAAGGCACTCGGAATAGAATTAGTTTATGGTGAGCCATTAGGTAGTGATGCGCGCATCGCTGAAATCCTTGAGGAAAAAGCCCTGAAGGCATTGGGGCAGGAAATCAAGCGAGACATTGAGATTGTTGATGCTTACTCTATTACTGCCTCAAGCAAAATTGTTGATAAAAGCATGATGCTTATCCGTGAAGAAATCGGTGACACTTTAGCCAAGGCTCCTAAAAATCAAGTTCCAATAATCGAGCGGGTAGTTCATACCACCGCTGACCCTGAATTCGCCAAACTCTTAGTCATAAGCGGAGATGCAGTAGACGCTGGCGTAGCCGCGATTAAAGCTGGCGCAAAAATAGTTACCGATGTAAAGATGGTGAAAGCAGGGATCAATGAGGCTCGACTTCAAAAGTTCGGCGGCAAAATCTCCACGTATATGAATGATGAACGTGTTGTCAAGCTGGCTAATACTGAATCTTTAACAAGGTCTGCCGCTGCAATGCGTTTAGCGATAAGAGACGGCTTAGATGGCGCCATCGTGCTTATTGGGAACGCTCCAACCGCCGCGTTTGAGCTCGCTGAACAGATTAAGAAGGGTGCATTTAAGCCAGCGTTAATAGTGGCTGTTCCAGTGGGTTACGTGGGCGCAGCAGAATCAAAAGAAGTAGTCGCAAAACTCCCTGTACCATTTATTATTACTAGAGGACGTAAGGGTGGCAGCACTATTGCAGTGGCGGTTTTCAACTCATTGCTCTCTATGGCTGAGGGCAAAGCTTACGGGTAATCGAGCGATCGTTTATGGCGAGATTTCTAAAGTACGGTATAACAACAGGCGCATCTGCGGCAGCTGCTGCAAAAGCTGCTTTGTTAGCCGTGCTTGAGGAACCTGTTGATCGAGTGGTTATTCCTACTCCTATTGGTCTGCGCTTCGAGGTTTCTGTGAAGTCCAGCAGGAAACTCGCCGCTGATACTGCAGAGGCAGTGGTCGTAAAGGATGCTGGAGAAGACATCGATGTTACTGACAAAATGGAAATAACTGCAACTGTTAAATTAACTGGCGACGGCAAAGTCACTATTACGAGCGGCAAAGGCATTGGGAAAGTTACAAAGCCAGGACTGCAAGTACCAATTGGCGAGTCAGCGATTAACCCCGTGCCAAGAAGCATGATAACTGCGGCCGTCAAGGAAATATTGCCTCCTGGGAAGGGAGTTGAAGTAACAATTACGGCGCCTGAAGGAGAAAAAATCGCCAAGAAAACAATGAATGCAAAGTTGGGTATTATTGGCGGAGTATCCATTTTGGGCACAACAGGCGTGGTGAAACCGCTTTCTTTGGAAGCGTGTAGACGCTCTCTGGTTCCCCAAATTGATGTTGCCTTAGCGCGTGGCTACAAGAGAATATTCTTTGTTCCGGGAAATATCGGAGAAAGAATTGCTAAGCAGCAATTTAATGCGCCTGAGGATGCGATAGTTCAAACTGGAGACTTTGTTGGGTATATGCTTGATAAAGCCGTGAAAAAAGGTGTCAAGGAAATCATTGTTCTTGGTCATTCAGGAAAACTGGTAAAGTTGGCGGCTAATATTTTCAATACACACCATAAAGTTGGGGATGCACGCAATGAAGTCATCGCCTCGTACGCCGGTGCTGTCGGAGCTGACACTAAAACTATTAACGCTTTGTTGCAGGCTAATACTTCTGATGAAGCCTCAGAAATTCTAAAGCAAGTCAACTTGTTAGATGCTGCTTATGACAGGATTGCTCAACGCGTTAGTCAGCGGGTAAACGACAGGGTAGAAAACAAAATTAAGATAAGCGTAGTCATCGTTTCTATGGATGGCAAAGTACTTGGAATGGACCAAAACGCTAGGTGCAACAAACCTTGGCTAAACTTAACATAGTAGGCGTCGGACCGGGTTCACCCGATTACGTGACTCCTGCAGCAAGAAAAACCGTGCAACAAGCTGAAGTTGTTATTGGCGCTCAGAGAAGCCTAAATCTTTTAAAGGATAACATTAGGGGGGAAACGATGGTTTTAACCGCCAAAACCCTAAACATTGCTCTCAGGTTTGCGATTCAATCAGCCGAGAAGGGCAAGAACGTAGCTTTGTTGTCTACTGGTGACCCAGGCTTCTCAGGACTTTTGCATACGGTTTTAACGAGTAACTTAGAAAAGGATGTGGAAGTCAACGTCGTTCCAGGGATAAGTTCAATTCAAGCATGCGCTGCCAGATTAAGCATAAGTTGGGATGATGTGTGCTTGTTTACTTTCCATAAAGGTAACGTGAGCGTCGAGAAGAAAAGCAGGTTAGCTTTATGCCTTAAGAGTGGCAAGGATGCGATGCTTCTTCCAGATTCAAGAGCGTTTCAACCAAGCGAAATCGTGTGTTTCCTCCTTAAATCTGGATTAGATAAAGAAACGCCTGTTTTTATATGCGAAAATCTAACTCTAGATAACGAGAAGGTTACTTCCACCAGTTTAGAGCAAGTTTCTCAGCAGTCTTTTGGGTCTTTATGCGTTATGGTTATAAAAGCAAACCGCAAAGTATGAGGATAAGTTGATTTTGAATGGGTAAAAGATGGACTTACAAAACTCCTGGAATACCAGACGAGCTGTTTAACCAAAACGATGAGGTGCCTGGACCAACCAAAGAGGAAATCCGTGTTATAACGCTCTCCAAAGCACGTTTATCCGAAGGCTCAATCGTTATCGATGTCGGTTGCGGTTCAGGCGGCTTAACGGTCGAGGCTGCCCTTCAAGTGGCGCCAAAAGGCAAGGTTTTCGCTATTGACGAAGATCAAGCAGCTATTGACTTAACTATGAGTAATGTGGAAAAGTTTGAGGTTCACGATAATGTTAAGATTGTGCATGGTAAAGCACCTGAAGCTTTTCTTGGCCTTCCACACGCGGATGCTGTCATAATAGGCGGAAGCGGCGCCCTGAATGAAGTACTGCGTGCATGCGTAGGTAAGTTGAATCCAAACGGCAGAGTGGTCATAAACTCAATCCTTCTGGAAACAGCCTGCACAGCCTTGAACGAATTGAAAAGCTTGGGCTTCAAAGATATCGATGTCTGTCATATTTCGGTGGCAAAGGGAAAGCAAATAAACAGCGGCACTATGATGATGGCAAGAAATCCTATTACTGTAGTCTCAGCGACGAAACCTTAGGTGAGAATTGATTTGGCTGGAACATTCATAGGCATCGGTGTCGGTCCGGGCGACCCAGAGCTTATCACAATAAAGGCGGTAAAAGCGCTTAAGACTGTAGACGTTATCTGCGTGCCAAAATCACATGCCAGTAAACCTAGCATGGCGCTCGGCATGGTTAAACAAATTATGAATGAACGCGAGAAACCTGCGGAGATTTTAGAACTTGTCTTTCCTATGACCAAAGATGAATTGAACAACCGCAAGCTCTGGGTGGAAAACGCGGCTATAGTCGCCGCAAAAGCCAAAAAAAGTAATGTTGCATTCATCACTTTAGGCGACCCCATGCTCTACAGCACATTCCTCTACCTTTACGAATGTGTTAAGGAAACCTACCCGGAAATTGAGCTTGAAATCATACCTGGCGTAACCTCTGTTTCAGCCGCCGCAGCAAGCGCCAAGTTGCCTTTAGCGGAGAAAGAGGAAGTGGTTACAATTATGCCGTCTGATCTAAACGCTACACTCATAGAAAAAACCGCCAAACATGCAGACAACATTGTGTTCATGAAGTGCGCACATCATATTAAAGAGTTTATTCCCATGCTTTTAAAATCAGGTTTTACCAAAAACTCAACTATCGCCCTAGTTAAACGATGCACTTTGCCTGAAGAGAAAGTTCTCGTTGGCAAACTAGGCGAAGTGAATCAATGGGATATTACTGAAGATTATTTCTCAGTAGCCATCGTTAAGAAAAGCCAAGTTCCCATTCACTGGAAACAAAACGGAAACGGTAGCAAAGCATGAACAAGATTGTCTTCATAGGCGCAGGTCCTGGCGATCCTGAACTTATTACTCTTAAAGGTAAACGTTACTTGGAGCAAGCTGATGTTGTAATTTACGCTGGTTCACTTTTGAACCCTAAAATACTCCAATATGCTAAGCAAACCGCTGAGCTCTATGACAGCGCCAAAATGAGCTTGCCCGAAGTCCTAAAAGTCATGGTTGAAGCTACAATGGCAGGGAAGCTTGTGGCAAGAGTGCATGACGGGGACCCAAGCTTTTACGGCGCCATCCAAGAACAAATGGATGCGCTTGACAAAGAGAAAATCGAGTACTTCCGAATTCCAGGGGTTAGCTGTTTGCAGGGAGGTGCAGGGGCTCTAAACCGTGAATTAACCTTGCCGAATATTTCACAAACAGTCATTATAACTCGTCCTGAGGGAAGAACTCCCGTGCCCGAAGCTGAAAGTATCAGCAAACTTGCTGCCCACCAAGCAACAATGGTCATATTCTTGGGCACTCCTCATATTGCTCGTGTTGTGGAAGAACTTGTGAAAGGTGGATATCCGAAGGATACTCCAGCACAAGTAGTGTATAAGGCCACTTGGCCTGAGCAAAAAATCGTGAAGGGCACGTTAAACGATATAGTCGCCAAGATTAAGGAGGCTGGAATAACTGAGACAGCGTTGATTTTTGTGGGAAAAGTCTTGAACCCGAAAGACTATGATTTATCAAAACTTTATGATCCAACATTCACTACGGGGTTCCGAAAAGGCGAGTGAAATGTACGCAAAGGGGATAGCAGTTATTGCAATCACGAGGCGAGGCGTGGAAACTGCATTAAGAATTAAAGAAGCATTAGTAAAAGCAGGTTTTTCATCAAAGGTTTATGCACCCAAAAAATATGTTCAAAACGACGTTGTCCCCTTAGACATAAAACTAGACCAATTTGTCAAAGACACTTACAGCTCTATAGACGCTTTAGTCGGGGTTATGGCGACAGGAATTATTATCCGCTCGGTCGCGCCACTTCTTGAGAGCAAATTAACCGACCCAGCAGTAATAGGTGTCGATGCTTCTGGAAATTTTGTCATAAGCCTATTGTCTGGACATTATGGTGGGGCAAACGAGCTAACAAAGATAATCGCCCAAGGCATTGGCGCTACAGCAGTAATTACAACGGCGTCGGACGCTGCTGGTAAACAGAGTGTCGACGAGTTAGCAAGAATCCTCCATTTATCCATACAAAATCCTGAAAGCCTCGTGGCAGTTAACAGCGCCATCGTCAACGGCGACCATTTGGTCGTAGTATTAATCGGAGACATAGATATTCCAACTAACCAGATTGGCTGCTACGAAATCAAACGTGCAGAGAACGCAGCTCAAGCCTTAGAAATAACTAACAATTATGACGCCGGCATATTGGTGTCAGATAAGCTTGTGTTAAATGAAGTTTTCAGAATTGATAAAGTTGTTAAACCTTTCACTATACTAAAAACTAAACGTGTGGTTGTTGGATTAGGCTCAAGAAAAAGTTCGACCGCAGATAGCATAATTGAAGGGGTTGACACTGCATTGGATCAGGCTCATATAACCTTAGCCATTGTTGACCGCTTTGCCACGGTTGACATAAAACGTGATTCTCCAGCTATGCTGAAGGCTGCCGAACAGTTAGGCAAGCCACTTGAATTTTTAAGTGTCGATGCGCTTCGTTCTGTAAGTTATAAGGGCCTTTCGCCTGATTCAAAGATGGTTCAGGAGAAAATTGGTGTTGGAGGAGTATGCGAACGAGCAGCACTACTAGTAGCAGGAAAGAACTCAAAGTTAATATTGAAAAAGACCAAGCTCAACGGGGTAACTGTGGCCATAGCCGAGGGCGAATAAGCGTAGTCGGCATTGGACCCGGCAGTTTGGAGCACTTAACGCCTAAAGCAAGAAGCGAAATTGAAAACGCTGACATCGTAGTTGGTTATGGCACATACGTCAAGTTAATCCAATCCGTAATTAAACCCGGTGCGGAAGTTGTTTCCGGAATAATGGGTCGAGAGGTTGAACGGGCAAAAATTGCTGTGTCAAAAGCTTTAGAAAATTATCGTGTCGTAATGGTCAGTAGTGGTGACCCAGGCGTTTATGGCATGGCAGGCATAGTTCTTGAAGTCGCCGCACTGGAAAAAGTAAGTGTTCCAGTTGAAATTGTTCCGGGCGTTACGGCTGCTACGGCTGCCGCGTCAAAGCTTGGCGCGCCATTGGTGAGCGATTTTGCCGTGATTAGCCTCAGCGATCTGTTGACTCCTTGGGAAAAAATCGAGCGCAGACTTGAGGCCGCCTCTGCAGCTGACTTTGCCATTGTGCTCTATAATCCAAAAAGTGAGGGTCGCATTGAGCCTTTAGCCAAAGCCTACGAAATATTTCTCAGGCATATGCGCCCTGAAACTCCCGTTGGAATTGTTAGGAGAGCCGGACGAGAAGGGGAAGAAGTCACTATAACCACGCTCAAAGAGATGATGACTGCTGAAATAGACATGGTTACAACGTTAATTGTGGGTAATTCAGCAACCAAGATTGTTAACGGTAAGATGGTTACTGCGCGGGGCTATGATCTTTTTAGTTAAAACTAATGTTTGTTGTTTGCTTCCATTAGTTCAACGATTTCTTTTCTTGCTTCTCCTATTGTTAATGGGAACTGTTTGTTTGTTGAAAGCTGATTTCTCTTGCTTAAAATTTCGAATAGGTGAGTAATTCTTGGAAGTCGCAAGTCTACGTTTCTAATCAATTCTGTTTCTGCAAAGACTTCTTTTGGTGGTCCTTGCAGTACGATTTGTCCCTTGTTTAGGATGCAGATTTTGTCTGCGAAAAGCGGAACTAAATCTACATCATGAGTCGCGATAATCAACGTTAGTCCTAACTCCTTGTTTAGTTGAAGTAGCAACTGCAGAACCTTGCTTGAGGTTCGAGGGTCAAGGTTAGCCATTGGCTCATCTAAGACTATTATTTCAGGTTTCATGGCTAACACGCCAGCTAAGGCTGCCCGTTTTTTTTGTCCTGTGCTAAGGTTTTGAGGAGGCTTATTTTCTAACTCAGTTATTTCCGTAGCTTCCAAAGCCCATTTTACCCGAGCCTTAACCTCGTTCACTGGGAAACCCAAGTTTACTGGTCCAAAAGCGACATCCTGGCCTACAGTGCGCGCGAACAGTTGATCATCTGGATCCTGAAATACCAAACCGACTTTTTGTCTAACCCCGTCAAGCTCTGACGTCGTGACCTCTTTGCCAAGCACAAGAACTTTGCCAGAAGTAGGCATCAAGAGCCCGTTAAAATGATGAAGAAGCGTCGACTTACCAGCCCCGTTCGGCCCAAGAATCGCCATATTCTCGCCTTTCTCAACTGAAAAATTCATGTTAGTCAACGCTTTTGTTCCGTCATGGTAAGTGTAGCAGAGATTAATTGTTTCAATTGCTTTCAGATTAGTTCCTCCATTTAGAGAATGAACGCGTCAATTATTACAACGCTGACACTAGCCGCTACGATTAATGAACCGACTAATACGTCCCACTTGGGCAGCTTCTTTTTTTCGTAAGTAAACAGCGTGTATTTTCCACTGTATGCTCTTGACGCCATAGCCTCGCCAACTTTTACCGATCTGTCAAATGCCCTCAAAAGAAGAGCTCCAGCAATATTTCCGTAGTTAGCGAGTTTCTTGAAGTAACTTACCGAGCGAGAATGCCCGCATCGCGATTCCTGTGCTCTGTACATTCTTGTACTTTCTTCGGAGAGAACACCGATGTACCTGAACATCAAAAACATAGTATCTATTATTACCGAAGGAACTCGGAACCAAGCCAACGAATCCATAACTGTAGTAATCGGCGTTACAAGAATAAGCACATTCAGAACGGAAACAGCTGAAATACAACGCGTGAACACAAGAACACCAAAATAGATACCCTGACTGTAAATAGGCAGCGTTAAGAAAGGAACGCGCGCAATCACTGTTGACCCATAGGTAAAGGGCATGATTATGGCCACGAATGCAATGAGCGAAATCGGGACAAGAAGCCGTTTGAAGTAAACTTTCAACGGTGCTCTAGAATAGAGAACTAGTACAATGCAAGCTACAAAAAAGAGCAAAGGAAGCTCCCAATGAGTCAAAAAAACAATGCAGAAAATCGTGGCAATCGCACAAATGAGCTTAATTCTAGCATCTAATCTATGCAGCGCCGAATTTCCTTCAGTGTACTCTTCAAGATTTACGCTATACATTGACTTCAACTTTTGTGCTATTTTTTTATTTTTCTAAGCTTCACGGCACGTCCGATAATAATGAAGGTAAAGAAGCCTACTGTGGTCAATATACCAACGAAAGGATCTCCAGCTAACCATACAGGAGGGAACACCATCAGTTTTCCCTCCTTGTTTTACCATTCATTACCGTTGGAAAGATGTAGCCAACCAGAAAGCCGCCTACGCATCCTGCTGCGCAGAAACCAAAGTATTCGCCGGTTACACCCCAATGTTCTATAGTGAAAGGATTGTAGTAAACAGTAGTGCTGCTACCTGAAGCCTTGTTGTTTACTTTGTCGTCAGTTGCTGAATTGCCACCTACTTTGTAACCGACATATCCGCTGGCCATCATTATTGCCACGATTAATACCATTGCTATTAGAGCGTATTTTGTGAATTTGTCCATTTATTTCACCAACCACCATTTTAAGAGTTCAGGTCTGTGATTTGCGATGTACTGAATGGCTGCAGCTGTGAATCCAAACTCTAAGATTGCTAAGGGAATCTGCGTGGGCAAGTATCCTAGTGTAAATATGCCCCACCATGTAAACATGTTTGAGGGGTGAATAGATATTGCAAGTTCAAAAGCTGCTGTTATGTAGGTCATCAAATCGCCTACTACTCCGCCCAAGCCGGCTGAAAGCCAAATCGAACCGCCTGCCTTTCTCGCCACCCAGAACGTTGCGAAGCCCGTAAGAGTTCCAACGATTCCCATTGAAAATGTGTTCGCGCCGATTGTGGTTATTCCGCCATGTCCGATGAAGGTTTGAAAAAACAAAGCGATTGCGGATATGACGATAGTTGGTCCTGGTCCAATTATCATAGCCGCCATAGGGGTGCCCACTGGGTGAGAGCATGATCCAGTGACTGGTACGGGTATGTGCCAAACGGAAATCACAAAAACTGCAGCGCCCAAGAGCCCTACTGTAGACATGTATGCCGGGTTAATTTTCCGTCTTGCCGCTAGCTGTCTGGCACCCACGAATACGAAAATTCCCGCTAGAATATACCAAAATATACACCATTCTGGAGTGAGTATTCCATCTGCAATATGCATTGTTTTGCCCTTCTCTCTCTTGGATGTTTCATCCAATATAACTTATTAACTTTCGCTTAACTAAAGTTAAGTTCAGGTTGAATAACTTTCCTGGGAAAAACCAAAACCTTCTCCTCCAAAACAAACAAAGCAATACTTTTGTTACTTATTTTGTTGTGCCACTGGTGGTTGGTGGTGTAACTTTTATTAGTAGAACAACAACAGTTTTTTTGCCGTTTTTTGAACAAGTTGTTTTAGGCTGTTTTTTTGGTTTGGGAGCTAGAGGCGTTTGTATGTTGGGTCATTATTCGACAATTTCCGACAAAAATGGACATTATTCGACATTTCTAGACAATTTTAGACAAAATCCGACAATCTTAATATTGCAATTTGCTTAAAAAATAATCTAAAAACTGATATAATATTTAGGACGTTAAAAAAAGAAAGAAAGAGTTTATTTTTTAGCTTTTTTAGTGAATGCATATGTTCCAAATGCAGTTGAGATCAGTGCCAGAGCTAAGAAGATGGTAATTGCAGATGAAAACTCATTTACTTTTGGTGTTGGTGTTGGTAGTGTTACGGTGCTGCTTGTTGGGATAAAGAATGCTTGTAGTGCGCAGGTACTTGAGGTTACGTTGAATGCGAGGGTACTGGTAGTGAAAGCGCTGATTGATGAGGTGGCAACTATCCAATAGAGGAATTGAAAGCCGCTGGATGGGACTGCAGCGAAGTCGCTAACTGTACCGACGGTGTAATTGGTATAGGTTGCTGGTGAAGCTGGAATTGTTGTTCCGCCTGCTGAGAAATAGAGAGTGACGCTGGCTGATCCGCTGCCAGAGCTTGTTTGTGTTGCGTTGGTGGTTGGGTAGAACATTGCCTCTATAGCGCACGATGTTTCGGAAATGGTGTATGAGAATGTGCTAACAGTGGAAGTGGCGGCTCCTGCAGCGCTCACAGATATCCAACTCAGGAATTCAAAGCCGGAACTGGGAGTCGCTGTGAAGGAAAGAACCGTGCCGTTAGCATAGGTGGGGCTGCTTCCGCCTGTTAGAGCTGTTCCGTTTGCTGAGATTGTTCCGCCTATTGTGCTATAAACGTAGAGACTGTCCGTTGTTTGTGCTTTCACAGTTGTAATGTTCGGATTTACGGCCGCTATTAAGAGTGCTGACGTTAGCAGAATCAAAGCTAAAACCTTAAAGTTATTTTTTGAATGGTTCATTAAATCACCGATTGTTTTAACTCTCTTATTTAAAGCAAAGTTAATATAAAGCTTTTCCAAGCGCTTTCTCGCTTTAAGGATTAAATCTTGCAAAATGGCTTTTTCAAAGGCGCTTAACCTTAAATGGCATAGAATTTTTCAGCAACTAAGTATTTTATCGTTCAATCGAAATTTTGCTAATTCCGGCCTCTTTTTCAAGAGTAACTACGTGTTCTGCCTTCCCCGCGAACGCTTCACTGTGCGTAACAGCAATTATTTGTTCAATTGCTTTGAATCGGCTTATGGCTTCGGCTAATCGTTCTATGCTGCCGTCTTCGCTTCCTAAGTTTTCAGTGGGTTCATCTAAAACAAGTATGCTTAAGCCATGGCCAGTCCTCGACTGCATAATCAACTGACCTAAACCTAAACGGTAAGCAAAAGCTAAGAGCGTACGTTCCCCTCCGGAAAGGTTGGATACCTCACGGTCAACGCCCGTTTCGGTTTTCACGTAAGGTGTGTAGGTTTCATCAATAATCACGTTAAGTAGGGGTCCTTCTCCACCTGCTAGGCCATCAAGCACTTGCTGCACAAAATTGCGCAAAACCTTCACAAACTCACTTCGTAGTTTAGGCTGAATACTACGATAAGCATCACGTATAGCGCCTAAAACTTCAACGGTTCGGCGGATTTTTTCCACACGCTCAAGTTTTTCCTGAGCAAGATTAATCCGCTCTTTGGTTTCGTCTAAGCGTTTGAAAAGATCTTTCTTGCGGTTTTCTTTAGTATGCAAATCGGATTCAAGCATATAATATTGTTGAAAACTGTGTTCACGCTGCGCTCGGGCTTCATTGAGCTCTGATAAATCAAATCTGCTTATCTCAAAAAGGATCTGCTCCAGTTGCAAACGCAAATTAGTCTCAAGCGTCTTCTTCTCCTCAAATTCACTCGATAGATTATTTAAGTTATTTTCTTCTTCACTTAAACGGTTTTTTAGCTCTTCAGCTCTTGTCAAACAAGTTTGTAAGTTCGAATAAGCTTCGGAAGCTACGTTTTTTGTTTTTTGTAGGCTGTCAATTTCAATTTTTAATTGATTAATGTTTTTTTCCCGTTCAAGGTTTTCTTGCTGGATCCTTGAAAGCAAACTGATTTTGTATTCGCCCTCTAATGGTTGCACGCATAGCGGACATTTACTTTCTTGTGATAAAGAAACAGCTCTTTTCTTGTCAGTTTGCATGTTCCTCGATGTTGCTTCTTGATCAGCCCTTAAACTGCTAATTTTATCATCAAATGAGGACAAAAAAGAATGCAGCATCTCAAAAGGCTGATTAACAGAAAAACCTGCTTGCTCAAGTTTACTTAAACACATTTTAGCTTGAGTGTCAATCGAGTTTTGGCGCTGATTCAAATTATTCAAGAGTGTTTTTTTGCCTTCAATACGTTGAGTTAGGGAAGTCAAAGTGTTAGCCATGTTAACACTATCGGAGTGGACTCTTGCCTCTTTCCGCTTAAGGTCTTCAATAGCTTGCTTTTTCTCTTCTAGCTTTTTCAGTTTTGAATCGGCTCCGTCCAAGGTTTTTTTGGCAAGCGTAAGCTTTTGCGTTGAGTTTTCAAGATCCATTTCTAAAAGTGCGTATTCTTCACTTGCTCTATTGTATTCATTGCTTAGATTTTCCAAGCCGATAACGTCTGGGTCCTTCTCATAAACACGCTTTTCCGTCTCATAGTCCCGCTGATACTGAGCGATATTACTCCATGCAATCTCATAGTCGGACAATCCGAATAATTCATCCAAACGTTTTTGCCTGTCACGGGGCGCAGCGTCAAGTAACTCTTTGAGGTGTTCCTGCCTAAACCAGACAATTTCTCGGTAAAGATCCTTATCTAAACCTGTGATTGCTTTAAACTGCTCAGCGATTGCTTCAGTTTTCATGCTTGCAACAAGCTTCTCACCTTCATAGAGCTTAAGTTCCTCATAATTTTGGGTAATGCTTTTGCCTTTTCTTTTTAATCCACGTGTAAGCTTGTAGGTGCATCCGTTTTGTGTAAACTGGATAGTGACCCTGCCTGAATCTGCACCTTCCCGCAGCAAATATTCAAAACTTCTGCCTATTGAGTCACCGAACAAGGCGAAGTCAACTGCATATAAGACGCTGGATTTTCCGCAGCCTAAACCGCCAACAAGGCAGTTAAAGCCCCGTGTAAATGGAACTGTAGATTTGATGTGGCTGCGAATGTTTTCCATCTGAACAATTTCAATTTTCATTTCGCCAGTTCCTCAATAGCTTGCTTGACTTTCTCATCTTGCTTTCTCGTCAAAGGCTCAATGAGGCTGAGTGCGGAACGTGCAATTTTGTCTGCTTCCACATGGCTATAGCGTTCTGAGAAAATCTGTAAGAAATACTCGAAGGCTTTGGTCTTCAAGTCCTTAAATTCACTTTCAAAAATGGATCGTGCGATTTCTTCTGAAACAGCAGTTTCTTTTAACAAAACGATTGGGTGAACAAGCAACGCTTTCTCGCCAGCACTTCGAATTTTACCTATGTCGATTTCTGCTCGGCTTGCTTCAGCCGGCAAGGTGCCTTTTAACACTGGAATTATTACTGCTCCTTCAAAGTCAGCGCTTTTTACTAGTTGAGTGGCTAAGTCCGTGATTTTCCCAGATGCCATGCCTGTGAAATCTTGCTCAAAAATAACAAATTTACGGGTTGAAGTTAATTCTATGGATTCTGGATTTACTTCTCCTTTCTCGTTTACTTTAACGTGGAAGAAGCCTTTTTGGTACTTTGCTTCTCTGTAATCTGCTGTTTCAGTGCAGCCGCTATATCCTAAATAGCCTGTT
Source organism: Bathyarchaeia archaeon (assembly GCA_049520955.1). Lineage (GTDB taxonomy): Archaea > Thermoproteota > Bathyarchaeia > Bathyarchaeales > Bathycorpusculaceae > Bathycorpusculum. Next base: position 485 of record JBEKPG010000007.1, on the reverse strand, counting down.
TTAAACTTGTCCAAGTACCTTTCATGCACGTGACCAGCAGCATAATAGTTAAAGCCGCTTGGTAATTGCTCGGGAGAAATTTCCGCTTCAATATATGGTGGCTTTATGCTTGGCAAGTCCAAGGCTCCATGAAAAACGAAAATGTTACAAACCTTGTCATCGGGTCTCGGAGGGTTTTCCTCCATGAACTTTGGCAGCGCCTCTTGAGTTTTATGTCTATTGTGAAAGTTTGGTATGCCATAGACGTAACAGCAATCTGGTTTGCGCCAGCATGCGCCGATGTGCCTTGGCAAATGGTGGATTAGTCCTGCGCTGTCCAAGGGGTAGAGAATTGTGCCCGTTACTGTGTTTGGCACGGAGTCATGCGAGCCGTCGACTGTTAAGACTGGGATATTAGCGTCTTTGAGCCGCTTAAAACTTCGAATAGTATTCTCCAGAGTGACATTTGATGGTCTTGCTTGATGGAATAAGTCGCCTGCGATAAT
>JBEKPG010000006.1:0-77455 GCA_049520955.1 Bathyarchaeia archaeon | reverse complement strand
TTGTGGTCATAAGCGCCGACGTATACTACACCGTCAACCACTGTCGGCGAGTCTACTTGGCCACCAGTATTAAACTCCCACAGAGTCTGGTTCGTTTCAGGCGCTTGAGAATTTGAAAATCCCGAATGCGCAAGATCATTGTGAAACATGGGCCATGAACCTACGCTTGGCTGATCTGCAGCAGAAGATATGGCTCCGAAAACGCTTGATGTTAGAACCAGCGAAACAAAGACAAGGCAAATAAAGGCTATTTTTTTCATTTCTACTCTTATCTATGTTCGGCTCTTTTTCGCTTATAAGCCATCTTCTTTTTTCTATAAATAAGCAAGACTTGGGAGCTTGAGCTATTTCTTGCGTAGATTTTCAGGCATATACATGCATGCTGGATCAGATTCGTAAATGTCTCCTGTGTAAGCATATGCTCTGTTTCTGCAGCCTCCACATAGTTCTCGGTATTCGCATACTCCGCATTTACCTTTCAGAACGTTTCTATCTTTGAAGCTTTTGTAATATTTTGATTCTTGGATTTCTTTCCATGCAGTGGTTAAGCTTTTTTGTCTTATATTTCCAAGCATCATCGGTTCTGAAGGCCGAAGGTCTGTGTAAAAGCACGGTATTAAATCGCCATTTTCCGTCACGCTTAAGTATCCGCCAAAGGCGAAATAAGTGCATTTGCCATGAAACTTGTTTTCATACCACTCGTCAAAATTCGCTGGGTTTCTTTGTTTCACAACCCGCGCATAATGCGGGCAATGCACGTGAATCTCAAATTTGCCTTCGTACTTTTGAGTTAAGTCCCATATGTGGTTTAGAGTCCATTCGTATTGCTCGGGCGTCGGAGTTAACTCCATTGTTTCTTTTGCTCTTCCGCTTGGAACAAGATGGTTAAACCAGACAAAGTTGGCGTGGTATTGATCAGCCAATTCAGCAATGTGGTCTAAATGCTTATAGTTTATAGTTGTAATTGCGCATGCTAAACCGTTTAGGATTTTGCCTTCGGATAGCTTCTGGATAGCCGCCAGCGCCTTTTTGTATGAGCCTTTTCCTCTTAATTGATCGTTGATTTCTTCTGGGCCGTCTATGCTTACTGATGTCCAAACTTGATTTTTAACTAGATTATCGTAAATTTTTCCGTCTACAAAGCACCCATTAGTTAATAAGCATACATTGAGCCCTAGATTCTTTGCGTGACCTACAATTTCAAAAATATCTTCACGCATTAGTGGTTCGCCGCCTTTTATGCCGAACCATCTTACGCCGAAGTTATGAACTTCGTCAACTAAGTTCAGTGCCTCTTTCGTGCTCATTTCTCTTGGGGCATGTTTACCTGAAGCGTCAACATTGCAGTATCTGCATCGCGCATTGCAGGTGCCTGTTGCTCTCCAAGAAGTCATAAGTAGCGGCCCTTTAGTCATAAAGTCTAAAATTCACCTTCAAATTCTCTTCGCTGATTCATCATTTATCTAAACGTTTCTCTTCAACTTAAAAAAGATTGTGCGCTACGCTCTTGTTTCCATTTTTAGCGATCTCTTACCATATTTTTTGTTCTCCTGCAACTGAAAATATGAAGATCATTAGTTTCCGTAAGGTTTATAGTGAAACGCTACGTCATACGATTGCTGGTGTAATAGTATTAACCTCTTGATCAATAGTCTCGTTATCATAAATATTGGGAGGTAAATGCGATTTCCAAAAAAATTCCAGTTATAGCTATTTTAGCTATGCTGCTTGTCTCATCAGTTTTTGCTTCAATTTCTACTCTTCAAACAACTGCAAATGCCCAAGTTAATGCTAATGCAAGTTCCAGCCTTGGCAATTTGAATTCCTACGAGTGGCCAGAATATCAAGGCGATTCATCTTTTACCCGGTTCTCAGCGGGACCAGCACCTGACACATCAAACGTGCTTTGGAAAGCTAACATAACAGGAATACAACCCTATCTCGCAGCCTTTGACGGAATGATTTTCACCTGCACCAACACTTCAGTTGTTGCACTTAGTCAAACAGGAAAAATCGTCTGGCAAACAGCCATTCCAACGGTCGGCCCTTGGCCAATAGCATACAAAATAGATAACACGCACATGATCGTGGAAAGTACTTGTCTTGACCCAGAAACAGGGAACATACTGTGGACTAGCTCTGCCTTCTGTGCAGACACTGGTATTTTCAGCGCTAACATCTACAGTCCAGAAAAGCAAATGTTTTACATAAAAGTCAATTCAACCATTGAAGCTTGGAGTTTTTCTGATCCCTCGAATCTGCCAAAAATGGTCTGGCAAACCTATGTTCCAGGTGGCAGTATCACAGGTAGCGGAACAACATACGGCGACGACATGGTGTTTCCTGGATCTGCCGAAAATCAGCAAATGGCGCTGAACGCCACGACAGGCGCGGTTCTCTGGGATACTATCACAAAAGGACCTATGATCTTCAGCGGTTCCTTTTATGATGGCCGATTCTTAAGAGGGGGAACAGATGATAATACAATGTACTGTTTCAATGCTACAAACGGCCAAATCCTTTGGACATACTCACCAGATACTGACGGATACTTCTGCGTAGGCAGTGCAGCAGCGTATGGAATGGTTTACGAACTAAACAAAGACGGAAATCTTTACGCCATCAATATAGAAACCGGCAATCTGGTATGGAAATACAAAGGTCCTGGTCCACTTATCTTTCCAGGGAATCCCACAGTGGCCGACGGCATGGTTTATGCGACGACGGGGCAAGCCGCACAATACCTAGGTCAAGTCGGTGCCTCCCAATTTGCATGTTTAAACGCATATACTGGTCAGCCCATTTGGACTCTTCCTATGGAAGCCTTAGGTCCAAGAGAATCAGTCGCTGTAGCATATGGCAACTTATACCTAATTCCAGGCAGTGTTACAACAGCTGTTGACACAATTTCAGGAAACGAATACAACACGTTTAGTCAAGTGTGGGCTATAGGGACCAACTCAATTCCAGTTAGCTCCTGGCCCACGTGGGAGGCAGATCAGACACACTCCTCTACCGCTCAAATAGGTCCATCAAACCTTACTTTGGCTTGGGCATTCACTACTAACGGTTCAGTCATTTCTTCGCCAACAGTTGCAGACGGAATAGTCTATGTTGGTTCACAAGACAAAAATATCTATGCCCTTGGAGCGTGGAGTGGCAATCTCATCTGGAGCTTCACAACTCATGACGCTATTGAATCTTCTCCTGCTGTTGCAAATGGTGAAGTTTATACGGGAGGTGATGACGGATACGTGTACTGCCTCAATGCTTACACAGGTGCCCTCATCTGGCAAACATTCGTCAACGGAGATCTCCCTTTTACGTTTGGAGACATAGTGCTTAAATCTTCCCCAGTGATAGCTGGAAGCATAGTTTATATTGGGTCATTGGACGGCTATTTGTATGCTCTTGACGCAAGCAACGGTACAGTTGACTGGAAGACTAAAACCAAGGGACCAATCGAATCTTCTCCAGCCGTTTCTAATGGCGCAGTCTACTTCACTTCACAAGAACCGATAACAGGTGCTCTCTACAAACTGGACGCCAACACAGGAGCTGTGATCTGGAAACTACCAATTCCCTATGAATCGATATTTATAGGAGGCGATGAGCTTATGGGTTCTCCATCAATAGCTGATGGAATGGTTTTTGCATCCTCCAACGTAAAGTCTTATTATGGCATAAACGCGACTACCGGTGAAATTATTTGGAATTTTACAGACCCAGATGCGGTCGAGTTCATTTATTGTTCACCAATTTATGTCAACGGGCAACTTTTCGTCGTCGACAAATTCAACATAGCATGCCTTAATGCAACGAACGGTCACACTATTTGGAGTTTCTTCACTGGAGACGAGCTATACATTTCTCCCACATATGCAGACGGTAAAATCTACGATGTAACTAGCCAACGCGACATATACATACTTGACGCAGAGAATAACGGCGCAAAAATCGCAACCTATACCACACCCTCAAGCAGTTGGTCCTCACCAACCATAGCCAACGGAATGTTATACGTAGGATGTAACAATTGGAATGTTTACTGCTTCTCCAATTATGTAACTAACCCATCTTCAACTACAACTCCATCTTCGACTCCAACCACATCAAATAGCCCCACTTTGGGATCAACATTGGAGGGCGTGATAGTCTTTGTGGCCGTTGCCTTGTTTATTTCAATCGTTGCGCTTGGCTATTTAATCATGAAGAGAGCGCAAAAATAAGAGGATGGTTAGCAATATCTGCTAAACTTTCCTCATGAACTCTTTTTTGTGTGTCTTGCTTTGCCTAATTGTTTGAATGCCCATCTTGAAAACCTGTATTTCCATACAAGATGATTTAATGCAATGCGCGCGAAGGTTTGGCTATAAAAGTTTCCTCTGAGCTTCTTTTGCAGAAAGTAAGTTGGGGAAAAGAGGTTATCATAGAGCGCCTTTTTTGTTTCCTCCAACTTTTCAGGCGGTAATATTGTGTTTTTGAAAACTTGTGTTTCCTCGTGGTATTGATTCCAATCCTTGGATATTTCTAAGCCTAAGTCTTTGACGTAATCATAGAGTTCGGTGCCAGGGTAAGGAACTGCCTCGCACATGTAAACGTTATCAGGCTTTGTTTTATGGATAAAGTCTATCGTTTGATTGAGCATTTCTGGCGTCTCGCCTGGGTAACCGATCACAAGAGATATGGCAACGAAAATCCCTGCTTCTTTTGTCAACTTTATTGCCGTTGCGTTTTGCTCAACGGTTGTGCCTTTCCGCATAGTATTTAGCATCTGTTGGCTGCCTGATTCGATGCCGAAGTGGATGAGTTGGCAGTTCGTGCTCCTAAGTTTAGTTAAAAGTTCTTTAGATATTCTGTCCACTCTTGTTCGACAATCCCATGGAAGCTCAAGTTTTCTTGCCTTCATTTCGTCACAGATTGCGATTGCCCGTTTTACGTCAAAAGTGAAGGTGTCATCATAGAAAGCAAAGGCTTCTGCTCCAAAAGTATCTCTTAACCACTCAAGCTCGTCAACGACCTTGCTTGGGCTTCTTGCTCTGAAACCTCTTCCGCACATCTTAGATGCCAAACAGAAGGCGCATTGGTAAGGGCATCCTCTGCTGGTTATTATGGGCATATAGGTTTTTCCAAAAACTTTGTACTTGCTTAAATCAAAGTGTTTATGAGATGGATATGGCAGCGCATCAATATCCTGAATAAAAGGCCTATCAGGCGTACTGAAAATCTGCCCGCTTTTTCTAAAAGTTATTCCTGCAACTTCGCTGAGGCTTTTTAGGTCGCCCTTGGATACTAGTTCTGCAAGCTCCAGAATGGTTTTCTCTCCTTCACCTCGCACCACGATATCGACGTCTTGACTATCAGTGAAGGTTTGCTTATCCATAACCGTTACATGTGATCCACCTATCATTGTTAAGCAGTTTGGAAGCGCGGTTTTAGCTGCTTTCAAGATTTTAAGCGCAGGTAAGTAAGTTAAAGTGGCGGATGTTACGCCTATTATGTCGGGGTTAAGCTTTCTGAACTTGTCTTCCAAATCTTTTTGGTTTGGTGTAGAAACCTGGCAATCCACCACATCTACTTGGTAACCTTTTTCTTCAAGCACTGCTGCTAAATATCCAACGCCAAGAGGGATAAAGATGGATTGCGGCGCTTCATCTGGGTAAGGTGGATTTGCTATTGCTACGTGAGCTTTCACGTTGTTTCCCCGACTTTAATTATGGGAAACGTTTAAGCCAATTATTATGTGTTTTGCAGATAGGCTAAAACTCGTATTCAACTCGAGGTGCAGGTGCAAACACAAGGTTTTTTTATGTTTAACATCTAATAGCGTTTTGTCATTGTCGATAACAACAGCAAAGTGGTAATTTGTCAGCAGATTTAGCTATCACCAACGCGAACGTCAGAACCATGAACCCACGTCAGCCTGTCGCTCAAGCAATCGCTATAAGAAAAAACAAAATCGTCAAAGTAGGTACAAACCAAGAGATAAACCAGCTAATCGGCAATGGCACAAAAGTAATCAGCCTAGAAGGGAAAACTGTCGTGCCTGGCTTGATTGACACGCACATACATGTAGCAGACTTTGGCAGATGCTTGTTATGGCTTGAATTATCCAGTGCAGAGTCAATCAAGGAACTGCAACACCTTCTAAAACAGAAGGCAAAGCAAACAACTTCTGGAAAATGGATAATTGGTCGCGGCTGGAACCATAACCGCTTCAAAGACAAACGCCTGCCCAATCTCTCTGACCTAAACGAGGTTGCACCAGACAATCCAGTGATTCTATATCATGAATCAGCAATGCTTTGTGCCGTAAACAGTAATGCCTTGGTTTTAGCTGGTGTGACAGGCCAAACAGCTGTGCCTTTAGGCGGAGCTATTGACCAAAACCCGCAGACATGTGAGCTTACAGGTATTTTACGGGATAGTGCAACTACCCTAGTTTGGCAAGTGGTTCCTGAACCCACAGAAAACGAGCTTTTCGATGCCGCAGTATTAGCTTGCCAAAAAATAGCAGAAGCGGGAATAACCAGTGTACACTGGATAGTTCTCTCGGAGAATGAGCTTCAAATAATTCAGAAGCTTCATGCAGAGGGAAAGCTTCTCATCAGAGTTAACGTAATAGTTCCTGATGTGTTGTTAAAGAAACCTGCAGGTTTTCAATCAACTGACACTCAAATGTTACGTATTGGAGGAACTATAATTGCTTCAGACGGCTACTTAGACTCTAAAACAGCTGCATTGGCGCAACCATACAGTGATGAACCAAAAAACAGCGGCAAGTTGCTCTACAATCAGCAAGAATTGGCAGCTTCCGTCGCACAGGTATTAGAAGCGGGTCTTCAGCCAATTATACATGCCATGGGCGACAAAGCTGTAGATACGACGTTAAGGGTAATCGAGCAAGCTTCAAAACAAACAAATTGTAAATCTATTCGCTTTAGAATAGAGCAAGCAGCTGTTTTAGACAAAGAATTAATCAATCGCTTGAGAGCTCAAAAAGTCGTCGTTTCTGTTCAACCCAAAGTAATTGCTACTGAATTCGCCGTTTGGTCTGCCACAGAGCGTCTTGGCGTTGAAAGAGCTAAGTGGCTCCATCCGATAAAAACCCTCATTAAAAAAGGCGTAAAGGTTGCCGGCGGTTCAGACTGCCCCATGGAACCTTTGAACCCGTTGCTTGGTATGCAAGAAGCTGTGCTGAGACCTAATTTTCCTGAACAGCGTTTAACCGTAGGGGAAGCTTTGCGCATGTACACAATTGATGCCGCCTACTCTTCTTTTGAAGAAAAGGTTAAAGGCTCAATTGAAGTTGACAAGCTTGCAGATTTAACCATTTTATCAAAAGACCCCTTGGCTGTTCCAACGAATAAACTTAGTGAAGTTAACGCAGAGATAACTGTTATAGACGGAAAAGTAGTCTATTCCAAGGACCAACTAGGTCTTAGCTAATATTTTGTTTTGTTTTTTCAGCCTTGATCATTTCAACCGCTAATCTCCAAATGAAGAAACCAAGGGCACTTACAATGAAGGATAAGATAGTAAAAGTGTCTGTTCTCAGCCAGAGAAAAAGATGAGAAACAGGTGCTGCCAGCCACATTGGATTAACAACTTGTATCACTACTCCGTCGAGCCACGCCAACAAGCCATAGAGGAATAAGACTTCGCCAACAACTTTTACGATTAGAATAGCTCTATCTGAAGCCCATTTCATGTCTCGTTAAGAAACAAGAACATTATTTATAAAACTTGCGCGGTGCAAAATTGGTAATTTTTCAGGGGCAGCGTGCACATCAGTGAGCACTTTGAACTTCTTATGGATTAAATGATTTGTTACGCTAAGGCTTGGAGCATACAGTTTGTTCTGGTTCTTCTTTGACCTAAGAAATGAGTTTAAAGTTAGAATATCAGTAATGCCTCTGACGATTTAAGCTAGGGCGATGTGGATAGCTTTGTTAGGGTGTTCTATACTTAAATGTGTCTCCGAGAATGTTTCTTAACCTACAATATGTTAGAGACTGATCGTAAGTCCATAATTCTATCTGCAACGGATGGTGCGAAATAATTATAAGGTTCGCTCCGTAGGTTGATAATAAATTCGGAAGGGTAAGCGCAAAATATGTTTTCTTCTAAATCTGTTACAGTAGGATTTTTGATTACTCTAACGTTGGTTTCTGGTTTCGCGCTGCTCTATTACGATTTTGCTTCAAGTGGAGATCAGACCACACATTCGTGGCCAATGTACAGCTATAATCTCCAACGTACAGGTTCTACGGAGGGGCCAGTGGTAAATGTTAGTCAACTATTGTGGAAATACAAAACTGGAGCACAAGTAACTTCTTCTCCGGCAGTTGTTAACGGTGTGGTTTACTTTGGTTCCTGGGATAATAATTTTTATGCCGTGGATGCCAAAAATGGTGATCTAATGTGGCAGTTCAAAACTGGTGGAAACGTGAGTTCCTCTCCGGCAGTTGTTGATGGCGTGGTTTACTTTGGTTCCTGGGATGATTACGTTTATGCTTTGAATGCCAAAAATGGTGATCTAATGTGGCAGTTCAAAACTGGTGGAAGCGTGACTTCTTCTCCTGCAATTGTTAACGATAGAATTTACATCGGGTCATTGGACTCTAAGATGTACTGTTTAGACATAAGAACCGGAAAAGTTGTGTGGAGTTTCAAAACCAACGACTCCGTGTATTCTTCTCCGGCAGTTGTTGACGGCACAGTTTACTTTTCTTCTAACGATGATTATGTCTATGCTTTGAACGCTCAAAATGGAAGCTTAATATGGCAATACAAAATTTGCGATTACCCTTCTGAAGGAACAATGGTTTATGCTCCCAGCGTTGTTGATGGCACGGTTTACTTTGGTTCGTTGGATTACACCGTTTATGCATTAAATGCCAAAAATGGTGATCTAATATGGCAATACAAAACTGGTGGGTGGATACAAGCCAATGCGGCAGTTGCCGACGGCAAAGTGTTCATCGGGTCAAACGATAGTTATGTTTATGCTTTGGATGCTCAGAATGGAAGTTTAATATGGAAATACAAAACTGGAGGTAGCGTATCCGCTTCTGCAGAGTTTGCTAGTGGCGTAGTTTACGTGGGCTCAGGAGATTTTTACGTTTATGCTTTAAATGCAACAACGGGCGAGGTTATGTCAACTTATAAAACTGGGAATACTATCTGTTGTTCCTCTGCTGTTGCCAACGGCAACGTTTACATGGGTTCAGATGACGGCTACCTTTATGCCCTTGGGAACAATGAAACGCCAATATCTTCATCGTATGGGTTCTATGCTATTGTGGGAATTTGCTTAATCGGAATCGCAGCCGTAGCGGCATGTTTAAACTGGCGACAATATCTGCATCGATCCAAATAATGAAAACTCATATCAAATAGTCGCTTAGCAATACAGTTAACAGTTAAGAATAATTATATCTAAAATTTTGCGCCGATTCTATGCCGCTTTCTTCCGAGGTGTTCAGTTCCTCCGCCAAATTGTCTGAGTGTTTGGAATAGAGTTCAAAAAAAGCCAATTATTGATTATTGAAGCGAGCTTTTTCTCTTTAAGTGCGGCAGGAACGCTGGAACTGTAATCTTATATTTTTGGAACGCTTCACCGAACTGCTTCCCTATTTCACGGTCTTCTATTTTGGAAAGCCGATAATACATGAACGATAGAACTGGCCACAAGATGATCGTGAAGATCGAAGGCCACTGAACAAGCATGCCGAGAGTGATAAACATAAATCCTAAGTATTGTGGGTGGCGAATGACTGAATAAAGGCCTGTTGTTACAAGGGCCTTAGCCTTGAAAATTTGTCTCCAGCCAAAGATGACCAAAAGTATTCCTATTCCAATAATTACTTTCGAGGCGGGAAAAATAAAAAACATGAATATATTGTCAAATGTGCTTACTCCAATTAATTTTCCTATAAGGAATTCTAACGAAAATACATTGTTTTGTCCAAAGGCCCCTAAGAAGAAGAACATTGTCAAGGGTATGCCATACATTTCAGCGTATAGGGCAACTAAAAATGCCACGTAGACGCTAGACGATTTGCGTGCCACTTTCTTTCTAAACGGCATGAATAATAAAAAGACGCTGAAAAAAGCAACATTAATAATCGCTAAGTCCCAATTATACCAATGAAAACTGGTTAGGCTAAGAAAGAACAAACAGACCGAAACTATTATCGTAACTGTTACGTAAAACATTATGTTCTTGAGTGTCGCCATCTTCATATCTACACATCATCTTTATTTTTTATGAAGAGGCCACATGCGGCTGCTTGCTTCTGCTTTTGAAGAACTTTTGTGCTGTAGTATATCGTCGTTTTCTAAGCCTCAGTGAGTATTTTATCTATATCAAATATAATCGTTATGGTTTCACTGCTGAATTTGGCAATTATGTTTAGGTTGCAGGTTTAGGACTTTCTTCACGGGTCTTTCCTTTAAGGTATATTCCAACAGGTAAGTGATAGTTCCAAAAACGTTATCTTGAAACTGAAAAATGGTTTCAGCCAAAGACCCTGTTTTGATGCTACTGTTCTTCGGAAATGTCATCTTTGAAGTGCGAATCATTTTTTCTGCCCCCTTGAACCATGGCTTCTCTCTATGTTGTTCTTTTTCGGTTTGACGCACAACTTTACACCAACAACATTGTCGGTTCACATTCGCCTTGAAAGATAAAAGCTATTTCCACTGCGGGAAGCGGTTGATGCGAATGGAAACTTTCAGGTTTTTGTTAATTAAAGTTGTGCTCTCTGAGTTTCATGAACTGGTTTCATTTGTGGCTATAAGCTTTTTTGAAGTAGTTTTGGAATGTTTTGTTCGTTTTTCTTAGAATTTTTTTCCGTTGCAATCTACAGACTCTTTATGTAACTAAGGTAAAATTATGCTGTTTTAATGCTCTGTTTTCTTTTTAGAATTATGTTAACCGTTTTCTTTGGCTGTCTGATTGCCCTTAAAATTTTGCCTCTTGTAAAAGTTGGATTAACCAAATTAGCTCTTGCGCATAATTCACGCAAATCGTTCGCTGAAAACTCTGATGTCTCAATTAACGGCTCCGTGGCTGCTAATGCATAATCGCAAAAGCCTTCTCTCAAAAAACCACCTTGTTTTGCTTGCTCATAAAATGCTGTCCCGTAAAGTGGCATAGCAATGCTAAATATGAAGCTGTCAGCGCCTAAGCGTTTAAGCTTGTAAGCAAATTTTATTGTCTCTTCAATATCTGCTTTGGTTTCGCCAATCAACCCTATAACAAAGAAACAGCCAACTTTTATACCGACTTTTTTGCACGTGACCACAGCCCGCTCGACAGTTTTCAAATCTAAATTCTTGCCGATAACCTCATTCACAATGCGTTGTACTCCGGATTCAGGAGCAACACGAATCTTTTTGCAACCTGCCCTTTTCATCTTTCTCAAAAGCGGTTCATCAAGCGTGTCTGCCCTAACACCGTTAGGAGTAAACCACTCAATCTTCAAGCATCGTTGCACAATTAAGTCGCAAATATCAGCCACTCGGTTTTTATCCAAAGTCATATTCTCATCATAAAAATCAATCTGCTTAATCCCGTAAGTTTTCACTACTTGCTCCAGCTCATCAACCACGTTTTTTGGGGTTCTAGCACGCCACTTTCTACCCCAAACAATACAATTCGAACAGAAAACACAGTTATATGGGCAGCCTCTGCTCGTGGTCACGATGGTCCATGGTTTACTTATCTCGCCCCGCAACGGGCTCTCCTTCACCGCTTCATAGTAAAGCTTCATTGGAAGCAAATGCCTGGCAGGAAACGGCAAAGAATCCATGTCCTCAATTATCCCACGCTTACCCGTAAAAACAGGCTTCCCATTCTTTCTAAAACCTAAACCATCTATCTCCATGAAATCTTTCTTTCTCAATTCAAGTGCATCAATCAACTCTGAAACTGTATTTTCTGGCTCACCAATAACAACAAAATCCACATCAGAATTCAAAAGACAATCCTCGGGTCTAGCTGAAGGATGCTGACCTATCAACACAACAACAATCTTCCTGTTAACAACTTTCACTGCCGAAACCACTTCAAACGCAGTTTTTGACCAACCTGAAAACGGAATCTCAATAACCACCACATCAGAATTCCACTGCCTAACACGTTCAGCAATGGTTTGAGCGCTTAAACCAACTCGGTACTTGGTTTCATCCATTTCCACAAGGTTCTTCCAGCCTTCAGTTGGAGCATCAATGACGCAAACCTTGTGCTTCTTTTCCAGAACAGCCGCAACCGAAGCTAAGATGATCGGTGGAAAAACGTTTGGTTTTCCCCACGCTTTAGGCTGGATTCGCGGCGGATTAATCAAGCAAACACGCATATGAACTATGCACTTCTAACCAGCAATACCCTGAAACTTCGATTAAAACTTTGCACTATAAAGGAAAAAAGAACAAACGCACACCAACAATGGTGCCGACACATAAAAGTGCCCACAAAACAATCGTTATATCCCGAATCCTCAAAGCACCTAAAATCTTGTTCCCAGTTAGCGGTTCCAAACTGTCCCCCAGGACGTATTGTCCAGGTTTCTCCAACTGCACCCGCAACGCCCCAGCCATAGCAGCCATTGGCCAACCATGGTTCCGGCTTGGCGTTTTCTTATGGTCTCTGCGCGCAATTCTCCAGGCGTTCTTCGCGTCTTTACGCAATATTGCTGCAGCTGCAATCATGAATAGTGCAGTTAATCTTGTCGGTATGTAGTTGACTAGGGTGTCTAGGTTTGCGCTAAACCAACCTGTGTTTATGTGTTCTTTATCTTTGAAGCCCACCATGCCATCAAGCGTGTTTATGGCTCGAAAAGCTATTGCTCCAGTCACGCCGAACAACGCGAACGAAAGCATAGGCGAGAGTTTGAAGTCGATTAGGTTTTCAGCCATGGATTCGATAACCGCGCTACTCATCTGTGACCCGTTTAGGTTTGTAGAGTCTCTCCTCGAGAAATGACTATACTTCTTTGCTTCTTCAACCTCGTTTGCTTGGATTGCTTTGGCTGCGGCTTTAGCCCAATCAGTCTCAAGCTTAATACAAATCGTCATCTTCAATAGAATAATGCCGATGAAAGCGTAAACGAAGATGCTAACATAAGTGTAGATTGCCCATAAACTAAAGTAAACCGGAACAGCAAATGCAAAAATTACCGTCAACGCCAAAAAAACGCCTAGAAGCTTCTCTACTTTTGGATCGGGATTTTTGAAGTACGGTTCAATTTTCTTAGTGAATTTGCCCATTAAAACCGTAGGGTGTAGCTTGAAAACCCACTTTTCAGGATAATTGGGTGATGGGTCACCTATAGCCAAATCTAACATTGCCGCTAATACTAAGACTGCAATCGCGATCAATATGTTTAAGATGTTTAGCGCCAACCAAGAGTTATCCTGAACATTGCTTTCAAAAATACTTTAGGTAAACTAATATCAATTACGGTTTGCCACGCTAAAGAAGAAAAGATGCATCTCAAGTACGTCGTAAAGTTACTCGAGGTTTTGCGTTTGGTTTTTTAAGTTAGATAGTGCTATTTGGTTAAGATTGGCGGCTGGCATGGCGACTGAAGAAGAACTAAATCCCACATTGTTTCACACTTATGTGTTCCTTGTAAAGGTTGGCAAGCCAGTTGGGCCCAGGGATTTGATGCGCGGAGCCAACCTCAGTAGCCCAAGCGTAGCTTACAGAAATCTTCAAAAACTCATGGATTTAGGCCTAGTAGCCAAAGACGAATATGGAAATTACGTTGTTAAGAAAAAAGTGGGGATGAAGGGCTATGTCTGGATAGGAAAAACTCTTATGCCAAGTTTTGCAATCTTCGGATTTATATTCTTAGCCATTTTAATTGCCGAGATTGGAATCTTGATTCCTCATTTACTTTTAGGTTCCCCGATTCAGGAGTCTTTCTGGCTTTTGACAGTGCTGACAATTGTTTCTGCAGTGATTTTTCTAGTTGAAGCATCACGGTTTAGGAAGAAACCGAGATTTTGATCTTTGAATCAAAACTGTTCCAGCTTTGGAACACTTTGTTCCTTGAGTAGAACTAAAAGTCACACTTTAGCTAATAATTGCTTAGTGTGAATGATGAGGAACACAATCTTTGTGCTAATAATCCTTGTCGTTGGCTTGTTTACCTCAATGTTGGTTGAGTTGCAAACGGCAAATGCACAGTATACGCCCAATGGGGCAGGCTGCCCTCTCGTAAGCCCCATTAACATAACATCCCCTTCAAACACCACTTACAGTTCGAATTCGCTAACACTAAGCATTAACATCGAAGGCATATTTGATGATAGCATATACAGATATGTTCTGGATTACAGCATCAACGGAAAAAATAACATTACGATTCCCTCTACTTGCTTATCATTTGAACTTCCAAATGGTGACACTGGTCCATTCACAATAGTAAAATGCGCAGGCTGCGTAGCTTTGCCACCGTTAGATGATGGATCATATAACTTGACTGTATATGCAACCTTCGAGTGCATAAGCACAAATGGAAATTGGCCAGCGATCATATACGATAATAATACGGCATATTTTACAATAAATAATGGAATCCCTCCAACTATAGCAAATCTGTCAATCATAAACGCCACCTACAAGACGAATAACTTAGCGCTAAACTTTACAACCGATAAGCCAATTTCATGGATAGGCTACAATCTAGACGGAAAAGCAGCCAACTCTATTTCTGGAAACACAACCTTAACAGCACTACCTAATGGAGCGCATAGCCTTGCAATTTACGCTAACGATACTTTGGGGAACATGGCAACTTCAAGAACTATTTATTTCAACATAGAAGTGCCAAAGCCAGATCATCAGCCATCATCAACAACAATAGTCGGCGGCGTTTCAGCATTAGTGGCTGTTATGGGCATAGGATTGGTCGTCATTCTTAAAAAGAGAGACCGCAAGTGATTAGCTTAAAGGTCATTGTTGTTGTCTTTACTTCTTTGCCTTGACGCTGAATCATGCGGATTTCGGTTTTGTCGCTTTTACTATTTTCTTCTTAGTTTTAGCTTAATATCTGCAACGAGATTCACGCCAACGATCATCGCCGTTGATAGCTTAAATCTTCTTTTTTTGTCAAAAAAGAATGCCCTGCGCAGATAAAAATGGTGAAACGCGCCTTCACGTAGTTTTCCTATATCTTTCATGCTTAACTGGGGTGTCTCAAAAATCGGTTTTGTTGTATCGTACTTGTCAAAGTCGGTTACTCTTAGCCATCCTTTCTCCTTGACTGAGTCGTACATTGGTGTTCCAGGGAAAGGCGTGGCTACATTGTAGAAGCCTACGGCGTCTGGAGATATTTTCTCTACAAACTTGATAGTTTTCTTTGCGCTTTTCTTTGTCTCGCCTGGAAAGCCGAGGATAACGTTTGGAACGGGTTTCAAACCTAGCTCTCTAACCCAACCGAAAACTTTCGTGGTTAGTTCAGGCGTAATTCCTTTTTTCATTGCGTCTAAAACCTGTTGTGAGCCAGATTCAACGCCGAACCATACTGAGATACATCCAGCATCCTTCATCTTCGCAAGCAACTCTTTAGTTAGCATGTCAACTCGAGTGCCGCAGTTCCATTCGATCTTCAATCCGCGCTTTAGGATTTCATTGCAAAGCGCTTCAGTTCTTGGCTGGTCTACCGTAAAAGCGTCATCACAAAACGTAAATGTGCTAATGTTATAAGATTTTTGCAGTGACTCTAACTCATCGACTACGTTCGTTGGGCTTCTCATGCGGTACTTGCGTCCATGCATTCTTACTGTTGTACAGAACTCGCACCAGTAAACGCAGCCTCTGCTTGTTGTCAAATAAAGTATATTTTCATATTTTCGGAATGTTTCCATTGGCCAAAGATGGCGAGATGGAGATGGCAGCGAATCCAGATCTTCAATGTAGGGTCTATCTGGATTCCTAACGATTTTTCCGTCTTTCCTGCAGGTCGTGCCGATAACATCACAGTAGCTTTTGCCTGCTTCAATTCGCTGCACAAGTTCAAGCAGTGTGTTTTCTCCTTCTCTTCTCACTACGATATCTAATTCTGGGCACTCTTCGAGCGCTTTGTCATCCCAGAAGGTAACATGGGGACCACCTGCAATCGTTATGCAGCTTGGACAAGCTTTTTTTGCAATCTTTATCAATTTGAGAGCGGACTGATAAGTAAGCGTAGAAGATGTAACCCCGACAACGTTTGGTTGAAGCTTACTAATCTCGGTCCTAAAATCTTCAAAAGAAAGATTGAGCACCTGGCAATCAATTAGGTAAACTTGATACTGGTTTTTCTCTAAAATAGCAGCCAAATATCCTAAACCCAATAATGCAAAGGGCATGTGCATTGCAGCGCCAACTGGAGCCGCTGGATTAACTAAGATTATCTTTGGCTTCATTTTCTGCTTCACAGCTTCAATATTTAAACCTCAAAAGAGATACTTCGCGCTTAAACATTTCGCATATTTTAACTAAAACTAAACAAATAATAATTTAGTCAATAGTTATTTTGCTCTTTTTTATTTTGGTGTTTTTGTGGTTTCAGTTGGCAGTATTTTGGTTGAGAGCTAACAAGTTTTCCAGTTTCTTATATCTTTGCATTACCATTTTACTTGAAAAACCAAATTGCGCTGAAGTCAGCTAAGAGGTCTTCAAAATTCTTGCATCAGTTTCATCGGTTTTTATTCGATTTCCCGCTATCGTTACTTTTGTGACCTTTTAAATCCCATCTCGAAATTGTCGTATTTCAGTCTTCTTAAGATTTGTTTAAGCATTTTCTTGTAGGCAAAACATATTGGAAGATTCAAAAAATGACCTTTTTTTTTATCAACCAAACTGGTTTTTGAAGAGTTAAACATAACCTTAATAAATAAACCCCGCATAAGCATTACTTACAAATTTATAGGAGAAAAGAAAAATGCAAAATCTATCAAGCAAAATAGTAGCTATTCTGATTAGTATGCTTTTGATAATTTCAATAGGAGCTGCAATAACGAAAATGCCTGATGCAAAAGCGCAGGCGAGCAATAATATTCAAACATTTGCCTACATTAATGTTGCCCCTGACCCTTGTGGTGTCGGCCAATCTGTGACTGTTGACTTTTGGCTTGCTGTACCTTTAGCAGACAGTGAACTAGCCGTGAACATGACGGTTCTTGTAACGGCTCCTGACGGAACCAAAACAACACTAGGACCATTTATCTCCGATATTACCGGAGGCACAACTACTCATTACACTCCAGAGGCAACTGGCAACTACACATTCCAATTCATATACGGCGGACAAACACTTGCCGGAGCTTTCAGCTTATTCGGAGGTCCAACATTTGCAGGTTATTACGAGGAACCTAGCCAAAGTGCACCTGTAACGCTTACTGTGCAGTCAACGCCGGCTTCCGGTATTCCATATACTCCGCTTCCAACACAATACTGGGAGACTCCAGTTAACGCTGAAAACGTCCAAAACTGGTATGCTCTAACCGGATCCTGGATGGGATATTCTGCAAATACATTTGCTACCACTGGAGGATACAACATGACTGGCAGCTATAACCCATACACTACAGCGCCAACCACTGCTCACATTCTCTGGACTAAGCCTTGGGCCTTAGGAGGCGTAGCTGGTGGAGAGCTTGGTAACAGCGAACAAAACAGTGACTTCTGGACAACTTCGCAGTACGATCCTAAATATGCTCCAATAATAATGGACGGCATAGAATATTCTACTTGGTATACGACGAACACTGGTGGCCAACAAGGAATTTTAGCCATGAATTTATACAACGGACAAACAATGTGGGTAATAAACACTACTAATCCATTGCGATGCGGTATGATAGTTAACTTTGAAAACATTAACCAGTACGGCGATGTTGGTCCATACATCTGGACCCAATCGGGCGGCGGAATTTTCGGCGCTGGGGCAAACAACTGGTATATGTATGATGGCATGACTGGACAATATGAGGCTGAAATTACTAACGCTGCTTCGCCCTCTTGGCTTGGGCAAGATCCAAACGGAAACATAATAGGCTACCTCGTTAACGATACTACTGGCACAATGGTTGTCAACGGCGTTCCTGTGACTACTGATTCTGGCTCTATCTTCAGTTTTGTTACCTTCACCTCCGTATCAGATGGACACCCTATTCAAAATTCGTTTGAACTTTGGAACATGACACAGTGTCTGGCACAAACCGGTTTGAACTGGGCTATTACACCAGGTACAGTGTATCAATGGAAGGCAGGAATACAGTGGGATGTACTAATACCCACAACTGTGAACGGTCTTAGCACAGGAAGTCTCGTTGGCGGTGGCTTTGGGTTTTCTTCATGGTCAGGCAATACAATAGTGATGTCAAGTGGAGCAATTTCTGTTGCAGAATCGCTTGGATGGCAACTTGAAGCAGGCTTCAATACGCAAACTGGCGCACTGATGTGGATAGACAATCGGACAGGAGGTATATTCGTGCCTTATACAAGGATAAGTAATACCCCCTCTGGCGCAGCCGGAGTCTACGTTGAAATAAACCAGGCTACATACGAAATGGCCGCTTACTCTCTCACTACAGGCGATCTAGTGTGGACAAATAGTCTTGATGTGAAAATGGCTGATGGTAATATGCCAAATACTTATGATGAATATGACTTCGAAACTGTTCCTGACACAACAACCGGAGTATTGTACGTCTGGGCCTTAGGAGGAGACGTTTGGGCTGTTAACATGGCAAACGGCAACATCCTTTGGTCATGGAGTACGCTACAAGCTAACGGTCCCACAGGCATTGAAACTCCATATGGTGTTTACCCCATATGGGTGTTCCAAGATGAAGCACTTGCAGGCACTGGAAGTGGCACCATCCTATATCTCTCTGAAGGCCACGAGTACAGTCCACCGCTATTCCACGGAGCACTAGAGTTAGCTTTGAACGCAACTTCAGGACAGTTAGTATGGGACAATCTTGGCTACGACGTTACGGGAACAGCAGTAGCAGACGGTATCATGACAACGTATAACGCCTATGACGCCCAGATATATGCTTACGGCCAAGGACCAAGCAAAACCACAGTTACAGCACCTAACGTTGGCGTCACAACAGCAACACCGGTAGTCATAAGCGGCACAGTAACCGATGTCTCAGCAGGCGCATCACAAGAAGCAGTAGCAGCAAACTTCCCCAACGGCCTACCATGCGTATCTGACGCAAGCATGACCCAATTCATGGAGTACGTCTACGAACAACAGGTACACCCATCAAACACAGTCGGTGTACCAGTTACTTTAACAGCTAAAGATCCAAACGGCAACCAAGTGACACTAGGCACCGTTACCAGCGACCAAAGCGGCTACTACAGCCTAACATGGACACCCCCACTAGCAGGCAACTACACCATCAGCGCAACCTTCCAAGGCACAGGATCATACTACGGATCATACGCAGAAACATCAATTTTCGCCGGGAACCCAGCCCCAACCCAAGCACCAGCTGCAACACCAGCTGTATCAGGCTTAGCAACAATGTCAGGGCTAACTATTGGAATCGCTGTTGCAATAATAGCCATAATCATCGCAATCGCCATAGTAGGCTTACTTCTGCTAAGAAGAAAGGTATAAAACCAAAACAATAAACCAAAATCTCTTTCTTTTTTTATTTTTAAACTTAAAACCTGCGTGATCAGTTTTTAGATAATACCTCTGTATTTAAGATTGGGCAAAGGAAATCAGCTCTGCTAAACAGAGTTTACAGCATTTTATATCGCTTCATTATTCACCCCATAAAACTCACTAATTACAGATTTAATAAATTACCAACACTAGTGAGCGCTATTGTTGTCGATAGTTTCGCTGGCAATAATGGTTGTTGGCTGTCGTATTGTAGAGACGCTTTCCTGTTTCATCGCTTGCGGCAACTTCAACACAATTGATTGCATCAGTATCACCAATGACTAGCACTACATTTTAGCTTCAGCAGTTTCAGTAATCGTGGTAATGATCATCATAGTAAACTGCTCATGCTGACAGTCGAAGACGACCAAAGAAGCAAGCAAGGAAAAAATATCTCTTTGTTTTCTTGTTAATTTCTACGATAACATCTTTCAAACTATTTAAATCCTAAATGCGTTTTATTGGCATGCTTACCATAGAACTTGAGGAGTAACAGTTGCAAGAAGATCAAAGACTAAAAGAAAAAATTCACGAAGCAAACGTTTCTGTCCATCAGCACGAAGCGCAATGCTATGAACTGCTTCATCCAGAAGTGTACGCTAAACAAGAGCAAAAAAGAATAGGTGCAAAACTAGAAATGATAGACAAACTTGTGACCGGCAACCAAAGAATCGCCCTTGACGTTGGAGCAGGCACAGGCAACTTAACAGGCAAACTCTTGCAAATGGGCTACAAAGTTACTGCCGTGGACATTTCAGCCGAAATGTGCACAATCTTGCAAAGAAACTATCACTCCTTTATAGAAAATAACAAGTTAACCATAGTCAAGTCACCGATAGAAAATTTGGCCTTTGATAGGGGCAAATTTGACTTAATAACATGTTATTCTGTGCTTCATCACTTACCCGATTATCTTACCGCACTCCGACGCCTATCCGTTTTTCTAAAGAAAGGCGGCGTAATCTACGTTGACCATGAAGCTTCTCCTTTTTATTGGAAAAATGAATCAAGCAGCCTAGCCAACCTCGTCAAAGGCATCTATTTTCATTCCAACCCTATACTTAACAGCATATACTTCCAAATTCTCGGCGTAAAAGTTCCCAATATTGATTATTCATTATCTGATTACTGGCACAAGAAAGAACACTCACTAGACCACAAAACTATAGAACAAATATTCAAAGAAGAAAACTATGAATTCTCAAAGCGCACAGACTATTATCAAAACAGCACTTGGATTCCTAACCCTTTGTCTATAATTTATCGTCTTATCTGCACACCTGAAATGAGTTATTGGATAGCAAAAAAATAAGCTAAGCAATCCCAGCACTTTTGGGCTCGCCAGAACGCAATCTTCTTTTTGCAAAGTTCACAACGCCTTCACGCCTAATCCTTTTTATGATTTGCTTTGGCGATCGATGGAACTCTACGAAAAATCTTCTTTGGATAGCCGTGAGCGAGTTATAGTCAAACTCCTTAGTTTTTACACTGATTAGAAACTCGTCAAGAAAGTCATAATTTTTCGATTCTAAAAGTTCTTGGTACATTTTGCTGTCAGGGTAGCCAATGAAAATGTTGAATTGACACCAGTCAGGATTCAATTTCTTGGCGAATTTTAAGGATGCTTCCATGTCTTTTAATGTTTCATCTGGCAAACCTAGCATAAATGAGCAAGCAGTTTGTATTCTGTTTTTGCGGCAAAGCTTAAACGCGTTTTCTGTCTGTTCAAGCGTTGTGTTTCTGCCGATTCGCTGTAAGATTTTCTGTGAACCTGATTCAACTCCGAACCAAACAGTTTTGCATCCTGCTTTGCTCATAGCTTCCAAAAGCTCTTGGTTTACTAAATCTACGCGTGTGTCACAGACCCATTCTAAATCCAGCTTGTTCTTTACCATTAGGTTGCATAGTTCAATAGTTTCTTTTTTCCTAAGAGTAAAGTTGTCGTTGATGAAGTATAATCCCTTTGTGCCATACTTGCTTTGTAAATCTTGAATTTCGCCGATAACTCTCTGTGGACTGAATGCTCGGCAAATGTTTCCCCAGAGTTTTCTTGTTTCACAAAATCCGCAGTTGAATACGCATCCACGTGAGATGCTCATGACATCCGCGGGTTTAACATTCAAAAACTCAATTGTCCTATCATAAAGTTCAAGCGGTAACAAATGCCTCGCTGGATAAGGAATTTCATCGAGGTTTTCGATGAATATAGGCTGGTTTTTAATGTTTTTTCCTTTGTTTCTATAGGCAACGCCCGGAATGGTCGCAGCAACGGACTCATTGCAGTTTGTGATGCATGTAGCAAGTTGGGTTATTGCTCTTTCGCCTTCACCCATAATTACATAATCAATTTCTGGATTCGCAAGCAAACTGTCAGGCAAATAAGAAGCATGCCATCCGCCCACAACTATTTTGCAATTAGGTAGGGCTTCTTTGATTGCTCTTGCAGTCTCTACGCAGCGTGAATAAGTAGCTGAGCCGCATGTAATGCCCACAATTTTCGGGTTAAGGTTTGTGACTAATTGCTTGATTTCACTGATTGATTTTTTCATGAGGTAGTTATCGAGCATCTGCACTTCAAAACCCGCTTTTTCAAGTGCCGCAGCAACATACATTAAGCCTATTGGAGGCAACCGTTTGCCAAGGTACCATGTTTTATTTTCTGGCGGAGCAGTGGTCATTAACAAAATCAATTTTCAGCTTTCTCCATAACCAATTATGTTTTTGCCTTCTACTTCATTAGATTTCTTGCCTTCGCTCTGATTGCCCTTCGGGAATGCGCCAATATTAAACGGGTCGCGCTTAAACCCCAAATTTTTCCTTGTTTAAACATACCTAATGCGCTGACGAGGAAGGCTGGGCTAAGGAAAAAGCTTTGAAATCCTTGTTCACGGATTTCTAACAATTCTTGCATACTTAAGTTTGGAATCTCAAAGATGGGCGTTGCCGTATCATATTTGTTGAAGTCAATTATCCTGAGGGACCCATTTGCTTTTACCTCTTCGTAGAGAGGTGTTCCAGGATAAGGTGTCGCTATATAGAATCCCACATCGCAAGGGTTAAGCTCTTTCACAAAACGAATTGTTTCCCAAGCACTCTCTCTTGTTTCGCCTGGAAAACCCAAAATGACACCTGCAACCGTCATCAACCCTGCTTCTTTTGCCCACCTGAATGCTCTTCTAGTTTGAGCAAGTGAGAAGCCTTTTCCCATGCTGTTTAAAACCTTCCTTGAACCTGATTCGACGCCGAACCAAACAGATATGCATCCTGCCTCCCTCATTTTCACAAGGAGTTCTTTAGTTACCATGTCTACTCGAGTTTCACAATCCCACTTGATTTTTAGTCCCCTTCGCTGAATTTCCTCACATATCTGTGCGGTTCTATCTTGATCCACCGTGAATGCGTCATCATAGAACGTAAATTGGGTCGCATAGTAGTTTCTGTGAAGAAACTCAAGCTCGTCAACTACATTTTTTGGACTACGCATGCGATATCTTCTTCCAAACATTCTAACTGCTGTGCAGAAGTTGCACCAATACACGCAGCCTCGACTAGTCATCACAGGATAAGGTATCGTTCCGTACTTCCGCAGATTCTCCGTGCGTTGCCAAAGATGAAGAGCTGGAAAAGGCAAGCTATCAAGGTCTTCCAAGAAAGGCCTATCGGGATTCTTCACTATTTCTGCTCCCTTCCTAGAAGTAGTGCCAACCAAGTCGTAGTAGAAAGCTTGGCCTTTTTCGAGTCTTTGGGCAAGCTCCAGCATAGTGTTTTCGCCCTCCCCCCTGACAACAATATCTAACGACGGCTCTTCCTGCAGCGCCTTGTCATCCCAGAACGTTACATGTGGACCTCCGATTGCTGTTATGCAGTTTGGCCAAACATCCTTGCATATTTTCAATATTCGGAGGGCGGACTTGTATGTGAGGGTAGTGCATGTCACTCCAACTATGTCAGGGTGCAATTTACCAATTTCTTCTTTGAACTGTTTGTGGGTGAGTTTTTGCGCTTGGCAATCAATCACGTTAACGTCAAAATGATTCTTGCACAATACCGCACCCATGTACCCGATGCCAAGTGGCATGAAAGATGGATGCTGATGAGAACCGACCGGATACGGCGGATTAACAAGAGTTATGTGAGTTTTCATATTCTTCCCTGAACAACAGGAGTTTATACCTTCTTAGAAACGTTCAGGTTCATTTACTTTATGCAGAACCATATATCTTTTGCAGAATGTCTTAATTACCAGAGCTAATCGTAAAAAGTTACAAATTATGTTTAGAGGAATCTTGGTGTTTGTCGCTTCTTAGACTCTTAATGAGTAAAGCCACTTTCTTTTCCATTTCTTCGAATTTTAATTCTTATTCTTCTTCAAAAATTTCCCGAAGTTTGGGTTTGGAAAGTAAAATTTAGTTCTCAGGATTTTCAATTATTTGTTTTATTGTTTTTACAAGCTTTTGGTTGTCTGTGGCTGATCTGACTGTGATTCTGAAGTAGCTATCATCCAAGCCCACGAATGTGCAGCAATCGCGGATTAGAATGCCTTCTTTAGCCAGCGAATCCTTAAGCTTTGTGGATGTAGTCTTTCGATTTACGATTTTCACAAGCACAAAGTTTGTTACCGACGGGTAAACGTGTAAGCATTCAATCTCATTTAGGCTTCTTGCAAGCTCTGCTCGTTCTTTGGCGATTATTCGTTTAGTGTTTTCAATAAAATCAGTGTCATTAAATGCTGCAAGCGTCGCGCAGCTTGCAAGACTGTTGATGCTCCACGGCAGCCTAACATCTTCCAGCTTCTTAACCAGTTCCGGTGTTGCAATGCCGTAGCCCAAGCGTATGCCAGCCATGCCGTAGAATTTTGTAACCGACCTGATCACAAAGAGGTTCTCGTACTCCTTTACCATACCAGCTAGCGTGGTATCTTGGCCTTTATCTGCAAATTCTACATAGTTCTCGTCGACACTAAAGATTACGCCCTTTTTGTGGCAGAAATCGCCAAGTTCCAATAAAGCTTCCCTGTTGTACAACGTTCCTGAAGGACTGTGAGGGTTACAAATATACATTATTTTAGTGTCGTCAGTTACCGCTTTCTTGATTTTCTCTGTTTCTAACGCAAAATTTTCGGGCAACTGAACAAACATTGGTTTGCTGTCAACTCTTAAGGCCGCTTTCTCATACTCAGAGAACGAAGGTACAGGAATAACTGCATTAAAGCCACGGGGAAGAATTTCAGTAATTGCATAGATAAGCTCAATTGAACCGTTGCCTAAAATGATGTTTTCTTTTTCCACTCCGTGCCCTACGTACTTGGCAACTTCTGCTTTAAACTCAACAGGATTCGGGTCAGGGTAGTACTTTATCAACTTAGCGTACTGCTGAACAGCTTCAACAGCTTTAGGTGAAGGACCAAGAAAATTGATCGGTCCGCTGAACTCAAGCACTTCTTCAAGCGGAACATTGTATTTTCGGCTAAAACCCCAAATGTCTCCGCCATGGCTGATAAACCTGCGTTCTTTACACGTGTCCGACATCTTTCTTTTCCTCCATTAGTCTACCTACTTCTTTTTCAACTTGCAACTGAGCTTTAAAGTGAGCGTTATACAAGTTAACAACCTTGTATAGCCAGTAAACTCCCCCAACGCCCAACGTAACAACGGTAATCAAAACGTAAGTTTTTATCGGTATCGTCTGAGTCATAAAAATGCGCTCACTAAAAGCAGCCGCAAGGAACACGTCTTGGTTTTGTTCATGCACCAATAAATCCCTCGACAATAGATAAACAATGATAAAAGCCGGAACAACCAAAACGATGCTGACAGCCCACGCCTTCGCATTCATCTGTTTAAACTGTACACTTGAAGCCGGCGGCTCCTTTCCCTGACTCCTCAAATAAGTGGCAACCTGATTATCTAGTTCTGCCTCATGCTGAAAATGCATATTCCTGCCCTCAATCAGGCGGTAAAACATGGGGAAAAACGCTAGCCCGAAAGTAACAATTGCTCCCAAGAACCACATGGAAAACCACATTTTCCTGTTAGCATCAACTTTACTATTTGTAGCGGTTTCCATTAACTTCAAACTGTCCATTCAACGCTTACAAGGTTGGGGAGCCAAACTTTATAAGCTCTTCCATTGGCATCTAAAAGTAAAATGAGCCGAAAGGAAATGTTGCTTTCCATAATAATTCCCGTTTACAACGAGGAATTAACTATAGGCAACATAATCGACCGTGTGAAAATTGCCATGCAGCAAGCGGGCTTAAAAAACGAAATAATTGTTGTAGACGATTGTTCGTATGACAAATCGATTGAAGTCGCCAAAAAACATAGCGCCAAAATCTACATGCTGAAAAAACATTTAGGCAAAGGTTACGCGCTAAGAGCTGGGTTTGCCAAAGCGAAAGGTGACATAATAATCACAATCGACTCAGACGGCTCACACCGACCCGAAGAGTTATCAGAAGTCTTGGCGCCAGTCCAGCAAGACCAAGCAGACCTAGTTATCGGTTCAAGGTACCTAAACAACAAGCCAGTAGCTGCAAGGCGACTGAACGCTTTGGGCGTGCGAATATTCAACATATTCATCCAAATGCTAACGGGTGTTGCCATAACTGATTCCCAATCAGGCTACCGCGCCATGAAACGCGAAGTGCTGAAGAGCCAAAAGCCAAAGTCAGGAGGGTATGAAATAGAATCCGAAATGCTCGTAAAAACAGCCAAGAAAAGCTTCAGAATTACGGAGGTACCGATAAGTTTTGAACAGCGAACCTACGGCAGGTCTGGAGTTGACCCAATGATTGACGGAATCAAAATTCTCATTTCGATAGTTTCAGCTTACATGAGAGGTTAAATAAGTTGGCTGACAACTCGTTTCCTAAAGTTTCAATTATTGTTGCAGCTTATAATAATGAACAGACAATCCAAGAATGCCTCAAATCGATTTTGGCGCTGGATTATCCGATTGGCTTTATTGACGTTATCGTCATGGACGGCGGCTCAAAAGATGCCACGGTTAAAATAGCGGAAAAATACCCTGTCAAAGTTTTTTCCATTCGATTAAACGCTCCAGCCGCTTACAATTACGCCATGAAAATTGCGGCGCACCCGGTTTTGGGCTTTATAGATGCAGATGCTAAAGTGGAATCTCAATGGTTAACAATGCTTGTGCCCCACCTGGAAGATCCTAAAGTGGCTGGGGTCAGCGGCTGCATAGAAACTTGGAACGCAGAGAACGATTGGGCAAAAAGCATAGGTTACGAACTTAAAAACCGATACGGGCGTATAGGAAAATACACAAGCCGCATAGCTACTATGAACCTGCTGCTGAAAAAGGACGTAATCGAAGAGGCTGGCGGATGGGATGAAAATCTCCCAAGTCAGTATGACACAGACTTTGGTTTCCGAATAAGCGCCAAAGGTTACAAAATTGCTTATGAACCAAACGCTGTTTGCTACCACTATAACAGGCCAACAGTTCGTGCCTATTTTCGACAACAGCTGCAGTATGGAAAAAACACATTGAAACTTTACTTTAAACATGGACACTTGGCAAAAGGGGATGAAATCACCGATTTCAGTATGAACATTCAGCCGATACTGCTCTTAGCTGCCCTTGTATCTTTTCTTCTGGGAATCATTCCAGTACTCAGACTCTTATGGTACATTTCAGGCTTAATCTTGGTCCTTATGCTAGTTTACTTCGTTTACTCCTCAGCTAAAATCGCAGTAAAGTTCCATGACCGAGTGGCTTTGCGGTTGGTCGTGCTTTATTTTGTAAGAGCGTTCGCTTGGTTTGTCGGCGCAATAACAACTACTATCAACTTTGTAAGGAGCAAAGGTGGAAAAAAGTCCAATGCGTAGGGTATGTTTTGTCTCGCCTGAGTATTGGCCCCTCTCTGGAGGTACAGGAGCTTATGTTTACTACCTATCAAACGAACTTATAAAAAACGGTTATAAAATCTACGTAGTCACAGGCTCTGACCAAACTTTAGACGTCAAGGTCAACGAGCGACTACATGTGTCTTTCTTAAAAATCCCCAAGACCCCTGTTATAAAATCATTTATGCTTGCAGCCTCAAGCTACCGTAAACTAAACAGCGTTCCCACAAACGTTAACGTGGATATTACGCATGCTAATTTGCCCTTGACTCCGAACTTTGCGGTGCCGCCGGACTTTGGAAAAACACTTGTTTGCACCGTTCACTCTACTTGGAAGGGCGAGGCACAAGCTATCCGAGGCGAACCCTATAGCAGGCTTAACTCTAACGAGAAGTTTATGGTCAGCTTCAACTGGTTTTTGCGAATTTTTGAGGAACAGATGCTCAAGCGTGCAAATAAGATTATTGCCGTAAGCTACTTCACGAAGCAAGAGTTGCTTGACTACTACAAAGTGCCTGAAGAAAAAATCCGAGTTATCCACAATGGCGTTGATGTAAACAAGTTCAAGCCTGCGGAAAACAAACGCAAGATCAAGGAAGAGCTTGGCTTTAACCCTGACGATTTAGCCATAGTGTCAGTGGGTAGACTCTATGCACGCAAAGGCTTGTTTACGCTTATCGAAAGCATACCAGCCGTTGTTAAGCACTTTAAAAACGTGAAATTCATTATTTCAGGCAGAGGGCAAAGCGATGAAATGCGAAAGCTCCTAAATTATGCCGATAAAATTGGGGTAAAAGACAACATAATTTTTACAGGTTACTACCCTGACAAAAAACTGCCCAAACTCTACCAAGCAGCTGACGTGTTTGCGTTTTCCACGTTCTATGAGCACCATCCCTTCGCTGTTCTCGAAGCGCTTTCAACTGGCTTGCCCGTAGTGACAACGCATGTGGGTGGAATTCCTGAAACGATTGAAAGCGGCAAAAACGGGTTCTTAGTTGAACCGTTTAACCCAAAACAATTCGCTGATAGGATACTATATTTGCTTGAACACCCAACTGACGCTTCCGAAATGGGTTTTCTTGCCAGAAAAACAATTCTTGAGCGCTTCGATTGGCGCATAGTCGTTAAGGATGTGCTCAAAGTCTATGATGAAGCATTAACCTAAGCGATTTCTATAGCTTCTTTTCTGTATGCAAATGTTATTTTCTGGAAAAGTTTCACTACATCTAAAGAGCAAAATAGCATTTTCGTTAAAAGTTCATGCTGGTATATTTTCATCTGCGCTTTAACTGGCAAATCGATTCTTGGAAGCTCAAACTTGCGCCTAACCTCATTAAGCTTCAAACCTTGCACTATGATTGCTTCCTTTTGCAAGCCAACTTTTTCCGCAATATAATGTAGGTATGTTTGTTTCCAATCTAATTCCATAATTTCTGCTGCGGTTATATCGATAGCTAAGGCGTCATTGCTGGTTAGCATTAAGCCCATTTTGACAGGTTTGCCTTTTGTTGGTCCATTTCCCTCAATCCCGACTCTCGCGTCCATGATAGTTAATTGCGGCTTTAAGACGGAGTATAGCCTGTAGAAAACTTCAGGTAAATAAGGGTGAAGGTAAATGCGTCTGTTGCTGGGAACACAACCGAAAAGGTTCTTTATCGCTCCACTGTACATTGCAAACTCATGTGTTTTCATCAAAGGCAAATCCACTACTGCGTCAGCATCCAATACGGTTTTTGGCAAGAACAGCTCCTTCAGAGCGCTGTTAGTTTGGAACTTTATTTTTACCACTTTGTCTTCTGAAAGATTAATCACGCTCCCGCCTGCTTGCTTGACAGCTGCTTCTATTCCCGTTTTTTCAAACGCGGAGTTGCATGGGTAATTGAACCCATTGGATTCGCCAACTACTACTTCGCTGGCGCCGTCTCGAAGTAAGCCAACCAATTTACCAAGCAGTTTGGGGCACGTTACTACGCCGGGAAGGTACTCTGGATGGCTCATGTTAGGCTTGACAAAAATTTTCTGTTTCCCACGCAACCCTGAACCGTCAACGGCTTCCTTTAAGATCTCGCTTATGCCGTCGTTGGCTCGAAAGATTTTAACCGTTTTCTGTTCTGCGTTAGGCACACTTATGCACCCTCACTTGTTTCTCCATTATGCAGCCTGGATCGGAATTTAACATGTCACCGTTATGATAAGCAGCTGACCGAGCTCTGCACCCGCCACAAATATACTTGTAAGTGCATATTCCGCAGGATCCCTTCAAGTTTCCCCTGTTCCTTAAGGCTTTAAAAAGTGTTGAGTTTAACCATATATCTTGGAACTTTTCAGTTTTCAGGTTCCCCACATTTATCGGTAAGAAGACACATGGGTGAACATCTCCCTGCGGCGAAAGCGAACAATATAATCTTCCAGCTCCGCATCCGCCGATGAAATCTGCAAGCGGCACGGCTTTCTTGCTTACCTTGACGGTTTGCATGTGCGCCATAGACATCGTTACTTCGTCTGTACCCCCCTGTCCTTGACATTGCAGGCCGACGCGGGCTAACTGGGGTGCTGTAGTGAGGATGGTTGTTTTAAAGCCTTTCGACATCCTGGCTAACAGGTAATGCATGAGTTTTTCGCGTTCCTCAGCGGAGAGGTCTTGGTCGTAGTGTTCTTTGCCTCTTCCTGTTGGGATAAAGTTGAAGTAGGTAAACCGCTCAGCACCCACCTGCTCGGCTAAATCAATAATCGCAGGCATCTCTTCAAAGTTATTCTTAGTCGCGGTAGTGGCGATGCACACACACAAGTCAGCTTCAACACAATTTTTTAAACCAGCCACTGCCTTATCAAACGTTCCTGGCACGCCACGGAACTCGTCGTGTGTTTTGGCTGAGGCGCCGTCGATGCTTATGTCTAAATAGTTAACTTTGGCTTGCTTTAGTTTCTGTACGTTTTCTTTGGTAAGCAGGGTGCCGTTTGTGGCGACAGACACGTAGAGACCTCGGTCAGCGGCGTGCCGTGCAACTGTGAAGAAGTCTTTTCGGGTCAGGGGTTCACCGCCTGAAAAAGCCAACGCCGTCACTCCTGCATCGGCAAGCTGATCAACTACAGCCATGGATTGCTCGGTTGAGAGTTCTTCTTCGTTGACTGCGCCGCTGTTTGAGTAACAGTGCTTGCAGTTTAGGTTGCATTTATGAGTGAAATCCCAAACAATTAGGAAAGGTGCGTAAAGTGAAATCGGCTTTTTGATTCCCATGTAAGCGAAGCTTTTGGTCAAGTTCAATACGGCTCGACGTGCGTACGGGTCAGCTAAGAGCTTCTCAACTTTTTCCCGCTTAATGTTTAAGCTTCTTCTCAGAAACTCAACCCAAAAACCAATAGCCTGACTGTAGAGAACACTGCATTTCTCGCAAGAACGATCAGTTTTTCCCGCGTAAGAGTCCAAAGCTGCTTCAAGAACTGTTCTGCCGCATGCTGGGCATTTTTTCAGGGACAGCCGCAGCATTTTTTTTGTCATCGGCAGAGTTATCACCGCATTCCAGAAGCTATCGTGGCTAAGTAGACTCATCAGTGTTTGGTCTCCTGAAACAGCAACGGAGTAGAGTAGATTGTACGGGAGTGTTAAAGATTTCTCTAAACAAGAAAAACTTTCAGTTGCCTGTTAGTTACGTAAAAGGCGAAAATTGGAAAAATCTCCTTCACATGTGCTAGACTAAACTAATTTATTTTTTTAAGTGACGCGACGAATATTGCAAGTCGATCTGCAGGATATAAAATGAGCATTGTTGGACAATTTGTTTTGTATGCAAGGTGAGTCGATCTTATTGGGCTCATCAGTAAAATTCTGAAGCAGGCAAAACGTTTTTTAGCGAATTAACTTTTGGGAGCTCTAAACACAGTTATAATTTTTCAGAATGTTTTAAAGACGAAAATATGGGCTGTTGATTTGGTCAAACAATATTATTAAAGGGGAGAAGTTTAATTGCATTACCAAACAATTATCAAAGTTTGGGGAAGATCGTAATGAATGTACTCGTGACTGGAGCAGCAGGAATGCTTGGAAGCGCTTTGTGCCCTGCTCTTGAAAGAAAAAAACATAGCGTTTTTGCGACGGATTTGCTAAAAGTGGAAAAAAATATTGGTCATTTGGATGTCAGAGAATACAATAAATTGAGTGATCTGATAGAAAAAATTAAGCCCGATATTGTAATGCACTTGGCAGCTGAAACAGATGTTGATAAATGTGAACTCGAACCTGATCATGCATTTCGTACGAACACCATAGGTACCCAAAATGTTGCTCTAGCATGTCAGAAGCGGAATATTACGATGGTTTACATAAGTACAATAGGAGTCTTTTATGGGGACAAGCCCACTCCCTACACAGAATTTGACGATCCTAATCCGATTAACATTTATGGTCGAAGCAAACTAGAAGGCGAGAAGATTGTTCAGAGGTTGTTAAAAAATTATTACATAATTCGTGCAGGTTGGATGATTGGCGGTGGTCCAAAATTGGATAAGAAGTTTATCGGTAAAATCATAAAGCAAATCGATGAAAAAACAGTTCTCAGGGCTGTTAATGACAAAATAGGGAGCCCAACGTACACTGTTGATTTCTCTAGATGCTTGTTAGATTTAATTGAAACTGGGTATTACGGCATTTACCATTGTACTAACAAGGGTTATGGTTCAAGGTTTGATGTTGCTAAAAAAATTGTTGATTTCTTGGGGAGATCTGATATAACAGTTGAACCCGTTAGTTCAGCATATTTTCCTCTCCCAGCCGCTAGAGCAAGGTCCGAGATATCTCGGAATTATAAGCTTGAACTCTTGGGTATGGAAACACCGAGAAATTGGGAAGACGCACTCAAAGAATATATCAATTTGTGTTGGAAATAAACTCAGTGGCCAACTGAAAGTGATTTCGCTTGTCTTATATAATGTCGAGCTTTTTCTTCTTCCCACTTAAATAAAATTGGGTCGATTCTTGTTTCTTCCAATATTTCTAAATCCGATTTGGTAAAAAGAAATCATGGAGACGTGCCCTTGGAATGATTGGTTCATCACTCAAGGCCCACTTTTTCTCGAAACAAACAGCTTGGTTCTGGATTACAGTTACTATAGCGCTAGTAACTTCTATCACGATCTTTACTATACCGGACTACATATATCCCATTGCATATGTTCGCTCAATATTGAGTTTAATATTCAAACTGTTTTTGCCAGGCTTCGCCTTAGTAAAAATGCTTTATCCTTCAAAATTACCTATCCAAATCAGCAGCAAAAACTCGGTTACTATTGAATGTGTCGCTGTGAGTCTTGGTTTAAGCATAGTACTTGTTCCAATAATTGGTTTACTTCTGTATTACACTCCGTGGGGGATAGGGATAGCACCAATAACTTTCAGCTTACTCGCATTAACGATAACTTTTGGAATGTTAGCCATTCTCAAACAATACAAACGAAAAAATCTCGAATTAAAAAACCAGCCTGGAATTTTAAACAAAGGTCAATAACGCCAAATAACGTCAATAAGGCCAAATAACAAATTGTCAATTTTTGAAGATTCTTTCAAAATTATAGCGAAATCAAATAATATATTGCAAGAATGATAATAAAGTATTTCTTCTTTCCTTTCTTCATCCGATGTGTCTTCTGAAGGTTGGATTAGTTGAAATTCTTACGCCTTGAACCACGGCGACGCTTGGATCTTCCATGTACTTCGAGAGTCTCTGCCACCAGTCACGACCCAAAATGATATCGTGTTCAAAACTGTAGAAGATCAGTGTGGAAACAAGACTTACTGCAGTTTCCGTGTAATAAATCAAGGTGCCTCCGATTCAGGATGCAACTCTTCAACAGCTAACACCGCAGACATAACAGCGCCAACAATCAACAGTAAGTCACCCATGAACAGAGGTAAATCCCGCAGCGAAGGCGCAGAACCATGAAACGCAGTACCCGATGACGCTTCAGGATGCGGGTAAATAATGGGCAACGTAACCTCATTGTAAACTACAAAGCAGAAAGCTACGAGAACAAATATGAAGAAATGCTAAAACGCCTTCTCCAAACTTAGCCCTTCCATTTTACATGATGATGAGTAATATATGGTTCAGTAAACCGAATCAACTTAAACCATAAAGGAAAAATAATGCTATCTCTAACAGGTTCTTTATCTACTCGCCATACTTTGTAAGGAATATAATTCTGTGTGTATAGTCTGCCTTCAAACCCGCCTAAAACATTGTTAGTAAGTCTTGAAACATCAACAACACAGAAGCGCCCTTTAGATAAAGTTTTAGCGCGTTGAATCCACAACTTAACACCTTTAGTGTCAGCGATTTGGTCGCTATCCCATTTAAATACCCATCTGAAACGGCATTGTTTTAAACCGTAATTGAGAGTTTCAACAAAAAATTCTCCCCACAACATATCTCGATAGGGATATTGAAAATGCCTAATCTTCTTGTTATCTGCTGAAAGTTCTCGGATAATGAAGCTCGTGTTATCTTTTGTTGAACTGTCAACTACAATTATTTCGTTAGCTATTGGTAGAATGCTTAACAAACAGTCTCTTATAGTTTCTTCTCGGTCTTTCACAATAACTAAGAAACTTACGCCTTCAGGAAAAACAGTTTTCCTAAAATATAAGCTTGAGCATATATCGCGGATTCGGTAAACTATTTTATCCCGTACTGTTAAAACATCCTTCATACATAACACCCTCTAATATCCATCGCAACAGCCAATTTCCCACTTTTTCTTTTCTGGTTCAGGGGGTCTCTTGTAGGTGCCTTCAACCTTTTGTTATCCTTCAAGCCTCTCCCCTTATTAATGTGAACTTCCCAGCCGAAATCTTTGGCGATTTCTCTGGTCCTGTCTTTGCTATGGTCATCAGATATGATTTTGCGGCTGATATTTTGCGGGGGAATAACTTCTTCTATTCTCTTTAGAACTGCTGGCAGGTTTTTTTCGCTATTATGCGTCCACATTATTAAGTCAACTTTCAACTCGGCACGTTTGTCATTCTGCTTCGCTGCTGACTTTAGCGTGCGTTCTGACAAATTTTTTCCCCCGTAATCTACCCCATAATTCAATTTATGTCTTTTCCAATCTTTTTAAAGTCTGAGGACCTTAAAGCAGTG
This sequence comes from Bathyarchaeia archaeon, assembly GCA_049520955.1. Classification (GTDB taxonomy): domain Archaea; phylum Thermoproteota; class Bathyarchaeia; order Bathyarchaeales; family Bathycorpusculaceae; genus Bathycorpusculum. The sequence continues at coordinate 42,757 of JBEKPG010000006.1, read as the reverse complement.
CTTATTTGAAACGTCATTTTAAAGTTTATTTTTCACAATTTCTTCTGCTATTTCTAGATCCTTCATTGTGTTAATGTTTAATAGCACTTCAACATCCTCTGTGATCATTGCGCTCGTCTCAATTTTGCCTTCGCCTTGAATGCTGGCGCCGTTAACAATGTTGACTCCTGAAACAGCGTACCACTCGCCCCTGTACTCGTCCGTGGAGGAAACCGAAAGACCCAAACCTTCCCGAGTTGGAATAGGGACGAAAACCGCGAAGAAATCTTTCCCACAGCGCTCAAACTGACTGATGACTTTGTCAAGAAACTTTCCTGTGACGACTGGTAAATCCGCTGGAATCGTCAACACGGGTCCCATCAGATTAGCTTTGTTGGCAGCTTGCTTTAAGTCGTTATGATAGCCTTTAGCATCGGTACGCAATACTTTCCACTTCTTACTTAAGCAGTGCTTCTCCGTTTCAGGACTGTTTTGGCTGGTCACCACATAGAACTCCGAAACCTTAGTGGCGTTAGCAACTGCTTCAGCAACCCAATCAACCAGCGGCTTACCTAAAAACGGCAAGAGCGGTTTCTCCACTTGCAAACCCATGCGTTTGCCTTTTCCGCCAGCCATAATCAACGCAGGAATTTTCATATTAGCAGCAACACTCCAGCAAGCAAAATAAGCGTAACTGCCCTCATTGTTTCATTTGTTGCTCCAATCATGTCGCCAGAAACGCCGCCGAAAATGCTTTCTGCAACTTTCTCCATCACAAGCGCAACTGGAATGCTGATTAGAACTACTCCGACGGCAACAAAACCTAAGAAATGATTACCTGTAAAACCGAAAAATGGGTAAACAATCAAAACAGAACTTGCGTAAGCGATGAGGTTTAGTTTCTTTTTGGCTTTCTGAAGAAAAATCGAGCCTAACCCTTTATGGGTGGGTTTCCCTACCCAAACAATTGTTACCATAGCTAATTTGGCTGATACTTCAGCGGCTACTATTCCTCCAAAAGCAAAAAGTGGGTTTATAAAAAATAAACCTGCGAAGGCGACAAACTCTACAATTATCGCCAATAACGCTCCCCAATAAGTTACTGTCCATGCGTGAGCAACCATTTTTCTTTCATGCAAATTTCGTAGCCCAAAAGCATTGCCTAAATCGATTAAGCCGTCAAAATGTTGAAGTCCAGTTAAGACAAGCAGGAAAGCTACGGTCATCGCAGCAACCGCAAGCTTTGATAGTAAATCAGTGGGAAATGCAATGATTGAGTTAACTAAACCGAGCAGAAAATGAACGATAATACCCGCGGCGAGAAAATAAGCACCGGCAAGTATACCTATGAATGCGCCGATTATGGGTAAAAGATACATGTGCTCAGCAGTGGTGAAGATGAAATCTTCCTTTCCCCCCACAGGGATAATTGTTAGGAACGATAGTAAATCCCTAAAAGTTTTTATAGCTTTCACTGGCGACATATACCCTACAACTAATTGAAAGATAATATAGACTTTGTCGTGAATTACATGGGAGACCTTAAAGGGAAAAAAATTCTAGTTACTGGAGGAGCAGGTTTTATAGGCTTTCATCTGTGCAACAGGCTATCGGACTTAACCTCTAACTTGACAATTTACGATAACTTATCAAGCGGCACGAAGGAAAACGTGAAAGATGTATCCAAAGCCAAGTTCATCAAGGGCGACATATTGGACCTCAAAAAGCTCTTTTCTTTAGAGAAGACCGATTTAATTTATCATTTGGCTGCGCAAGTTGTGGTTCCTTACTCAATGGAGAATCCTTTGATAGATTTTGAAACAAACGCTAAAGGAACCGTGCAGGTTCTAGAGAAAGCGCGCAAAGACGACGCAAAAGTGGTTTTCGCTTCCAGTGCCGCTGTCTATGGAAATCCAACTGTTTTTCCAACTCCAGAAGAATATGGATTTCACCCTTTCTCATGCTATGGACTATCCAAAGTGGTTGGCGAAGAATATTGCCAAATGTATCAAAGCCAGTATGGCTTAGACATTACCATAATGAGGTTTGCCAACGTTTATGGGTCAAGATGCCACGGCGTCATCCATGACTTTCTTGATAAAATCGCCAAAAACCCAGGCAAACTAGAGATTATCGGCACTGGGTTGCAGTCGCGCGATTTTGTTCATGTTTCCGATGTGGTGGATGCTCTGGTAACGGTTGGCTCAGAAGATTTTGCTAACGGTAAAACTTACAATATCGGCTTTGGAACGACAACTTCGATAATTGACCTTGCCAAAATGATGCTAAATATCCTCAACTTGCAAACCAAGACCTTCATAACAACAACCAATGTTTCTTGGCAGGGCGACGTAACAAAAATTTGGTTTGACAACTCCAAAGCAAAGAAAGAGTTGAATTGGAACCCAAAAATAACTCTAGAAGAAAGCATAAAAGCGATAATCGCTGAGAGGAAAACTTCGTAATGGCCGCTGCGGCGCCAGCTAGAGGATTAGTCGCCCTGTTGCGTCTTCCTTACTGGCTGATGACTGGCGGTTTGTCTCTCTTAACAGCTTTTGCTATTACCAAAAACCCTCTTAGCCTCAGCATACAAACAGTTTTTCTGATTTTCTTTTCGATGGCGTTCATAACTTCTGCAGGCTTCGCGATCAATGACTATTTCGACAGGGAAAGCGATGCAGTAATCAAGCCAAAACGCCCAATCCCCTCAGGTGCTCTGTCGCTAAAGCAAGTTGTGTTGGTCTCAGGCGTACTTTTCGCTGCTGGACTGATTATGGCTTCTTATATTAATTGGTTAAGTTTCACAATTATCGCCGCCGATTCAGTGCTTCTACTTGTTTACTCAACTTTTTTGAAACGCAAATCAGGCTTCGCAGCTAATATTTTGGTTGGCATCTTAACAGGCACCGCTTTCATGTACGGAGAAGCCACCATCACCGTCCCCCCAACTGTAAGCTTGATTTCCCTAAGCCTCTACCCAATAGCTTTCGGGACAATAGGCGGAAACGTCCTGCGTGACGTGCTGAGCCTTGAAGGCGACTCAAAAACTGGGTACCCAACGCTTCCACAGAAAATCGGCATCAGCAAGTCAGTGAAGTTGGCCTCATTTTTCTTCATATTAACTGGCGTGCTTGCACCTCTTCCCTACTTCATAGGCAAATTTACAATTTACTACTTGCCGCTTATTCTCTTATGGAGCGTTCTTTTAATTTACTCTTCAATTCGCCTTGCAACATCAGCTTCAACAACGGCAAATGTGCGAAAATATGAGCGCATAGTCACTATGTCGATGATTCTTCTTCCGTTAGCATTAATAATCGAGGCAACGCTTGGAGGGTTAATATGACCAAAACAAAGAGCATCTGTCCTGAATGCCAGAAAAAAATTGATGCTCAACTTACACAAGTTAATAGCAAAATCCAAATCACCAAGCAATGTCCCGAACACGGTGAGTTCGAAGCTACCCACTGGCAAAGCCCAAAAGTCTATAGTCATACGCAAACCTATGACCAATTCCAATACCTCGGCGACTTAGACGCCCCGAAAAACCCTGAAGGCTGCCCCTACAAATGTGAAACCTGCACTAACCATGCCTCAGGCACAGTCATAGGCGTCATCGACGTAACCAAACGGTGTAACCTAAGATGTGCCGTGTGCTTCTCAACGTTTCCAGAGCAAGAAACTGATTACGAGCCAACCAAAGAGAACCTTATAAAAATGCTTGAGTTTGTAAGCAAAGCCAACCCCAGGCCACCAGCAATTTTGTTTTCAGGCGGGGAACCTTTGGAGCGGGAGGATATGCCTGAAATTATCGGCATTGCTCATAGGCTAAAGTTCATGACTATTCTGGCAACCAATGGGATACATTTGGTTGATACTCCGGGGCTAGCAAAGAAGCTGAAAGATAACGGCTTAAACATTGTTTATTTATCGTTTGATAGTTTCCATGACGATTTTAACAAGAAGATTAGGGGAAAAGCGCTCTTAGACGAAAAACTTAAGGCTATTGAGGTTTGCCGCAAGTACGACATGGAAATCATCTTAGTTAACACGTTGATGAAGAGTTTGAACGATAAAGAAGTCGGCGACATGATACGGTTCGCTGCCAAAAACACCGATATAGTGCGAGGTTTGATTTTCCAACCTATCGCTTTCACTGGCAGAGCAACAGAGAATCCCTTTCGCGAAAACTTCCGAGAATGGTCCTTTGCTGAAGATGTGGAAAAACAAACAAATGGAGAGATAAAAACTACTGATTTATTTCCTATGTCGGTTATGACTTCGCCGATCAAGATAATGCGGAAATTTATGCAGAAACCATGGCCCCTTTTCTCTTGTAGCCCCCAATGCGGTATCGTAAACTGGGTTTACGTTTCTAAAGACGGCAAAATGTTTCCGATTAATCGCTTCGTTAACTTTGACAGATTCTTTAACACTATTCGTAAAACAGCTGAATCCGCAGAGTCTAAAGGCAAATTCTCGTTGCTCTCCTCGCTTTTCATGGCTTCGATGTTGTCGATGGACATGTTCTTAGTAACCAAAGAAGTCGGTATGCTAACCCTGATGAATTCAATCATGAGAATGCATCTTTCGCCATCTTACCAGTCACTTGGCAAGATTCGAAGAAGAATCTTCCTACTAGGCTGTATGGCCTTTATGGATTCATACAATTTTGACGTTAACCGAGTTAGACGATGCGTAGTACACTACATCACGCCAGACCTGAAAATCATACCATTCTGCGCCTACAACAATATCCATAGAGTTGCCATCGAGAAAGAATACGCTAAAAGAGACAAGATGGCTTAACTTACAACTTGAATGTTTAATACACATTCGTTGTTCGTAAATTGGTAAGCTTTTGCATCTTGATTATACTGCCAGAGCTCAAAAACAACTGAGTGGCTTCCAACTTGATTTTCCGTAACTGTGATTGATTCTTGCCAGCTCTGGCCATTTCCTAAAGTCGCATTATACACTCCAATGGGCGCGGTATTAACTGGAAAAATTGAAAGGTCATCGGTGATTTTCACTAAAATCTGGTATTGTGCGGTGCTTCCCATTTGGTTCACAACGGTAACTGGTACGTTGAATGTGCTGTTCTGGTTTGCAACCAAAACTGAAGGGTAATTAACAGCTTTGTTTTGTGAATCAAGCAAGTAAATTGTGCTGTATCCTGCTGGCGCTGGTCTAAAAAATGCGAAGTAGCTTATTGCTAGTGCAGTAACAATTATCAGTGCAAGAAAAATGCCTAAAGCATACCCTTTATCATCGTTTATGCCGATTTTTCTTCCAATTTTCTTGGCACTTTCTAACTGTATTTGCATCCGTTAGTCCCCTAAATATGATGCTAAATATTTCAATTCCTGACTTAAATCTTCTCAGTTTAGGTTTGCCATATTTTCTGGCTTTGTAGGTTGTAGGAACTTCGATCATTGTTAAACCTTCCTTAGCGAATTTGATGAGCATTTCAGTTGCATAAGCCATGTCTCCCTCGTTTAGTTCAACGTTGTCGATGGCTTTATGAGATATTGCTCGAAAACCTGATTGTGTGTCGCTGAGGAATTGGCTGTAGACGAAATCAAAACACCAGGTTATTACTTTGTTCCCGAGGAAATTCATGAATCCCATGGCTTTGTTTGGGTCATACATGCGTGTGGCTAAAACCATGTCGGCGTCTTTCTCAACCATCTTAGCCAGCATACGGTTGATGTGTTTCACCTCATAAGTTCCGTCCCCGTCAACCATGACGATAATGTTGCCTTTTGCGTTTTTCATGCCTGTTCTAAGAGCGAGACCGTACCCCCGCCTTGGTTCAATAATGAGTTTGCAAAAATCTACGTCTTTAACGATTTCTATTGTTCCATCAGTTGAGTTGCCATCTACAACGATTATCTCTTTTGGGTAAGCCAGTTCTTTCTCGATAGTTGTAACTGCCTCAAGAATGTTTCCTGCTTCATTGAGTGTTGGAATAACTACAGAGACCAAATCTACTTTTGACGTCATGCTAACTCCCATTGTAAGGCTATACTGTTTCATCAGTTTGATTAAATAAGCTCTTCGTATATCCCGATTAATGTTTCAACGTTTTTATCCCAACTAAACTTTTCTTCCATCACTGACCTAAGCTCCAATCTGCCCGAAGAAAAGTCACTATTAGAAAATTCCAAAATTGCTTTTGCAAGCGCCTCTGGCTGGTTAGCTGGCACTAATTTTCCATAATCTCCCATTAGGATTTCACTTATTCCTCCGACATTTGTGGCTATTACTGGCAATGCGCAAGCCATGGCTTCAAGTGCTACCAAGGGCAAGCCTTCCCCGGATTTTGAAGGCAGCACGAAGAAGTCTGCGGCGTTATAGTAAAATGGTAAATCTTCATCTCTAACAAAGCCTGTAAGCTTAAAATTGTTTTCTATCCCTAACTGCCTTATTCTTATTTGAACGTTGTTTAGGTCTGGTCCTTTTCCAACGACGAGAAAAGTAATCTTTGGATTTTTTCTTACTGCTATATTAGCGCTCTCTATCAATGTGTCAATACCGTTTTTGTAAACAAGTCTTCTAACGGTTAATACCACAATTGAGTTTTGAGAAATTCCAAGCTTTCTTCTTATTTCCTCTCGTTTCCCAGGCAAAGGTCGGAAACGAATTAAGTCAACTCCATTATGTAACACTTTAATCTTACCAGGTTTTGCTCCTAAACTTAAAACATAATCCTTAGTTGCATTGCTAACAGCAATTATTTTGTCTGCTTCTTTCAGCGTCTCTTTTCCAACTGCCAAATCGTTTAATCTTTCAACATTGTCAAAAATGCTATCATATTCAATGAAGGTGTTGTGTTGGGTGAGCACGAACGGCTTATCGTACCACTTCGCAAGTTTAGCCGCAATAAGAGAGGTAAGGTACGGATGACCATGCGCATGGACTATTTCACTATATTTGATGGCTTTAAGAAAAGTTTCAAGACTTGTTATTGAGGGAATCGAGTAAGGTATTCCAAGTCGGAATCCAGTGTTTAATGATCCATAGCACTCAACGTTTACTCCATCAACAACGTAATTTTTTGGTGTATTAATTCGGTTCGTTACCACCATGGGCGCAAAGTTTCTTTGAAGTAGCCGCTTGCTTTGTTCATTAACAACCCTTTCTATTCCCCCAGTGTGGGGCAGAAAGGTGTGTGTGACAATGCAAAGCTTTGTTTTAACCATGAAAGCCCAACTGTTAAACTCCTAAATCAACATAGTATTATATCTTATGGAAAATCATGAATTGCAGTTAATTGCACAATGTAACATGCTCTTCCATTTACCCAAGAGAATACCAATCTACAACTGATAAGACAAAGCAAAAAGCGCGGCTCTTTCTCCATTAGAAGTCAAAGGGAACGGGCTTTTATGGTTTCACTTGTGCGTTTTTAGTGGCGCGTGTATAAACGTTTGATGATACTCCTGCGACCAAGGCGCCTATTGCATCGTTTGTGATTGAGCCGAGCTTTTTTAGAATCCCAGGTTTAGCTTGGTCAAACCGCACGTATTCAAAAACTGCTCTAGTTCCGCCGATATAGCTAGCAATCGCTATTCCTAAAACCTCGTCAGCGACTGGTCCAGGTCTACCCCTGAACCTTTCTTGCGTCAAGCCAGGAATGAGTCCTTTCTCTGCATCTTCTTGCGCTCGGAAAGCAGCTATTTCAAGGATGGAAACATTAACATCTGCTAAGACATCGAGGAATTCTTCTCTGAACATTACAATGGCTTTTTCCTCTGTTTCCACGCCTGGATGAGGCACGAACATTTCAAGTGCACAGTGAATAAGGCTTTTTAGGGATATGTCTTTTTGTTCAAGAAACGTAAGTAAAGCTGGCATTTCATTACTCATAGTTTTCAACCTCAATTTCTAAAGGTAAAGTTTGCTTTAAGCGTTGCGCGACCTTAATTACCATAACGCTTATATGAAAAGGTTGGATAAACCAACCAAACATGGGGATGATAGCTTGTTGAACATCCAGAAAGAACCTGATATTCAGTTCAAAATATTATCAACAGGCAAATTATCTGAATGTTTGAAGAGCAAAACAACTTTTTTGTGGTTACCTGTTTTTAAATCCAAAAAAACGTATTTTTCGGAAAATCAAATATCTCACGTTCACCTAAAACCTGAAAAAACCGAAACAGCGGTTGATGGTGAAGAGATTTAGGGAGGAAAAATTAGAAATGAAAGTTGTTGCTTCATGGAGTGGCGGAAAAGACAGTTGCTATGCGTATTATTTAGCAACTCAACAAGGCTACGAAGTAATCAGCCTTTTAACAATGATGATGAGTGAAACCAAATCAAACTTCCACATGATACCCTCAGGCGTACTTGATGCACAATCAGATGCACTTGAAATTCCATTAGTAAAACAGAAAGCTACGCCCGAAACTTACGAGAATGACTTCAAAGGTGCATTGCGAAAGTTGAAGGCAAAGGGAGCTGAAGGCTTAGTCACGGGAGACATCTACGAAGTGGCTGGACACGAGGAAGGTTGGCTTGGGAGAGTGCTTAAAGAAGTCGGCTTAAAACCAATAAAGCCGTTGTGGATGGGTGACACAAAACAGATTTACCTTGACTACTTAAAAACAGGTTTCAAAGCAACCGTAGTGCGCACCAAACTGGAACTTTTAGGCTTAGATTGGCTTGGAAGAGCATTAGACAAAAAATTCTACGACGACATCCTAAAGCTCGGCAACGTTGATGCATGCGGAGAAGGCGGCGAATACCATACAGTGGTAACAGATGGACCCACTTTTAAGAAAAAGATTGAAATTCTAGAAACAGAAAAGCACAAGCTAGACGGCGGCTTTGGATACTTGGAAATCAAAAAATTCGAAGTCAAGCCGAAAGAAAAGGTAAAACCGTAGAATGGAAAAGACACTTAACGTACTAATAGTGAATAACAAGCTTAAAGCGGAAGCTTTCCTAGGGGAAATCGAAGACAAAAAACCCTTATTTATTTGCACAATAGCCACCACAGAAACTGGGAAGATCGCTGGTATCTCAGCAGCTGGAAAGCACCCTAAATTCACTGATTACACGCCTCCAGCAGATGCTGAACTGTTACTACTAGGTAAATGCAAATCTATCGTTGGTGTTCCTGTAACTCCGGATGGCATTCCGACACCAGCATTGATAACTATGTCGGCTCTACACTTAGCCGATATTCCCGTGCTTATTGCCAGTGGTGGATTAAAAATAAAACCGCAAATTCCATTTTTAGAGTTAGGAGGAAGCCCAGGAAGAGATATCCGAAGTGGCAGCGCAGTTGATGATGTTGCGGAGGTTATTGAGCGAGCTATAATTGCTGGGCAGCATTTGGCTAAAGCCATGGATTATCTTGTGATTGGCGAGAGTATTCCAGGCGGAACAACAACCGCTCTTGGCGTATTATCAGCTTTAGGTGTAAAAGCTGAGGGAAAAGTGAGTAGCACGTTGCCTGAAAACCCACATAGCTTGAAAGCGCAAACAGTTCAGGCTGGTTTAGCGGCTGCTGGCGAAAGTTTTGGCAGTTTAGCAGACAATCCCGCTAGAGCTATTTCCTGCGTTGGCGACCCTATGATGGCTGCCTTCTCAGGACTGGTGATTGGCGCAGCATCACAGGTGCCCGTGCTGATGGCTGGAGGAACTCAAATGAGCGCTGTCTTAGCCCTTGTAAACGCATTGGATCCAGATGTTCTCTGTAACGTGGCTGTGGGCACAACAAGATGGGTTGCAAAAGACACGTCAGCTGATCTCAAAGGGATAGTTACCCAGTTCTGTGATGTGCCAATTTTGGCTGCAGACTTAAACTTTAGCTCCTCGCGTTTCCCTGGTTTAAAGGCGTATGAAACGGGCATTGTGAAAGAGGGCGTCGGTGCAGGCGGCGCTTCTATAGCTGCTATGGCTAAGCTCGGTGGTGCAATAACAAAAGACTTATTGCTTAAAGAGATAGAGCGTAATTATGCTCTGCTGATGGGTTTGAAATGAGATGGTTATTAAAGAGTTAAAGAACCTTCTTTCTTTCCTCACAGTTTTTCCAGTAGCAATGGACAAGGACATGCTTACTGACTGTGCCAAAAACATGTGGGTTTTCCCATTAATCGGCGCATTTATCGGTTTATTGGCTGGCGTTTTCGGCTGGGTAGCTAACCACTTTTTACCTGACATAGTGGTTGGCGGCTTAGTTCTAGCTTTGTTGCTGCTGATAACGGGGCTTCATCACACAGACGGCTTACTTGACTTCGGCGACGGAGTTATGGCGCACGGCACAGCTGAACATAAGATTGAGGTTATGCATGACCAGCTAACGGGCGCCGGCGGCTTATCCATGGGAATCATGACTATGCTGATTACAGCTTTAGCCATCGGCCAAATCAACGGCTATGGTCAGCTCAAAATTCCCTTAATAATCGGAGGCATCATCGCTGTTGAAGTTTCAGCTAAACTTTCGATGGTCATTATGGCTTGGGCTGGAAAATCAGTCCACCAAGGTATGAACTCACCCTTCATAGAAGCCATGCATGGAAGCAAAGGCAACTTGCGGCTCATTGTTGCAGTGCTGATTTCTTTTGCAGTAGCTTTGCCTCTGCTGGGTTGGGCAGGCGCTTTTACCGTGTTAGCAGCCATAATTACAAGCTTAGTCATGGTTGAAATTGCGCATAAACACTTTAACGGGGTTACAGGCGACGTGTTCGGAGCAACCAACGAGATAACCAGAATGGTTTGCGTGATTGTTTTGTTAGCGGTGGTAGCTTGGGCATAACTGCGCTTGTTATGGCTGGCGGAAGAGGAACCCGCATGCGAATCGCACAGGAGAAGCCATTGATTAAAGTCTGCGGAAAACCAGTCATTGAGTACGTGATAGAGGCGTTGAAGAGTTCTAAGAAAATCGATTCCGTTGTTGTCGCTGTCAGCAGTTGTACGCCTGAGACTGCGAAGTTCATGAGTCAATTTCCAGTTAAAGTAGTTGAAACCCCTGGGGTGGATTATGTTTCTGATATGGGCTACGCTAGCCAAAACCTCAAACTCGGCGTTTTCTTAGCCATCGCAGCCGACTTGCCATTGATCACGGGCAAAGCGTTGGACAAAATCGTTAAACGTTACGAGCGTTGCGGCAAGCCAGCGTTGACTGTTGCTGTTCCGTTTGATACAAAAACCAAGCTTGGGATGAGCGTAGAGTACTCTTTCAAAATGGATGACAAAGATGTAGTTCCCGTCGGCATCAATGTCATTGATGGGCATAAACGGTACGGCGACGAATGGCTCGACCAAGACATCTACTTGCTCGACATAGACGAATTAGCTGTAAACATCAACACAGTAAAGGAACTACAATTAGCCGAACGATTACTATCTATGCAAAGAGAGAATAAAAGTTAAATGAAACTTCCAGCGGAGTGGCTAAATGGGGCTATGTTGGGACAAAAAGTCGTTATGAGTGTATTCTTGGTAGCTGCTTTATGAAGTTGCGATCTTGGTAATAATTGCCTCAGTTCGTTTAGTTGCGCTTTTACTTAGGAAAGACCTAAGGCAGAACATACAGCTATTAATTGAGAAGTTAACTTTTAGCTGCCTTGCTATCTAAAACTTTGTTTAGCATAGCCTGCATTTTCCGTGCGTCAACATCGAGAATAGGTGATTCGCATATCATTGTCGGGTGCATCTGAAAGTCGGCGATCACTTCGGCTAGTAATCGGAAGTCTGGTCCATATCTTTCTTCGTCTAAAGTGTGGTGGCGTTTTTCGCCTTGGATCGTGAACTCGATTTTTGAGAAGTGACAGTGCATGCTTCTTAGGGCTTCTGTTCCAAGTTTTTCTTCAACTTTTTCAACGATTGCCCTGAAGTCTTCGGTTTTCTTTAGACTTCCTTGGTGAAGGGCATACAGGTGCGCCCAGTCGACGACGAGCTGTGTACCTTCAACTTCTTCGCATAGAGTTAAAATTTCGTCTAAGGTGCCTACTTGGAACTTTCTTCCCATAGTTTCAGGTCCAAGCTTCACCCGAAGCCCGAGGTTTTGCATTTCAGCGCTGACTTCTTTTAAGGCATTAAGGCAGGTTTTAAAGGCAAAGTCCTTTTCGAATCGACCATAAAACCCAGTGTGAAAAACCATTACGTATGCTCCCATCCAGTCGGCTGCAGTTGCCGACGCAATTAGTCGTCGTTTGCTTGCTTCTACAACGTCTCGTTTACCTGACAAGTTAATGTAATACGAGCCATGAAGACTAAGCCGAACATCGTTTTCCCTCGCAGCGGCACCCAGCTTTTCGGCTAGTTCCTGTCTAATCTGCGGTTTTGGACCCCAACGGACAGCCTCATACTCCAAAGCATCCAAGCCTTCCTCACGCAGCAGGCGTGGAACATCAGGCAAATCTGCTCCCATGAGCCTAAACATCGGAGGAACCCCTGCTGGACCAAAACGCGTACACTCAGCCATGTTATCCCTGTACTAAATTTTTTAGATTAATTGTTCATTATTGTTTTCTATTTTAAAAAGATGTACTCGCATCGTCAATTAAGTCTTGCTTTTTGATGCTTTGAGCAACCACATTTACTTGATTTTGCATGAGTCAACGCGGTTAGGTAATACTTTTTTTGTTTAAAACTCTGACAGTAATAATAGACTTTTGTGTTGCAGTAAGTGAACTATCGTTGGAATCGACACGTAAAAGTGAATATAAAAGGCTCCCACTAAGATTCCGACAGTAATTGCAAGTAGAGCATAATCTCCTTTACGAAGTTTTAGCACATACAGGTTAGTGCGTTTTTTAGTCGCTCCCCATGCTCGGGACTCCATTGCCTCTGCCAATTCCAGACTTCTTCGGATGGCACTAACAATTAAGGGGATTAGCACTGGCACGTAATTCCTTATCTTCTTAAGCAAACCTCCTTTCTCCAATTCCAATCCTCTAGCCTTCTGAGCATCCATTATTGTTTGGGCTTCTTCAGCCAGAACAGGAACAAAACGGACTGCGGTGGTAAAGGCGAAGGCAAACTCGTAAGGCACATGCGACTCCTCCAACGCCAAGCCTAAATGGTCAGGCGACGTGGTTAGGAAGAAAACAGAGAAGGACTCAACAAGCACCACAAAACGTAGAGTCAACGCAGCTGCACTCTCCACATTAATAGCCGTCAAAGTGTATCCTGAAGTAAAATAGTCCGTTCCAACGTTAACTACGAAAATGAAACTTGCCAAAAAGGCGGCTCCTCGCAACGAACGAAGCCATTGCCTTTGAACACGTGCTAACAAAACAAATGGAATCTGCAAAGCAAACAGAAATAGCAACGGAATAATTTGAGCAAAAAGAATGGCGACAACAAAAACGGAGATAACATATACAAATTTTATTCTTGGGTCTAAATTATGTATTGGAGAGTTAACTTTCCTAAATCTTAAGCCGTCAAAAACGCTCATTTAATCGGTTTAGTCTCCTTGGCGTTTAGGATTATTTTTTCTGCTTCGTAAATGTCAATGATGTTTTTCGGTAGCCCCAACTGCGATAATTTCAAAAAGATTTGGGCTATTTGGGGCAAAACAATCGATGATTCAGCTAAAACAGCGGGGTTTGTAAGTATATCTTTTCCATTGCCTTCTGCAACAATTTTTCCTTCCTTCATCAAAACAACTCTAGGATTGCATTCAGCCACAAACTCTACATCATGCGTGACAATAACGACAGTTTTCCCTTGAGTTTGCATCTGAATTATAAACTGACGCAAGATCTCCTTTTGCTCATGGTCCTGCCCAATCGTGGGTTCATCCAAAATCAAAGCTTTCGGATCCCAAGCCAAAACGGAAGCCAGTGCGACCCGTTTCCGCTCGCCTCCGCTAAGAAGGAAGGGTGAAGTTTTCCGGTATTGGGTTAAAGCTAAAAGATTCAAAGCCCACGTTACCCTGTTTTCCACTGTTTCTGGTTTGAAACCGAAGTTTTTGAGGGCAAATGCGATTTCATCTTCTACTGTTTCGCTGAATAATTGGTGGTCTGGGTTCTGGAAAACAAACCCTACATTTCTAGCTAAGGTTGCTACGCTTGTTTTTGTTGTTTCAACACCGTCAACACATACTTTTCCCGATGTGGGTTTTAAGAGTCCGTTAAAATGTTTGACGAATGTTGATTTTCCAGCGCCGTTTTGCCCCATTATCGCAACGAATTCGCCGTCTTTTATAGTCAAAGAAACACCCTTCAAAGCTTCCACTTTGTTAGGGTACGAAAAATGAACATCTTCAGCGACAATCATTTGGCTTTTAGCGTCTCCAACAGTTGGTCCGCAAGTTCTTCGGAAGACAAGGGGGTACTGCCGCTGAGGATTAAGCCATCTTTTTTCAGCATTTGATACAGCAATGTGGCCTTAGGGATTCCTACTCCGATTAAACGCGTTTCTTCCGTGCTGAGGATCTCTCTTGGTTTTCCTTCGAACCGGACTTTGCCTTTATCCATGATGATGAGGTGGTCTGTGTATTTTGCTGTTAAGTCCAGTCTGTGCTCCACAAGGACAACCGTTATTCCCTGCTTTTTGTTTAAGGAGTGGATTACTTCAAAAATTTTTTCAGCGCTCAGAGGGTCAAGAAAAGATGTTGGCTCGTCTAAGACGATTATTTCCGGTTCCATAGCAAGAACAGAGGCTATAGCCACGCGTTGCTGCTGCCCTCCAGAAATCTCATGTGGTGACCGTTCACGCAAATCATAAATGCCCGTTTGGTTCAGCGCCCAATCAACTTTTTGTCTCATTTCCTCTCGGGGAAAGCCCATGTTTTCCAGCCCGAACGCCACATCCTTCTCGACGGACAAAGCAAACAACTGGTTTTCTGGGTTCTGAAACACCAAGCCTACATGTTTTGCCATTTCATACGTGTGATGCTTAAGAGTGTCTTCGCCTGCAACAGAGATTTCGCCCGTTAATTCCCCTTGATAAAAATGTGGAACTAAACCGTTGAAGCATCTGCACAAAGTTGTTTTCCCACAGCCGCTTGGACCAGTAATTAAAACAAACTCGCCTTTCTCCACTTTAATCGAAACATCGATAATTGAAGGCTTAGATGCGCCCGGGTAAGTGTAGGTAAGGTTTTTTGTTTCAATTATAGCCATGTTTTTATGCCTGCTTTCTTAAGCGTGAGAGTCTGCTCATTTAAGCGTAGCTACCCATTTTTGGTTATTTTCTTCTTTAACAACAACAAGCACTGCTTAAGTGTAGGTTCTATCTCACCAATACCGCTTACCCCAGCTGCCATGGCGTGGCCTCCGCCGACTCCGTTCAAGTACTCACCTAAAGGTGTCGCGATGTCCTTTCCCAAGTTGACAACTGCTTGCTCAGTGAACTGGCGTGTGCAACGTAGGCTTATCTCTATTTTTCCATTTTTCTGTCCCGCAACAGCTGACATGTGGGCGCCCAAATCTACTAGAGCTTTAGCCGCTGGAGCTTGATAGGCGCTAACATGGGAGAGAGCAATTATCCACCCGTTGATTCTTACGATTTTAGCTCTTTTGCAAGCTTTCAACTTCGCTAAGCGCTCAGAAGAGTCTATAGGTAGAGCAAACTGTGCTAGCGTTTCCTGCACGTTTATTCCTTGAGTTACCAATTTAGCAACGATTTGCAACGTGGTTGAATTTGCCAAAGCAAAATGTCGAGTATCAAAAGCTATACCTATAAACAAAGCTTTAGCCTCGTTTGGGTCAGGCTCAGTTTTTGCTTGCATGAAAAGCTTATAGATTATTTCACAGTTTGCGGCTGCTTTCTCATCTATAATGCATAAGTTGCAAATTTTAGCTGTTTCTGGGTTTTGAATGTGATGGTCAATAATTATTTTTGGCGCTGCAGATTTTTTTATTACCTCAGCCACTTGATCAAGCTGTTCAATGGTGTTCATATCTAAGAGTACGATGACGTCTGCTGATTCAATATTCGGTTTCGAGTTAACAGTTATGGGTAGATATTCAAGAAGTAGCTTGGAAGGTTTGTTGATGCCTTGAGGACATCCGACTTCAATTATTGCATTTGGCATAAACCGTTTTAGCAAACCCTGTAACGCGAAAGCTGAGCATATTGAGTCGGCGTCTGCGCTGCGGTGGCATAATAGAAGGACAAAAGCTGCTTTATTGTCTTCTAAAATTTTTGTTAGATTTTGGAAATCGTTCATTTTATTTTTCTCAAATAGTTTTCACTCGCTTTATGTGCTACGTTAATGGCTTCTTTAACCAGCATTTGTGCATCAATGTTTTTAGCTGCTAGCGTTAATTCAAGGTCTATTTCTACAGAAACGCTTACTGGTCTTGATCCTGTGGCTTCCACAAAAATATCCAACTTGGCAACCATCTTGGAGTAAACTTTAGAGAGAACGTATTTTCTGGCTGCATTCTCTGTTGTCGAACATAAAGTTTCTATTTGCTCAGTGGTCAGCTCTGGTATCCCCAGCTCTACCACTAGCATTCACCTCTACGATGACGGTTGAGAAACTGGGCTTAAGTCTCCTTGGAGTTTTGTTTGCGCTTCTTTTATTTGGCTACGCATTCTTTCTTCTTGCCTTGCCAGAACTGTGCTTCTTGTATCCAAAAGCTCTTTTCGCTCAACCAATTCTTCGGTTACTTTCGGCTTCTCTGCTTTAACCAACAATGAACCGATTGCCTTGTAAATAACTGCGTCTTCAGCTGTTTTTTGCAGTTCAGCTACTGTCTGTTCTACTTCTGTTTTTTCCATTTCAACCTGCTGTTTCTGCGCTAAAATTGTCTGTAAAGTTTGCTGCAGTTGTTGCAGTCTTAGAAGCCTTTCTTGCACATTAGGCGGTAATCTTGAAAGTTCATCACTCAAATTTATCCTTCCGTATCCAGCAATAAGATAAGCTCTTAATTAAGTATTTCCAACAAGCTAACTGGAACGAAAGCCATCAAATTATTTGTAAGTTTCAATAATAATCGTATCTTTATTCTAAACAGACGGAAAACTATCTGCAAGTTAATATTGTATGCTAATGGGTAGGGTTTTTTATTGCAACAAAATAAGTAGTTTTATAAGTTATATCTAGGGCAGATATTCTATAATTAGGCTTAAGGGCGCTTTTGATTGCAAAAGGAGAGTCTGGATTCAAGTAAGAGAATTGCTATTCCAGACGACCTTATTCGCACTTTGGCTATGTTTTTAGTCATACTGCTTCATGCGTCAAATCAAGCACTAGAGGCATCTTCTGTGCCAGCGACGTATTGGTGGACAGCAGTCGTTTACAAAAGCATAGCTTTGTCGTGTGTTCCATTGTTTGTTTTGCTAAGTGGACTTTTGTTGCTCCAGCCTGCTAAGGTAAATGAGCCTATACGAGTGTTTCTTAGGAAACGGTTAAGCCGCATTGGATTGGCTTTTGCTTTTTGGAGCGCCGTTTATCTTACATGGAGCTTTTACATTAGCAAACTGCCTGTAACGTTCAGCAATGTTTCTCAAGGCATATTATACGATTTATTTAGCGGCGCTTACTACCAATTTTGGTTTATTTATCTTATAGTTGGACTTTATTTAATTACTCCAATATTACGGGTAATCATAGCTAATAGCGAACGGAAGATTATTCGGTACTTAATTTTGCTTTGGTTCACAGGCGTCGCTATTGTGCCTCTTATAGAATTGGCCAGTGGTTATACTTTAGACAGTGATGTATTTGTAATCGGCGGTTTCATCGGATACTTTGTATTAGGTCTATACTTACAGAAAATAAAGTTGCGATCTAGCATACTATACGGTTTGTTAACCGTAAGCGTTGTATCTACGATATTCGGCATGTGGCTAATGAATTATCCACTAAAGGCCATTGGACAAAACAACTTCTTTTTTGGTTATCTAACGGTGAACGTAATTGTAGGATCAGCGGCTTTATTTTTGATTCTGCTGAAGTTTCGTCCAGATTGGCCAGGAACTAACCACACGGCGGCCAGCCGTCTCGTCCAAGCTATAAGCAAAAATACTCTGCCTATTTTCCTGTTTCATGTAATAATCTTAGAGTCGTTCGAAAGAGGATTTTTTGGTTTCACATTAGGCTATACAACACTAAATCCAATTATTGAAATTCCCCTAATCACAGTACTGACTCTTTTCATAACGCTTGGTTTAGTCCTATTAATGCGGAAAGTGCCCGTCTTGAAAAAATTGATAGGCTAAATAGAACGGTAAAACGTTTATGCTGAATCGGAATTGAGGGAATTATAGATGATGTTTGCGATTATTTGTGCGCCTGCGCTGTTAGGATGCACACCATCCAGAAAATATTCAGAATAGTTGGCCAAAGCCGAATAGACATTAATTACTGGCAAATTAGTCTCGTTTGCCGCCTGTTCGATTCCGGGAATTACGGTTAGCATGAAATATTCGGGGCTTACGCCCGATTCATTGCTAAAAACAGGTGGTGGAAGAACAATCCATATCTTTGGCTTGCTAACAAGCGCTTGGAACCTCGCGACTAGCTCCACATAGTTGTCTACAAAACTTCCATTGTATTGCTCATTGATTGGGTGAGCGTCATTTGTTCCAAGCATTATGATTACTATGTTAGGCTGGAACTCCAAAGATTTTTGGAATGCGCTCGTATTTATATAAGGTGATTGAGAATCAA
Source organism: Bathyarchaeia archaeon (assembly GCA_049520955.1). GTDB lineage: Archaea > Thermoproteota > Bathyarchaeia > Bathyarchaeales > Bathycorpusculaceae > Bathycorpusculum. The sequence continues at coordinate 24,186 of JBEKPG010000006.1, read as the reverse complement.
AAGAAACTGTGGTCCCGCCGACACCAAAGTTACTAACAGTATAGTTTGCGCCAAGGAGCATCCAAAGGTCCGGTGGGTATTCTGTTCCCTCTGTGATGCTGTCGCCAATGCATGCAACACGAATTTTATTTGCTGGGGTTTTGTTAGTTTCGATATTCAAAATGAAGTATGCCGCCATTCCTGATGATGCAATTAGGATGACTAATCCAATCGCTACTAATCTTAATTTCTTCTTATTCATTTTAGGTCTCGCTGTACGCCACATTCTATTTTGAACGCTTTATTCTGTTATGGCTCATTGGATTAAATGCAAATAAATGATATTAATTAACTTGGCGAGAATAACCATATTAACCAAAGTAAGCATAATTCAACTGCAATATGCGACAGTTTTTCGCGGAGTTTTTCAAGTCTTTGCGACGAACAATGAATAACCTGTTTTGGAGAGATAGCAAATTTCAGTCTTGGTCCTGAGCGTCACGCTCCTCTTAAAAAGAAATAGTGGTTGAAAACATCAAGTAGTGTTATTTGACTCAAAGGGTCTAGCGTACATCTTCTTGATTGGAATATGTCTCTTGGCTTCCTGTTTCCAGCCACGATTACCCATCCAAATGTACATCCAACGAGGTATCCCAAGCTTAGACATTAAGACAGCCGCTTTCTCAGGTATAGCTTCTCCTTTCCACAAAGAATCTGCGGCGATTTCCAGTGCCTTCTTCTGATTCCGAACCCTGCCTCCGATTTCGACGAGAGGTTGACCGCCTATCATGCCTCCTCCTCCCATTGCTAGCCCACCAGCCCATGTGAAGCCAACTTGTTTAGCAAAGATCCGGCATACAGACAATGTGATATCGCTTTGCTTTGCCTCTGGAAAGCCGCTATTTGCAATTGCAACAAAACTTTTCTTGCCCAGACCGGGATTCCCCTTTTCGTGTTCAGCAATCAGCTCTAAAGTTTTGATTACTTGCGAGTGAAGACTGTCAACATAAAGCGGAAAAGCAAGGACAATTAAGTCCGAATCGTCCACAAGTCGAAGCAGAGCTGCTCGTTTTTCGTCTGAGATGAGACTCTGGCAAATATAGGCCTTTTCGGCGATTGCACCTTTTTCCTCGAGTTTCTCAACAAGGTAGGTTCCAAGGGAGTTTGATGTGCTGCTTGAGCCTTTTGGACTGCCTATGAGGAGAGCTACATGAATAGGTTTTTGCATCATTGGAAACCAACCTTGCATAGAGTTGATTTGACTTTTTCGTTGATATCTTCAGGTTTGTCGCCGGAATAAACTATGCTGGAAATAGCTTTAGTGTGCAAGTTTATTCCGTTTCGACCAACTAACGTTGTAAACGTTTTTTCGCTTTCTTCGTCGGAATTTGACATCACTCCTATAGCGACCAAAGTAGGATATTTGTTATAACGGTTCGAATGGTGAATTTCGCCGTTTACCTTCTTGAAAAAGGGCAGCAGAACCGGGCAGGGGAATCTGTCCATGGCTTTCTTAAGCTCCGAGGAGTACATGCCAAAAGTCACTGAAGTTAAGAGAAAGACTACGTCGCTTTCGATTACCTTTCTTGCCAAGTCGTGTCCGGCGTCTTTGATTACGCATTCACCTGGAGTTTTTAACCAACAGCCAAAACAGCCTAAACAATAAGCGATATGTATGTTATGGAGTTCGATGGGCTCAACTTCCCACCCTACTTCGGTTAATCTATCGGAAATGGCTTTTTCTATCGCATCAATAGTAAGATCGCCTTCTTTGGCTCCGTTAAAGATTACAGCTTTCATTTTTCTAGCCCCCCTATTTTTTCAGTTTAAGTGTTATCCAGCGAACGGTGCAGCGCTTGTAATGTGAACTTCACAGCAGCGTCTTTATCCACATTTGCCTGTCTTAGAAACATCTCGAAACCTGCAGGGAGCAGGATCATGGCTCTGGTCGATTGAATGAGCAAAATCGACGTTTGCATCGGATCCAAGTCAGGTTTTACAGAGCCATCCTCTATGCCCTTCACAACTGCTTTTAACAATATTTCGAGGTTTTCGCAACTTGCTTTTATCAATTCCCTGCCATTTGTGTCCTCGCTTTCTGGAACGGGGAAGTTTTCAACTTCGATTAACATGCGAAAATATTGAGGGTGGCGTTTGTAGAACTCATAATAGGCTTCTCCTATTGCAAAAGCTTTTTTCAATCCGCTTTGGCTTCCGCTTTCTGCATCTTTGAACATTGCATTCATTACATGCGCTCCTCTCAACGCAACGGCCGAGTACAACTCTTCTTTGCTCTTAAAGTACAAGTATAGTGTGCCTTTCGCAAGCTGCGACTTCTTAGCAATTTCCTCTATAGTTATCTCGTCAAACTTTTTGAAGAAAAAAAGCTCTTGGGCAGCGTTTATAATGAGCTCGCGGCGTTGTTCTTTTTCCCTTTCTTTTCTTTTAAATGTTAACATTATGACCTACATCCATTATTTGACTTATAGTCAATTAATGACTGATAGTCATTACGTCCTATAAAAACCATTCGGACCCTAAATAATGATTCAAATCGCCCTTCCCACACCTTAAGCTTAGAAAAAGAAGCCACATACGACTGCCTTTTTATGTTGAATTTTAATGGTGGTTACACAAACAAAATCCAGTAACGCCTAAATCGTAATGTAAGTTTACATTCTCATGCCCATTTTTTTTCGAATATTGTTAAAAACGTTAGAGGTTACCAGCGTACGTGTACGCCTAATGCAGTTGTCTTAACCAACAAGTTTCTTCAAATATGGAACCTTTTTCAGGAGAATAATGATTCCGAGAGAAACAAAAAGAGTAATCATTGTATTTAATGGAACTTCAATGATTGAATTGATCGTATTACCATTTATCGCGAAACCGAAATAACCTCTTTGCAAGGATTCTAATATCATTACGTGAAACAGGAACAAGGATAAAGAATTTTCACTAATTACTTTAACAAGTTTATTTCCTGTGGAAGGGCGGGTTACATTCTGAACCGAAGATGGCTGGGTCGTAAGCAAAAGCAGGAACACCATCACTGAGGCTAAAATAAGTGTGGGGCTAAAATACTGTTGAAAGAAGTACGTTTCCCCCCCTCCAACCGTGCCAGCCAGAACATATGTGCCAATTGCGGTTAAAGCTATTCCCAGAATCATGAAAATCGAAAGAGTTGAGCGACGTATTTGTACCGTTAGAAGGTATGTGCCTAAAACAAAGTATCCTACAAACCCGGTAATTATGAAAACACCGCTATTCAACTGGTAAGTGGTCAACAAGCCCAAAACTGGCACAATGGAGACACCTAAAAACCAAAGTATCACAAAGTATTTTATGATCGACCGATTTGCATGAGCTAAAAATATTCGCAAGATTGGAGTCAAAAGATAAAGGCCAACGAGCATGTAGAGATACCAAAACTGGTAGTAAGGGCCATTCAGTATCCCTTGGATAATGGCGCTTGAATTAAATACTTGGTGTTCAACTAAAAAATCCCAGGCAAAGTAGGCACTGCCCCAAAATATCCAAGGCAATCCTATTCGAGCCCATCGTTTCTTAAAAAAAACGCTGAGACTTTCGTTTTTTAAGGGTTGCAGCAGAAGAGCGCCAGTCAACATCACAAATAATGGAACCCCGATTCGTCCTATAGATTGGTAAATATCCACGGTAGTCCAACGAATAATTTCAAATTGGTTCATTTGCTGAATGGTTAAGTCGTTGGAAGCATGAAGCAGAATAACACCTACGATAGCTATAGTCCGAATGAGGTCTACAGAAAAAGGGCGCCATCTTTCTTGATTCAAATTTTTTTCCCTTTTACATAATGCACGTCTCTTTGAGCATCTTTTTGCTAATAAGGTTTAACATTTTGGTGGAGGCTTATGGAGCTTCTTGTCTTGACCAATTTAGCATTAGATGTAAGTCTACAAATTGATTTGATGGACCTATTAAAACGAAAAGTTAGGGTATTAAAAAAACTGATTGCAAAGGCGTAATAAAAATTTGGTTAATTAGCGCTGATGGCTTTATAAATTATATTAGCAATTATTTGGGCGCCTTCGCTATTAGGATGGACGCCGTCTGAGAAATATTCGGGATGGTTGATTAGGGGTGTGTAGAGATTTATGATTGGCAAGCCCATGGCGGTTGCAACTTGTTCTATTCGGGGAATTACTCCTTCCACAAAACTGGTGCTGTTCAAATCAAGTGTGTTGTTAAAGATTGGAGGTGGCTCTACTAGAAAAATCTGGGGGTTGCTGCTGAATGTTTGGATGCGGGTTATTGTTTTCTCGTAATCAAGCACAAAACTGTTGATTTGTAGGTAATTATCTGTTCGGGCATCGTTGGTACCAAGCATTATAATGACGGTTGTAGGCTCAAAAGATGAAGCATTCCTGAATGTGGGTTCAAAAAAGTAGGGTTTTTCTGTGTAGAAATCTACTGTTGCCCCGGTGACTCCAAAGTTACCTACAATCGAACTATTGCCAAGCAACGTCTGTAGATCAGCTGGGTAACCCGTAATATTAGTGATGCTGTCCCCAAGGCAAGCAACGCGAGCTAATTTATCGTCTAATTTAACATCAGGGCTGTCACTTGTACGATTTTCTGCAAGAACCGTAATTAAACTTAATGTTATCACTATAACGGCTATGGTAACTGCCAAGATTGTCTTTCTTTTTGGTTTCATAGTTGAATCTTCAATGAAAGCGTTTTATTGACTAATGATTGAGGCAATGAAAGTTGTTACATAGAAGCTCTTTTGCTTTACGGTTTTCCAACAAAATTTGTGTTTCCAAATTACCTGAGGAAATCGGTTTGCAATCTAAGTCGCTTTTTAACTCGGCAGCTTATTTTCTCTAATCGTATTTCTTAGATGCATAAATTATTGTTTGTTCTTAAAATTTTTTTCCCCAAAAATTGAAAATGTTTTTTTGTAAGTTTTTTAAGTAGCCCAAACATTAAACAAAGCTTGAGGGGAAAATAAGTGGAACGCGCCAAAGTCACAAAAGAAGAATTGCTAGAACAAGATACGCGTTTTCTAGCTGTTTATGTGGAATCAAAGAATTCATGTATGGTAATGCTCAGCGAAAAAGAGGATAAGCTTGGTACTTTGGCAATTGCCGTTCCTAGACCTAAAGACCTGCTTGGGGCAGCCACTTCATCGGTACTTTTAGGAGACAGAAACGTTATATCGGCGAGAATGTTCGCTGAGTATGTGGCTTCTAAGAAGGGAAAAATAGCTCTCGTTTCAGTTTATCTGGACAAACTTGACGAAATGCAAGCACAAGCATTCTTCATGCATCTCATCGAAAAAATAATTCAAGCTGAAAGTCAAAAGCAGCCTGAGGCAACCTAAGCTTTTACCTCTAATTCTATTCCAAAACTGTGGAAAATCCGAAATGATTAGCAAACTTACAATTAGCGATCTTCAAGCAATCTTAACCGTGGTGAACAATGCTGCAATCGCTTATGAAGGCAAGATTCCCAGAGATAGATGGAAAGAACCTTACATGACGGTGCAAGAACTTAAGGAAGAAATACAAAGTGGAGTACAATTTTTCGGTTGGATAGAAAACAATGTCTTGATTGCTGTAATGGGAATTCAACGTGTTAATGATGTTACATTAATCAGGCATGCATATGTGCTGAAAAGCTATCAGCGGAAAGGGTATGGAGAAAAACTCCTCAAACATTTGTTAGGCCTGTCTGAAACTTCTAAGATTTACGTGGGAACATGGGAAGCAGCAACCTGGGCATTAAAATTCTATCAAAGAAACGAATTCAAACTAGTTTCAACAGAAGAAAAGAATAAGCTTCTAAAGAAATACTGGAACATTCCAGAACGGCAAGTTGAAACCTCGGTAGTACTTGAGCTAAAAAGGCAACTCCAATGAAAGAAACAATCCTCTTAAAAGTTGACTCAGAAAACCCAGCGCCCTCAAAGATAAAAATTGCCGCGCAAGTCATCCGAAATGGTGGGCTAGTGGCTTTTCCAACCGAAACCGTTTACGGTTTAGGTGCAGACGCACTTAATCCAAACGCTGTCTTGGCACTTTTTGAAGCTAAAAAAAGACCCTTAGATAACCCCCCAATAGTTCACGTAGCAAACGCTGGCGAAGTCTACAAACTCGTACAAGAGGTCCCAAAGAAAGCAGAGTTGCTGATGAAAACATTTTGGCCCGGACCATTAACACTAGTTTTCAAGCGCTCAAGTATAGTACCCAGCGTGACAGTTGCAGGCTTAGATACCGTTGCGATTCGAATGCCAAAACACAAAGTTGCCTTAGCATTAATTAAGCTAAGCCATCTTCCCATCGCTGCTCCGAGTGCAAATCTTGCAGGCAAACCCAGCCCAACAACCGCTAAACACGTTTATGAAGACCTAGACGGAAAAATCGACGTTATCCTCGATGGCGGACCCACAAGCATCGGTGTTGAATCCACTGTTGTAGATTTAACTATTGATCCACCACTGATTCTTCGTCCTGGAGGAACATCTTTTGAAGCCTTAAAGAAAGTCCTCGGCATCGTGAAATTACATCCTTTTGTCCAAGCTGGACAGGAATTGCCGCTTGAAAATATCAGGTCTCCTGGAATGAAACATAGACATTATGCACCTAACGCTGAAGTAATCCTCGTCGAGGGAAATACTGAAGCTGTCATAGCTAAAGTGAAGGAATTAGCTAAATTTTATCTGCTTAAAGGCGCAAAAGTAGGCATCTTAGCCACTGATGAAACACAAGCTGCTTACAAAGCAGATGTAGTCAAGTCGCTGGGCAGTCGCTTCAAGTTGGCAGTCGTAGCACAAAACCTGTTCCGCTTATTGAGAGAAGTTGATGCAGAAAAAGTTGATATTATAATTAGTGAAGGCGTATCTTCCGAAGAAATAGGTTTAGCAATAATGAACAGGCTGCGTAAAGCGTCAGGTTATCACATTATCAAAGCAGAATAGCATCTATTACCGAGAGCTTAAGCGGGCCGATTTAAAGAGGATACAGGACGTACTGTCGCTTCAACAACTAATAAAACCCGAAGTGAAAAATAAAAATAAGAAGCTAATCCGACTTGGTAACGATCTTAACTTTTGTTGTCATAAGTAGGAATCAGCTAGGTAATTGTTGCTTTTCATGATGAGAAAAATTTATATTTAAATATTTGATTGTTGAATTCCGTTGTTATTAAGAAAATAAAAACTTGGTGAAAATTATGTCTACAGGTGGAGGAACAGTCCCAATTCTAGTATTAAGAGAAGGCACAGGAAGATCAACAGGCCGTGACGCACAAAAAAACAATATCATGGCTGCAAAAATAGTGGCTGAAGCAGTAAAATCTACGCTCGGTCCATGCGGCATGGATAAAATGCTCGTTACCAGCATGGGTGACGTTGCTATAACTAATGACGGCGCAACTATAATGAAAGAGCTTGATATTCAACATCCAGCGGCAAAAATGCTTGTGGAAGTTGCAAAAGCTCAAGACAACGAGGTTGGTGACGGAACAACAACCGCAGTAATTTTAGCAGGAGAATTACTTTCCAAAGCTGAAGGCTTGCTTGATAAAAACGTCCATCCAACAGTTATAATCGAAGGTTACAGGAAAGCTAGTGAGAAAGCTCAGGAAATCTTGGATCAAATAGCCATTCCCGTTGCATTTGATGATGACAAAACCCTAAGGGATGTTGCAATCACATCTTTGTCCAGCAAAGGCATTAATGTTGCAGAAGAACACTTCGCAAAAATTATCGTTGAGGCAGTAAAGCAAGTATCAGAAAAAATCGACGGCAAATACACAGCTGACATCGATCTAATAAAAGTAATAAAGAAACACGGTAAAAGCCTAGATGATACAGAACTAGTCAAAGGCATGGTTATCGACAAGGAAGTTGCAAGTTCACAAATGCCCAAGGTCATAGACGGCGCCAAAATCGCCCTGTTAAACGCTAAAATGGAGATTGAAAAAACAGAGTTCGACGCAAAAATTAACATTGAAAGTCCCAATCAAATGCAGCTTTTTCTCGACGAAGAAGAACGCATGCTCAAAGACATGGTCAACTCAGTTACAAAGTCAGGCGCGAACGTTATCTTCTGTGAAAAAGGCATAGACGACATGGCTTTACACTTCTTAGGCAAAGCTGGAGTATTAGCGGTTAAAAGCTTAAGCAGCAGTGACATGGAAAAAATGTCAAGAGCAACGGGCGGCAAAATAGTTGCAAACGTAACAGAATTGAATGCTGACGCTCTAGGCAAAGCAAAACGCGTTGAAGAAGTAAAAATCGGTGACGACAAGCTCATTTACGTACGTGAATGCAAGAACCCTAAGGCAGTAACCATCGTTATACGAGGCGCATCCAACCACGTTATCGATGAAGCTGAACGCTCACTACACGACGGCTTAAGCGTTGTAAGAAACGCCATCGAAGACGGCAAAATTGTTGCAGGCGGCGGCGCACCAGAAGCAGAACTAGCCAAAAACCTACGAGCCTACGCAGTTAAGGTCGGCGGAAGAGAGCAGTTAGCAGTAGAAGCTTATGCAGAAGCAGTCGAGGCGATACCGTTAACTTTAGCAGAGAATGCAGGCTTAGATCCCATAGACATCATGGTAGCACTCAGAGCACAGCACGAAAAACCAAACAGCCAATACTTCGGCATCGAAGTTACAACCGGCAAAATCAAAAACATGCGTGACCTACTAGTCATTGAGCCACTACGAGTGAAACAGCAAGTCATAAAATCAGCCACTGAAGCAACAAACATGATACTGAAAATCGACGACATAATCAGCATTAAAGGCGGCGGAAAAATGCCCCCAATGCCCCCAGGAGGAATGGGCGGAGGCATGGGTGGAATGGGCGGCATGGGCGGTATGGGCGGAATGCCCTACTAAAAACCCAACTTTTCTTCTTTTTTATTTTAAAGAAAAAGTCTGCGAATTATTTTAGACCCTATTTAAAGACAGTTGTTTTAACTGTAAATTTATATTCAAACACCTATCATTATTTTGTGTCTTGGAGAATTCACTTTGCAGCATGTTAAGATCGGGGCGTTCGATTGTCCTCACGCTTGGTTTAAAACTTTAAACCAAATTTGGAGCGAGGGTGAAATATTCCAAGTCGGATACGGTTCCGAAGTTACCGAAACTAAAAAACTAAATTTAACTATAGAGATTACGTGTCCAGAAAACAGACCTCTGGTAGCTGATAAGGCGCCTTGCGACATGAAGTATGTGCAATGGTACGCATTGACTTATTTGTGGTGTGGCGAAGGAAAACAAGACGAAACCTACACTTACGGCAGCAGGTTAAGGGAGCCAGTCAACCAGATTGATGAAGCCATAAGCAGGTATGTTCAGGAACGTCAAGACCGGCAAGTTACAATGGTAATCAGGCTACCTGAAGACATCAAGAAGTTCCGCGAGGGAAGAGCTGAGCGTCATGAACCGCCGTGCCTAAGCTTAATTGACACAGAAATTCTTGATAATAAAATGCATTTAACTTGCTATTTCCGTTCTTGGGATGCGTACGCTGGGCTACCAGCAAACGTTGCAGGATTACAATTATTCAATGAAGCTTTTGTATCAGAAATAAATGAGCGTGGGAATCTTTCTTTGAAAACTGGTAAACTGATTTTCCACTCCAAGAACTGTCATATTTATCATCGCCAATTCAACCTTGTTAAGGAGCTATTAGAGCCCAAAAAGGATAGTTCGACGGATTTGTCTTCCTCATTTACAATCATGCGCAAGATGGAGAAAGAAGAGTAATCGGCGAATAAGTTCTGAGCAATAGTCTGGATAACCTAAAAGTTACTTTCTTACTGGATAACCAAGGTTTGTCCAAGCGTTCATCCCACCAAGAACGTTGCTGACGTTTTTGAAGCCTGCTCTTTCAAGTATGCTTACGGCGATGCTGGCGCGGTTGCCTACCGAGCACATCACGGCTATAGGTTTATCTTTCGGCAAAGAACCAACTTTTTCTGTCAGTTCCGCGAAAAATATGCATTTTGCAGCTTCTACAATGCCTTCATCTTTCCATTCGCCCGGTTCACGAACATCAAAAAGCAAAACCTCACTTTTTTCCAGCTTACCTTTAAGCTCTGTAACCGATATCGCGCCGGCGCTGATTATGGGTTTGCCTGATTCCTGCCACTTGTTCATGCCGCCGCAAAGGTAACCGCACATGTTATCAAAGCCTAGCCGACGCAATCTAGGTGCAACGATGTTTATGTCGCTGGACCTTTCAAGCACAAAAACTATGTACTGATTGGTGTCAAGTAGCCAGCCCGGATAAACGCTGGTTCCGCCAAGCCAAATGCTTAGAGAGCTGGGAATGTGTGCGCCTGCAAAAGAGTAAGGAAGTCGCGTGTCCATCACTATCATATTTTGCTGTTGCCTTTCTTCTTCGAAAGCTCCAAGCGTAAGAGGTTCAGGATATGACAGCTCGCTCAGCAAGGGTGCCCCTTTCATGTTGTATTCTTCCATTTTGCGGAAGTACCTTGGTATAATCATCTCTTCATTAAGCGATTTTTGAATAAACTCTTCCTTGCTTAAACTCAGGTATGGGTTAGTCTTTTTCTCGTAGCCAATAGTGGTTGGCTCCTGATTATTTATGCTGTGACCGCAGATGCTGCCGGCGCCATGTGCAGGGTAAACAAGAACGTGGTCGCCAATAGGCAACAGCTTCTCGTTTAGGCTGCTGAATAGCCTTTCAGCTTGCGCTGGTTGAGCAGTTTTGCCGTAGAGATCTGTTCTTCCAACTGAGCCAGAGAAGAGAGTGTCGCCACTGAAAACCATCGCTGCCTCACTGCTTTCGGCTGGATAGACAACGTAGCATAGCGATTCCTCTGTATGCCCCGGAGTGAACAAGACTTTGATTTTGCTGTTGCCCACGTTTAAGACGTCGCCGTCGGCTAGGTTGTGTTCTCCATACTTGAAGGGTAATGCTTTGCTGTGGCCGATTTCCGCTTCGGTCATGTTTTGCAGTTCAAGCGAGCCTACTACATAATCTTCGTTTCTATGCGTTTCAAGAATGTACTTGATTTCTGAGCATTCTTTTTCGGCGAGTTGAGTGTAGATTTCGCAGTCCCGACGTGGATCAATGACAACTGCTTCGCTTTCGTCTGAGAGGTAGTAACTGTTGTGGGCTAAGCCTTCAGATTTTACTGTTTCAATTTTCATCTAATTCACCTGAATAGGAACTCCGTAATGTAAATAGCGGATTCATCTTCAATTTGGGATTTTTCATCTTCTAACAAAAATGGGTTACCTACGCAAATATACAGAAAAAACTTATTGATATATTCTTTTCCAAGTGTTACTCTACGACAATATTTTATAGTTTCTTAACTCTAACTGTACAAGGGAATTGCATGAGCCACACAGCCACTTGGAAAGTCCTGGAAGACCTGATGATAGAGCTCCGAAATAAAGGAGCCAGCATACCACCTAACGTTATTAACGATTTACGAAGTGCTAAACTTATGATTAAGATTTCGGAAGCAGAAGGCAGCAGAGGAGATGCATCACAGAAAGTTGAAGAATACCTCGGAACCGTTGACTCATACCTTATTACTGAGGCACAAAAAATTTTGAGCCCTGAAACCGTTGATCATTGGCTAAGGCAATTAGAAGAAGCCAACGTAGAAATATGCGAAGAACCAGTAGAAGAAAATAAATTCATCATAGGCGTTCCCAGAGATCAAAAATGGGTAAGGGTTGAACCCGTCAGCAATTTGCCAATGGAGCGAATATTGCAGATAGCCAAAGAAAGTAACCTCTCTGTCAACCAGCAAAAGGACGGGCGACTAGTAGTCTACGGTCAACCAGAATGCATCAAAGGATTCCTTAAGAAAATGACCGCGGAAGCAGTCAAAAAATAGATACACATCAAACCCTAAGTTTTTTGTTAAGCTTATTCAAATGAGCTAATCTTTTATTATAAAACCCCCTTTCTATATCAAACAGGAAAACAAAATGAGAAGCAAGCAAGTTTTTGCAACTTTAATGTTAGCCGTACTTCTCTCAACTTTATTTTGTCTTAATTTCCGTTTTGTCAATGCCCAATCTGAACCGAATTTAGCTGAAACAATAAATAACGTTGTAAGCAACATTCAAGATTGGTCTTTACCTTGGACTGTACTTTACGGTCAAATATTTGGGGTAACCAACCAATCATCCTACGATACAGCAATACTTCAAGCGCTAAATCAATCAGACTACGTCGATGTCGTTTTCATCGCTACTCTTTCAAAACTAAATGGATATTCTTCAACAATTGTTAATAACAGTGTTTTTACAGCTCTTGAAAATATGCCAATGTGTGGAAGTTTACCTATAACTTACGATAATAGTTCTGGAATACCCAATAGTTTTTGTGTTTATGACAGATACCTAATTAATGCTTATCAATATGCTCAAGAACTTGGAGTTTCAGGATGGAACATTACTCAAGCTTTTCTTGATTTCGCAAATGCTTACCTCCAAATGCCTATTCAAAGTCAACATGGAGAAATGCTCTGGATTAACCCTGCACTGAATTTTTCGGAAGCCTATAGCAGTCGATTCTATGATGAATATGCAGAAACTTTGAATGTGTTTCTAATGTTTGCAGAGGCGGGAGTAAATGCTACTGTTGCTTATAACGGGCAAACATTAAGTCCAATAAACTTTGCCGATGATATGTGGTTAAACGTACAAAATCTTTGGACAGGCGACTTTTACAGCTATGCCTATACCGATTTAGGTCCACTCAAAGATACTCCAAATGCTCCAACGGTTGGAGTAATTGAGTGTGAAATGGGAAACTTTGCGCAAATAATAACAGAATACCAAAATTACAGAGGTAACATAACTTACTTCAACAGGGTAATTCAAAATCTAGAGTACACCCTCTTGGCGGAAAACTTTAGTTCTCCAATTTGGAGTTCTGTTGGAGTTCTTACTCACGCTACAGATAATTCACAACAACGATTAGAAGAAACAACTGGTGCCATAATTGCTTTACAAATGCTTTACCCCGATTTTAGTTCAACTATGAAGGGCAATTTTGAAGGTATGCTGCAGAATGGAATGTGGCAAGGGCTACTAAATAGCGGATTATTCAGTAATAATCAATTTCAGTTTGACGATTGTAATACAACTGTTGGTTCAGGGTTTAGTGATGATGCTTCATCGATTGGAGCTATGACACTATTTCTAGATGTCATAGTACCGGGTACTGGCTATTTAGCAATGAACGCTTCAAACGAGGCTTATCAAGACTACCGAACATGCTTCCCAACTTCGGAGTGGAGTTTCAATTATCAAACTCAAACAATAACTATACCAGTTATGGCGGGAACCTTAAGCTTTATTTTTGGAACACAAGAAGTTACTCAGAACTTTCCTTCAAACGGAGTTTACAATATCCAGTTTGCGGATAATTGGAACAGCATTAAGGCAATAACGCAAATTGCAAGCCTAAACTCAGTTGCACTGCAACCTGTGACATTACAAACTATACTGCGCCCTACTTCAACGCCAACCCCTACTACAACAACGACACCAATACCAACCTCAACTCCAACATCAACTGCCACAGTAACCCCTACACCAGCTCCTTTACCAACTTCAACAAAAAATAATACCGCACTAATGCAAACCTACGATATACCGTTAATTATATCTGCTGTAGTTGTCATGGCAATCGTTGCAGTTGCCCTTTTTAAGAAAAAGTAAAATAGGCAAAGTAGCCTACTAATCAATTATCGCTTAGAACTTTGTCCTAATTCTTCCGTTAGACGAAATATCAAATCTTCCAACCCTAAGAATAATCAAAAGGATTTTGAATTGTTGTATTAACATCGTCTTCCATTTTCGCAATTTTTGCATGTTCTTGCTCGAAGTCAAGCAATCCAACCACGCTTGGAAACCCATCTTCCGATTTGCACAATATTTTTCAGCAAAAAGCTCCGTTTCCCCATTGAGAAAACCCAAGCCTTGAATTAGAAAACAAATCATACTAAAGATTTTTATGAAATAATAATCATATAAACAGTGAGAATTATGAAATTTGCTGAAATTGCTATTTTGCTGAGGGAAATTGTGGACAGTTGCCCAGGTTTAGATGGAGCCACAATCACATTGATACCGCAGAGAGCTAATTATCCATTATACAAGGGATATCACATTAATATTAAGGCGAATCTTTCGAAGGAAAGCATGAGTGGATTAAGGAAAATAGTGGAAGGGCATGATTTAGTAATGCAAATAAAGTCCGATTCAGTAACAGTGTATGAAACTAGATCGTAATCATGAGTTCACCATTTGAGGGCTAAAGAATTTTGAGCGCGCTAAAGTCAACAGTTTGTTTCTGATTGTTTTTACTGTTTTGTTTCGATATGTTTTTTTAGAATAGTCGCTAGTGCAGTATTGGGGAGCATTTTGGTGAAACTGAAAGGATTCCAAAAATTAACATTAGCTGACCAAGCACTCCAAAGGTGGCTTTCTGCACTGCAAATCGGTGCACCTGAAGCTGTCGTGGTGTTTTTGCAAGATGCGCTTGATCGTATTTTAGCCCAAGACATAGTTGCTCAAGAAGATTTGCCTCGTTTTGATAAGTCAGCCATGGATGGGTACGCTGTAAAATCCGCTGATACAATTGGTGCTTCGCAATCTAAACCAGCAACCTTCCAATTAACCGAAAACCAAGAAATAACCGACAGGCAGACCAAGCAGATTTGGACTGGAAACCCTGTCCCAAAAGGTGCAGATGCTGTAGTTATGCTTGAGGACACCAAGAAACATGAGAGGACACTTGAGGTTTGGAGCCAGCTTGCTCCTGGAGTTAATGTTGCAAAGATAGGTGAGGACCTTAAGAAAGGCTTAGTTGTCGCTAAGGCTGGCACACGGTTGAACCCTTACCACATAGGATTGGTCGCTGCATTAGGTTACAGTCAACTTAAAGTGGCTGAGAAACCAAAAATTGCAATTTTAGCCACAGGAAATGAACTTACCGAAGTGGGCACACAGCTTTCTGGAAGTCTGATTTATGATTCAAACAAAATCATGCTTTCAGCCATGTGCAGAGAACTAGGCGCCGAAACAACAGATTGCGGCATAGCCAAGGACAACGTCGATGAAATTGCTGATAAAATCCAAAAAGCCTTCAAGACTTCGGATGCAGTAATCACCACCGGCGGGACAAGCGTTGGCGGTTTAGACTTGGTGCCTGACGCAGTTAACAAGCTTGGAAAGCCCGGCTTAATTGTTCACGGAGTTGCACTTAGACCAGCAATGCCGACGGCCCTCGCTATGTTGGAGGGCAAGCCCGTTTTGATTTTATCAGGGAACCCCGTAGCTGCAATCATTGGTTTTGAAGTGTTCGGTAGACCAATGGTTTGCAGGTTGCTTGGAATGAGCAAAACAGAACCGAGGCCAATGTTGAAGGCTACTTTGGCAAGAAGGGTTGCTAGTGTGCTTGGAAGAAAAACATATGTTAGAGTTCGCGTGGCATTGAAGAGTGGTGAGTTTCATGCTGAGCCAGTTAGTGCGAAAGGTTCAGGATCAATATCAACCATGACGCAGAGCAACGGTTTTGTTATCGTGCCAGAGAATCGTGAAGGCGTAAGTGAAGGTGAAACAGTAATGGTTCATATGTTTGGACGTTTGGAGGTTGAGGATTAATTGTTTAGGAAGCTCATGACGTTTGATGAGGCGCGAAAAGTGATTGAAGACCAGTTTAAGCCTGCAGTTTTAGGTGAAGAAGAAGCGGTTCTGCTTGAGGCTTACAATCGTGTTCTAAGTGAAGACGTAATTTCAACACTTGACATTCCACCGTTTAATCGTTCAACCGTTGACGGTTACGCTGTTAGAGCCGAGGACACTTTTGGCGCGGAAGAAAATCAACCTGTTAACTTGAAAGTTTGTGGTATCGTGAATGTTGGTGAGCAGCCGAATTTGGTCTTGTCGAAGGGTGAAGCTGTTGAGATTGTTACTGGCGCCCCCATTCCCGAAGGTGCAAATGCAGCCGTCATGATTGAGGACACGGAAAGAGAGGATGTTGAGTTGCATGTTTTCGGCGCTGTCACTGTTAACGAGAATGTTATGAAGAGAGGCTCAGACATAAAGAGCGGCGAAGTGGTGCTCAAAAAAGGTCAGGTTTTGGGGTCATCGGAGATTGGTGTTTTAGCAGCCTTGGGGTTAACAGCAGTTAAAGTTTCCAAAATACCCATGGTTGCAGTTTTGTCTACCGGTGGTGAAGTAACTGAGCCCGGGAAGGTTTTGCCAGCGGGCAAAATCTATGACATCAACGCATACAGCCTAAGCACGGCTGTAATTGAAAGTGGTGCAAAACCAGTTTACTTCGGCGTTGTTCCAGATGACAGGGCAGCTTTATCTAAGGCTTTGCAAACTGCTTTAGATTCAGCGGATATGGTGATTACTTCTGGCGGTGTCTCTGTAGGTCCAAGAGACTATACTCCCCAAATAGTGGATTCGCTTGGTAAACCGGGAATAGTTGTTTATGGAATTGCAGTTAAGCCGGGAAAACCCACAACTGTTGGGTTTGTGGGAAATAAACCTGTTTTTTCTTTGCCTGGTCATCCTACATCTGCTTTGCTGATTTTCTATTTGCTTGCTAGACCATTGATTCAGCGGTTAGCCGGCAGACCCGTAGCTGGAATGAAAATGGTTAGAGCTGTTGCTGGCTCACGAATGTTTAGTGCCAAAGGCAGAAGAACATTTGTCATGGTCAAGTTAGAATTTGATAAAGACTGCCGGTTGATTGCTGAACCTGTGGAAGCAGGTGCTTCTGGAGCAATTACAACTTTGGCTAAAGCTGACGGATTTGTTGAGATCCCTGAAAATGAGCAGTTCATTGATGTGAATGACGAGGTTGCTGTTGTGCTATTCCGTAATGTTTCAGGCAAGGCTTAAGTTTAGACCTAAAAGCATTAGCGGAGATTTTTTATGACGGGTCAGTAAGAGTGCTGATTTTATTGAACAGGATTTTTCAGGCTTATGTTATGAGTAATATTTTTATTATTTCCAGCGCTCGATAGTAAAAATCTTATAGTTCTTTAGCGCTAAAGGACTAAATGGTGCTTTAACATATGCGTAAGTTGCAGTTGGCAATGGCAGTTGCAGTGGCTTGCACAATTTTTTTTTCAAGCTTAGTTATAATTCCGAATGTGTTAGGTCAAACGGATAACGTCAAAGTTTTGAGTTACAGCTGGTATGCTAGTTCGTCAAATAACGATTTTATTGTGGTGGGTGAAGTGCAGAACACAGCTAACTTCGTTTTATCGTCAGTGTCTTTGAACGCGGCGGTTTATGCTTCTGACGGGACAGAAATAGTGTCTGGCTCCACTAAGATATTCGCAAATTATCTTCTCCCACTGCAAAAAGCGCCCTTCTATATTGACTTTGGCAACCCTGGCAGTGGCGCTAACTCGACCTACTCAAGCGTTAGCTATGTCGACTTTACAGTTTCTATCGCCCCTGAGACCAATGATCAGATGTATGAGGGTCTATCCCTGAATCCTGCTTTCAGCGGTGTTGTTGAGGGTGCCTACATAGTTTTGGGCGCAGTAAACAACAATGGTAATCAAACGGCGAAGGACATCGTAGTGGTTGCGACTTACTATAACAACGCTGGTACTGTCGTTGCTGTAGGGTTCAATAATGTAACCAGTACTTTGACAGCAAACAACTCCACAACCTTCACGTTGAGTGAATACGATGCGACACCAAATCTAGTAGCTCAAATTTCTAACTACTCCCTTCTGGTTCAGACATCAACTCTTCAGAGCAATTCGCTATCCTCTCCGTCGTCTTTACTTTCTTCGTCATCTTTGGGTTCGTTATGGTTAATTTACGGTGTTATAGGCGCAGTGGTGATTGTGGTGGTTGCCGTTACGGTTTTAGTTTTTCTGAGAAAACGCCGCAATTTGCCTCCGCCGCCTCCGCCTCCTCAATCCTGATTACGGCGAGCAACTCAAGAAAAGGAACTCGGAAAGATGTTATTGTTGAATCAACAAAAAAGCAAAAAATACTTTTTTCACGATTTGGCAGTCTTTCTAGCTTGTTTAGAGATTGAAATTAAGGATTGATAACTAATCAATCCGCAAAGTGGAAGCTGAAATCAAGCAACGGTAACAAATGTCGCTAAGAAACATGATTTTTCAGCGGAAGAAGAAAAAAGGCGAAATATTTCCGCAATGTTCTGAACTGTAAGGACTAAGATTTGATTGTTACTTTTTCATTTGGGTTTAATTTAGGTAAACCATTATATTTATGGTCAGAATAAAAATTACCACATTTTATATTTTACAAAGTTTTATAAGCAAAGTGATGACAACTAGGACTCTGTTGGGTGAGAGTATTTACTTTCTTGCTCAACAAAAATAAAATTGAAGGAAAAGAAAAATGAAAATGTTAAGAAATAAGTCTATAGCTATTATTATTGCTTTAATTCTAGCAACATCTATGAGCATATCGATGATAGCAACTGTTAGTTCAATAGGTACATATCCAATTCCTGGCACTCATGATTATTATGATGTTCCAACTTACACAGCAATTCAGCAAGGCATGTACTGGACTGGTATGGACGCAAACGCCTCTGCGACTAGGTTGCAGTTATGGAACGAATTCAATGACCATATACCTACACGCTGCTTTTTGCTTGCCGCGCCCACTCCTATTGGTGTTGGTCAAGCCTGTAACATTGTGATGTTCAATCCGCAGGTCCCACCAGGTGCGTCAGAAACTAATACAATTAGATCTTATTATACCCTACAAATCACAAAGCCTGATGGCACAAAAATTACTCTTCCTACATCGGGAGCAGCTCCTTCATACTCGTCTTGGGCCGTAAACAGTGTCCAAACTATTAACGGAGTACTGTGCTTCGTCTCTGATGCAACTGGCTCAACATACACTACCTTAATCCCTGATGAAACTGGCAACTGGACGCTTACGGATACGTATCTGCAGCAACAATTCCTGTGGAATTCGACAAATACACCAACTGGAGTTAACGGAATCAATAACGGAATCGATTACTACGGCGTTACTTTATTGCAAAGCACCGGCACATACACACTTAACGTGCAGCAACAACCAGTATCGCTAACTGGCTTAAACCCGCCCTACTATACCCCATTACCAACTGCATACTGGACCCGTCCAATAGAAGGAGAGAACACAGGGTGGTACACGGTCGGATCAAACTGGCTAAACGACGAACATGACTGGAATAATGGAGGCTATGAAAACAGAGTGCAACCTGACGGCACAGCTCCCACCAGCGGACACATATTGTGGACAATGCCAACCGAGGAGAACGGAATCGCTAGCGGAAGTAACGTAGGCAGACCAGGTAACGCTTACAACGCAGGATCTCAATACCAGCCTAGATTTGATGGTAAACAGATCATCCTCTGGGGTATCCTGTACTTTGAACCAAACAGCTATTATTCTGGCGCAAACGAGTTATGGGATGCAGTGGATCTGAAAACAGGCCAGTTACTATACCAGGTTAACGCTACAGCAGCAACAGGAAATGCAGCAAACACGCCATCGTTCGGCTACTTACAAAATTCAGACACTGACAATGAACACGGAATTGTAAACCCAGGCTGGCTATTCAGCAGTAACTATCTTGTCGGATATCAACCACAGTACGGCTATGCTGAACTTCACATCGCTAACGTTCCAGGTTCTGCAACAGGCGCTAGCGCCACCATTCAAGAGATCCAGGGTCCAAACGGAGAAAACGTACGCTACATCTTTACCAACCTCGGAACTGCAGCAAATCCAAACTACTACTTGGCACAGTGGAACTCATCCGATGTAATCCCACAGCAAGCAACACCTAATACACTGACGTTAGAAGGAAACGTACCATTATCACCCGCCCCACCAAACACCTACTGGAACGGCACAGCATGGGCACCCGCAGTAGTCACACTCGGTCCATTCGGTCTAACTGCTGGCCCGCCTGCAAGTTCAGGATTGGCAGGTAACAGTGCTCCGTGCTACGACTGGAACATAACATCTCCCATCGAGTTTACCAATACGCCAACCATCGCCGCAGCTTCGTTAACAAATAACATACTCTGGGGCTGGAACTCCTCAACCGGTTGGCCAACCGGCACAAGCGCACCATCATACTCCTATCAACTCAATGTTACAATTTGGGCCATAAGTCTGGCTCCAGCAAACCGAGGCCAACTAATATACATAAAGACCATCTCTACAGAGACAAGTGACGCTCAGAACATCTTGATCGAACGTTGCGATGCAGACGTAGGCACCGACGGAGTCTTCGTCACTGTTCTGTGTCCGACTGCTGCATTCCAAATCTACAACATGAGGACCGGGAATCTGATTGCGACATTAGATGCCCAAACTCAAACTGTTACCCCGTACGCATACTTCAGTCTAGCTAGCTTGATATCTTTGACGCAAACCGAGATCGCTTACAACACACTCTTCACAGGAGGCTACAGTGGATCAATCTCCGCCTACAACCTCGCAACCGGAGCGCTAATTTGGAGGTACGCAGTCATCCCACCAGGATCGGCTGGAAACATAAAGTCTAGCCCCGGAATGATTGACATGATCGCCGACGGTATGCTTTTCGCAGGAACACACGAGCACTCTGCAGAGACACCGCTTGAAGCTGGCAACGACGTTAAATGCTTAAACGCAACGACTGGAGATCTTATATGGGACATGGCTAGTTGGGTCTTTCCGTTTTCCATGAACGTTGGAGACGGAGTTCTGACATACTGGAACAACTATGACGGGCAACTCTACGCTATCGGACAAGGACCTACTCGATTAACTGTTACCGCTCCTGATACCGAACAAACCGTAGGCACACCTCTAGTAATAAGAGGTACAGTGATGGACGTTTCGCCTGGCACACAGGAAACAGCGCCAAAATATGACTTTCCAAACGGCGTTCCCGCAGTATCTGACGCAAGCGAAAGCGCATGGATGGAATATGTTTACATGCAGAAGGCAGAGCCATTTGGCACGACCGGAGTTCCAGTTACTTTAACTGCTATTGATCCAAACGGCAACACTGTTACACTCGGCCAAACCACCAGTGACTCCAGCGGCATGTTCACTGCCACATGGGCACCTACCCTCTCAGGCAATTACACAATCATCGCAACCTTTGCAGGTTCTAACTCATACTATGGATCTTCATCCGAAACTTCCATATACGCAGGCGCCAAACCAGCAACAACACAAACAACACCAACCCCATCACCAGTATCTAACGTAGCAACAATGTCAGGCCTAACTATTGGAATCGCTGTTGCAATAATAGCCATAATCATCGCAATCGCTATAGTAGGCTTACTCCTGCTAAGAAGAAAGCCATAAAACCAAAACAATAAAACAATCCCCCTTTCCTTTTTTTAATTTAATTAGATGAACGAGCTAGCTTGTTGAAAAATTTGATTTAAATAGTTTTATATGCTTTTCACGGTTTGAGGCAATTTTTTAGCTATACAGTTTCTCCTAGTTTCTTTGCGTTTTCGGGTTTTCTCAAATATGCAAAGCTGTACCAGCTTCTAAAAGATCAGCTAAAAATGGTAATTACCAATTAATGACGGTGAAGCAACTTTCTGTCTTCTCGCTAGAGCAACGAATATGTTAAGGCTTCCAGGACCATTTCTAGTTTTCTCATCTTGGACGATCGAACCTTGGTTTAATAACGCGCAATATCATGGAAAAATTGTTTAGAAAATCTTGGAAAAAAGCCATATTTGGTATTCAGGTCTAATTTTGAAAAACTGTTTTATAGTACACAATTATACTACTGGGATTTGTGCAGGGAGGGGTAAGTTGAGGAGAGGTTCAGTTTATTTCTTTGCGGCGTTGACTCTGTTGTCGTTAGGATTAACTTTAGTTCCTTGCGCGTTTAGCCAAACTGGTCAAACGCAAAATATCAAGGTTTTAAGCTATAGCTATTATGTTGACTCAACGGATTCCCTTGATGTAGTTGGTGAGGTCCAGAATGTGGGTCCTAACACAGTTGCCCAAGTGGTTTTGGCAGGTCAAATAATCGACTCAAACGGCGTGGTTCAAGCAGATTCTTACACGGAAATTGGAGTAGAGCAAATGTCGCTGCCATACCTAAACCCACAACAGATAGCACCCTTTTACATGTATTTCCCTCAGCCAAGCAACTCCCCCGACGGAACTTGGGGAACGGTGGATGTTTCAAGCGTTATCCTATCAGTTGTTCAGGCGAACGCAACAACTAGTTATCAATATCCAGATTTAGCAGTCGCAAATAGTAACTCGTACATTGGAAGTACCTCAAGTGACACGGGTGTTTATTGGGTTACTGGCAACGTAGAAAACACGGGCAGTCAAACCGCCCAGAACATCACAGTATTAGGAACCTTCTACAACTCCACAGGATGCGTAATCGCAGTAGGATACTCCGACACCTATGCTAATCTAAGCCCTTCAGCAAAAGAATCCTTTAAGCTCGGAGCATTTGACATAAATCAGACAGGAATAGTCACAGATGAAAAAATTACAAACTACACACTTCTAATCCAGGCTGACGGACCAATCCTCCAAGGAACAGCACCTCTTATTACCCCGTCTCCCGGTCCTTCAAGCTCCCAGTCTCCAGGCGTTACAAGTTCTCCGTCACCAACACAAAAAGCGGTTAATTCAAATTCAAATAAATCCTCGAGCCCAGCGGCTATTTACGCAATAATTGTTGTAATAGTCCTTGCTGCAGTAGCCGGGACCATACTGGTGTTAAGGTCACGTAAGCCTCGTGAGAAGTTGAAAGAAGCGAGAAAAGCAAGAAAGCAGAGTATGAGTTGAAATTCTTCCGTTGGCAGTTTAATAAACCGGAAGGTGCAGTTAGCTGGGGAAAAATATTATTGTTAAAGAATTTCTTGCGCACTTTAGTTTGTTGTAGAGTTAAAAGCTCAAGCTCAGTTCACTCAGTTCATGCCAAGTGCTGCTCCGCAATATCCAAAATCTGGGGGTCAGAATTACCTCAAACCCTAAAAAGCAAATAAATGCCATTTAAAACCATTTTCGCAACAAACTCAGCGCGGGTGCCAGTTTTTGAGGGCAAAAGGAAAATGTTAAAAGTAGACATAAGGATATAAGACCTAATGCATAAATTAAGGCCTTCTTGCAGAGCGATCAGTAAACTGCAAGCAATCATTCTTCTTATAATTATAATCGTTGTAGTGATAGCGACTGCCTTCATATACGCAACCAGACTCAATAGCCCAACGCAGCCAAACCTATCAGCTATTTGGTTTTTCTAAAAAGCATAATGTTCTCAAAACAATACAGACAAAACTGAAGCCGTCTTCACACTTTACTTTTTTGTTTAACTAAGGAACGGTATCTCCCGCAATACCGATAGGACCAAACATGCAGGTTTGGCTTTCAGTTTGATAAAGACTACAAACCTTACGTTTAGGGCAACCGCCAAAAACAAGGTAAAATATTCGGTCTACCGAATCAAAATCTTACCTCCTAAAGTCTTCGCAACCTTACCTGAAACTTCACGTTCTTGTGTTCTTAAGGCGTATTTCGATAACTGAAATATATCAGAGCCTAAATCAGCAAAAAGATATACTGAGACCAATCAATCAGTTTTTACTTAAAGCAAAAAACTTCACATTATGCCTACTCCCAAATTAATTGTTAATCCCAGCGAATTTTTAGCGTGCTCGAAAACAAGAAATCTATTATACCTCAAAATTTAGGGGCATGTTTTCAAATTATTTTTTTCCTTATCTAAAGTTGATCGTGCAGTTATTGGAAAAAAGGCTTAATAGACGTTAGCATAGCTACTGTTATTGTGTTTGGCGTATTGACGCCTTTGCTCGAAGTATAGAGCCTTGTAAGTCAATTCGTGCTGGACAGACGTAACTGCAGTGTCCACAGCCGTCGCAAAGGTCTGCTTGAAGTTGCTTAAGTCTCTTCATGTTGTTTTTGTCAAATGCCTCTTTGATCTTTATCGGGCTCAAATTATGGCAGCACACAACCATGCATTCGCCACATCTGATGCACGCTAGTGTTTTTGTGGTTCCAAATTGTTTGGCTTTTGGAAGTTTAGGTGTTTTCTTCTCCAAAGTAGGTTTGCGTAATCCCACGTTGTCAAGCAACGGTGAAGTTAGGTTCATTATGACAAGTGCAAGGATTGAACCTCCT